>JBFXDK010000084.1:0-26737 GCA_050181195.1 Acetobacteraceae bacterium | reverse complement strand
TTCAGCAGGACGCCGAACGGATAGTTGTGTTTCTGGAACTGGTCCCCGACCGACAGGTCGCCAAAGGGCGGCGCGTTCATGTCCCATTGCACCGCATGCGCGCCGGACCAGTGTCCCGCCACGGCCGCGCCGATCTCCATAGCCATGCGGTGGCCGTAACCCTGGTTGAACCGCGTGCCGCGGACCTTCGCGAGATCCCAGTTCGGCCCGATATAGCGCGCCCGCATCTCGGCATTCGATTCGAATCCGCCACAGGCCAGCACCACGGCCTTTGCGCGCAGGTCCTGGGTGCGGCCACGGTGCCGCACGCGGACGCCCTGGATACGGCCATCGTCATGCAGCAACTGCCAGGCCGTTGCCTCATAGTAGACCGGAATTCCGGCCTTGATCAGAGCCGCATGCAGGGTCGCCACCAGATGCTGGCCGCCGCCATGGATGTGGCACGCAAGGCCGCCCCAGAACTTGAACTTCCCACCAACCTTGAAGGCCTGCCGCCCAAGCGCCGGCTGGAACTTGACCCCATGCTTCTTCAGCCACAGCGCGGCGGAATAGGAGTTGGTGATCAGCACCTCGGTCAACTCGGGATCGCAGCGATATTCCGTCAACCGCCCCATGTCGTCGAAATACTGACCTTCCGTATAAGTGCCGAAGTCGATGTTCTGAAGGTCGAGTTCCGCAATCGATGGATCCAACGCAAGCAGATCATCGACGCTGGAATAGACAAAGCGGAATGCGCCACCCGTAAAGGCCGAGTTGCCGCCGCGGGCATCCTCGGGCGCAGTTTCGAGCATTGCGACCGACGCCCCGGCCTCGTGCGCCGCAAGTGCCGCATTGGCGGCCGCGTTGCCGGCTCCGACAACGATCACATCGACGTCCTGATACGGTACAGACAACATGGCGTTCCCCGGCGCGGCCTCGATCGGAGGTGGACCGTGCGAGGCACCCGCCTCATTGTCAATCGTCTCACAACGCGGACATGGACCGCGCCTCCCGCCCTTCGCTCCGACGCACGACAACGGAATGGGATACTGACCTCCGCGCCAGACTTTTCACCTGGAAGGGATCTTCACCCGCTGCCCCTGACCACTCACTCCCCCCGACTCGCCGAAACCCGCTATCCTCCCGCCATGCGCACCCAAGGCACCGTGGAAACCGATATCGTCCTCCTCGGCGCCGGGCATGCGCATGTGGAGGTGCTGCGCCGCTTCGCCATGCGGCCCCAGCCCGGCGTCCGACTGACGCTGATCGGCCGCGAACCGGAAACGCCTTACTCCGGCATGCTCCCCGGCCTGATCCGCGGCGACTACACGCGGGCGCAGGCGCATATCGATCTCGCGCCGCTGGCCGTCGCCGCCGGTGCGCGCCTGGTCCTGGCCGAGGCCACCAACATCCACCTCGATGTCCGCTCGGTCGCCGTCGCCGGCCGGCCGGACATCCCGTTCGACCTGCTGTCGGTCGATGTCGGCGGCCTGCCGAAAATGCCAGAACACGGAGGCGTTCCGGTGAAGCCGATTGGCCGCTTCCTCGATCGCCTGGCCGAGATCGAGACCACGCTGCCGGACGGCGCACGCATCGCTGTGATCGGCGGCGGAGCAGCGGGCACCGAACTCGTCATCGCGCTCGCCCACCGGTTCCGCGGCCGGTTCCGCCTGGCGCTGGTGTCCCAGACCGGCGAACCGCTCGCTTCGGCGCCGCCGCAGGCCCGCCGCGCCGCGCGCGACACCCTGATCGCGCGCGGGATCGAGCTCGCCTCAGGCGTCACCGCCGGCCCGCTTCAGGATGGACACCTGCCGCTGTCGGACGGCAGCACGCTGGATGTCGCGACGGCCCTGTGGGCGACGGGCGTGCACGGGCCGGCGCTCCTCGCCGCCTCCGGTCTCGCCTGCGACGACGCCGGATGCGTCCGGATCGACGCTGCGCTGCGCAGCATCAGCCACCCGTATGTCTTCGCCGCTGGCGACTGCGCGACGCTGGAAGGCAATCCGCGCCCGAAGGCCGGGGTCTGGGCGGTGCGCGCCGGCGCGCCGCTGGCCGACAACCTGCGTGCCGCGGCGATGCACCGGCCGCTCAAGCCGTGGCGGCCACAGAAGGACGCGCTGGTGATCCTGGGCCTGGGCGACGGGCGTGCGGTCGCCTGGCGCAACGGGATCGCGGTGTCGGGCGGATGGGTCTGGCGATGGAAGGACTGGATCGACCGCCGCTGGATGCGCATGTACCAGCAGATGCGCATGGCGCCCGACCCCGCGGACCCGATGCGCTGCGGCGGGTGCGGCGCCAAGGTGGGCGCCGAGGTGCTGGCGGGTGCGCTGGCGTCCCTGCCCCAGGCCGCGAACCCCGATCTGCTGATCGGCCTGGATGAACCCGACGATGCCGCGGTGCTGGCACCGCCGCCCGGGCAGGTTCTGGTGCAGTCGGTCGACCATTTCCGCGCCTTCCTGGACGATCCCTATGTGTTCGGCCAGGTCGCCGCGGCACACGCGCTGTCCGACCTGCATGCCATGGGCGCCCGCCCCTGGACCGCGCTCGCTGTCGCCGCCATCCCATATGCCGCCGGCGCCAAGATGCGCGCCGAGTTGTCGGCCATGCTGCAAGGCGCGACCGAGGTGCTGGCGGCGGATGGCTGCACGCTGGTGGGCGGGCACAGTGGCGAGGCCGAAGAGGCGTCGCTGGGTTTCGCGGTCACCGGCCTCGCATCACCGGACCATCTGCTGCGCAAATCCGGCCTTCGTCCCGGCGACATCCTGATCCTGACCAAGCCGCTCGGCACCGGGCTGGTGCTGGCCGGGCATATGCGGGGACTGGCACGCGCCGCCTGGCTGCAAGCGGCCATCGAGTCGATGTGCACCAGCAATGCCGCCGCCGCGCGCATACTGCGGTCGCATGGGGTGACCGCCTGCACCGATGTCACCGGGTTTGGTCTGGCCGGCCACCTGGGCGAGATGCTGCGTGCGTCCCGCGTAGCCGCCTCGCTTTGGCCCGAAACGATCCCGGCGCTTCCGGGCGCGCTGGACCTGGCCGTCTCGGGGGTGGAAAGCACGCTCGCGGCAGAGAACCGGCGTGCCTTGGCGACCGCAGATTTCGGGGTGGTGACGGCATTGATGATCGATCCGCAGACCTCGGGCGGGCTGCTGGCGGGCATTGCCGCGGACCGGGCGGAGGCGTGCCTCGCGGCCCTGGCCGACGCGGGTGTTCCGGCTACGGCGATCGGCGCCGTTGAGCCCGCGCGCCAGGGTGAGCCGATGATCCGGCCAGCGGGTGCGTCGGACGTCGTACGATGACTGCCCGCCGGCCGCCGGCCGGGGACGATTCTGTCCTTATTCCAGGGTGATGTTCGCCCGCTTGATCAGATCGGCGGAAACCGCAGTCTGCTGCGCCAGCCTGGCCTGCAGCTGATCCAGGGTGTCAACGTCCTTGTAGAGACGAATGCCGGCTGCCGCGACGCGCGCGCGCAGGACTTCGTCCGTGGCGAGCTTGGCGAGCTCGTTGTGCAGGCGTTCGACGACCGCGCGCGGTGTAGCGGCAGGCGCATAGACGCCGAACCAGATCGGCAGATCATAGTCGGGGTAGCCGGCTTCCTTGATGGTCGGCACATCGGGAAATTCCGGATGCCGCTCGTCGTCGATCATCACCAGCAGCACGAGCTTGCCGGCCTTGACGTGGGGGAACACAATCGCTTCGAACATGGAATGCACATTGCCCGCGAGCAGGTCCGGCAGCGCCTCGCCATTGCCGCGATACGGCACGTGCAGCAGGTCGATGTCCGCCATCATGCGCAACATCTCGCCACGAAGATGCGTCACCGTCCCGGTGCCGGCTGAAACGAAACTGATCTTGCCGGGTTTCTGTTTCGCCGAGGCCACAAACTCGGGGAGCGTCCTGACGCCGAGCGATGGGTGGACGGCGAAGCCGCCGATCACCTCGCCGACACGTGCGACCGGCGTGAGGTCCTTCAGCGGCTCGTAGCCCAGCTTGCGGAGATTGGGCAGCACGACGATCGGCGCCTGCGGCGTGAACAGCAGCGTGTAGCCGTCCGGCGTGGACTTCGCCACGGCTTCGGTGCCAAGAGTGCCGCCGGCGCCGCCGCGGTGTTCCACGACGAATTGCTGGCCGAGGCCGCGGGACAGGGCCTCGGCGGCGGGGCGCGCAATGATGTCGGTGCCGGCGCCCGCCGGATAGGGCACGATCAGGCGGACGGGTCGGTTCTGGTAGTCGTTCTGAGCCAGTGCCGGCAGCGCGCAGAGAAGCAGCGCCACGGCCTGGCAGTATAACCAGGTCCTGGACATGCGAATTCTGCCGTTTGGCGATGCATCCCCTAGCGTTTTATTATTTGCACACATGGAGCCTACGCGGAAAGCCGGAGGCGCCACAATCACTTTCGGTCGTCGAGCGGACGCCATGATCGGGAGAGACACCCGAACGCGGGGAGCTATGCTTGAAATCCGGTCGAATCAGGCCACGTTTCAGGATGCCGGATCCGGGCCCCTCTGATCGTTCGTACGGGCGATGATGTCGGATCCTTCACCGCCGCCGGTCGTGGCGATGCCAGGAGGGAGGGTGCAACCTAGCCGTGACACCATCACCCGTACTGATCCGCATCACGCCTGCCGGACGGACGGCTTGACCTCAAGCGAAGGAGCTCGCCTCATGACCCCGTTCGATTGTCCCCGTTGCGGCGCCGTCCTGACGATGTCGGAGCGCAACGGAATTGAGATCGATTACTGCCCGCAGTGCCGCGGCGTGTGGCTGGACCGGAACGAATTGGACAAGATCATCGAGCGGGCCAGCCTGGCCGCCCCTACTCCCGCTCCTTATCCCGGTCCGCAGGCCGGCGGCTGGGCGCCCCCGGCACCATTGCCGGCGGGATGGACCGCGCCTCAGCAGGGGGCATGGCAAGCCCACCCCGATGACGAGGATTGGGAGGATCGCCACCGACCCCGCCATGGAAGAAGGCGGAAACATTGGCTGTCGGAGTTGTTCGACTGAACACAGCAAGGAAAGGGGGAGCACCGCGTGTGCTCCTCTTGATCCCGGCCGGATGCGCCCGCCGCCGCGCCGCGGTCGAAATCCATGCAAACGGCCGCGGCGAGCCTGCGGTGATGTCCGGACGGCCCCGCCCGCGTTTCGTGTTCCCTGCCGTACGCCCTTCCGTCAGCCGGCGTTAGGCCCGCTCAGCAAGGCCGCAGACAATCCCCCTCCCTGCCCGGCTTCGATCTCTGCGTAGAAATGGCAGGCGACGAAGTGGCCTTGTTCCACCTGCGCCAGCGGCGGGGTTTCCGCGGCACAGCGTTGCCGCGCGAAGGGACAGCGGGTGCGAAAGCGACAGCCGCTGGGCGGATTGATCGGCGACGGCACCTCTCCCTGGATCGACACGGAATCCCGTCCGCCCCTGGGCAAATCGGTCGCCATCGCCGCGCGCATCAGCGCCTGGGTATAAGGATGCAGCGGTCGTTGATACAGCTGTGACGACGTCGCCAGCTCCGCCAGCCGTCCCAGATACATCACGCCGACGCGGTCCGACATGAACTCGACCACCGCAAGATCGTGCGCAATGAACAGGTAGGTCAGGCCAAGCTGGTCCTGCAGGTCGCGCAGCAGGTTCAGCACCTGCGCGCGGATCGATACGTCCAGCGCCGAAACCGGCTCATCCAGCACCAGGAAGCGCGGACGGACGGAGATCGCGCGCGCGATCGCCAGGCGCTGGCGCTGGCCCCCGCTGAACTCGTGCGGATACTGGTCAACGGCGCGTTCCGGCAGCCCGACGATGCGCAGCAATTCCCGCACCTGATCGCGCAGCTCGGCGCCTCGCACCGAACGATGCACCGTCAGCGGCTCCCCCACCACGTCCAGCACGCGGTGGCGCGGGTTCAGCGAACCGTAGGGGTCCTGCAACACCGCCTGCACGTCGCGGCGGAACGCCCGTTCGGCGGCGGCGCCCATACCTGCAAGCCGGTGGCCGGCCACCGCCAGTTCCCCCGTGGTCAACGGTTCCAGATACAGCAGCAGCTTGCCGATTGTGGTCTTGCCGCAGCCGGATTCCCCAACCAGGCCAAATGTCTCCCCGGGCTCGACGGTAAAGCTGACACCGTCCACCGCGTGCACGATCCGCCGGGGCGCGAGCGGGTTGCCGCCGCGCGGCAGCGGGAAGTGCTTGACCAGATTGTCGGCGCGGACCAGCGGCGAGTCGGTCATGGCGCCGTCCCCGCATGCAGCCAGCAGCGCGTGGTGCGGCCCTGTCCGACTTCGGCTTCGACGGGATCGTCCGCCGAACAGCGCGGCATGGAAGCGGCGCAGCGGGGCGCGAAGGCGCAGCCCGGCGGCAGGCTGGTCAGGTCCGGGATGGTGCCCTCGATCGCCGTCAGCCGGTCGCCGGTATGGCCGATGCGCGGAATCGAGGCAAGCAGCGCGCGCGTATAGGGATGCTTCGGGTCCGTGAAGATCGCCTCGGTTTCGCCGGTCTCCACCGCGCGTCCGGCATACATGATCACCACCCGGTCGGTCAGGCGGCGGACGATGCCGAGGTCATGCGTCACCAGGATGATGGCGGTGCCCAGCGTATCACGAATTTCGGCGAGCAGCCGCAGGATCTGTTCCTGGATGGTGACGTCGAGCGCCGTTGTCGGCTCATCGGCCAGCAGCAATCCGGGCTTGAGGGCCGTGGCCATCGCCGTGAGGATACGCTGCTTCATCCCGCCGCTCATCTGATGCGGGTAACTCGCGAGCCGTTCGGGCGGGGATGGGATGTGCACGAGGCCCATCATTTCCAGCGCCCGCTCCCGCCGCGATTTCGGTGGCATGTCGGCGTTGTGACGCAGGATCTCGTCGAACTGGTTGCCAACGGTGAACAGCGGATCCATCGCTGTCATGGGGTTCTGCAGGATCATCGTGATGTCGCGCCCGCGGATGGCGCGCATCTCGCGGTCGGATTTCTCCACCAGGTTCTCACCGCGGAAGTGGACCGCACCGCTGATCTGCGCGTTGGCCGGCAGCAGCCGGACCAGCGAGGAGCAGAGTGTGGACTTGCCGCAGCCGGATTCACCGACGATGCCCAGGATCTCGCCGGGATAGAGGGAGAAATTCACGCCATCGACGGCGCGGACGACGCCCCGGCGGGTGCGGAAGGCAACACGGAGATCGCGCACCTGCAGGACGGGATGGGCGGAAGCGGGGGATGTCATGGCATCAGTCCCGCGACTGTCTTGGATCGAGGCGATCCCGCAGCCAGTCGCCGAAAATGTTCAGGCTGAGGACCGAGAACAGGATCGCGAGGCCGGGCATCACGGTCAGCCACCAGGCGACGGTCATGTAGGCGCGGCCGTCCGCCAGCATCAAGCCCCAGGACACATCCGGCGGCTGCACGCCCAGGCCGAGGAAGGACAGCGAGCTTTCCAGGATGATCACGCGGCCAAGGTCGAGCGTGGCGAGCACGATGATGCTGTTCGCGACATTGGGCAGGATGTGCCGCACGCCGATTCGCCAGCGCGGCTGGCCGGCGATACGGGCGAGTGCGACAAAATCCCGGCTTTTCACACTCAGGACCTCGCCGCGCACCAGACGGGCATAGCGCGCCCAGTTGGTGATGCCCATGACCAGGATGATGTTGCTGACGCTGGGTCCCAGTGCCGCGACAAAGCCGAGCGCCATGAGGATGAAGGGCATGGCGAGGAAGGCGTCGACGATGCGCATGATCAGGCTGTCGATCGCTCCGCCCACGTAGCCCGCGATCAGTCCCAGGATGACGCCAACCGAACCGGCCAGGGCAATGGCGAACACCGCGATGATCAGCGACAGGCGCGCGCCGTAGATCAGGCGCGAGAGAATGTCGCGTCCCAGGTTGTCGCCGCCAAGCAGGTTCGCGAGCGTTCCCTCCTCGGCCCAGGCCGGCGGCGCGAGGGAGGCGAGAAAGTTCTGCTCCGCCGGGTCGTGCGGTGCGATCACGGGCGCCAGTAGGGCGGCGAGCACGAAGAGCGCGACCAGCACCGTCGCGACGACGGGCGCACCCTGCATCGCGTCCCGGCCACGGGCGAGGATGGATGGAACAGGCATGGCGGACTCAGTACCGGATCCGCGGATCGAGCCAGGAATAGATCAGGTCGACCACGAGATTGAGCAGCAGAATGAACAGCGCGGTCACCATGACGGCGGCCTGCACCACGGGATAGTCACGGCCGTTGATCGCATCGACAACGATCATGCCGATGCCGGGCCATGCGAACACCGTCTCGGTGACGACGGCGCCCGACAGCAGCACGCCGAACTGCAGCGCCATGTAGGTGACGATCGGGATCGCGGCATTGCGCAGCGCGTGTTTCAGCACGATCAGGCGGTCGGGCAGGCCGGACAGACGTTCGAACCGCACGAAGTCGCTCTGCAAGGCTTCCAGCATGCTGGAGCGGGTGAGCCGCGCGATCGCCGCGGCGGAGAACCAGCCCAGCGTGACTGCCGGCAGGATGATGTTTTCCACGCCGCCACGGCCCGAGGTGGGCAGCAGCCCGAGATGGACCGAGAAGAACAGGATCAGGATCAGGCCCAGCCAGAAGGTCGGTGTCGCCTGGCCGAGGGTGGCGAACCAGCGGGCGATGGTATCGACCCAGGTATCGCGCTGCACGGCGGCCAGGATGCCAATCGGCAGAGCGATAAGGATCGCGAACAGCATCGACACTGCCGCCAGTTCCAGGGTAGCCGGCAGCCGGTCCAGCACGATGTCCAGCGCGGGTTCGCGATAGCGGAAGGAGCGTCCCATGTCGCCCTCAAGCACCCGGCCAAGGAAGGTCAGGTACTGTTCGTGCAGCGGGCGATCCAAGCCAAGCTGGTTGCGAAAGAAATTGCGGTCCTGCTCCGTCGCCTCGGTGGGCAGCAGCAGGATCGTCGGATCGCCGGTCACGCGTGCCAGGCTGAACACGATCATGCTGACAAAGACGGCGGTGACCGCCGTCTGCCCAAGGCGACGGACGATATAGAGCAGCATCGTTCGGCCGGATCAGTCCTTTTCCACGACCCAGAACACCGGCCAGGACACGTTCGCCCGCGGCACCCACCGGACATTCTTGCGCGTGGCGTAGATCTCGTTCGTCGTCCAGAGGAAGAGCGACGGCGGGTTGTCATAGGCGTAGGTGAACAGCTTCTTCAGATGCGCTTCGCGCACCTTCGGATCGGTGAAGGCGTTGGCGGCGTCGATCAGCTTGTCGAGTTCGGGGTCCGAGTGCCAGGACAGCGATCCGCCGGTACGCCAGCCGCGCGGCAGGCGGCCCATGGGGTCGTTGTTGTAGTCCGTCCAGTTCTGCCAGTACAGGTCATGCTTATCGAATTCGCGCGCGGTGATGCGTGCAAGCCAGGCGCCGTATTCCAGGAACTCCAGCTTCGTCTTCACGCCGACCTGGTTCAGGTAGAACGAAATCGCCTCGGCCACTTCCTTGCTCTGGGCGGCCCGTCCGGGGGCCAGTCCGAACGCCTGGTAGGTGCGGCTGAAGTCGAACTTCGCTTCCTCAAGCAGTGCCTTGGCCTTCTTCGGGTCGTAGGGATAGGGATCCTTGCCGATGTCGCAGCCGATCACCTTGACGTTGCACTGCGCCGCGACCGGTGTCGCGTAGCCGAACATGACGCGGTTGATCAGCGTCTTGCGATCGATCGCATAATTGAGCGCCAGCCGAACCTTCGGATTGGCGAACTGCCCGTGCGACGCACGGGTGCCGAGCGTGACGAAGATGTTCTGGAAGCTTGGCTTCACCGTCACGGTCAGGTTCTTGTCGGCTTCAAGCTGCTTGGCGACCTGTGGCGGCACGTTGACGATCGCGTCGACCTCTCCGGCGCGCAGCATGGCGATGCGGGTCTGCGGATCGGAAACGATACGCATCACAAGGCGGTCGATCTTCGGCTTGTTGCCCCAGTAATCCGGGTTGACCGCGAGTTCGGTCTGTTCCCGGATGCGGCGGCTGATGAAGCTATAGGGGCCGGTACCGATCGGGTGCCGCCCGACCTCATCGTTGCCTGTCTTCTCGGTCGTGGCCTTGTCGACGATGTAGAAATATTCGCCGAGGTTCTCGATGATCGCGGCGTTCGGCTCTTTCAGCTTCAGCTTCACCGTAAGGTCGTCGACGATGACGACATCCTCGATGTTGCGGGTGACGATAGCGGCCCGCGGGTTCTTGATTTCCGGGTCGTTGGAACGCTGCCAGGAAAACCGGACGTCCTCGGCCGTGAACGGTTCGCCGTTATGGAATTTCACGTTGGGCCGCAGCTTGAATGTGTATTCCTTGCCGTCGGACGAGACTTCATAGGACAGAGCAAGCGCGGGCGCGAGATTGCCGTCGTTGTCGTGGCCGTACAGACCTTCGAACACGTGGTTGAAGAACTGGTAGTCACCACCACCGGAAATCTTGTGCGGGTCAATGCTGGCGGGATCGATGGCGACAGCAGCCGTGACGGTCTTCTGGGCCCATGCGACACAAGGTGGGGCGGCCAAGACACCGGCGGCCAGCGTCGCCAAGGCTGCACGTTTCCAGTTTCCTCGCATCTCTTTTTTCTCCCTGCAGCTGCGTCGCCATGGTCTCGCGACGTCGTTCAATCCGTCCCGGTATGTATCAGGTCGTTGGCAATGTGCCAATTCGTGGACGGTCCGGGAGATCCGCGGATCGCGTTCGGTGCCTTGTGGCAGATGCGGGGGTGGTGAGACGCGATCGGCAGTGAAGACTCTGGCGAGACGTGACCGGTCCGCCTGGTGGAATTGGCTTTGCGGCCGGGATCAGGACCAATGTCGCCCGCAACCGCGGCCATGACTCATGGCCGCGGCACGCCCCGCTGCTGCCCGGTACGGGGCGACGCGACGGCGCCGATCGGCTCAGCGCCCCGGCGCAAATATGCTGCCGGCGGCCGACCCGGCTACTCCTCCGGCCGGAAAGTCATTGCGACACCATTCATACAGAAGCGCTGCCCGGTCGGACGCGGCCCGTCCGGGAAAACGTGGCCCAGATGTCCGCCACAGGCGCTGCAATGCACTTCGGTCCGGGTCATGAAGAAGCTCCGGTCCTCCGATGTGCCCACCGCCCCGTCCAGCGGCTCCCAGAAGCTCGGCCAGCCGGTGCCGCTTTCGAACTTTGTGTTGGACGAGAACAGATCCTGCCCGCATCCGGCGCAGATGAACACGCCGGCGCGCTTCTCCTTGTTCAACGGGCTGGTGCCCGCCCGCTCGGTGCCGTGCTTGCGCAGCACCTGGAATTGCGCCGGGTCGAGTTTTTGGCGCCACTCCTCCTCGGTGTGCTGCACCGGGAATGTCTCTGTCTCCGTCTCGTGGCCACCACCGAAGAACCGCTTCATTTGCTTTGACTCCTCTTCGCCCTGGCAAGGCGCACCCTGTTGCCGTCTAGAGCAGGACCGTTCGGCGTGGAACGCCCGCCGCGCGTGCATCCTGCGATCAAACGCGTCGATGGGGCATGTTCAGCCTGCACAGCCAGGCTCGATACCCCTAGTGTAACCGCGAACCGGCGAATTGCCGAGAACGCGACGATGCCAGGGAGAGATGTTCAGATGGCGGGACTTTCGCAAGCCATGCAGCCGACGTTGCCGGAAGATGCCGCCGCCGCTGCCCTCGCCGGCCGGGTGTGGCGCCCGGATGTGGCAGGCCCCTCGGTGGTCGCGATCCGCGACGGCCAGGCCTGGGACATCAGCCGCCATGCGCCGACCATGCGCGACCTGTGCGAAGCGGCGAATCCCTCGGCCTTGCTGCGGGGATCCGCGGGCGAAAACCTTGGCCCGATCGACGCGATCCTGGCCAATACCCCCGCCGATACCCGCGACCCTCGCAAGCCCTGGCTGCTGACGCCGATCGACCTGCAGGCGATCAAGGCCGCGGGCGTGACCTTCGCCATTTCGATGCTGGAGCGCGTGATCGAGGAGCGCGCGCGCGGCGACCTGAACGCCGCCGCAGCGATCCGCACCGAGGTGACCCGCCTGGTCGGCGATGATCTCGCGCGCCTGAAGCCCGGTTCGCCCGAGGCCATGCGGCTGAAGGAGGTGCTGATCCAGCAGGGCGCCTGGAGCCAATACCTGGAAGTGGGTATCGGGCCGGACGCGGAAATCTTCACCAAGGCCCAGCCGATGGCCGCCGTCGGCACCGGGCAGGATGCCGGCCTCCATCCCGCCTCGTCCTGGAACAACCCCGAACCCGAGGTGGTGCTGGTTGTTGCCTCCTCCGGCCGGATCGTCGGCGCCACGCTGGGCAACGACGTTAACCTGCGCGATGTCGAGGGCCGGTCGGCCCTGCTGCTGAGCAAGGCGAAGGACAACAACGCTTCCTGCGCCATCGGGCCGTTCATCCGGTTTTTCGATGGCGGTTTCGCGCTGGACGATATCCGCCGGACCACGGTCACGCTGCGGGTGGAAGGGGACGACGGGTTCACGCTGCAGGGCAGTTCCTCGATCGCCAGGATCAGCCGCGACCCTGCCGATCTCGTGGCGCAGATGGTGAACGCACATCACCGCTATCCCGATGGGGCGGTGCTGTTCCTGGGTACAATGTTCGCCCCGATCGAGGATCGGGACTCGCCCGGCCAGGGCTTCACGCACAAGACGGGAGACATCGTGACGATCGCCGCGCCAGGCCTGGGGAGACTTGTCAACCGCATGCGGCCCACGGACCAGTGCGAGCCCTGGTCGTTCGGCGTCTCGGCGCTGATGCGGAACCTGGCCGCAAGAGGCCTGTTGGGCTGATCAGGTGCGCCGCTGCCCCACCGCCTTGGCAACGAGCACCAGCAGCAACCCGGTTGCGACAACCCCGGCGATGATCGAGGCCAGCGCGTAGAGTTCCGGTGTGACGCCGAGGCGGGTGGCCGAGAACACGACCATCGGCAGGGTGGACGCGCCGGGGCCGGACGTGAAGCTGGCGACGACAACGTCATCCATCGACAAGGTAAACGCCAGCAGCCAGCCCGAGATGAGCGCGGGCGCGAGAAGCGGCAGTGTGATTCGCAGGAACACGCGCCAGGGCGGCGCATAGAGATCGGCGGCCGCTTCCTCCAGCGTCGTGCCGGCATCGGCGAGACGCGCGCGGACCACGACGGTGACATAGGCGACCGAGATCACCGCATGCGCCACGGTGACCGTTCCCGCTCCGCGTCCGGCCGGCCAGCCGATCAGGCCTTCAAGCGTGACGAACAACAGCAGGAGCGACAGTCCGGTAATCACTTCCGGCAGCACCAGGGGCGCGGCGATGCCGCCTTCGAACAGCAGGCGCAAACGGAACCGGCCGAAGCGGGCCAGGGCGTATCCGGCAGCGGTACCGATGATGGTGGCCAGGGTCGCGGAAACGGCCGCCACCCGCAGCGACAGGAACGCGGCCGTCCACAGCGCGTCGTTGCGCCAGAGTGTTTCGTACCAGCGCGTGGAAAACCCGGTCCAAGCTGTGACGAGGCGGGAATCGTTGAAGCTGAACACGACCAGGAAGGCGATTGGCGCATACAGGAATGCGTAGGCCAGGATCAGCCAGGCCGTCAGCGGCAGGGATCGGCGCATCGCCCGGCTACTCCAGCCCGGCCCAGGCGAGGAACATTGTCATTCCCGTGATCGCAACCCCGGCATGAACGGCCACAAGGAGCCCAGGCGCACGCTGGTTTCGTCTGACGAGAAGCCAGATCGCAATTCCCAGCACCAAGGCCAATCCAAACACCAAGGCGGCAGCCGGGCCGAACGACGCGGTGCCGGTCGTGACACCGCGCGGCGGTCCCGTCAGCGCCGCCAGCAGCAATGTCAGGCCGCAGGCGCCGAGGATGCCATGCAGCGGACCCAGCCATCGCGCGCCCGGCAGCCGCGCCCGATCCTCCCGCAGGTAGGGGGTGGACAGAGCCAGTCCCAGTCCCACCGCGATGGCAAGGACGATCAGGGCGCCCGTGACCACGGACGAGGATGCAGCCGCGGCTTCAGGCCAGCACGCCCAGGGAGCGCAGCCGGCCGATCTCGTCAGCCGAATAGCCGGCCTCGGCCAGCACGACCGCGCTGTGCTGTCCCAGGGCGGGCGCGCGTTGCGGCGCCAGCTTGTCCACGCCCTCGATATGGAAAGGCGTGGAGACCGTCAGGCCCTTGCCGTCGGCGAACGGTACCAGGGCGCCGCAGGCCTGCATCTGTGGATCATCCAGCGCCTCATCCACGGTGCCCACGATGCCGAAGGTCACCCCGACGCCGTCCAGCACCGTGCGCCATTCCGCGAGGTCGCGTGTGGCGAACACCTCGTCCAGGATCTGCGTCAGGATGCGGGCATTCTGCTTGCGCGCCGCATCGGTGGCAAAGCGCGGATCGTCGGTCAGTTCCGGGCGGCCGATCGCGGTCAGAAACCCGCGCAACTGCCGCTGTTCGTTGAACAGCGCCATGATGAACCAGCGATTGTCGCGGGTGCGGTAGTGGTTGGCGAGTGCGTTTGGCGCGTCCTCCCGTATCGGGCGGTGGCCGACATGCTCACCGAACAGCCGTGTCTGCACGGCGCAGGCATTGGCCCACAACCCGTTCTGCAACAGGGAGGATTTGACTACGCTGCCCTTGCCCGTCTTCTCCCGGCGATAGAGCGCGGTGATGATCGCGGCATAGAGACCAGTGCCGCTGGGGTGGTCGCCCATGCCGGGCATCGAGCGGGCCGGCGGCGTCGTGACCTCGGCGCGGACCTGGTCCATCAGGCCGGTGCGCGCCCAATAGGCGGTGGAGTCGAAGCCGGTCTTGGCTGCCTCATCGCCTGCCTCGCCATAGGCGGTGAACGAGGCATAGATCAGGCAGGGGTTCAGTTTCGTCAGGTACTCGGCCGAGAGCTTCAGGCGATCGCGCACCGGCAGGGGGAAGTTGGTGACGAACACGTCCGCCGAGGAAACCAGCCTGTGCAGGGCGGCGATGCCGTCCTGGTGCTTGAGATCGATCGCCAGGCTGCGCTTGTTGCGCGAGGTCAGCTGCCAGTAATAATCCACGTCGCGGCCGGGGATCGGCCCACGGGTGCGCCACGGGTCGCCCACGCCCGGCGGCTCGACCTTGATCACCTCGGCGCCGAAGTCGGACATCATGGTGGCGGCGCAAGGGCCGGCGATCCAGCTTGCGCAGTCGATGACTTTCAGGCCGGAAAACAAGCTTTCGGACATGGATCGTTGTTCCTCCTGCGCGCCGGTCACACGATGCCGAGCGCTCCCGTGGAACGCTAACTTCCATCGTCCGGGCTGTCACCTGCGGCAGCGCGCTGGCCGGCCGTCCCGCATGTGGGTGAACCCCGATTTCGCTGTCGTTTGCCCCCCCGGCGGCAGCCAAGCCGCGCGGAGCAAGGATCGAGACCCCGACAGACCGGGCAGGATGCATCCCCTGGGCGGGAAGCTACAAGGGCAATGACCCCTGACGGGGCGGCCCTCGCCCGCCGTCCGCGGTCACCTTCACCTCACCATCAGCAAACCGAAGTTGCAGGCGGGCGCTGGGCTTTACCGCGGCGGCCGTGGTCAGGGGCCGGCCCGCCATGTCCGACACCAGCACGTAGCCGCGGGCCAGGACAGCCGTCGGCGACACAGATTCCAGGCGCGCGGCACAGCCGTCGAGGCGCGCGTGCGATTCGCGCAAGGCGGAACGGATCGGCACGTCACTGAACCGGCCCATCATCCGGTTGGCTCGGTTGTGGATGGTACCGACCGCCTGCCGCAGGCAGGCGAGCAGCGCGTGGCCGCCCGCCTCCAGCTCCGCCTTGCGGATCCCGACCAGATTGGGCAGTGCCATGATCAGGCGAAGGCCGCGTTCCTGCACCCGTTCGCGCGCCCCGGCCAGACGGGACGGCAGGTCGGGCAGTCGCCGTTCGACATCCACCAGCGCCTGACGTCGGCGATGCACAAGGTTCGGCAGTGCCAGGTCCAAGCGGCCTGAACGGTCATCCAGCCGCTGTCGAGCGGACCCGACAAGCCCGGGCAGATCCGGCAGGCCGCGTTCGGCGCGGGACAGAGTGAGGCGGCCGTCCTGCATGATCCGATTCAGGCCGCCGACCAGCCGCGAGGCCTTCTGCGACAGATCGGCGATCAGGTCGGCGCGCGCCGGCACCGCCATCTCGGCGGCGGCGGTGGGCGTCGGGGCCCGCCGGTCGGCGGCGAAATCGATCAGCGTGGTGTCGGTCTCATGCCCGACGGCCGAGATCAGCGGGATCCGGCATGCCGCCGCGGCGCGAACGACGACCTCCTCGTTAAACGCCATCAGGTCTTCCAGGCTGCCGCCGCCGCGCGCGACGATGACCACGTCCGGCCTGGGCACCGGTCCGTCCTCGGCCATGGAGTCGAACCCGGCGATGGCAGCGGCGATCCTGTCGGCCGCGCCTTCCCCCTGCACCGGCACCGGCCAAAGCAGGATGGGACGGGGAAAGCGACGAGCAAAAGTGGTCAGGATGTCCTGGATGACCGCTCCCCGTTCGCTGCTGACCACACCGATCGCCGCGGGCAGCACGGGCAGAGGCTTCTTGCGTGCGTCGGCGAACAGCCCCTCGGCTGCCAGGCGCTGGCGCAGCAATTCGATCCGCGCCAACAACGCCCCAGCACCGGCATACTCCATCCGCTCGATGATCAATTGATACGAGGAGCGCTCCGAATAGGCCGATATGCGCCCCGTCGCGATCACCTCCACGCCGTTCTCCGGCACCATCCCCAGGCGCGCGAAGGACGTCTTCCAGATCACGCCGGCGATCTTCGCGCCGTCATCCTTCAGCGAAAGATACACATGGCCGGATGGGTAGCGTTTGAATTCAGTGACCTCACCGCGGACGCGAATGCGCCCGAACGTGCCTTCCAGCGTTCGCTTTACCGCCCCGGAGATCTCCGAGACGGTGTATTCCGGCACATTCGAGGGGGCCGAGGCCGAGAGCAGGTCGGCGCGTGAATCGTCCATGGCTGCGGTTTATCCTGGACCAGATGGTCGACGGATGAAATGAGCGATTGCGTCGGTGAACCTCTAGCCCGCCGTCCAGCCGCCATCGATCACCAGGCTCTGGCCGGTCATGAACGACGACGCGTCGGAGGCCAGGAACACCACTCCGCCCGCCATGTCGGTCGGGGCTGCGAACCGGCCCATTGGCGTGCGATCGAGCAGACGCTTGCCGTGCACGTCGTGCTCCAGCAGCCCGTGCGTCAGGTCGGTGTCCACCCAGCCCGGCGCCAGCGTGTTCACCCGCACGCCACGCTTCGCCCAGTCCAGCGCCAGCGCCTTGGTCAGCATCTCGACCCCGCCCTTCGACGCGCAATAGGGCACGGATCGCAACAGTCCGGCGTGACCCGCAACCGAGCTGACATTGATCACCGATCCGCCCTCGGTCATCGCCCCGCCGATGTATTTGCAGCAGAGAAAGATACCGGTCAGGTTGACGTCGATGATGTTCTGCCATTCATCCAGGCTGGTGCGCTCGATCCCCTTGAAGATCGGGTTTACCCCGGCGTTGTTCACCAGGACGTCGATCTTCCCCAGACGCGCCAGGACCGCGTCGCGCAGCGCGACGACATCGGCTTCCTTCGAGACATCCGCCGTGTGCACGCTCGCCCGCTCGCCGATTGCGGCGGCGGCTTCCTCCAGCGTCGCGCGGGTCCGACCGCACAGCACCACGGTGGCGCCATGGCGGGCCAGGCCCTCGGCCATGCCGCGCCCGATGCCGCGCCCGGCGCCGGTAACGATGCAGACCTTGCCGGTCAGGTCGAAATCGCGCGTTGTCATGGCGCCGCTCACCAGTTCGGGCCGTTGCGGGCGATGCGCTGGGCGATGCTCCAGCGATGCACCTCGGACGGGCCGTCATAGATGCGGAAGCCGCGCACCTCGTTGAAGATGCGTGCGACCAGGGTTTCCCCGGTCACGCCCTGCCCGCCCAGCACCTGCACGCAACGGTCCACCACGCGCCACACGGCTTCCGAGACGAACACCTTGGACATCGAGGATTCGACCGTGCCGCGCCCGCCATTGTCCAGCATCCAGGCGGTGTGCAGGATCGACAGCCGGCTCATGCGGATATCCATCTCGTTGTCGGCGAGCTGGAAGCCGACGCCCTCGTGGTCGATCAGCGTCCGGCCGAACACCTCGCGCTTCAGGGCATAGTCGGTCGCGATATCGTGCGCCCGCCTGGCCGCGCCGAGCCAGCGCATGCAGTGGGTGAGTCGCGCGGGGGCGAGGCGGACCTGGGCGTAGCGGAATCCCTTGCCCGGTTCGCCCAGGATATCGCCGGCGGGCACACGCAGGTTGTTGAATTTCACCACGGCATGGCCGCCGGCGAAGGCCTGGTCCAGGCTGTCCATGGCGCGGACGATCTCGATGCCGGGCGTGTCCATGTCGGCCAGGAACATGGTGGCGTGGCCGTCCTCGTCCTTTGCCATGATGATGGCGAAGGCGGCCCCGTCGGCGCCGGTGATGAACCATTTGGTGCCGTTGATGACGTAGTGGTTGCCGTCCTTCACCGCGGTCGTGTTCAGCGCGGCGGGGTCCGATCCGGCGCCGGGCGCGGGTTCCGTCATGCAGAAGCAGGATCTTGTCCTGCCGGAGGCCAGCGGACGCAGCCAGCGCTCCTTCTGCTCCTGCGTCGCGACCTGCTCCAGCAGGTGCATGTTGCCCTCGTCGGGGGCAAAGATGTGCAGCGCGACGGGGCCGAGAAGCGAGTAGCCGGCTTCCTCGAACACGATGGCCTTGCCGACGTGCGACAGGCCCAGGCCGCCATATTCGGTGCCGACATGCGGCGCGACCAGGCCTTCGGCGGCGGCGAGCGCCACGAGTTCGCGGCGGAACGCCTCGGTGGGGCCGTGATGGGTCTGCCGCTTGTCGCCTTCCAGCGGGATGATCTTGTCGCGGATGAAGGCGCGCGTGCGCTGCTGCAGTTCCTGCAATTCTGGGGAGAGGGAGAAGTCCATGACGGATCCTTGATCTGCGCGGGCGCGGTCGGCCCCATTGTGCGGCGGCGGGATGCGGCGGTCCATCGCCGGCGGATGTGGGGTGCCCGTATCAGACCCAGTTCTCGACGCGAAGCCCCGGCATGCGGTCGAATTCGCGCCGGTTATTGGTGACCAGGATCAGGCCTTCCCCGCGGGCATGGGCGCCGATCTGCATGTCGTGGACGCCGCACGGGGTGCCGGCGCGTTCGAGTTCAGCGCGCAGCTGGCCATACTGGTCCGCGGCCCGCGTGTCGAACGGCAGGATGTCGAGCCGCATCGCGAACTGCTCCACGGCGCGCAGATTGTCCGGCCGGCGGGCGGATTTTTCGGCGCCGTAGCGCAACTCCGAGAGCGTGATGCAGGATATGCACAGCTCCTCGGCCAATTCGTTGAACCGTGGCAGCAAGTCGACAGGACGATTCTTCATCACGTAGATGCAGATGTTCGTATCCAGCATGTAGCGCGGCATCAGAGCGGCTCGCGCGTCTCCGGCTCCGGCTGGGATCGATCGGCCATGAAGTCCGGGGTGACGGCGGGACCGTTCAGGAAAAAGTCATCCCAGCGATTCCCCTTCGGCACGATCACGCGCGATCGGCCGTAGGTCAGGATGTCCACCTGATGGACGTCGGGCGGAAAGGAGACCGGCTTCGGCAGGCGCACGGCCTGGCTGCGATGGGATGTGAAAACGGTGGAGCTGGTCATGGCGAGTCATTTGTATATCCGTTAGGGATATACTAATGCGATCCGGATCGGGATTCAACGAAAACCGCCCTAGAATGCCCTCCCCTGCGCGATCTCGTGCGTGAACTCCAGGATGCCGGTGCCGATGGCGGTCAGCGGCGCGTAGCGCGGTTCGGTGGTCGCGCCGGACCGGTAGCGGTAGCCAAGCTGCAGGAAAATCACCGACAGCTTGTACATCGCCAGCACCCGGTGAAACAGGAAGTCCGACATGTCCCGCCCGGTCAGGCGGGCATAGGTCGCGACCGCCTCCTGGCGCGGGCACAGGCAGGCCTCGACCGCTGGCATCTGCTCCATGTCGTGCATCGCCCAGGGGTCGTCAGCGTGGATCCAGTAGCTCAGCAGGGTCGCGAAATCGAACAGCGGATCGCCCCGTGTCCCCTGGTCCCAATCAACAACCGCGCGGGGCGCGAACGTGTCCGAGTCCAGGATCATGTTGTTGAGCTTGAAGTCGTTGTGCAGCAGGCCGGGCTTGCCGTCCGCCACCAGGTGCTTCTCCAGCCAGGCGCCGACGTCGTGGTGGAGCGCGTCGGTCCCGTCTTCCTTCGCCGCCAGGCCGCGCTTGCGCCAGCCGGAAACGGCCCGCGCCAGGAATCCATCGGGCCGGCCAAGGTCATCCAGCCCCACGGCTTTCGTGTCGACGGCATGGATCGCGGCGATGGTTTCCAGCAACACCTGCGACAGCCGAGCGCCAATCTCGGGCCGGTTGGCGAGGTCGGGCGGCATGTGCTCGCGGATCACCAGACCGGGCCGGTATTCGATGATCTGGAAGCGCTGGCCGATGACGGCGGGGTCGTCGCAGAGATGCAGGCCGCGGGCGATGAAGGGCAGCGCGTCGGGCAGGTGCGAGAGGATGCGGAATTCGCGCGCCATGTCATAGGCGCCGGCGGGCAGTTCCCCCATGGGCGGGCGGCGAAGGACGGCCGGCTTGCCGTCCAGGTGGATCAGATAGTTCAGATTGGCGAGCCCGCCCGCGAACTGCCGCGGCGGCGGTTCGGCGTCCAGACGGTGGCCGTTGGCCGCGAGGTGCGCGCGCACCGCGTCCCAGTCGATGGGGACACTGTCCTCGGGGGAACGCAGGTCGGTGGCCGGTTGCTCGCCCACTTCTCCTCCTGTCACTCTGTGGCCGGCGATTAGGAATACAGGAGGGACGCGATGACGCAACCGACCGCGGTGAAGCGGGCCGCCGTGCTGGGGGCTGGTACGATCGGGGCAAGCTGGACCGCCTGGTTCCTGTCGCGCGGGATGACGGTCGATGTCTGGGACCCTCGGCCGGAAGCCGCAGACTATGTCCACCGCTACGTCGCCGAGGCCTGGCCGCAGATGCAGAGGCTGGGGATGGAAGACGGCGCCTCGCCGGATGCCTGGCGGTTCGTGGCCACGCCGGAGGACGCGGTTTCGCAGGCCGAGTTCGTGCAGGAAAACGCGCCCGAGCGCCTTCCGGTGAAGCGGGAACTGTATGCGCGGGTCGACGACGCGCTGCCGGCGGACGCCATCTTCGCCTCCTCCACATCCGGCCTGATCATGAGCGAATTGCAGGCGGGGTTGCGGTCCGCGGCGCGGTTCGCGGTGGGACATCCGTTCAACCCGCCGCACCTGATCCCGCTGGTGGAGGTGGTGGGCGGCAAGGATACGGCACCGGAGACGGTGCAATGGTGCCTGCAATTCTACGCGCATATCGGCAAGAAGCCGATCTGGATCCGCAAGGAAGCCGCCGGCCACCTGGCCAACCGGCTGCAGGCGGCGCTGTTCCGCGAGGCGGTGAGCGCCGTCGTCTCGGGCCTGGCAAGCATCGAGGACGTGGACACCGCGATCAGTGCCGGTCCCGGCCTGCGCTGGGCCGCGATGGGGCCGCACATGACCTTCCACCTGGGGGGCGGCGAAGGCGGCATGACCCATATGCTGGCGCAGTTCCGCCCGGCCTTCGAGACCTGGTGGTCCACGATGACCACGCCGGAGCTGACCGACGCGGTGTGCAGGCAGATCATCGACGGCGTGGCCGCCGAGGCGCGGGGCCGGTCGATCGCCGAACTGGCGGCGGAGCGGGACGCGATTCTGCTGCCGCTGCTGGAACTGGTGGCAAGGAAGGGCAACTAGTCGCCGGTTGGAATGAACGCTCGCGGCATGGTATCCGGCTTCGCGACGACGCCGTAAGGAGTTGACAGATGCCGTGTTCCGACAGGCGCTTTGCCCTCCCGCCCGCCCGGTGGACGGCCGCATCCGGCGTGCTGGTCCTGGCGCTCGTCGCGACGGCGCCGTTGCAGGCCCAGACCACGCCGGCGCCGACCGCCCGGGTTCCCGAACAACCATCGAACATGACCACGACCCAGTTGCAGGGGGTGAGCTGCATTGTCACGGGCCTTGCGACGGCCGCGGGGGCGGTGCTGTACAGCAACACCGTGGCGGCGGCGGTGGACTGGTCCCTGCCCGTGGTTCTCGCCCCGGTCATCGCCGGTGCCTACGCGATCGGCTGCACTGTTGGCGCCACCACAGGGCCGGGTGTGCACTGGCTGTATGCCCGCTACGTCGGGAACTGGTAGCGGCAATTGTGACATCTCGCTGGCAGCGGTAGCGGGATCGCCGCCAAGACCCTACATTGTCGCGCCGGACATGCCCGGACCACACGGGCGCCAGCCATGGAGACCAGGACGAACATGAGCTATCGCCCCTACCAGGAGATCCATCGCCGCAAGTCCCGGCGCGTCCATGTCGGCAAGGTTCCGGTGGGCGATGGCGCGCCGATCACCGTGCAGACCATGACGAACACGCTCACCACCGATGTGGCCGGGACGGTGGCGCAGGTGAAGCGGGCGGAGGCGGCGGGCGTCGATATCGTTCGCATCTCCTGCCCCGACCGCGACAGTGCGCTGGCGCTGAAGGACATCGTGCGGCAGGTAGACGTGCCGATCGTGGCGGACATTCACTTCCACTACCGGCGCGCGATCGAGGCGGCGGAGAGCGGCGCCGCCTGCCTGCGGATCAATCCCGGGAATATCGGCAGCGATGAGCGCGTGAAGGAGGTGGTGAAGGCCGCCCGCGACCATGGCTGCTCCATGCGGATCGGTGTGAACGCGGGATCCCTGGAGAAGCACCTGCTGGAAAAATACGGCGAGCCGAACCCGGACGCGCTGGTCGAAAGCGCCCTCTATCATGCCGACATCCTGCAGCAGCACGATTTCCACGACTTCAAGATCAGCGTGAAGGCGTCCGACGTGTTCCTGGCCGTGGCGGCCTACCAGCAGCTGGCCGAGGCTTGCGACCATCCGCTGCATATCGGCATCACCGAGGCTGGTGGTCGCCGGATGGGCACGGTGAAATCCGCGGTCGGCCTCGGCTCGCTGTTGTGGGCCGGCATTGGCGACACGTTGCGCGTGTCGCTGTCCGACGAGCCCGAGGAAGAGGTTCGCGTCGGCTGGGACCTGCTGAAGACGCTGGGCCTGCGCCATCGCGGGGTGAAGGTGATCTCCTGCCCGTCCTGCGCGCGCCAGGGCTTCAACGTGATCCAGACCGTGCAGACGCTGGAGGACCGGCTGGCGCATATCGAGACGCCGATCACGCTGTCGATCATCGGCTGCGTGGTGAACGGGCCGGGTGAGGCGCTGATGACCGATATCGGCGTGACCGGCGGCGGCAACGGAAGACACATGGTGTATGCCGCTGGAAAGACCGATCATACGATCGACGGCACAACGATGATCGACCACATCGTGGAGCTGGTCGAGAAGAAGGCGGCCGACCTGAAGGCAACAGCCGAGGCAGAGAAGCTGGCGGCAGAGTAGGACCGCCAGCGAGGCGCGCCGATCGATGCCAGGCAGGTCCGGCCCATCGGGGTCGGCACCGTTCTTTGCGCTCTACAGCCAGGGGCGCGCCACCGCTGATGACATCGATGATTTCATCGACGAATGGCATGAAGACGACGACGCGCAGGCCCGCGACATACCCCTGCATGATTACCTCGGCTTGTCGGTCGAGGAGTACGGGTTGTGGGTTCAGGCACCGGACGCCCTGCCGCTGATCCTGGCCGCGCGTCGCGACGGGCGGCCGCTTCGGGACGTGGTTCTCGGCTCTCTCACCGCACCCGACGAGGCGGTTGGCGACGGTGATCCCGAAGCGACGGCCGCACTGCGGCTCTGGCTGGAAAGGCGACCTGCGGGGTAACCGGCTGCCGCGTGCCGGCCGGGATTTCCATGCCTCCTCGCAACCGGGACCCGGGCTCAGTCCGCCGCGGTCTCACGAGCCGGTGGATAATGGGCGAGCGAAACTCAGTTCATGGCCATCGGGGTCGCGAATGTGGAAATACCGCTCGCCCCAGGAGGCGTCCCTGGGTTCGAAGGACGGCTGGTATCCGGCCGCGACGGCCCGCGCGTGCGTCGCATCCACGTCATCGACATGGAAGATCGCGCGCCCCCAGCCGGTCTGCGGCGGCTTCGGACCCGAGGTGGTCAGGTTCAGGAAGCCGGAGCCGACAAAGAAGCTGGTGAACGAGGCGTCGCTGCCGCCATACTTCAGGCGGAACCCCATGGCCCGGTAGAACGCGACCGATCGCGCCATGTCGGCGGTGAACAGGGTGATGGCACTGATGCTCTCGATCATGCCGTCTTGGCCGCCGTCAGGCCGAGTTCCTGGCTCATGGTTTCGCGCATGATGAATTTCTGCATCTTGCCCGTCACGGTCATCGGAAACTCATCGACGAACTTGATGTAGCGCGGCACCTTGTAGTGGGCGATCTGGTCCTTGCAGAACGCCTTGATGTCATCCGCGGTCGCGTTCTGGCCCGCGCGCAGCTTGACCCAGGCGCAGAGTTCCTCGCCGAAGCGCTGGTCGGGCACGCCGAATACCTGCACGTCCTGGATCGCGGGATGGCGATACAGGAATTCCTCGATCTCACGCGGGTAGATGTTCTCGCCGCCGCGGATCACCATGTCCTTGATGCGGCCGACGATGTTGCAATACCCCTCGTCGTCCATCGTGGCCAGGTCGCCGGTGTGCATCCAGCCGTTGCGGTCGATCGCCTGCGCGGTGCGTTCCTCGTCGTCCCAGTAGCCCAGCATGACCGAGTAGCCGCGGGTGCAGAATTCGCCGGCGGTGCCGCGTGCAACAATGCGCCCCTCGGTGTCGATGATCTTCACTTCCACATGCGGATGCACGCGCCCGACCGTGGTGGTCTGTTTCTCCAACGTATCGCCGATCAGCGTCTGGGTGCTGACCGGGCTGGTTTCCGTCATGCCATAGCCGATGGTCATTTCCGTCAGGTGCATATCGCGGATGCAGCGGCGCATGACCTCGATCGGGCATGGCGCGCCGGCCATCATGCCGGTGCGCAGGCTGCTCAGGTCGAAGCTCCTGAACTCGGGATGGTCAAGTTCGGCGATGAACATGGTCGGCACGCCGTAAAGCGACGTGCAGCGTTCCTCGTGGACTGTCTGCAACGTGACCAACGGATCGAACCCCTCTCCGGGCAGCACGATCGCGGCGCCATGGGTCAGGCAGGCCATGCAGCCGATGACCATGCCGAAGCAATGATACAGCGGCACCGGCAGGCAGACCTTGTCCTGCTCGGTGTAGTGCATGATCTCACCGATGAAGAACCCGTTGTTCAGGATGTTGTGGTGCGTCAGCGTCGCCCCCTTGGGCAGGCCGGTCGTGCCCGAGGTGAACTGGATGTTGATCGCATCGTCGAACTGCAACGTCCCTTTGAGCCCAGCGAGCCGCGCCCGTTCGGCCTCCCCGCCCATGGAGTGAACGGCGTCGAACGGGATCGTGCCTGGGGCGGCTTCGCCGATCTGGATCACGGTCTTCAGGTGCGGCAGCCTGGCCAGGTCCAGATGGCCGGGGCGGGCACGGGCAAGCTCTGGGGCCAGCGTGTTGACCATGCCGATATAGTCCGAGGTCTTGAAGCGCGTCGCCGTGACCAGCGCCTTGCAGCCCACCTTGTTCAGTGCGTATTCGAGCTCGGACAGCCGGTAGGCCGGATTGATGTTCACCAGGATCAGCCCGGCCTTGGCGGTCGCGAACTGTGTCACCACCCATTCGGCATTGTTCGGCGACCAGATGCCGACGCGATCGCCCGGCTCCAGGCCCAGCGACAACAGCCCGGCGGCAAAGGCATCGGCCTTCTCGCCCAGTTCGCGCCAGGTCCAGCGAACGCCCTGCTGGCGGGAGACGAGGCCCAACGCATCGCCCCAGCGGGCGACCGTGCGGTCGAAGTGGACGCCGATGGTTTCGCCGATCAGGGGTGCGGCGCAACCGCCATGGTCATAGCTGGGGGCCGGGGTGGTCATCGGACGGAGTCTCCCTGAGGACTTGCTTGCGCGTATATTGCGGGAAGGCAGGGGGTGGAGACAATCGAGGTGATGGATGTCGTCCGGCAGCGGCCGTCCTGGCATGGGTTTGCCGCCCCACCGCGCAGCCGCGGGCGACGCTCCCCCCCTATGCCCCCGGCCCCGGCTGGGGCATTTTCCATCGGTATCGCGACCCCAGCCCCAGGGATCCAGGATGGCCGCCATCCCCAACCGCCTTCCCAGCCTCAACTTCGACCTCGGCGAAACCGCCGACATGCTGCGGTCCCAGGTCGAAGCCTTCTCAGCCGAGGAGATCGCGCCGCGCGCTGCGGATATCGACCGCGACAACGCGTTCCCCATGGACCTCTGGCCCAAGATGGGCGCCCTGGGCGTACTGGGGGTGACGGTGGAGGAGGAGTATGGCGGCGCCGGCATGGGCTACCTGGAACACGTCGTCGCGATGGAGGAGATCAGCCGAGCATCGGCGAGCGTGGGGCTGTCGTATGGCGCGCACTCGAATTTGTGCGTCAACCAGATCCGCCGCAACGGCACCGAGGAGCAGAAGCGCCGCTACCTGCCCGGACTGATCGCGGGCACCGCGGTCGGCGCGCTGGCCATGAGCGAGCCGGGCGCGGGATCAGATGTCGTATCCATGCGCACACGGGCCGACAAGCAGGGCGACCGCTTCATCCTGAACGGCGGCAAGATGTGGATCACCAACGGGCCGGATGCCGACGTGCTGGTGATCTACGCCAAGACCGACCCGGATGCCGGCCCGCGCGGCATCACCGCCTTCCTGGTGGAGAAGGGCTTCAAGGGGTTCTCCACCGCGCA
>JBFXDK010000083.1:0-26947 GCA_050181195.1 Acetobacteraceae bacterium | reverse complement strand
TGAACCCCATGTTAGGCGTTTCGATTCCGCTCAGATCCTGCTAAGTGCCCGGCGCACCGCATGAAGGACTCTGCCGTGAAGACCAGGATTTTCGCCGTGATCCTGACCCTTGCCATATCCGGGGGCAACATTCCCGCCTTCGCCGCCCCGCCTCCGGTGCCCGATGATGGCGGGCTGCATGCCCGCATCCTACCCGTCGCTGCCGGCGCCCTGATGGGCGGATTTGTCACGATGTTCGCGGCGCCGATCGTCTTCCCGGGCCTTGCCGGCGCCGCCGGTGCCAGTCCTTTCCTGCAGCCCGTGGTCCTGGGACGAGCGCTTTTGGGCCTGGGGATTGGCGCCTGGGTCGGCGATCGCTATTTCCCCTGACACGGGTTGCAGCGCCATCGCGCTTGTCCACCCGCGCAAGGCAGGTCAGGACAGGTGATGGCGCAATCGCCGGACACAATCTCCCCGTCTATCCCCCGCTCGGCCCTGGTGACTGGCGGCGGCAAGCGCCTGGGGCGGGCCATCGCCCTGACGCTGGCCGAGGCCGGCTTCGACGTCGCGGTGCACTGCAACGCCAGCACCAGGGACGCCGAGGACACCGCCGCCGAGATCCGCCGCCTGGGCCGGCGCGCGGCCGTACTGCCGGCGGATCTGTCCGCCGAAGCGGAAACCGCGACGCTGATTGACCGTGCAGCCCAGGGGATCGGCACCTTGGGCGTACTGGTGAACAATGCCAGCACCTTCGAACGGGATGAGTGGCACGACGTCACCCGCGAGTCGTGGGATTTGCACATCGAGCCCAATCTCCGCGCGCCGTTCGTATTGATCCAGGACTTCGCCAAGGCCTTGCCGCAGACAGCCGAGGGCGTGGTGATCAACATGCTGGACCAGCGGGTGTGGTCGATTACGCCGCATTTCGTGTCCTATACGATTTCCAAGGTCGGACTTTGGGGCCTGACGCAAAGCCTGGCGCTTGCCCTGGCCCCGCGCATCCGGGTGTGCGGCATCGGTCCCGGCCCTGCCCTGCCCAACAGTCGTCAGACCTGGGAGCAATTCGAGCGCCAGGCCGCATCAACGCCGCTGCGGCGTGGGCCGGCGATCGAGGAAATCGGCGAGGCCGTCCTGGCGATCCTGCGATTGCGCTCCATGACCGGGCAGATGATTGCGCTGGATGGCGGGCAGCACATGCAATGGGCGCACGGCCAGGCCTCGCCGCCGGACGACGAGTGATGACTGCCCTGTCCCTGGCCAGCAGCGCCCTGGGGTTGCGGCACGTGTTCGTGCGCGACCTGATTCTGCCGGCGCGGATCGGCGTGCATCCGCACGAGCACACCAGCCCGCAGCGGGTACGGATCAATGTCGATCTCGCGGTGCATGAGGAACCGTCACCGCCGCCCGGCACGATCCTGACCGTACGCGAGGAACTGGAGCGGGTGGTGGATTACGAGACGATCACGAACCAGGTCCGTGCCATCGTGGCCGAGCGTCATGTCCGCCTGGTTGAAACGCTAGCGGAGCGAATCGCCGAATCCTGCCTGTTGGACAAGCGTGTCGTAAGCGCACGGATTCGGGTTGAGAAACTCGACGTATTTCCCGATGCAGCGTCCGCGGGGGTGGAAATCGAACGGTCTCAGGGACATTTGTCCACGACCTCACGAAATCGGGAGGTCACGCGTTCGTGACCCCTGAATGTTTACCTTCGAAGACAAGCATTTCTTCATAATCTTTTAAAATCAATTGGTTAATGAGCGCCCAAAAATTAACCAAACCTTTACAAAGCCAGCTAGACCGCCGCTGTGGGCAAACTGCGCAGAGCTTTGCCCACAAAGTTATCCACAGCTTTGGTGGATAGTCCGAGAGGGGCCGCTTACACACGTGCGTCGGCGCGAAAATAGCGCCTCCCAAACGAATTGAGGGACTGAACACGGGGCGCCGCCGATCGCCGCAGGGCAGCCCGCCCGCCTGCCTTCCGACGGTCATGTAATGCGGATGAGCATCCCCGCTGGTCGTGCCGTGTCCCCGTCGGCAACGCCACCGCTCGCGTCCGCGCCACCCACCCGTGTCCATGCCGAAC
The DNA here is from genome assembly GCA_050181195.1 of Acetobacteraceae bacterium. Lineage (GTDB taxonomy): Bacteria > Pseudomonadota > Alphaproteobacteria > Acetobacterales > Acetobacteraceae > Rhodopila. The sequence goes on along the minus strand of JBFXDK010000083.1, from coordinate 24,885 downwards.
GCCGGGTGAGCGGCCGGGCTGTCGACCCGATATCCTGCCTGGCACTGGCGTCCTGTCCGGAAACGATTGGCCGGTACCCCGTCCCCCGATACCCCGTCCCTAAGGCGATCGCCCCGCAGGCGCGTCCCCGCCGCCGATAGGGCGCGCCCCTGCGTCAGGCGGCCTCGGACCGGGGCACAGGCGCTCCAGTCCGGGCCACCGCCGTCTCTGGCGACGGCGACTCCGTAACCGGCTGGGACGGGACCCCTGGAGATACAGGCGCAGCGGCCTCCGGCTCGGACAGCGTGGCTTGGGACGGGGGCGGGGGCGGGATCGTGATGGCCGCCGGCGGCGTCCCCCATTGGATGGTCCCCGTCGCCGAACAGACCGGGCACGCCGCCAGCCACACCGGATGCTGCGTCTGGCACGCCGTGCAGCGCCAGGTCGGATCCGGTTCGGCCGTCGCCGTGCGGCGCAAGGCCTCGCGCTGCGCCATCCGGCCTTCTTCCGTATCGCCGCGCGCCTCGGCCTCGATATCGGCGACCAGCAGCCACAGGCGGCGCTGGTTGAGCCCTGCCGCCTGTGCCGCCTCCACCTGTTGGCGGGCGTCATCGGTCAGGCCAGCTTCCAGGGCCGTGCGCGCCAACAGCAGCCGGCTTTCCGGATCGTCGCGGTTCTCTGCCGTCAGCCGAAGCGCCGCCTGGTGCCGGGCGGTCTTGTCGGAGACTGGTGCGAGGGCGAAGGCCGCGAGGTCCGGCTGCGGTGTGCGAGTCCAGGTCCGGGCAATCACGGCCTGTGCCCGTTTCTCCTGTCCTACAGCGCGCAACCGATCGGCATAGGCGAGCGCCGCCTGCGGCAGGCCCGGATCTTCCTTCCAGGCACGACGAGCCAGGCGGATCGCGTGTCCGGGATCCTCCTCTGCCTCGGCGGCGGCGGCGGCGAGGGCGGCGCGGGGCTTCTTCGGATCCGCGAGGTCCAGCGCCTCGGACCAGTGTCCGGCACGGATGGCGAGTTGCGCCCGTTCTTCGCGCACCCAGCTGGCGCCGGGATGCACGGCCTCGGCCCTGCGGGCCAGGATTGCGGCCTCGGACCAGTTTTCCCGCGTGATCGCCTGGCGCAGCAGGCCTCGATAGCCCAGGAAGGCGGCATCCTTGCGGTCGGCCAGCAGCTTGAACGCCGCCTCGGCCTCATCGTCGCGGCCGGCCATGCGCCCGGCCTCGGCGGCAAGCAGCAGTGTCTGCGGCGTATCACCGAGATGACGGCGCGCGCGCGCCGACTCACGCCGAGCATCCGCCCGGTCGCCGGCCGCGAGCGCAACGAGCGCCCGCGTGACCGCTTCATCGCCATAACGCTGATGACGCGCCTGGCGCCACCGGCCCGTGGTCTCCGGCAGCCGGACCAGCGCGCCCAGCAGGCGCAGCACGATGTAGCCCACGACGAAGAACAGCAGCAGGCCGAGGGCGGCGACGGGTGTGGTGGTCTCGACGGTGACGGTGCCGATCTCGGCAACGACATGGCCGGGCAGGCCCGCCAGGAACCACGCCAGGGCAAGGACGATCGCGCTTGCCAGCAGGATCAGGATTATGCGGCGCATCAGGCGTTCGCAGCCATGTCAGACAAGGCGGCGCGGGCATCCAGCAAGGCGCGCGCGTCCGTCAGCCACGGGGCCATTGCCTGGGCGGGCGCACCCTGGAGCGATGACACCGCCTGCACGGCCGCCTCGAGATCGCCGGCCTCGAGCGCCACGCGGGCGCGGGCGAGCGGACCGGCGGAATTGTCGCCGACCAGCACCTTGTCGCCCTGGCGGACGGTCACGAGCCCCTGTGCACGATCCCAGACGCGGTCCATGAATGGCTTTCCCTCCAAACTGGGTTGGCTGGCTGCATGCGCCGCCCGTTCCGCCGCCGGGAACGCCAGACGCAGGCTGGACAGGGTCGGCGGGGCGGTCGAGGCAAACCGCGCCACGGCCGGCGGTGCACCCGGAATCTGGCCCAGCGCCTGCCCGGCATCCAGCGCGGCCTCGGCCGACTGGATCCGCGCCAGGCGCGACGCACGGGCGGCGGTGTTGGTGATCTGTGTCGCCGTGGTCTCCAGCTTGCCGATCCGGGCTTCGAGCGCCTGCATGCGCTGGGACACATTGGCTTCCGCGGTCTGCGTCCGTCCGGTGAGCGACTCCAGGCGACTGGAAATGGCGTCCAGGCGCGAGGCCACCTGCGGGTCGACGGCCGGCCTCTGCTCCAACTGGGCGACCCGCTCCTGCAGCGGCGCCAGATCCGGCACCGGCCGCGCCTCCAGCGCATTAACCCTCTCGGAAAGCTTCTCCAGCCCATCAAGCCGCTGCGTGACCCCGTTCAGCCGCTCGGCCACGTTGCCGAGGTCCAGCTTCTCCAGCGCGGCCACGCGTTCGGCGAGCGGAGCAAGGTCCACCGATTCGGCTGGCTGCGGCGCCGGGCGCTGCTCCAGCTGGGTCAGGCGCGTGCTCAGGGTTTCGATCTGCTGACGAAGCGGCTGCAGGTCGACGGTTGGCGCCGGCGGAGGGGCCGGCGGCGTGGCCGGATTCTGCCAGAGATACAGGATGGCGAGGGCGAGAACGATGAACCCCGCCCCGTAGAACCACGGAACCAGGTTGCGGGACGAAGACCGGTCACCGGCCGGGCTATTCACCGTATCGGATGCGGGGAGATCGGCCGGAGCCTCGGGGGGAGGAGGGGTTTTGTTATCGCTCATGGAAGAATCGCAAGAAGGGCGTCCTGATTTGGGGTATCGGCGACGGAAATACGACGCCAAGGCAGGGATCGTAATGCCACGGCCGTCCGAGGGCTGATAGCCACGGCTTCGCTAGTGGCCATACGGGCGGTTGATCCGGACCGCCTCACAAGCCGTTCAAAGATTCGTGCGGTCTCCGCCGAAAAGAACAGCGCGTGGCTGACAGATCCTTCAGCGAAGGCCGCGATCGCCTCGGCCGGCAGGGATCGTGCCGGTTCGACCGTATAGACCACGCGACGCAGCAAGCGAAACCCACGCCGCCGCAGATCCGCCGCCAGATCCATTCCCTGTCCCCGGCCGGAGACCAGCAACAACGGACGTCGGGACGGCGGAACACGCTCACCGACCAGCTGCGCGAGGGCCGCGGCGTCGCCATCAGCGCTGGCGACGGTGCGGAACCCGGCAGCGCCGGCGCGACTCGCGGTGACCCTGCCGACCGCCCAAAGCGGCACATCGTGAAATTGCGGTCCAAGCGCCGGCAGCGCATTGCCGCTGGTCACCAGGATGCCGCTGATCGCCTCCGGCGGGGGCAGGTGCGCTGGCGTCGGCCGCACCAGGGAAGCAGGCGCCAGCAGAACCTCGTGGCCCAGCGCGGCAAGCCGGGCAGCCGTCTCATCGGCGCCCGGCTGGGGTCGCGTGACCAGGATCACCGCCGGCTGAACTCAGGGGCGGATCATGCGAAGATGTCGCTCGGGCTGTCGGCGCGCAGCCTCGCGCCGAGTTCCCGCCCAATGCGTTCGGCGTCACGTGCCTGGCCATGCAGGCTGCTCTTGAGCAGGAACGAGCCATCCGCGCGGGCCACGAGGCCGGTCAGGTGCAACTCGCCCGTGGGCAGCAAGCGGGCATGGCCGCCGATCGGCGTGCGGCAGGACCCGTCGAGTTCGGCAAGCATCGACCGTTCGGCGGTGGAGACCGCCTTCGCCTCGGGATCCTCGATGGCGGCCAGCAATTCCCGCAATTCCTGGTCGGATTCCCGTACCGTGACGCCGACGATGCCCTGGCCGGCCGACGGCACCATCGCATCCGGGTCGAGCACGATGGATGCGCGGTCCTCCATGCCGAGTCGCCGGAGTCCGGCGAGGGCCAGCAGCGAGGCGGCGCAATCGCCGGCCGCCAGCTTGGCGAGCCGGGTCTGCACGTTGCCGCGCAGGGTGGTGATCGTCAGGTCGGGGCGCGCGTGCAGCAACTGCGCCTGCCGCCGGACCGAGGACGTGCCGATCACCGCCCCGCCCGGCAGGCAGGCATAGGGATCGGACGGGTCATGTTCGCCGCACCCGTCCCCGAGGATCAGCACGTCGCGGGCATCCTCCCGCTTCAGCGTGCAGGCCAGGACGATGCCGGGGGGAAGTTCGGTTTCCAGGTCCTTGAGGCTGTGGACGGCAAAATCCACCCGCCCGTCGCTCAGCGCCTCGTGGATTTCCTTGGCGAACAGCCCCTTGCCCCCGATGTCCGCAAGCCGGCGGTCCTGCACGGCATCGCCCGTGGTGCGGATGGCATGTTCCTCGAACACGTCCATTCCGCGCAGCACCGGGCAGAACTTGGTCAGCAGGGTCAGGAAGGCACGGGTCTGCACCAGCGCGAGCGGCGAGCCGCGCGTTCCGACGCGAAGCGGCAGGGCGCGCGCATGGGCCCGGACCCTGGGATGGGTCGGCTGGACGGTCGGGGACGTCCCCCCCGGAGGCATGGCAGCGTTCATCGGGGCGTCGTATTACGCCGGACGGTCGAGGAAAACATGGGAAATGTACTGATGGGCCCGGTGCTGGGCATCGAATCGTCCTGCGACGAGACGGCAACGGCGGTTCTCTCCCCCGCCGGCGACGTGCTGGCCGCCGCTGTCCTGAGCCAGGAGCGGGAACACGCGCCCTATGGCGGCGTCGTCCCGGAAATCGCCGCACGCGCCCACCTGAGCTACCTGCCGGACCAGATCCGGCGCGTCATGGACCAGGCCGGCCTGACATTTCGCGCGTTGGGCGGAGTCGCCGCCAGCGCGGGGCCGGGCCTGATCGGCGGGCTGATCGTCGGCAGCCAGACGGCCAAAGGCATCGCGCTGGCCCACCGCCTGCCCTATGTCGCGGTCAACCACCTGGAAGCGCATGCGCTGACGGCCCGCCTGCCCGGCCTGGCGGCAGGCGGCGCGGCGTTCCCATACCTGCTGATGCTGATGTCCGGCGGCCATTGCCAATGCGTCGCGGTCGAAGGCGTGGGCCGCTATGCCAGGCTGGGCGGCACGGTCGACGACGCGGTGGGCGAGGCGTTCGACAAGGTTGCCAAGCTGCTGGGCCTTGGCTGGCCCGGCGGTCCGGCCCTGGAGAGGCTGGCCGCCGAAGGCGATGCCGCCCGCCACCACTTTCCCAGACCAATGCTCGGCCGGCCGGGCTGCGACTTCAGCTTTTCCGGCCTGAAGACCGCGGTCGCGCAGACCGTGGCGCGGATCGAGCCGTCCGCCCTGACCCGACAGACCGCGGCGGACATCGCCGCGGGGTTCCAGCGCGCCGTCGTGCAGGTGCTCACCGATCGGGCAACCCATGCAATGGAGATGATGCGGGCGCGCCACCCGGAGGCGGGCCTGCTGGTGGTCGCCGGCGGCGTTGCGGCCAACCAGGCGATCCGCCAGGCGCTGGAGGCGGCGGCCGGCCAGCACGGTTTCCGCCTGGTTGCTCCGCCGGTCCGGTTGTGCACGGACAACGCCGTGATGGTGGCCTGGGCGGCGATCGAGCGGCTGCGGCTAGGCTGGCGGGATGAGCTTGACTTCGCGCCCCGTCCCCGCTGGGGCCTCGAGACGCTTTCGGCGCGCTGACCGGTCGTGGGCATGGCGCAGGCCAGGTTGATTCAGGTCAATGTTGCCCGGCCGTTGCGCGACCACGATGCCGGTTGCTGATCACCGGGAGCGGACCATGACCAATCGGCAAGTGGCTGAGATCGTCCGTCATCAGAAACCCCTGACGCTGCCGCGCACCGCCACGGTGCAGGAGGCCTGCCGGCGGATGCAAGAGAACCGGTTCGGCGCAGTGCTGGTGACGGATACGAACGGCAGGCTCGCCGGGATCTTCACCGGCCGCGACGCGGTCAGGATGCTGGCACTGGCCCGCGATCCCGTGGAGACGCAACTCAAGGACGTGATGACCCCGAATCCCGCCACGCTGCCGCCGGGCCGCACCGCGATCGACGCGCTGCGACTGATGCATGACGGTGGCTTCCGTCACGTGCCGGTGGTGAATGCGGACGGTCGGCTGGTGGGCATCGTCTCCCGCGGCGATTTCCGCGGCCTGGAGCAGGACCGGCTGGACGAGGAGACCGGCTACTGGGAACGGATCGCCTGACGCGCCGAGGCGGTTCCGGAGGCGGCGCGCCGGGGGCTGGGACGCCGCCCGCGGCTACGCCAGTCCCGTGATCGCGGCAACCGCTTCCAGCTGCTCCCGGTAGCGGGAGACGGGATTGAGCAGCAGGTGATTGGCGCCCATCGCGACCAGCGCCTCCAGCTTCTCGGCCACCTGGGACGGCGTGCCGTGAATGCCCGACGCGTCGGTGCCGGCCGGATTGTGGTACACCTCGGTGAACCAGCGGTGCAGTTCCGCACGGGCCACGGCCGGGTCGTCGTCCACCGCCATGAACACGCGCTTCGAGATGGGAAAGGTCGTGGGATCCCGCCCTGCCTTCTCCAGCGCCGCCTTCAGGATCGGGACGGAGCGGCCGAACTCCTCGATGCTGGACCCGCCAGATCCCATCCACCCGTCCGCGAGACGGGCAGTGCGCCGGAGCGCGTCCGGATGACCGACGCCCATCCAGAGCGGCAGATGCGGTTTCTGCACCGGCTTGGGTGACATGGTGCCGTGATCGAGGCGGTAGAAGCGCCCCTGATAGGACACGCTGTCCTGCGTCCATAGCGCCTTGATCAGCTCCACCTCCTCGCGGAAGCGGCGGACGCGCCCATCCTCGGGCACCTCGAACTGCTCGTAGTGGTGCGCCCGCCCCAGCCCGACGCCCAGGATCGCCCGCCCGTCGCTGACGACATCCAGGGTCGCCCATTGATGCGCCACCATCAGCGGGCTGTGGACAGCCAGCACCACGACCGAGGCGCCGAGGCGGATCCGGCTGGTGACGGCGGCCGCATAGGTCAGGATCACCACCGGATCGAAGCAGGTGACGTGATCGAGCGTATTCTCGGTCACCCACAGGTCACGGAACCCCAGCACCTCGGCACGCTGCGCCACGGCATGGACATCCCCCATGGCAATCGCATCGGGCGAGCGATGCGGCAGCGAAAAGCCAAGCTCGATCCTGTCCTTGAGCGCCATGGTCCCGGCCTACACCTTTTCGATGATCTCCATCTGCGCACCATCCGGCGCCTCGACGAAGGCGACGCGCCGGCCATTGTTGGGCGGCAGCTCCTCCAGCACGCGCACGCCATTCTTCCGCAGACCTGCCATCGTCCCTTCATAGTCGGTGGTCGTCACCGCCATGTGCTCGATCCCGTAATGCTGCTCGTGGTTCTGCGACGAGATCAGCGTCGTGATGTTGAGCTGCAGGCCGTGAAGGTCGAGCTGGTAGCCGCGGCCGGCCATCTCGCCCTTGATCGTCGCACCAAAGTTGTCGATGTAGTATTGGATTGTCTTCTGCGGATCGGGCGTCTTGAGGTGAACGTGCTGTACTGCGAGTGCCATGGTCGCTTCCCCTGCGTTTACTGCGTATCGACGGAACCCTGCGCGCGATAGGCCGCGAACTCAAGTCCCTGCTACAAAGCGCCGACCGGAGCCGACCTGGCCCCGCTCACCATGCCCTGAGGAAACATTCGATGACCGTTGCCCGCCGCCTGGCCGATTTCCTCACCCATACCGACCTGGAAGATCTTCCCCACCAGGCCATCGACCATGCGGCGATGGTGATTGCGAGCACGCTCGCCAGCGCAGCGGCCGGAACGAATATCCGCTCCGCCCGGATCATCCGCGACATGGAGCGGGACAATGGCGGTCGCAGCGAGGCGAGCCTCTGGTTCGACCCGGGTCCCAGGCTTCCGCTGCCGGCCGCGGCTCGGGTGAACGCCATGTTCAGCGATGCCGCCGCATCCGATGACAGCGATCTGCGCAACATCGTGCATGCGGGCACGCCGCTCACTGCGGTCTCGCTCGCCTTGGCGGAACGCGACCGGCTGCGGGGGGACATGGTGCTCGCCGCCGTGGTCCTGGGCTATGAGGCTGCCGGACGCATCAGCGAGGCGATCACCCCCGGCTTCCGGGAGCGCGGTTTCCATGGCTGCCTGGGCGCGATCTTTGCCGCCTGCGTCGCCTCGGCGCGGCTGCTGAAATTGGACGCCGCGCACATGGCGCAGGCAATCGCCATCGCGGCCACCTCGATCGGCGGGCTGGCGACGGCAGCCGACACCAGCGTGGCGCGCGAATACCACGCCGGACTGGCTACCTATCTGGGTGTGACAGCTTCCATCGCCGCCCAGCGCGGCTTCAAGGCCGAGGAGCGCATCCTGGAAGCGCCGCGCGGCTTCTTCGAAGCCTTCGGGGGCGTCGACGGATCGGTCGGCGCCGAAATCGCGCTGCGGGATCTGGGACAAAGCTGGGACATTGTCACCGACATGGCCATCAAGCTGATGCCGGGCGGACACCCGTATCACGCGCTGGCCGAGGCGGCGGCGAACGCGGCGCGTGATGGCGACATCGCGCCCGACCAGGTCGAGAGCATCACGATCCATCGTCCCGGCATGACCGCCCTGCATGGTCCGCTGCATCCGCTCACTCTGATCGATATGGCGCACAGTCCCGCCTTTTTCGCCGCCGCCGGGGTCGCCGACCGGGGTCTCACCTGGGCTCATGCGGACCCGGACAAGATTGTCGATCCGGCCATTCAGCGCCTGATCGATCACGTCCATGTCGGCGCGCCGCCGACCGAGGACGTCGCACGCTACCGGCAGGGCGCGACGGTCAGCGTCCGGGCACTGGATGGGCGCACATCGACCAGCACCGTCTTCGCTCCGAAAGGCGCCGGCCTTCTCGGGATTTCCTGGAACGACATAGACGCCAAGTTCCGCACGCTGGTGCCGATGGCCGGTGTGGACGCGGGCGCTATCGAGGGAAGTCTGGACATGCTGCATCAGTTCAGAAGCCTGCGCGACATCGGCAGCCTGCTCGCGGGATTGCAGGTCCATGTTCCCCGCCCCGTCGGCAGCACCGGGTCATAGCAATGAGCGCCGCGCGGCCGCATGATCAACAGGCAGCCGGCTGCCACGCATCACGTCGGTGAGTGCTGCGATCGGCGGGCATCAGCCGCGTCGCCGGCGCAGCAGACGCCCGACCATCGCCCTGGCATCGCCGCCGCCCAGGATCAGCGAGGCGGCGCCGTAGGTCACGCCCCCGGCGATGACCAGCAGAAGCAGCGCCAGCATCCGGTTCAATCCATACAGCGGCATGGCAAACAGCCATGCCTGCACGAACCACAGAACCAGCCCCATGGCGATGCTCGCGCCCACCATTCCGGCCACCCGCCGACGCAACTGGCGGTCCGCCTGGAAATGCCCGAGGCGCCGCAGAGACAAAGCGAGCCAGGCGACGTTGACCATTGCGGCTAGGCTCGTCGCCAGGGCCGGCCCGACGTGACGGAGGGGGATCATGAACGACACGTTCAGGACCAGGTTCAGTCCCACCGCGACCATCCCGATCTTGACCGGCGTTGCCGTGTCCCCGCGCGCGAAGAAGGCCGGCGCGAAGACCTTGACCAGGACGAACGCCGGCAGTCCGATCGCATAGGCCGCCAGCGCGTGCGACGTCAGCCGAGCGCTCTCGGCGTCGAATGCGCCGCGGCCGAAAAGCACCCAGACGATCGGATAGGCCGACACGATCAGCGCCAGCGCCGCCGGCAGCGTCAGGAACAGGGCGTATTCCACGGCCCGGTTCAGGGTCGCCACGGCGGCGGCGGCCTCCCCTGCCCGCACCTGGCGGGACAGCATGGGCAGCACGGCCGTGCCGACCGCGATGCCGATCACGCCCAGCGGCAATTGCTGGATCCGGTCGGCGTAATAGAGCAGCGACACCGTGCCGGCCGGCAACAGGCTGGCGATGATCACATCGACGGCGAGATTCAGTTGCGTCACACCGGCGCCGACCAGCCCGGGCGCCATCTTCCGCAGCAACAGCCGGATCTGCGGCGTCATGCGCGGCCGCGGCAGCGTAAGTGGCATGCCGGCACGGTGGGATGCCCACATCAGCAGGCCCAACTGGGCAACGCCCGACAGGGTCACACCCCAGGACAAGGCATGACCGGCCGTCGGCACATAGGGCGTGAGCCACACCATGCAGGCGATCGAGATCACGTTGAACAGGACATACGAGGCCGCGGCGGCGGTGAATCGCTCCATGCCGTTCAGCACGCCCGAGACGAGGGCCGCGAGGCAGATCAGGACCAGATAGGGGAAGGTGATCCGCGACAGCTCGACAGCCAGCGCGAATTTCTCGGGTGTCGCCGTGAAGCCGGGCGCCAGCACGACCATCAGCTGCGGCATGAAGATCTCGCCGACGATCGCCAGCAAGAGCAGCCAGAACGTCATGACCCCGAAGGTCTCCGTGGCGAATCGGCGCGCCGCACCGGGCCCCTCGGCCGCCAGAAGTCCGGCGAAGGCGGGCACGAAGGCCGCGTTGAAGGCGCCTTCCCCGAACAGCCGGCGGAACAGGTTCGGCAGTTTCAGCGCGACGAAGAATGCGTCCGCAATGGGGCCGGCACCCAGGATGGCGGCGATGAGCATATCGCGCGCAAAGCCCAGGATGCGGCTCACCATGGTCCAGCCGCCGACAGTCAGAACGCCTTTGAGCATGCGGCGGTCTAGAGCATTTTCACCCTGAATGTGCAGGGCGAAAATGCTCTACCATCTTGTTTTGGCGGGTGATTCACACGCTGGTACGTTCCGCTCAGCGTGATCACGCACTGGCGCAGGCGCCCTTGGCGGAACGCCGAAGAGATGTGAACCACACGGTCCCAATGGGATGAGTGCCGCCATCCTGCGCAGCCAGGCTGGATGCACGCTGTCACGCGCCGCCCTGTCAGTCGCGTCCGAATGCGTCCAGCAGCGGACCCAGATGCTGCCGGTACCGCGACCAGCGGCCGACGGAGCCGGTGTACACCGGGCGGCGCACCTGAAAGAGGCTGGAGGAGGTAACGTCGCCGCCGCTGCGATGCGCCTGCAGGCAGGCCGGGTCCCAATCGAGTCCAAGGAACTCGATCAGCCGCCGCGTCTCCGCCTCGGGGTCCGCGACCAGGGCTTCGTATTGCACGATCAGGCATGACGACGGCAGGACAGACATCCAGTGATCGATCAGCCGGTCCGTCTCGCTCGCCCGGATCGCGCAATCGCCGAGATCGTTCGAATAGGGCATCGGCAGGTCGAAATTCTGGAACCAGGCGGACACGCAGGTATCGCGCGGATCCCGCCGGCAGAAGATCACGCGCGCGCGGGGAAACAGCGCGGCGATGGCCGCGAGGTGGAACACGTTGTCGGGCGTCTTGTCGACCACCCGAAGCGCATCCGGCGCGCACGCGCGAAGGTCGGCCAGATGGACCTCGGCGATCCTGGTGAGATGCCACGGATCCCAGTCGCCATATGCTGCCGACCGGGCTGCCTGGTTCAGCTGCCCGACGAGCGCGCCAATACGATGGCTCTCACCAATTCCCGCCGCGGCGGCATGGCTCGCCAGGATACGCTCGACCAGCGTCGTGCCCGAGCGCGGCATGCCCACGACGAAGACCGGCATTTCCGACGGGCTGCCGTAGCCGGCGAACTGTTGGAAGAAGTGCGGGGAGCAGGCGGCGATCCGGCGGTCGACGTAATTCCGAAGTTCGGCGGCGTCGAAGCCCTGGCCGGTCCGGACCAGGGCCGCGCGTGTCAGCCGGTTTGCCTCATCGACGGCGGCGAATGCCTCATCGAAGCGTCCCGCCTGATCCAGCGCGGATCCCAGGGCGAACAGGGCGGCGATACGGTTCGGCTCCGGCAGCGGGTGATCCCGCAGGATGCGTTGCAGCTCCTCGATCTGGTCCGTTTCGCCGGCGCCGACCAGCGCCTGGCGGGCGCCGATATGATCGGGATCGAGCGCGGTGCATCGCCGAAAGCAGGAAATGGCCTCCTCGGTCCGGCCGCGTATGGCGAGCGTCCGCCCAAGCCCGTGCCATGCCGATGCCATCCCGTCGTCCAGTTCCACCGCGCGTCTGAACGCGGTTTCGGCCGCCGGGAACCGCCGGTCCGCGAGCAGCGCATCGCCGAGATTATGATGCACGCGGGGGAAGTCCGGCAGGCGTTGCACGGCGCGGCTGATCAGGTCGATGGCACCGGCGGGATCGCCCTTTCCCCGCGCGATCAGGCCAAGCATGTGGAGCGCATGAGGGAATTCGGGCGTTCCGGGGGGAATGCGGCGGTACTGCGCGGCGGCCGCATCCAGGCGGCCGTCCTGGTGAAGCCGAGCGGCCTCGGCGAAATCGCGGGCGCTGCTCATGCCATTTACTCCCGTGCTATTCGTTGCGGCGCGGACGAGCAAGGAGGTTGGCGATGGCTTGGGCCAGGCTTGTGCGGCCGGCTAGAAGCTCGGCGACCGCCGCGCAGATCGGCAATTCGACATCGGCGGCGCGCGCCACCAACGCCGGCGCGGTCGCGACGCCTTCGGTCACGGCGGACCGCTCCGCCAGGATATCGCTCAGCGCGCGACCCTGCCCGAGCGCGAGGCCGAGGCTGAAATTGCGGCTGGCCGGCCCGGTGCAGGTCAGCAACAGGTCGCCCAGGCCGGACAGCCCCATGACCGTTTCCGGCCTGCCGCCCAGCGCCCTTGCCAGGCGGCTGATTTCCGCGAGTGCCCGCGTGATCAGGGCGGCACGGGCATTTTCCCCCAGGCCCGCGCCGATGACGGCGCCGGCGGCGATCGCGACCACGTTCTTGGCGGCCCCGCCAAGCTGGGCGCCGACCGGATCGTCGTTGCCATACAGCCGGAAGCCGGGCGTGCCGAGGAGCCCGGCGATGGCGTCGCGCGTGGCGGCATCGGAACCGGCCACCACCGCGGCCGCCGGAAGACCAGCGGCGACCTCATGCGCGAAGTTGGGCCCGGTCAGCACCGCGGATCGGGCGCCAGGCCGGACCACACCGAGAACTTCCAGCGGCAGACAGAGCGTACCGGCCTCGACACCCTTGGCGCAGACGACCAGCGGGGCCGAGGCATCGGGCAATCGCTCTGCCACGGCGCGGAGATGCTGCATCGGCACGACGAGCAGGATGGCATCGCAGTCCTGATCGAAGTCGCCCGTCGCGCGGATGCCGTCGGGCAAGGCGTGTCCGGGCAGACGGGGGGACACCCGCTCCCGCTCGATCCGCGCCGCGGTCGCGGGGTTGCGCGCCCACAGGACCACGCGATTGCCGGCGCGGGCCGCCTGGATCGCCAGGGCGGTTCCCCACGCGCCGGCCCCGACCACCATGACCTTACTCATCGATCACGCGCGCCATGATCGCGCCGGCGCCGGCTTCCCCTCCGCCAAGGCGCCCCAGAAGCGCGCGCAGGATCGGCATCGCCTCGGTCTCGAACCGATAGGGCGGGTTGACGACGAGCAGGCCGCATCCGTTCAGGCGGGCGGGGTCGAGAGGCTCGCGCAACAGCAGTTCGGCAGTGACGACGTCGCGGATCGCGGTCGCCCGCACCTGCTCGAGGAATGAGCGCACCGGCGTGCGATGCTTGATCGGGTACCACGCCGCGAACACGCCGTTGCGGAAACGGCCGTAGCCGGTGGCAAGGGCGTGGGCGAGCCGGTCGAACTCAAGCGGGTCCTCGTAGGGCGGATCGATCAGGACAAGCCCCCGCTTCTGCGTGGGCGGCAGCAGGGCTCGCATCGCCTCCCAGGCGTCGCGGCGATGCACCGACACCAACGGATCACGGGCGAAACGGCGGCGCAGCGTGGCGGCATCCTCCTCGTGCAGTTCACAGCAGACGAGACGGTCGTCGGGGCGCAGCATGGCACGGATCAGCGCGGGAGACCCAGGGTAGAGTCCCAGCCGGCGGACAAGGGCGACATACCCGGCGAGGTCCGCGGGCGTATCCTTCAGCAGGCGCCTGATGCCCTGTTCCGCTTCTCCGGTCCGGCGGGCGGGATCGGCGTCGAGGTCGTAGGCCCCGGCCCCGGCATGCGTGTCGAGAACACAAATCGGGCTCGGCTTGCGCAGCATCGCCTGCAGCAGCCACAACATCAGCGCGTGCTTCATGCAATCGGCGAAATTGCCGGCGTGGAAGGCATGCCGATAGTTCATGGGTCCGGTGCGCGGCGGCTGGCCCGCACAGGCGCCCCCCCCGTGCCGACGCCAATTTGCGCCGCCCGCCCGCGGAAGGGCGCCTGCGGCATACAGCCGGATCATTGCGGGATGGTCAGGGAGATGAGTTCCCGCGCCGCGTCCCCGGCCTGGTCCAGATTGCGGCATGTCGCGATCAGCTCGTCGAAGCGGGCAGGAGAAATGGCGAGACCGGGCGCGATGGGGCGGATCCGCCGCACATGCTCTTCGAAGTCCCAGATGAATTCGCGGCCGGTGCCCTCCCGGCTCAAGGTGCGCCCGTCCTTCGTGTAGATGGTGATCCGCGGACCGAACAGTGTCCGGCGCACCATGGGGATCAGCGTGACACGGTGCATCAGGTCCAGCACCTCGGGCGGATCGGACTCGCCTGGTCCGGGCCCGGCACCGCGCAGCAGGGGGTAGCCCCGGGTCACCGCGCCATAGGCGGTGAAATACTGCGTGCTGCCGACGCGGGGCTTGCCGTCAGTGCCCGGTGTCGGGAAGGCCGGGCTTGGATATTCCGTCTCGAACCAGTTCACGACCGCTTCGATGCGGTCGATGTCGTCGTAGCGCAGGTCGTGCTCCTCGCAGAGCCTGGCGGTCACGTCGACATGGGCGATGTTGAACCCGGCGGTCGAGTAGATGCGATACAGCGTTTCCAGGAAGATCCAGTCCTGGCCCAGCCCCTGGGTGATACGGGCCAGATCCGTGTGGTTGTGGCCGGTGAAGCTGTAGCGCAGCTGGCCCAGGTTGTTGCCGGCATAGGCATGATAGAAGCCGGCGTCGCCTTCCAGCGTGGTTTCACCGCCAGGCGTGCCATGCTTCGCCATCGCGACCGCGAGCAGCGCGTTGCGGACGGCGCCCCCTTCCCGCAGCGAACGCCCGCCGCTCCGCGCGCCTTCCAGGTTGCCGGCCGCCAGGTTCACGCATTGCGCGATGGCGCCGTTGACCTGGTCCGCGGACAGGCCCTGGATCCTGGCCGCCGCGATGGCCGCGCCGAAGATCCCGAACACCGGTCCGGCGTGGAAGCCGCGTGACATGACCGTGGGAATGAACTCGGCCGCCATGCGCTCCATCACCTCATAGGCCGCGGCAACCGCGGTGATGAATGCCTTGCCGGAGGCGCCGTGTATCTCCGCCGCAACCAGAGCCGCCGGCAGGATTGCCGTGCCGGGATGCGTCAGCATGCGGAACGTGTCCCACTTGCCGCCGGCGAGGATCATTTCCGCGTTCACGAACGCCGCCCCGGCCTTGGTCAGCTTTGCCCCGCTGCAAAGCACGGTGGCGGCCCCTCCCCCGCCGGCTTCCTCCTCCCGCATCATCGCCAGGGCCTGATGCGTCGATGGCATGTCGTGGGCGACGAGCGCCGAGGAGAGCGCCTGGAGCGTCACGCCCTTGGCGCGGTCGACCACCGCCGGGGGGAGGTCCTCGTAACGGAGATCGGCGACGAACCTGGCGAAATCCCGGCTGAGAGACATGGCGCGTTCCTTGGTCTGATCGTGGCGTTTCCTGCCTGCTGAGCCTACTCCCACGGCATGGCGTCGCCCAATGCATGATGTCGACGGGTCAGCCATCGGCCTGATGGAGCAGACCGCAAGCGCCCCCGGACGCGCAGCCTCTTGCCCTTCTCGGCCCAGGATTCAAATCTGCGGCGTCTCACGGGGGGAACCATGCGCATCGAGATCATCTGCACCGGCGATGAGGTCCTGACGGGAAAGATCGTCAACACGAACTTCTCCTACATGGCGCAGAAGTTGGAAGACGTCGGACTGTCGGTGCATTGGGGCACGACGGTCGGCGATGACCGGGAAAGCCTGCTGGCCGCATTCCAGCTTGCCGCCACCCGCGCCGACGCGGTGATCGTGAACGGCGGCCTGGGGCCGACGGTCGACGATCTCAGCCAGGAAATCGCGGCCCAGGCGGCCGGGGTGGAACTGGTGCTGCACGAGGGATGGCTGGCGACGATGGAGAGTTTCTTCACGCGCCGCGGCCGGGCGATGCCACCCAACAACCGCAAGCAGGCCATGCTCCCCTCGACGGCCGAGATGATCGACAATCCGGTCGGCACCGCCTGCGGCTTCGCCCTGGATATCGGCAAGGCACGATTCTTCTTCACGCCCGGCGTGCCACGCGAACTGCGCCGCATGCTGGAGGAGCAGGTGATCCCCCGCATCCTGGCCCGGTCCGGCGCACCCGCGACCATCTACCTGAAGCGGTTCCACTCCTACGGCATCGGCGAATCGCACGCCGACCAGCTGCTGACGGGGATCGAGGCGCTGGACCCCGAGGGCGGCGTGAAGCTGGGATTCCGTGCCCATTACCCGCAGCTCGAAACGAAGCTCACCGTCCGCGGCAAGGACCTCGACGATATCAACCGCAAGCTCGGCCCGGTTACGGCGGAGGTGAAGCAGCGGCTTGGCAATTTCATCATCGCCGAGGACGACCAGACGCTGGAGGGTGTGACGCTCGCCGCCCTGATCGCACAGCAGGCCTCGCTCACGATCGTCGAGACCTTCACCGCCGGGCAGATCGCCGCGCGTATCGGCCATCTGCCGAATGCCGAACACGTCTTCCGCCGTGGCGTCGTGGTGCGTCACATGGCCGACCTGCACGGCGCGTTCGGGCTGCAGGGTGTGCACCTGGCCGGCGAGATGACGCAGGAGGCGATCGAGGCTGTGGCCCAGGCCGCGCGGGAGCAGACCGGCGCGACGCACGCCCTGGCCGTGCTGATCGAACTGGACGAAGGGCATGACCGGATCGACCTGGGCGGGACGATCTGGATCGGAATCGCAACCTCGGCGCATGTGGAGTTCCGCCGCTCGCGAATTCTGGGCGGACGCGAATGGGTCCGGCTGGGCGCGGTGGAATTGGGCCTGGATTGCCTGCGCCGCTTCCTGCATGGACTGCCCGTGGCCGAACGCATCGACTTCGAGAAGAGCTGAACGCCGGCCGCGTTCATCGCCAGACCGCACGCCGTCTGGCGGCGGGCGGAAACCGGCATCGAGAGGACCCAAGGCAAGTGACCCAGCGCCAAGTGGACTCGCCCTATGCCTGGTTCCGGCTGGGCGTGTCACTGCTTCTCGCGACGATCGGCGGCGTCGGCATGTGGTCGGTCGTCGTGGCGCTGCCGGCGGTGCAGACCGAGTTCGATGTCGCCCGCGGCGGCGCGTCGCTGCCCTTCACCCTGACGATGTTCGGCTTCGCCATCGGCGGCGTGCTGATGGGGCGCTGGGCCGACCGGATCGGCATCATCACGCCGATCCTGTTCGGCGCAACCTGCCTCGCCGCGGGCTATATCCTGGCGTCGTTCGCGTCCACGCTGGTGGAATTCGCGGTGGCCTACGGGCTGCTGATCGGGATCGGCACCTCGGCCACGTTCGCGCCGCTGATCGCCGACATCTCGCACTGGTTCGAGCGCCGGCGCGGCATCGCCGTCGCGCTGTGCGCGTCGGGCAACTATGTCGGCGGCGCGATCTGGCCGCCGGTCATCGAGTATCTGATCCGCGAGGAGGGCTGGCGCACCACGCATTTCTACGTGGGGGTATTCTGCTTCATCGCGATGGTGCCGCTCACCTTCCTGTTGCGCGGGCATGCGTCGGTGCGGGCGGCGGGTGCGGCCGGGCCGGCGGGACCACGACTTGGGACGCTGGGCATGTCGCCGCGCGCGCTGCAGGGCCTGCTTGCCATCGCCGGTGTCAGCTGCTGCGTCGCGATGTCGATGCCGCAGGTGCATCTCGTCGCCTATTGCGGCGACCTGGGCTATGGCGTCGATGCCGGCGCGCGCATGCTGTCGCTGATGCTGGGCTTCGGGATCATAAGCCGCATCGTATCCGGCTTCGTGGCCGACCGGCTGGGCGGCATGGCGACCCTGCTGATCGGGTCGGTCGCGCAGATGACGGCGCTGTCGTTCTACCTGCTGACCGACGGGCTGGTGTCGCTGTATGTCATTTCCGCGCTGTTCGGCCTGTTCCAGGGCGGCCTGGTGCCGAGCTACGCGCTTATCATTCGGGAATGTTTCCCGGCGAAGGAAGCTGGCGGGCGCGTCGGCATCGTGATGATGATGACGCTTCTCGGCATGGCGCTGGGCGGCTGGATGTCGGGCGCGATCTACGACCTGACGGGCTCCTATCAGGCGGCCTTCGCCAATGGCGTCGCGTGGAACGCGCTCAATACCGTCATCGCGATCTTCCTGCTGACACGCCGCATCCGCCTCACGCGCCAGGCCAGCGGCGTGCGCGCGGCCGCATGAGGGTTGATCGCGGCATCCGCCGCAGAAAGGTCGATCGCGGCATCCGCCGCAGAAAGGTCGATCGCGGCATCCGCCGCAGGGGCTTCACCTCTCCTTAACCCGGTTCGTGTCTGATCCGTGCCGGATACGATCGATGTGAGGCGACAGTGGGCGAATCAGAGAGCAGCCTCGACCGGCCCTTGCGGGCCGCGATACGGGAGGAAATCGCCCCTCTGTTCGAGAAAATGCACCAGTTCGTCGACCGCCGGATCGCCGAACTCAGTGCCGAGGTGCACGCGACGGTGCAGCTGGTGGATTACAGCGAAAGCAATCTGTCCGGCCAGCTCGCGCGCATCCACGACCAGATCGCGACCGTCGTCGCCTTGCCGACCGCCGCCACGCGCAACAGCGGCATGGAACTGGAAGCTGTCGTGCAGGCGACCGAGAGTGCCGCCAACCGGATCATGGAAGCGGCCGAGGCGATTGGGGAGTGGCT
This sequence comes from Acetobacteraceae bacterium, assembly GCA_050181195.1. Taxonomy (GTDB): domain Bacteria; phylum Pseudomonadota; class Alphaproteobacteria; order Acetobacterales; family Acetobacteraceae; genus Rhodopila. Next base: position 6,126 of record JBFXDK010000083.1, on the reverse strand, counting down.
GCACAGCGGGCGGCGCGACCCCGAGGCGCTGGAGGAGGTTGCGCAGCGGGTGAACGCGATCTTCGAGGCCTGCACGTTCCAGGACGTGACGGGGCAGCGGATCCGGCGAGCGATCGAGCAGTTGCAGCAGGTGGAGACCATGCTGACCGATCTCATGCCCGTCGACACGCCCGCCGCGGCCGTTCCGCAGGAGCAGCCGCCCGCCACCACGGCCGACCTTCAGCAGGACGAAGTCGACCGTCTGTTCTCCTGATACCCCGCCGCGGGCGTTCTACCCCTGCCAGACGGAGACCAGGTCCCGGGCGCCGGGACGGGCCGCCGGTGATCCACCGCCGACCCGGGTGCCGACATACAGGAACCCGATGATCTCGTCGTCGCCCCGCAGGCCCAGAGCCTCCTTGACGGTAGGATCGTAGGCGGGATCGCCGGTCTTCCACATCGCGCCATAGCCCAGCGCGGGTGCCGCCAGCATGATGGTCTGGGCGGCGGCCGAGGCGGAAGCGATCTGCTCGATTTCCGGGATGCGGTGACCCTTCTGGACCCGCGCGGCCACGACGATGATGACGGGCGCGCGGAGCGCCTTGTCACGTTCCCGCTTCAGCGCGTCGGCCGAGGCGGACGGATCGCGCCGCCGCATGGCGTCGGCCATGACCTCGCCGAAGCGTTCCCGTCTGTCGGAACCGATCACGACAAATTGCCAGGGACGCAGGCGCCCGTGATCCGGTGCGCGGACAGCGCTGGCAAAGATCCGATCCAACTCGTCTTCGTTCGGCCCGGGTGCTTCCAATTTCAGCGCCGAGTCGCGGCTTATGAGAAGGTCGAGTGCGTCCATGGCGTCCTCCCTCTTGTGCAACCGACGTTACCGTGCGGCCGGGATAACGCAACATGCGCCGGCGTCCGCCACTTTCGTGGCGCGGATTACAGGAGGACGGGGCTTGCGCCGCGGGCCAGGTCGCGCAGCCCATCCCGGTCCCGCAGTTCGACCCCGGTCCGCATGATCCGCAGCAGGCCATCGCGCTTGAGATGGGCGAGAACCCGGCAGATCGTCTCGACGGTCAGGCCCAGGTGGTCGGCCATGTCGGCCCGGTTCATCGGCAGTTCCAGTTTCGGGTTGCCGGTGTTCCCCGTCCTTCTGTCCATCTCCAGCAGGAAGGACGCGATCCGCTCGGTTGCCGTCTTGCGCGCCAGCATCACCATGCGGGCGTGAGCGATTCGCAGGCTCCGCAGGGCGAGTTCACGCAGCCGCCGCGACAGCGGTCCATTGCTTTCGGCCAGGGCCTCGACCATGCGCCTTGGATAGCGGCGCAGCACGACGTCGGTGACGGCTTCGGCCGCATAATCATAGGTGTCCAGATCGTGCAGCCCGATCCATTCGCCCGGCAGGAAGAATTCGCCGACCTGGCGGCGGCCATCCTCCAGCAGCGTCACGCTTCGCGCGCAGCCGGAGATCACCCGGTAGCAGGCCTGTGCGTCGTCCCCTTCGGCATGGATTTCGCCGTCACGCTGCAGCCGGACCGTGGTCCCGAACTGCTCCAGCAGGTCCAACGCATCCGGGGTTGCCACCGCAGGCGGGCGTGGCGACATGACGGGAGAGTGGCTTGCCGAAGCGTGCATGACTGCCTCCGTTGCTTTCTCTTCTGCGGCAGACCTACCCGATCGGTCCTGTTGCAGAAATTCGGAGGGAGACGTACGGAAAGCTACGTATGGCGAGCGGGAGACATGGGTGGCTGAGGCAGGACTGGTCCACGTGGTGGATGACGATCCGGCGGTCCGGGATTCGTTGGAGTTCCTGCTGCAGACCGCCGGCCTTCCGGCCCGCACCTATGCGTCCGCGACCGAGTTCCTCCATGCCGCCAAGGACCTGACCACGGGCTGCGTGCTGACCGATGTCCGCATGCCGGACATCGACGGGCTGACGCTGCAGAAGCGCCTGGCCGAACTGGGCAGCCACCTGCCGGTGATCGTCATGACCGGACAGGGCGACGTGCCGATCGCGGTGCAGGCCCTGAAGACGGGGGCGGTCGATTTCCTGCAGAAGCCGGTCGATGATGAGCATCTGCTGACCGTGCTGCACGAGGCATTGCGAGCGAGCGAAGAGGCGCGACAGATCACGGCCGTCCGCGCCGAGATTGCGGTTCGCCTGCAGACGCTGACCCCGCGGGAGCGCGATGTGCTGGAGCGGCTGGTCGAAGGCCAGCCCAACAAGGTCATTGCCCAGGACCTTGGGACGAGCCCGCGCACGGTCGAGGTGCAGCGGGCCCGGGTAATGGAGAAGATGGCGGCGAAAAGTCTGCCAGACCTCGTGCGCATGGCGATGGAAGCCGGGATCCTGCCGCCGCGATCCTCTCATTGACACAGGTCAACGCACATTTCTCGCCGGCGGGACAGTCTGGCGCCAGGATGACCGATGTCCGGTCTGAAAAGCGGCGGAGCAGGCCATGATAGACGGACACCGCCCCACGGTCGCGGTGGTGGACGATGACGAGGCGGTGCGGGACTCCCTGCGGTTCCTGCTGGAGACGGCCGGCTTCGACGTCGATACCTTTGCGTCGGCTTGTCAGTTCCTGGAAGCCTCCGTCCCCAGGGACGGCGTGTGCCTTCTCGTCGACCAGCACATGCCGCGGCTGACCGGCCTCGACCTGCTCCAGCGATTGAAGGAGCGTGGAATGGATGTGCCGGTTGCATTGATGACCGGTTCGCCCTCTCCCGAGCTCACCCAGCGGGCGCAGGAGCTCGGGGTCGCCGCGGTGCTGGAGAAGCCGCTGATGGAGGATCAACTGCTGCGCTTCGTCGGGCGCGCCTCCGGATAGCGGCCAATCGCGGTTGGGTCGTGCGCACGTTTCCGCGTACCCCGCCGAATCCGGTTTATCCTTTCCGGCTACGGTCGGAGAAACGCGCCATGGACAGTGCACACTCTGTCGCCCCACGAACTTTGGCAGTGGATATCGGCGGCAGTCACATCAAGGCAGGCGTGCTGGACGCAGCCGGCGGTTTCCTGAGCGGGCCGGGCCGGCTTGGTACGCCGTCCCCGGCAACGCCCCAGGCGGTGCTTGCGACATTGGACAAGCTGGTCGGCGAGCTGGAACCGTTCGACCGGATTTCGGTCGGATTTCCGGGCGTGGTGCGACGCGGAGTCGTGCTGACCGCTCCCAACCTCGATACCGCGACCTGGGCGGAATTTCCGCTGGCAAGCCGCCTCCGGGAACGGTTCGCCAAGCCCGCTCGGCTGCTGAACGATGCCGAGGTCCAAGGCCTGGGCGTGATCGAGGGGCGCGGGCTGGAATGCGTGATCACGCTGGGCACCGGCATGGGATTCGGCCTGTTCCTCGATGGCCGCGTCGCGCCGCATCTGGAGCTCAGCCATCACCCGGTCCACAAGCGCAAAACCTATGAGGAGTTCATTGGCGCCCGCGCGCTGCGCGAGGTCGGCCCCAGACGCTGGAACCGGCGCATGCGGCGTGTGATCAACTGCCTCGAGTCGCTGGTGAACTACGACGTTCTCTACATCGGCGGGGGCAACGCCAAGCGTCTCGCGCTGGATCTGCCGTCGAATGTGCGGACCGTTTCCAACCAGGCCGGGATCACCGGCGGCGTCCGGTTATGGGACCCGGCGATGGAGTCCGCGTTCGCCTGAAAGGGGCGGCAGCCGGGCCGCTGCCTCTTTTCCCCGCGTCCCGGGTGGTTCAGCATCCCCGCCTGTTCCCAGACGACAGGTGTCCCGATGACCCAGTCCAACGATCCCGACGCCGCCGCGCGCGATGCGCTGCGCCTGATTGGCCCCGCCCCGCGCAACTGGGTGCCGGACACGCCGGGCGTTGACCACAATGTGATGATCGTCGGCGGCGGGCAGACCGGATGCGCCCTGGCGTTCGCTCTGCAACGGGCGGGCATCGGCAAGGTGCCGGTCATCGACGCCGCCGCCGATGAGGCCACGGCCGGCATCTGGCTGACCACGGCGCGCATGAACCTGCTGCGCACGCCCAAGGCGCTGACCGGTCCCGAAAATGGGATCACGGCCCTAGGCTTCCGGGCTTGGTATGAATCGCGCCACGGGCAGGAGGCGTACACGGACATCGACCGGATTCCCCGCCTGGTCTGGGCCGAGTACCTGGCCTGGTTCCGGCAATTCCTGGATATCCAGGTCCGCTATCGCACCCGGCTGTTGCGGATCGAGCCGACGGCGGACTGCTTTCGCCTGCATCTCGATCTCGATGGCGTCAGCCGCATCGAGACAGCGCGGAAGGTGCTGCTGTGCACTGGCTTTACCGGCAACGGCGGCGCCGACGTGCCGGACGTGCTGCGAGCCTCCGTGCCGCCGCATCTCCGCGCCCATACCGAGGACGCGATCGACTTCCAGCGCCTGCGCGGCAAGACGGTCGCGGTGATCGGCGCGGCCGCATCAGCCTTCGATGCCGCGGGTGTCGCGCTGGAAGCGGGTGCCGCCGCGGTGCACCTGTTTGCCCGCCGTCCCGCGATCGCCGCGATCCCCATCACGCGCTCTCGCGGCTATCCGGGCGCCTACGACAACTATCACGCGCTGCCCGACGATATCCGCTGGCACCAAGCCATCCGCTTCCGCCGAGCCGGGTCCACGCCGACGACCGATTCGATCGAACGAACCGTCCGGTTCGAGAATTTCCATTTGCATCTGGCATCGCCGTGGGAATCGGCCCGCGAGGAAGGCGGCCGTGTGATCGGTGTGATCAACGGGCAGGAGAGGCGCTTCGATTTCGTCATCGCCGGCACCGGCTATTTCGTCGACCCGGCCGCGCGGCCGGAACTGGCGGATTTCGCCGGCGAGATCCTGCTGTGGCGGGACCGCTTCGTGCCGCCGGCGGATGAGGTGGACGAAGGCCTGGGCTCGCATCCCTATCTTGGCGAGGGGCACGAGTATCTGGAGAATGTGCCGGGAAACGCCCCCTTCCTGAAGGACATCCATGTCCAGACGCCGGCCGGCTATGTCAGCTTCGGGCTGCCGACCGGGGATGTGCCGAGCATGCGGCGGGACATTCCGGTGATTGCCGCGCGGGTGAGCCGCGATCTGTTCCTGGCCGATCTCGACGTCCATCGCCGCCGGATGATGGCGGACGTGGCGCCGGACTTCGACGCGTCGCTGTATGCCGCTTCCGTGCGCACGTAGCGCACGGAAGCAGCCAGTTCCGCCGGATCAGCGCGGCGCCATGCGCAGAGCGCCGTCGAGCCGGATGACCTCGCCGTTGAGGAACCGGTTCGCGGCGATGTGCTCGACCAGGGCGGCGTATTCCTCCGGCCGTCCCAGCCGAGCGGGATAGGGGATCGAGGCGCCGAGGCTTGCCTGGACGTCCTGCGGCAGGGCATCGACCATCGGCGTATGGAACAGGCCCGGCGCAATCGTCACCACCCGGACGCCGGCGCGTGCGAGCTCGCGCGCCGCGGGCAGCGTCATGCCGACCACTCCGCCCTTGGAGGCGGCGTAGGCCGGCTGCCCGACCTGCCCTTCATAGGCAGCGATCGAGGCCGTGTTGATGATCACGCCGCGCTCGTTCTCCTCCAGCGGGTCGGCGGCGCTCATCTCCGCGGCGGCCAGGCGCAGCATGTTGAAGCTGCCGATCAGGTTGATGCGGATGACGCGCTCGAACGCGTCGAGCGCCAGCGGGCCGTCCCGCCCGACGATCCGCCCGGCCGTCCCGACGCCGGCGCAATTGACCAGGATGCGCACCGGGCCGTGGGCCAACCGAGCAGCGGCCATCGCGGCTTCGCCGGACGGGCCGTCGGCCACGTCGCAGGCGATGCCGATGCCGCCGAACCGGGCGGCGCTGGCCCGGGCGCTGGCCTCGTTGATGTCCAGCACGGCGACCTTGCAGCCAAGGCCGGCGAGATGGGCCGCCGTTGCCGCGCCCAGCCCCGATCCGCCACCCGTGACGACCGCTGCCCTTCCCTGCAATTGCATGTCGATACTCCCGTCCTCCGGCGTCAGGAACCATCGCGCCCCGGGTTTCGCAAGCGGCGATGCTTGACCACCCGGCGCCTCGGCAGGACAACCATCTGGAGGAACGCTTGGATGGGAGGACTGGCGGCATGAGCGGCGCCACACCCTATGATGAAGCCTATGCAGCCTGGCAGCGCGACCCCAAGGGGTGGTGGGCG
>JBFXDK010000082.1:11880-27040 GCA_050181195.1 Acetobacteraceae bacterium | reverse complement strand
CCGCAGCAACAACCGCCGCGCATCCGCCAGAACCGACTCCGCCATCGCCCGCAGCGCATCGTCCCCGGCGCTGCTGACCGGATGCGGAATCACCGCGAACGCATAGCCGGGCATGCCCAGCACCCGCGACATCAGCTCCGCGGCACTGACAAACCGGGTCGTCATCACGCCAACTGCGGGAACACCCAGACGTTCGGCCGTCACCGCGTCATGCAAACTGCACGACGAGCAACTGCCTCAGTCGCCGATCCCGGTGATGACGGCGTCCCACTCCCTGACTTCGGCGGCGATCGGCGGATCGGCCGGGGCGCTGTAGTTGGACTTCACGCGGGTGACGACCTGTGCCACCCCGAACTCCTCCCGCAGCATGCGGTCGAGATGCGCGAAGAACCCCTTCGTGCCCTCCTTGCCATTGGAAATGAACCCGACCGTCTTGCCCGCCAGCGTATCCAGCCGCGGCGCCGGCTCACCAGCCGGAGGCGCTGCCTCATTGGTGGGATCCAGGACCTCAAAGCCCATATGTCCTCTCCGCTCCTGCCACTCAAACCTCACAGTCCACGCACACCCCCACCGCCTCCGTCGCCGCTCGGCTTTTGTGGCCGAGCCAGGGGGGAATGATGGCGCCGAAGCCGCCGGCGGGGCCGCCGGAGGCGACCACCAGCAGATCGTCGGGCGACTCCAGCGCGGAATACACGGTGTCACCACGATCGCGCACCACCGCGCCCTTCCCAGCCTCGGCCCATTCGCGGCGATGGATGCGGGCACGCTCATGCAGGAAGGCGGCAATATCGCTCTTGCTCCAGCCGGCAGCCTGGATGTGTTCGCGCAACTGCGGCGGGATGACGATGGCGTAGTTGCCGGGCCAGATCGAATAGTGCCGCATGTTGGCGCGCATCTCGGCCGCGAACGTCTCCAGGATCTCCTCGGGCCGCGTCGTCCATTCGTTCATGATCTGCCGCGGCGCCGCGGCGGCCAGCACCGTCACGGCCGAAACATCCGGCGGCAGGCCGCGCTGGACGGACAAGGGCAGCCAAGTCGTGTTCTCCTCGTCCTCGGCCACGCAGTAGCTGTACTTGCCGGGATGCCCGAGGGTGGAACGGTCGATGCCGCCCGGCCGCACCTCCAGGATATTGATCAGCGCCAGCCGGATCGCCCGCCCGATCACCGCCGTCGCGCGATCGCTGTTGCCCAGCGTGTTGAACGATCCGGTCATGCCGAGTTCCCGCCGGATCGGCCCGTTCACGATGACCAGCACCGCGCATCCGCCGGTGGAGGCGGTGGCGCCGTGCAGCAGGAATTCCGGCCGCAGCATTGCGGTGAAGGCAGTGAGCACGACGGGGAAATGCATCGGCAGGCAGCCGGCCATCACCGCGTTGATGGCCAGTTTCTCGGCCGTGATGGCGACCCCGCGCACCGGCTCGATGCCGATCAGCTGCTGCGGCGGCATCATCGCCCAGTCGAGGCAGGCGGCCACGGCGTCCCGCGTCGGCGGGACGATCGGCAGCCCGTCGGTCCATCCGTTGGAATGAAAGAGTTCCTGCGCCGCCCAGACATCCTGGACGTCGTAGACACGGGAACTGAGCTGCATGCGACCCGGCCAGTCTGACGATGACGCCCACACCATGGCGGCGGCCGGCGGTGGGTTGCAAGAGCCGTTGGCCCCGTCCCACGGCACGCACGTCACCGTGGAGGCTGTGGTGCCGACTGACGAAAACGCGGTCAGAAGCACCTTTCGCGGTCGTCCCCGGCCTCGTGCCGGGATTGATCCCCGTGACAAGCACGGGGATGACAGTGAGAACGGGGATGGCAGTGAACGCACCGGTCGTCGCCGTTCGAACCGTCAGGCAATCGCCCTGGGCCAAGCGATTTCCCGGTCCCAGCCAGGCTCAGTTCATGAACTTGTCGGTCCAGGTCTTGAACTGGCCTTCGCGCGTGACCTTGGCCATGGTCTCGGAGGACGCGATGCCCTTCAGGTCGGACGGCTTGGTCCCGTCCCGCAGCGCCTTCAGCGTGTCATAGGTCGCCTGCACCGCGGCCGAGAACGGCTGGTGGCCCTGCAGCGCGATGCGCACGCCCTGGCTGCCCAGGTAGGCCTTGTCACCGATGCTGCCGCCACCGCCCATCATCATCGGCAGGCGGATTTCGGCATGCAGCGCCTCCAGCAGATCCCGCGTCAGGCCGCCGGCGAAGAACAGCGCGTCCACGCCTTCCGCCTGATAGGCCTTGGCGCGCGCCAGGCATTCCTCGGGGCCGGCGATTGCCGCGGCGCTGGTGCGGCCGATGATGACCAGCGACGTGTCCTCGCGCGCCGCCAGCGCCGCCCGCATCTTGCCTACCCCTTCCTCGCGGGAGATCAGGGCGGGCTTCTTCTCGCCGAAGCTGCGCGGCAGGACCGTGTCCTCGATCATGATGCCGGCGACGCCGGCCGTCTCCAGTTCCTGGATCGTGCGCATCACGTTCAGCGCGTTGCCATAGCCGTGGTCGGCGTCGACCATCAGCGGCAGCTTGCCGGCGCGGTTGATGCGATAGGCCTGGTCGGCGAATTCGGTCAGGGTCAGCAGGATCAGGTCCGGATTGCCCAATACGGCGAAGGAGCCGATGGATCCCGCGAACATGCCCACCTCGAAGCCGACTTCCTCGGCGATGCGGGCCGAGATCGCGTCCCAGACCGACCCCGGATGGATACATTCGTTGCCGCCAATGACCTCGCGATAGCGTTCCCGCCGGCTGGTCCAATGCATCGGACATTCCCCCTACTGTGACGTTGCGGCCAGGATAGGCGCGAATGGGGCGGGCGCAAGACGGCGACTGGGACGGGTGTGACCACGGCGCGGGCGGACGGCTTGCGGTCTGCCGCCTGTTTTGCGGGCATATGCCCGGAAAGTGATCCCGCATGAAAGCGGAACGATACCCCCCGGTTTGCGCATGGATCTGCAACGAAACCCCGGGGGTTGCGCACGGATTTGCAACGAACCTCCGAACGCACTGTCGCGGCGCGGAAACGGAGCGTTGTTGAACAGAAGATGTCCTTTCAATTCGGTATCGGGCCATGTTGTGACGGATTCACAGCAAATCAGTCGGCGGCGGGCGGGTGAAATCGTTGCAAATCCCGTTTTGCCCCACCCGACGGGAAATTGCCCAATCCGCGGGCATTCCGCCCCAAAATCCCTGAATTTCTCGGGAAAATCGGCTGAAAACGGCGAATTCGCGGAATTCGCTTGGCGCGGTACTGCGGCCTGGCATAGGCATTCGCGCCAAATGCCGTCCGCTTGTCTTATGCTCGCGCATACAAAAAAACACCCTGCGGTGTGCGAAATACCGCGCTTCCCCTGCGTCCGGTGCCGCCAGTGGTGCCGTCTGCCGGTAGCGGGATGCAGCGGGCGGCGGCGGACATGCACCATCGGACCGGGGTGGCCCGGCCGGAGGTCAGGCGCCGGCGGACCGATCAGGGGAGCAGCTTGATCGGGTCCTTGCGAAAGCCCTCGGGGTCCAGGCGCGCCTTCCAGTACAGCAGGGCGCAGGCCACGCTGGCGGGCAGTTCGGGAAATTCATTGCGCACCGCAATCCCCGCGAACTGCCCCTTCGATGCTCCTTGCAGGATCTGACCCAACATCTGGCCCATCGGCGTGTCCGCGGGACGCCCGACCGTATCCCGTCCATCGGCCAGCACGCGCACCGCGATCCGTTCCAGCGCGTCGCACTCGCTGGTCGTGTCCTCCTGGATCAGCGGATAGCCCATGGCGACCACGGCCAGCAGCAACAGAAGCAGGATGATCCTCATGGCGCCAAGGCTCCGGCAATGGCGCCGCTCATGCAGGTCGCGATCGTGCCGGCCAGAACCGATCGCAGGCCAAGGCCCACGATTTCATGCCGGCGTTCCGGGACCATGGCGCCCAGCCCGCCGATCAGGATCCCCAGGCTGCCGAAATTGGCGAAGCCGCACAGGGCATAGGTCAGCACCATGCGGGTGGCTGGCGAGAAATGATCCGGCGGCAGCAGCGAGAAATCGCGGTAGGCGACGAATTCGTTCAGCACCGTCTTGGTCGCCATCAGCATTGCCGCCTGGCCGGTTTCCGCCCAGGGCACGCCGATCAGCCACATCACCGGGCGGAACGGCAGGGCGAACAGGCGCTGCAATGTCACGGGCGCGCCACCCCAATCCGGCAACAGCCCCAGGCCCATGTTCACCAGGGTCACAAGGGCCACGGTGACCAGCAGAGTCGCCAGGATCGCCGCCAGGATCGGGATGCCATCCAGCGTGCCGCGCACCAGGGCATCCAGCGTGCTGACCGGCGGGTCGGTGATCACCAGCCGGCTTTCCGCTTCCTCGGGCGGACCGAACGGCACCATCACGGCGGCCACCGCAAGGGCGGCCGGCGTGCTGATGACCGAGGCGATCAGGATGTTGCCGAGTGCATTCGGCACGATCGGCGACAGGAAGGAAGCGTAGATCACCATGACCGTCCCCGCGACCCCGGCCAGGCCGACGCTCATGAGCGCGAACAATTCCCCCCGCTGCATGCGCGCCAGATACGGGCGAACCAGAAGCGGGGCTTCCACCATGCCGACGAAGATATGCACCGCGGCACCCAGGGCGAGCGCCCCGCCCACGCCCATGGTCCGGCGCAGCACCCAGGCGAAGCCTGCGACGATGCGCTGCAGGACGCCCCAGTGGAACAGCAGGGCGGCGAGGGCACTGATCGTCAGCACCAGGGGCAAGGCCTGGAACGCCAGGATGAACGACGCGCCGGGCTGGGTTTCGGCGAACGGCAATGGCGGCCCGCCGAGGTAGCCGAACACGAACCGCGTCCCGGCATCGGTTGCGGTATGCAGCGCGTGCGCCGCATCGTTCAGCAGGAACATGACGCGCCCGCTCGCGGGGATGCCGATCAGCAGGATGGCGAGCGCCACCTGCAGCCCGACGCCGACGATCACCGTCCGCCAGGGGATGCGCCCCCGGTTCTCGCTGCATACCCAGGCCAGGGCGAGCAGCGACACCGGGCCCAGGACCGCATGGATCACGCGCTCACCCTCCAGACGGCACCGGCGCCGGCTCGCAATGCCCGGCGCCCATCCGGCGATCGGCCCTGTGCGCGACCGCCCCTTCGATTCACTCGCGCTATTGAACCAAGTACGGCCGGTTCGGCAAGCAGCGGCCCATATCGAAGGGACCTGCGGGTGGTCCCCACCGTCCGGCCCGCCGCAACCCCTGCGGACTGCGCGTCAGCGCGCGGCGATGCCCCCGGTTGCCGGGGGCCGCACGGGTGGCGCCGGCGCAGCGGGCGGGGCGGCGGACGGGGAGGCCGAGTACCAGTCGTACCAGTCCCACGCCATGTTGTTGGCGTAGAACATGACGGGGAACGCGAAGAAACCCACCGAACCGACGGTCACCGTGGTGGCCGCCGAACCGGTGTACAGATATGTCGTTCCCAACGACCAGGCCGTCATCGCCGGCTTGAAGGTCAGGTATTTCGCGGTGTTGCGCCACGCGCTGCCGACCGCATCGAAACCCTCGTTGTTCGCGCTCAGGTTGGTGTTCGGCGAGAAATGGTCCCACAGATAGTCGTTGGCCATGTAGATGCCGGTGGCGCCGATATTGCCCAGCACCAGCAGGACACTCGTGTCGACCACATTGCCGGTCGCGGCATAGAAGATCGTCCCGGCGAGCGTCGCGGCGCCGGCCTTCAGGGTCATGGCCTTGGCAAACGCGTGGGAGACCGAGGGCTTGGCTGTCTGTTGCACTGCCGCGTCGGGGGCGACGGCCTGCGGCGCCTGCGCCGCGGCGGCATTGGCCGCGAGCAATCCCACCGCAACGATACAGGCGCGATCCACATAGGTCCGACGCGCAATGGCAATCATCAATTCCTGCTCCATAGCCCGGAGGAGTTCGAAGGAAGCGTCACGACCACTCAGATCGCCACAACGGGTTCAATCCAGCAGCATGCAATGCCCGCATCCTGGGAACCGTTGTCCCAGGCTCCAGGACAGCGTCCTACTTCGATATCCGGCATAACTGCAACCTCGAAACCGCCATGCGCGGAAAAGCGGCATGCGGTGCAACAACGAGCGTGTCGTTCGGGTCGTGACGGTTTCAGCCGGAACAGGCCGCGGCGCTTCCAGGCGTGCGCACGAGCGTTCCCCAGGACCGCCGGCCCCGGAACGACAGGGCGTCCTCCGGTTCCACGCCGGCGCAACCGCACATGGCCCCTGCCCTGCGACGTCGCCATGCCGGCCACCACAAACGATAATGGCATACGCGTCAGGACAGTTCCCGCAAAACGGCCGACCCCGCCTGCATCGTCGCGCGGGAGCGACGAACGCCCCACGTCGGCGGGACGGCAACGCATCGCGTCTTCGCGTGAGCGGAAACCGGGGACCTACGCCTGCTCGCCATCATCCCACGGCACAACCGTGACCTCCGGCCAGATTGCCTTCGCCCGCGACGCCTTCGCCGTATGCGACTGTGCATTCGGCAATACACGGTTCGGTCGGATCACCATGGCGAACACATCCTCGAACCCGAACGGCGCCGTGACATCGAACCGATCATCGGCTTCCAGCCGCACACCGATCGCGTGCGATACCGAAGCATAGTGCCGCAATGCATCATCCGCGCACGACAGCCTGGGATAGGCCACACCGAAACGATCTGGAAACCAAAGATGCACCCGCGCCTGATTGCGCACCTGCACCGGCCCGACGCAGTCGGACGTTGCCGCCGCAACCTGCCGGATCACCGCATCCTCGGCTTCCCAGGACAGGTCGCGGTCATCGAAGTAGATCACGTCGTAATCCTGGATCCCGGTACCGCCTGGCCGCCCGGTCAGCACATTCCACACAGTCTGATACAGACAACCCGCAACCAACCGCCATTGCGAAAGCCGCAGATCGCGCAGGCGCCGCAGCAGCAGCATCAGATCCGCGTCCGCACGCAGGATGGCCTCAAACCGCTGCCGCTGCGCATCGTCCTGCGACGGCACCTGTCCGAGCGTCTTATCCAACCACCGCGATCGCGTTCATTTCGATCAGGTAGTCCGGATGCGTGAACCCGCTCACCTGCACCATCGTGGACGCCGGCGGCGGCTCCGGAAAATACTCGCGTCGGACACGATGGATCACGTCGAAGCCGGACATGTCCTTTACGTAGACATCCACCCGGCAGATATCCGCCATCGTGCCGCCGGCCGCTTCCACCGCGGCCTTGACGTTCTCGCACATCTGCCGGGTCTGCGCCTCCAGGTCGCCCACACCGGCAATGCTGCCATCCGCCCGCTTCGACGTCATGCCGGAGATGAACACCAGACGACCACGTGCCTCCACCGCGATCGCCTGCACGAAATGCCCGCTCGGCTTGCCGATGCGCTCAGAGCGGATCTCCTCGCGCGCCATCGCTACGCCCCCCCACGGTCAATCAGGTCGCGCACCGGCGCGCCCGATCGCAGCATCGCGAAACCTTCGCCTGATCCGTTCCAGCCAGCGATATTCATGGCGCCGTTCCCCCGTCCATTCGACACCGAGCCTAGCCCGCAGCGCTCGGCAGAGGAAGTCGCGCCCGTGCGAGCACGCGTGACACGAGGCAAACGAGGCGCCGAACCAGGTCCCGGTCCCAAAGGCCCGCCACTGTTCCTGCAGCGCAGCGGCTGTACCAGGGCGACCGGCCACGCCTTCCCGTGCAGCCCCTACCCGGTCACCCGCCGCAGGAATGCATCCATCCGCGCCGACGCCTGCACGGACAGATCGTTCGGAAACAGCGTGAACCCATGCGCGCCGCCAGGATAGATCGCAAGCTCCGCCTCGTTGCCCGCCGCGATCCAGCGCGCATGCATGAACAGCGTGTCGTCCAGCAGGGCATCCGCGGTCCCGACGCTGAACAGGGCCGGGCACAGCCCCTGCAGATCGGCATACAGCGGCGAAATCTCCGGCGTGCGCCGTTCGGTTACATCCGGCAGGAATGCATTGTAGAATTGTTGCATATCAATCGTTCGCAGCACCAGCCTCCGATTCCCGAACTGGCGCTGGCTCGGCGTCATGCTAAGGTCATAGACACCATAGACAAGATTGGCGCCGCGGAATCCGGTGAAACCGTAACGATCGCGCATCCGCAGGATGTTCAGCGCCGCCAGGTGCCCGCCCGCCGATTCGCCGCCCGTGGTCAGCACGTCGGTACCGAACTCCTTCTTCGCGTTCTGCAGCAGCCACGCTGTCGCCATCTCGCAATCGTCCGGGCCGGCCGGGAACGGATGCTCGGGTGCCAGGCGGTATTCCACGCTGACCACCGCAAGCCCGGTGTTGTCGGCGATCCGCTCCAGCATCGGGTCCTGCAGGTCGGCCGCCCCCAGCACCCAGCCGCCGCCATGGATATGCAGGTAGATCCCACGCGGATTGTCCGGCGCGATGACGCGCAGCGGGATCTCGGCGCCGTCCTTGCCCGGCACGGAAAGAATGCGTGCCCGCGGCGACTTCTGCGCCACGGGAAACGGCCCCTCGCCACGCCGGCGCGCCTCCCGCGTCGCCTCGGCGCCCACCACCCACCATTCCGGCAACCCGGTCAGCATCTCGACCAGGGTCTGGTTCAGCTTCGCCGTCTCCGGCGCGATCGCGGATGGCCGGAACAGAGCGGGGTCGAACGGATGGGACGGGTCGCTCATGGTCGGGCCTCCTTCTGGATTTTATGCGATGCGTTTCCTGCGCCGCCGATGCTAACGGCGACATCCGACCCTGGGCAACCACGCCTGGCCTTGCCGCCGCCGCCACGCCCGCGCGCGGCCAGGTCAGCCCGCCTTCACCCGTTCCAGCGCGGCCCAGTCGAAGGCCACGCCATGCCCCGGCCGATCCGGCGCCAGCGCGACCCCCTCGGCGATGCGGATGGGTTCGGCGATGTAGCGATCGAGCCCGAACCCGTGCACTTCCAGGTAGGACCGGTTGGGCGCTGCCGCCATCAGGTGCACCGTCAGGTCATGCGCCCCATGCGACGTCAACGGCAGGTTGAACGCCTCGGCCAGGTGCGCGACCTTCATGAACACGGTGATGCCCCCGCAATTGGTCACGTCCGGTTCGGGGAAGGTGACGCCGCCGGCGGCGATCATCTGGGTGAATTCGTGCAGCGTGTGCAGGTTCTCGCCGGTCGCGATCGGCACGCCGCCCTCCCGCACGATCCGGGCGTGGCCGGCGACGTCGTCGGGAATTGTCGGCTCCTCCAGCCAGACCAGATTCTGGTCGCGGAAGGCGCGGGCGGCGCGGATCGACTGGTCCACCGTCCACTTCATGTTCGCGTCCGCCATCAGCGGGAAATCCGGCCCCAGATGCCGCCGCATCGCCGCCACCCGCTCCGCGTCCTCGGACAGGCGCGCGCGCCCGACCTTCATCTTGATGGCGCGGAACCCCTTGGCCAGATTGTCGTCGGTCTGCTTCAGCAGCGCATCCAGCGTGAATTCCAGGTCGATGCCGCCGGCATAGCACGGCACCCTGGGATCGAACCCGCCCAACAGCCGCCACAACGGCGTGCCCAGCCGGCGGGCCTTGAGGTCGTACAGCGCGATGTCGGCAGCCGAAACCGCCAGGCTGACTGAGCCGCCGCGCCCGCCGTAATGCAGGCGCCACCACATCTTCTGCCACAGCGCCTCGATGTCGTCCGCTTCCGCCCCCAGCAGCACCTCGCCGAGCCCGTGCTGGATCAGGGCGTGCACCGCAATGCCGCCGGCACCGGTCGTGTAGGTATAGCCGACGCCCTCGGCCCCGTCCGTATCGCGCAGCCGCACCGTCACCAGCTCGAAATGCGTCATCGTCCCGTGCGTGGAATCCGACAACGGCACGGGCAATTCGATGCGGTACAGGGCGCTGTCGACGGTGGCGATCTGCATAACGGTTCCCCCTTGCCTGTGCGCACAACCTGCCCCGGACGCCCGCTTCCATCAATCGTGATCCCGCCGCGGGTCACTGCGTCCCGTCCTGTTGTGCATAACCGTCGTCCGCGGAATGGAGGCAAGACGACCATGCGCACCCTGGCCCTGCTGCTGACCTGCCTGTCGCTCCTGGCCCTGCCGGGGTCCGGGCACGCCCAGGCACCGCCGCGCGACGAGCCGGCCGTCGCCACCCGCGTGGCACGGGAACAGACGGCGCTGATCGGACTGATGGCGGGCGAACCGGGCGGGACCTATCTGCGGATCGCCGCCGACATGGCCACCGTGCTGGACGATGGCGAGAACCTGCGCATCCTGCCGATCGTCGGGCGCGGATCAATCCAGAACGTGGCCGATCTGCTGTTCACCCGCGGCGTCGACCTCGCGATCGTGCAGTCCGACGTGATGGCGCGCATGCAGCGCCAGACGATGTTCCCGTCGCAGTCGTCGCTGCAGTACATCACCAAGCTGTATCAGGAAGAAGTGCATGTGCTGGCGCGTCCCGACATCACGTCCGTCCGCGACCTCGCCGACAAGCCGGTCAATATCGACCTGCGGGGCAGCGGCACCGCGATGACCGCGGCGACCCTGTTCGGACTTCTGGATGTCAGGCCGAGGATGGAGCACGACGATCAGGTCGTGGCGCTCGAACGGCTCAAGCGGGGCGAAATCGCCGCCATGGTCTTCGTGGTGGGCGGGCCGGCCGCGCTGTTCAGTGCAATCGGCCCGGACAGCGGATTGCATTTCCTGCCGCTGTCGCTCAGCGCCGAACTGGCCGAAGCCTATCTGCCGACGCGGCTGGAACACGCGCAGTATCCAGACCTGATTCCGTCCGACCGGCCCGTGGACACGGTCGCGGTGGGCGCCATCCTGGCGACGATCGGCGCGGCGCAGGGAACCGAGCGCTACCGGCGCATGACCAAGTTCACCGAGGCGTTCTTCAACCGGTTCAACGAATTCCGCCGCCCGGGGCGTCACCCGAAATGGGCCGAGGTGAACCTGGCCGCACAGGTGCCCGGCTGGACCCGGTTCCCCGAGGCGCAGGTGCAGCTGAACCGGCAGATCGCCAATGCGGAAACCGCGCTGCGGGCGGCGTTCAACGTGTTCCTGTCGGACCAGAACCTGGGCGGCGATCCGGATCCGCAAACCCGCGACATGCTGTTCCAGGAATTCCTGAAATGGCAGACCCGCCAGCGCGAGGCGCGCTAGCGATTGCTCTGCCAGCGCCCGATCCCTTGACGACCGCGCGCGGACGAACATCCTGCGCGCCTGCGATCGGGCAGAGCAACGGGAGAAGTTTGCCATGGGGAACATGATCGAATTGAAGGCCGCGGACGGCCACACGCTGTCGGCCTATGTGGCCGGGCCCGAGAACGCGACGAAGGGCGTCGTCGTGATCCAGGAGATCTTCGGCCTGAACCACCATATCCGCGACATGGCGGACCGGTTCGCCGCCCAGGGCTATGCGGTGGTGGCACCGGCGCTGTTCGACAGGGTGCAGAAGGGCATCGAACTCGGCTACACGCAGGACGATATCGGCAAGGGCCGCGAGTATCGGATGAAACTATCCGATGCGCAGGTGATGGCGGATGTCGAGGCGGCCGCCGGCCACCTTTCCGGCAAGAAGCTGGGCATCGTCGGCTACTGCTTCGGCGGCACGGTCGCCTGGTGGGGCGCCACGCGCACCACGAAGTTCGCCGCGTCCTCCTGCTGGTATGGCGGCGGCATCGCCGGCACGAAGGATGAGCGCCCGAACTGCCCGGTGCAGATGCATTTCGGCGAGAAGGACGCCTCGATCCCGATGACGGATGTGGATGCGATCCGCGCCGCGCAACCCAAGGTCGAGAGCCACGTCTATATGGGCGCGGAGCACGGTTTCGGCTGCAATGAGCGCGGCAGTTTCAGCAAGCCCGACTACGAACTGGCACAGCGACGGACGCTGGACTTCTTCGCCAAGCACCTGGGCTGAGCGGAGAGCTTATGGCCTGGGCCGGCAATGTCCGGCGCGGGCCATCCGGCGGCGGGACCAGCCGCGGGCCGCACCGGCTGATGCCGGGGCGGCCCATCCGCCAGGCCGGGGCATGTCGGGCAATGCGACCCGCCGATTCCCGGCTCTGCACCACGGCTTTCCCCACACCATGCGCTCGACGCGCAACATATCATTCCAGGGTAATGGGAGTTCGACGCGTCCGAGCCGCGAAAATTGCGAGTTCAGTATCAGTTGCATTGCCGACGACATCGGATTTGACGTTTGCGCATTCCTGCGCCATTCCGTCCCCACAGTCTGTTCCGGATACCGGGACCAAAAAGGGGGATCAGATCATGCTCCAGACCAATGGACGCGTCTTCGTCGCGCTGCGAAAGGGTGGCGTGAAGAACCGGGGCTTTCCGTCACCCGTGTACCACGCGGTGACGCCGCATATGCGCATGGCGCTCTGCGGCACCGAGCCTGGCTCCGGGTCCGGCTGGGCGGAGCCGCCGTCCCAGCATGTCACCTGCCCGATCTGCCGGCAACGGCTGATGCGGCTGCAGGCGGACCGGGTGGAGCACGGTGGTTTCGCGGCCAAGGCATCGGCCAGCACGCCCAACCGTCGCAGGCAGGCCTGACCGCGCGCAGCCTCGGCCGCACACGTCGTATCCAGCCTGCCCAGTCAGGGTGAAAATGCCTCAGTCCGCTTGAGGGGTCCGGGCCGGGCGGGCGGCGGCGGGGCGGTGCGCCGCGTAGCCGTGGCCCGAGGTGAAGGGATGCCGTGTCCGGGACGGCGTTTCGGACTTCGTGGAGACGATCAGGCATACGCCGGCGATGATCACCGCCGTCGCCAGGACCATGCGGATGGAAACCGATTCGCTGAACAGCAGCCATCCCAGTGTCAGGGCGACGACCGGATTGACGTAGGAGAACGTGGTCGAGATCGATGGCGCCACGGTCTTTGCGAGGAAGCCGAACGCGGTGAACCCGGCAACGCCGATCACGATGAACCATCCGAATCCCAGCCACGACGTCCAGGCGACCGAGGCGAGGTCCAGGCGGCCGATATCGCCCAGCAGCGCCGCCGCGACCACCAGGACCGTGCCGCCGCCAAGAAGCTCGATGCCGGCCGCCAGGCCAGGATCGTCCGGCAGCCCGACACGCGGCGCGAGTTCGGCGCCGAAGGCCCACGCGACCTGGCCGCTGATGATCACCGCCACGCCGAAGCCATCCAGGTCGGAGCCCGGCCGCAGCAGCAGCGCGACTCCGGCGAATCCGATTGCAAGGCCGATCAGGGCGCGGGCCTGCAGCTTCTCACGAAACAGGACATAGCCGATGCAGGCCGCAAGCAGCGGCAGCAGCGCCGACAGCACGCCTGCGATGCCGGATGGCACCGTCAGTTGTCCATAGGTGCCTCCGCCTGCGCCGAAGGTGAGGATCAGCAGACCGATCAGCCCGCCCGCGGCCCAGTGACGGCGCGTGGGGCGCGGCGCCCCGGACATCAGCGCCCAGGCGGTGAGGATCGCGCCGGCAATGAGGCCGCGCACCCCAACCATGAGGAACGGCGGCAGCGACTTGATTGCCGCGCCGGCCGCCGCCGGTCCCGACCCGAAGAAGACATAGGTACACCCAAGGGCCAACGGCACACGCCAGTCGAGTCCCTTCACCCAGGCAATGGCCTGGCCCGCTCGCCCATTCTCGTTCACGTGCCGCGTCTTGCTCCGACGTCCGTTCTGTCCGCCACCTTGGCGGGTCCCGCATGACTCAGGGCCGCGGCGCTCGGGGCGCGTCCTGGTGAACTCCGCCCCACGCCGCGGCCTGTCGCGTCAGGGACGGGTCACGACGGTCCCAGACGAGCTTGGCGGGACATAGACCGGTCCGCCGGACGGCGGCGGAGTCACCACGGTCGTCTGCGGCGGCTTCTGCTGGTAGACATCGACGCATCCGGCCAGCAGGAGCAGACCACCAAAGACGAGCAATGAACGGAGCATTTCGCGCGATCCTTTCATGAGATCCGGGAGGGGATCATTGTGCCAACGCGATCCGGCCACTCCGGTTCCGGTGACTGACCGTGCGTCGCGAGGGATCGCGGCGTGCTTGCAAGCCGGCCACAGGTACTGCTGTGCTGACGGATCCGATCGACGGAGATGTCCGCGGTGCTGGTGACCTGGACCCTGCTGGATCTCGCCGGAACGGTGGCGCTGCTGCTGTGGGGCGTCCACATGGTGCAGACCGGCATCCAGCGCGGCTTCGGCCCCGACCTGCGCCGGTTCCTGGGCACCATGCTGCACAACCGCCTTGCGGCTTTCGCGGCGGGCATCGGCGTGACTGCGCTGCTGCAGAGCAGCACCGCGACGGGCATCATGGTTTCGGGGTTCGCGGCGGCCGGTACGGTGGGGCTGGTGCCGGCGCTTGCCGTCATGCTGGGGGCGAATGTCGGCACGACGCTGATCGTACAGGTGTTCTCCTTCGACGTCGCCGGGGTGGCGCCGGTGCTGATCCTGCTGGGCGTGCTGCTGTTTCACCGCGGGGTCGCCACGCGCACGCGCGACCTGGGGCGGGTGAGCATCGGCCTCGGGCTGATGCTGATGGCGCTCCGGTCCATGCTGACGCTGCTCGCGCCGTTCGAGGATGCGCCGAGCTTCCGCCTCGTGCTGGGCGCGATCGCCACCCAGCCGGTGGTGGATGTGCTGCTGGCGGCGGGCCTGACCTGGGCGGCGCATTCCTCGGTGGCTGTCGTGCTGCTGGCGATGTCCCTTGCCGCGCAGGCCGCCATTCCGCCCGAGGCCGCCTATGCCCTGGTGCTCGGCGCCAATCTGGGTACGGCGATCAACCCGGTGCTGGAGGGCGTGCACGGCGACGACCCGGCCGGCCGCCGGCTGCCGGTCGGCAACCTGCTGACGCGCCTGGTGGGATGCGCGGTCGCGCTGAGCCTGCTGGACCAGATCAGCCCCTGGATGGTGAGCGGCCCGGTCGACCCTGGACGCTCGGTTGCCGACTTCCACACCGCCTTCAACCTGATCATCGCCGCGGTCATGCTGCCGCTGCTCGTCCCCTATGCGGCGCTGTTGCGGCGATTGCTGCCGGCACGGGTCGACCCGGCGGACCCGGCGACGCCGCGCTACCTCGACCGGTCCTGCCTGGAATCACCGCCGATCGCCCTGGCGTCCGCGTCGCGGGAGGCGCTGCGCATGGCGGACGCGCTGGAGACCATGCTGGCGGAAGCCGCCGAGGCGGTGGCCGACCCGGACCGGCGGCGAATCGCGAATGCCCGCCGGCTGGATGACGGGCT
>JBFXDK010000082.1:7902-11780 GCA_050181195.1 Acetobacteraceae bacterium | reverse complement strand
TGAACGTTTGAGTCAAGCATATTGTTTTCTTGGGCTTCGGGGGGCCATGCCGATACCATTCCGGGGCTTACACAAGCGCGCCAGGTGCGTTGCAGATATGACACGGTCGCAGGATGTTGTGGGTAAATCGTCTCACGCCTTCCATATATGGTTGAACGACGATTCCAACTGAGCGACAGACTATGGTCCGCAGATGATTCCAGGGGGTCCACCGTGCTCGACGCCGTCCAGATGCCAGGTCGCCACCAGGTCCGGGTTGATCGCTCGCGCGACGCGCTGCTGACCGAATTCGGCAAGGCAACCCTGTCGGACCGCTATCTGATGCCGGGGGAAAGCTTCCAGGACCTGTTTGCCCGCGTGGCGTCCTTCTACGGCGACGACACCGCGCACGCGCAGCGGATCTACGACTACATGAGCCGGCTGTGGTTCATGCCGGCCACGCCGGTGCTGTCCAACGGCGGCACCAATCGCGGCCTGCCGATCTCCTGCTTCCTGAACGAGGCGTCGGACAGCCTGGACGGCATCGTCGGTCTCTGGAATGAGAATGTCTGGCTGGCCTCCAAGGGCGGCGGCATCGGGTCATACTGGGGCAACCTGCGCTCGATCGGTGAGAAGGTGGGCGCGGTCGGCAAGACCTCGGGCGTGATCCCCTTCATCCGCGTCATGGACAGCCTGACGCTGGCGATCTCGCAGGGATCGCTGCGCCGCGGGTCAGCCGCGGTCTACCTGCCGGTCTCGCACCCCGAGATCGAGGAGTTCGTGGAAATCCGCCGCCCCACCGGCGGCGATCCGAATCGCAAGGCGCTGAACCTGCACCACGGCATCCAGATCCCCGACGCCTTCATGCGTGCGGTGGAACTGGATCAGCCCTGGGCCCTGCGCTCCCCCAAGGACGGCACGGTCGTGCGGTCGATCTCGGCCCGCGGCCTGTGGATCCGCATCCTGACGGCACGAATCGAGACCGGCGAGCCGTATCTCGTGTTCTCGGATCACGTGAACAACGCCCGCCCCGAGCACCACAAGCTGGCCGGGCTCGAGGTGAAGACGTCCAACCTGTGCAGCGAGATCACCCTGCCCACGGGACGCGACCAGCACGGCAAGGAACGCACCGCCGTCTGCTGCCTGTCGTCGCTGAACCTGGAAAACTGGTTCGAGTGGCAGGAGCATCCGACCTTCATCGAGGACGTGATGCGCTTCCTGGACAACGTGCTGCAGGATTTCATCGACCGCGCGCCGGCCGAGATGGAGAAGGCCCGCTATGCCGCGATGCGGGAGCGCTCGGTCGGACTTGGCGTGATGGGCTTCCACTCCTTCCTGCAGTCACTGAACGTGCCGTGGGAGAGCGCGACGGCCAAGGCCTGGAACCGCACGATGTTCCGCCATATCCGCGCGCAGGCCGACGCTGCCTCGGTGGCGCTGGCGCATGAGCGGGGCGCCTGCCCGGATGCCGCCGAGTACGGCATGATGGAGCGCTTCTCGCACAAGATGTCGCTCGCGCCGACGGCGTCGATTTCCATCATTGCCGGCAATGCCTCGCCGGGGATCGAGCCGATCGCCGCCAATGTGTTCCTGCAGAAGACGCTGTCGGGCAGTTTTTCCGTCCGCAACCGGCATCTGCAGAAGCTGCTGGCCAAGAAGGGCCAGGACACCGATGAGGTCTGGTCCTCGATCACCGTCACCAAGGGCAGCGTGCAGCACCTGGACTTCCTGACCGAGCAGGAGAAGGCGGTCTACAAGACGGCGTTCGAGCTGGACCAGCGCTGGATTGTCGAGCATGCCGCCGACCGCGCGCCGTATATCTGCCAGAGCCAGTCGGTGAACGTGTTCCTGCCGGCGAATGTGCACAAGCGCGACCTGCACCAGATCCATTTCATGGCGTGGAAGAAGGGCGTGAAGTCGCTGTACTACTGCCGCAGCCTGTCGCTGGCGCGCGCCGACACGGTCAGCGAGAAGGCGGTCGCGCCGACGGCGTTCCTGCCAGCGAACGACTCATTGGCGGAACTGCCGCTGGTCGCAAGCGCGGCACAGGATGGATCGGGCACGAACTACGAGGAATGCCTGGCCTGCCAGTAGCGCCAGGACGCCGAACCGCGTCGCGACTGAGACGCGGGCGGTGCGTCCATGGAGTGGCCGGCGCGGATGGGCGTGGCGTGGCGTGCTCCGCCACAGGTCATGATGGTCGCCACGCGCCGGTCAGGTGATAACGACGCGCAGAAAGCTTGAACTTCGCAGGCCGAGTAAACGCCGCCTCTCTGCCGGAGCATGGACGGCGCTTTTTTTCACACGGGCGCCCTGGACGGGCCCGGGCCTCGCTACCGGTCGGTGAACGTGATCAGCGATCCTGACGCGGTGAATTCGCTAGGCATGTAGTCTCGCCCGACCAGATGAATGGTCGATTCCTGGCCGAACAGCCCCTGCCTCACGACGAGATCGGCAGAGTTCGTGGTGATGTTGCGCAGGTCGAAGTCCCATATCTCGCCGAACTTCAGGGTAGCACTGCTGCCGCTCAGGTTCAGATCGGTGTGAAAGCTTTCCGCTGCACGAGGCGCACGGCCTACACGAGTCCCCCCGCTGAACTCCAGCATACCGCTCTTGATTTCGATCGTGCCGCCATCACTGCTGACGTGAAGTTTCAACCTGCCTTGATTTTGGACGACGACGCGTCCGGTTGCCGCCTGCTGTAAGCCGACATCAAGCTCGACAGTCCCGCCATCCGCGACAATCGAACCCGTATTGTACAAACCGGCATAGTAGGTCTCGAACGCCCGAGCAGCGGTCAGCACGACTGATGACGTCCCGCTGCTTTCGATCGTCCCCGCATTCACGTACTGCAAGCCCGGGAACTCTCCAACCCGACCAAAAGCGACGGTGACCGAAGCTGATCCGCTGGCAAGGATTTTGCCCCAGTTCGCCTGTGGAACCGCGGAGCTATGGATGAAGGTGCTGGACTGGATGTCGATCAGACCGTAGTTGGAAAAACTTCCCGCTCCGCTGATGTCCACGACGGCGCCGAGCCCTGCTACGGGCGAGGGCAGCGCGCGGATCGTCCCGCTATTCGTGAACAGGCTTCCCGCTGACAAATTGATTTTCAGCGTGGCGACGCCAATTCCGCTTTGCGCCACGAGCTCGCCGGAATTCACGAAGTTCGCATTCGCGGCGACCGTCAGGTCGACAGTGCCAAAAACGGACTTGATGCTGCCGGCGTTCGCGGCGGATCCGACGAACGTCAATTTCGTGGGCGAGCCTTCGTCGATTGATGTGATCTTCAGCCCGCCTGGGAGTGTATGGTTCGTGATCTTCGCATCGACCGCTCGGCCGTACGCAGACAGAAACTGAACCGAGTCGATCCCGCGTGGGACACCCCAGGTAAGCCAATTGTCCGGATTGCTCCATTCCCCATCACCGCCAAGCCAGGATTTCGCGACCGGCCCTTCCGGGTTCACCTTCGTGCCGGCGGCAGGCCCCCAGGTATCAGTCGGCTTCGACTTGCTCCACCAGAGATGATCACTGTTCTGCTGCCAGACCTTGCCGCCCTTGTAGAGAAGTTCGATGACGTTCTTTGTGGTCTGATCGACCTTCCCGTTGACGACGACCTTGCCGGCCCTCATCTCCCATACGTTGCCGGACTTGTCGACGATCTGCACGTCCTCGCGCAGGACGATCGTGTTGTCAGGTGATGCAGGGATCGGAGACGTTTTCGTCCCGTAGGGCGGGTACCAGGAATCGGTGGGCTTTGACTTGCTCCACCAGAAACCCTGGTCGTTCCGTTGCCAGACCTTCCCGTCCTTATAGGCAAGGGTGGTCACCCCGCGTGTGGTTTGATCGATGACACCGTTGACGGAAATCCGTCCGCCGACGATCGCCCAGGCATTCCCGGC
>JBFXDK010000082.1:0-7802 GCA_050181195.1 Acetobacteraceae bacterium | reverse complement strand
GCAACCAGCCACTGCGGTGACCGCGCGATGCGCCCTCACGCACTGCGAACCCCGCAGAAGCCCGAAGCCGACGCGGGATCGCGATCCAACGCCTCCGTGTTCCTCCGCGTCCCTCCGTCTTCCTCCGTGATGAAATCATGCGGCCCCAGATCCGGCACGGACCCAACCAGGGAGACGATCCACGAGGCGAATGCCCCCCAGGCGCCCCCCACGACCGCCCCAGCCAGCGGGTGCCAATCATGGCCATGACGCCGCCTGCCGCCCAACCGCGACCGACGGCAACGCGCCCCGATCAGTCACCCACCGTGCAGAACACCTCCTCCGGCGCATAGACCCGCGGCACCAGGCCCTGCTCCGCCGCGTAGCGCAGGCAGAGTTCGATGCCGGCCCGGTTCGCCTCCAGCCCATAAGGCAGCGGATCGCCGACCAGCGCCGCATAGCGTGCCTCGGCGCTGCCTCCAGGCGAAGCGGCCTTCGCGGCCGTGAACAGCCGGAACAGCTCGGCCGCCAGCCAGGGGTGCGCCCGCAGCAGGTCGGTCCGCACGCACAGCACGTGGTTCACCGGATAGGCGCCGGTCTTGCGATACCAGGCCTCGGCCGCAAGATCGGCGTCCGGGATCACCGGCCGGGTGCGGGACGCATCGAGCCCGGCCAGCGCGATGCCCGCGTCGATCTCCCCGGCCAGCAGCATCTCGGGCAGGCTCTGGCCGGGACCGATGCGCACCACGTTCGGCGGGTCGGAGTATTCCCGTACATGCGCATCCTCCTGCGTCACCCAGGTGATGCCGCGGTGGTCGACCCCGTACTCGTCCAGCAGGATGCCGCGCAGCCACACGCCCGTGGTCTGGGAAAACGCCCGCACGCCGATCCGCTTGCCGACCAGGTCGCGCGGCCCCGAGATCGACGAGTCCTTCGCGCAGACCAGTGCCGCGTGATGGAACCCGCGCATCAGCACCACGGGCAGCGCGGTGATCGCCTTGCCATGGGCCACCGCCTGGGCATGCGTGGTCAGCGCGATCTCGCACAGGTCGAAGTCCAGCGTGCGCACCATGCGGCGGAAGGCGCGGGTGATCGGCTCCACCTCCTCGAAGTCGAAGCGGATGCGGTCCGAGGCGACGGTGCCGTCCTTCAGCGCCCGGGCATGCGGGTAGCTGGCGAAGGCGGACCGCAGGACCAGGGGCGATCCGCTCATGGCGCCTTCACCGTCGGATAGATCCAGTCGTGGTAGTGCTTGCGGAACGTGCCGATCTGATCCGGCGGCGGCGGCGCGAAGGTGCATGTCTTGGACGTGAAGCGCCCGCCCATCAGGCGGTGCATCTTCACCGCCGTCTCGCCCAGTTTCACGATGTTGGTGATGCCGTTCAGGATGATGGCGCCTTCCGGGGTCTGGTGGATGCCGGCATCGGCCAGCAGCGCCATCACCACGCCGCCGGCCGCGATCACCACCTCGGCGCCCGCATCCGTGCACTTGCGCGCCGCGTCGTTGAACTGCGCCACCACGGCATCCTGCGCCGCGCCCGGCGCAAAGGCGGCAGCCAGGTCCGTCAGGCGATCCACGCTCATGCGGTTGGCGCCGGCGAAGCGGCCGGTCAGGCCATAGCGGCGCACATTCTCGACGATGCGCGGGGTGAACTTCTCGTTGATGGTGACGAAGGAAAAGCTGGCACCCATCATGCAGGCCATGTGCATCGCGGATTCGCACAGGCCCAGCACGGGAATGTCGGCGATCTCGCGCGCTTCCATCAGGCCGGGATCGGCGATGTTGCCGATCAGGAACGCGTCGAAGCCCTCGCGCTGGGCGCGGTGCACGTTCTTCAGGACCTCCCCGGTCTCCAGGTATTCCAGGTAGCGGAACTGGTCGCCCACGCCGCCGATCTCGGTGATCCCCGCGACATGGATTTCGGTATCCGGGTCCTTCACCCGGTCGAGGATGCCACGCAGCACCTGCGGATAGGTGCCCCACTCGGCCTGGCGGGTCATGCTCTGGTACCACAGCTTCATCGGACATCTCCCCTTCCCGCGCTTCTATAGACGGTGCGTCATGGCGGCGGAACCGCGGCTCGTCTCACGCCCTGGGTTGCTTTTCGTCAATTGACGCACGAGCTAGCGCGATTGCACGACAAGCCGCTATAAGCCAGCGAGGTGTGACAGGGAGAGCAGGATGGCGGCCCGTATGATCCGGACGATCGCCCGGTTGGGACTTGTGGCTTCAGGACTGGGAGGTCTGATGGCCGGGGGCGCCACGGCGCAGACCCTGGCGATCGCGTCCTCGGCGCCGGTCACCAGCATCGACCCGCATTATCACACGTTCTCCCCCAATGAGTCGCTGCATTCGCATATCTACGAACGTCTGGTGCATCGCAAGGCCGACAACTCGCTTGCGCCCGGGCTCGCGGCCAGCTGGAAGCTGATCGACGACAAGACCTGGGAATTCAAGCTGCGCGACGCGAAGTTCCAGAACGGCGAGCCGGTCACGGCCGAGGACGTCGTCTATTCGATCAACCGGGTGCCGAAGGTGAAGAACAGCCCGGCGTCGTTCCAGATCTACATGCGCGCCGTCGCCGGCGCCGAGGTCGTCGACGCGAAGACGGTCCGGCTGAAGACCGCGACACCCTATCCGCTGCTGGCGATCGACCTGTCGCAGATTTTCATCATCCCGCGCAGCCTGGGCGACGATCCCGCGACCGAGGATTTCAACAGCGGCAAGAACGCGATCGGCAGCGGTCCGTATCGCTTCGTGTCGTACCGGCCCGGCGAGAAGATCGAGCTCGAACGCAACGATGCCTACTGGGGCGAGAAGCCGCACTGGCAGCATGTGACCTATCGCATCATCAGCAACGACGGCGCGCGCACCGCCTCGCTGCTGGCCGGTGATGTCGGCATCATCGAGTTCGTCCCGCCGGTCGATGTGCCGTCACTGAGGAAGGACGACCGGGTCTCGCTGTTCGAGGTCGTGAGCAACCGCTCGATCTTTCTGTGGCTCGACCATTCCCACACCGGCGCGCCGCCAACCGTTTTCGGCCCGAACGGCGAGACGCTCGACAAGAATCCGCTGAAGGACCACCGGGTGCGGGAGGCATTGTCGATCGCGATCAACCGGCAGGCGATCGTCGAACGGGTGATGGAGAATACCGCCATTCCCACCGGGCAGTATCTGCGTCCCGGCGCGCCGACCTACGTGCCGGACATCAAGCCAGCCCCGTATGACCCCGAGCGTGCGAAGAAGCTGCTGGCCGAGGCCGGGTTCCCGAACGGGTTCCGCATCAGCCTGCACGGGCCGAACAACCGCTATGTCAACGATGCCAAGATCATCCAGGCGGTGGGGCAGATGTGGCAGCGCATCGGCGTGCAGACCACGGTCGAGGGTCTGCCCTGGAGCAACTATATCGCCCGCGCCGGCAAGCAGGAATTCGCCGCCTTCCTGCTGGGCTGGGGCGTGTCCAGCGGCGAGGGCATGAACCCGCTGCGCGCGCAGCTTGCCACCTGGGATCCCAAGCGCGGTCTGGGCACCGCCAATCGCGGGCGCTATTCCAACCCGGCCCTGGACGCGCTGATCGACAAGGCCATGACCATCATGGACGACGGGGAGCGCGAGAAGGTGGTGCAGGACGCGATGCGCATGGCGATCGCCGACGTGCCGGTGATCCATTTGCACCTGCAGAAGAACATCTGGGCCACCCGCAAGGGCCTGACCTATGAGCCGCGCGTGGACGAATCGACGCTGGCCATGGGCGTGAAGCCGGCCCAATAGCGGATGTTCACCTGGCTCATTCGTCGCCTGATCCAGGCATTCTTCGTCGTTGTGGCGATGACCATCATCGTCTTCATCGGCGTGCATGTCATCGGCAACCCCGTGGATATCCTGATCTCGCCGGAAGCGGATCAGGCCGAACGGGCCAGGATCATCGCCGAGATGGGGCTGGACCAGCCCCTGTGGCAGCAATACCTGTACTTCGTCAACGACATCCTGCACGGCAATCTGGGCCGTAGTTTCGTCTTCAATGAACCGGCCCTGAAGCTGATCGGCAGCCGCCTGCCGGCGACACTGGAACTCGCCGTCACCGCCGTTCTGTTTTCCATCTGCTTCGGCGTGCCGCTTGGCCTTTATGCCGGGCTGAAACCGGACGGTTTCCTCGGCCGAGCGATCATGGCCGGCAGCATCCTGGGGTTTTCCCTGCCCACGTTCTGGGTGGGGCTGATGCTGATCATGGTGTTCGCCGTGCAGCTTGGCATCCTGCCCAGCACCGGACGCGGGGAAACCGCCGAACTGTTCGGAATCCAGTGGTCTTTCCTGACGGCGGACGGGCTGCGGCACCTGCTGCTGCCGGCGTTGAACCTGTCGCTGTTCAACATCTCGCTTGTGCTGCGGCTCACAAGGGCGGGCGTGCGCGAGACGCTGCCGATGGATTTCATCAAGTTCGCCCGGGCCAAGGGCCTGTCGCCCACGCGGGTGATCCTGGTGCATGTTCTGAAGAACATCATGATCCCGGTGGTGACGGTGGTGGGCCTGGAACTCGGCTCCACGATCGCCTTCGCCGTGGTCACCGAAAGCATCTTCGCCTGGCCGGGGATGGGCAAGCTGATCATCGACAGCATCAACGTGCTGGATAGGCCGGTGATCGTCGCCTATCTGATGATGATCGTGCTGCTGTTCATCACGATCAACCTGATCGTGGACATCCTGTACACGGTGCTGGACCCGCGGGTGCGGCTGGAGACGAAGGCGTGAGGGGTCTCGCCACGCGGCATGGCGGTCGCACTGGCCGTGTGGTGTTGACCAGTCCTTCAGGCGCCACGCATTTCCGCTCACCGACAACCGGGGGCCACGCACCGTTGTCCGCAGGCTACGCACCGTTGTCCGCAGGCTACGCATTGTCATCCCCGGACCAACCACTGTCGGTTATCGGGGCGTATGCGTTAAGGAACTCACAACGGCAGGGTCGTGCGGGGATTGATCCCCGGGACAAGCCCGGGGATGACAGTAGACACGTCGCGGCAGGCCGTAACCGGAGGGCCGCCCCATGAGCACCACCACCGCCACCACGCCGCAGCCCGCCCCCGCTCCTACTCCAGCCCCGGCGGTGCGGGAGGAGACGCCATTCCGCCGCTTCGTCTCGGAATTCGCGGCGTCAAAGCTCGCGCTGGTCGGGCTCGCCGGGTTCATCTGCATCGCGCTGCTGGCGATCTTCGCGTCCTGGATCACGCCGCAGGACCCGTACGACCTGGCGCAGCTCGACATTCTCGACGGGCGGCTGCCGCCCGGGTCGCAGTCGATGGCCGGCTATACCTACCTGCTGGGCACCGACGACCAGGGCCGCGACATGTTCTCGGGCATGCTGTACGGGCTGCGGATCAGCCTGGGCGTCGGCGTCGGATCCGCCATCGTCGCCGCCATTGTCGGATCAAGCCTCGGCCTGCTCGCCGCCTATGCCGGCGGACGCACCGAGACGCTGATCATGCGCGTCGTCGACCTGCAGCTCTCGTTTCCCACCATCCTTGTCGCGCTGATGATCCTCGCCGCCCTGGGCAAGGGGATCATGAACGTCGTCATCGCGCTGGTGATCGTGGAATGGGCGGTCTACGCCCGCACCGTCCGCGGCGTGGCGATGGTGGAACGACGGCGGGAATACATCGAAGCGGCGGAGTGCCTGGCGCTGCCCTACCGGCGCATCATGTTCCGCCACCTGCTGCCGAACTGCCTGCCGCCGCTGATCGTCATCGCCACGCAGCAGGTCGCACGCGCGATCGCGCTGGAAGCCACCCTCTCCTTCCTCGGCCTCGGCGTCCCCATCACCGAACCGTCGCTCGGCCTGCTGATCGCCAACGGGTATCAATACATGCTGTCCGGCAAATACTGGATCAGCTTCTATCCCGGCATCGCCCTGCTGCTGACCATCGTGTCCATCAACCTCGTCGGAGACCAATTGCGCGACGTGCTGAACCCGCGGCTGAAACGATGACCGTCACGCTGGACGTGCGCAACCTGCGCACGCACTTCTTCACCCGCGCGGGCGTGGTCAAGGCGGTCGACGACGTCTCGTTCACCGTCGAGCGCGGCCAGGTGCTGGGCCTGGTGGGCGAGTCCGGGTCGGGCAAGTCGGTCACCGGGTTTTCCATCATCGGGCTGGTGGACCCGCCCGGGCGGATCGCCGGCGGCTCGATCCTGTACCAGGGCCAGGACCTCGCGAAACTGACGGAAGAGGAGATGCGGCATCTGCGCGGCAATCGCATCGCCATGATCTTCCAGGACCCGATGATGACGCTGAACCCGGTCCTGCGCATCGACACGCAGATGATCGAGGCGGTGCAGGCGCACACCCGGGTTTCCAAGTCCGAGGCGCGGACCCGCGCGCGCGACGCGCTGGGCATGGTGGGCATCCCCAGCCCCGAGGAGCGGTTGCAGGCCTATCCGCACCAGTTCTCGGGCGGCATGCGCCAGCGCGTGGCGATCGCCATCGCCCTGCTGCACAACCCCGACCTGCTGATCGCCGACGAACCCACGACCGCCCTGGACGTGACGATCCAGGCGCAGATCCTGGCCGAGGTGCAGAAACTCGCCGCCGAACACGGCACGGCGCTGATCTGGATCACGCACGACCTGTCGGTGATCTCGGGCCTCGCGGACCGGATCGCGGTGATGTACGCGGGCCGCATCGTGGAAGCGGGCGAGGCGTCCACCGTGCTCGACCGCCCCTTCCACCCCTACACGCACGGGCTGATCGGCAGCGTGCCCAGCCGCAACCGGAGGGGTGAGAAGCTGCGGCAGATCCCAGGCATGACGCCCAGCCTGCTGAGCCTGCCACCGGGCTGCGCCTTCCGCACGCGCTGCCCGCGCGCCGACGCCACCTGCGAGCAGGAGCCGCCCGATGGCGAGCTCGCGC
The DNA here is from genome assembly GCA_050181195.1 of Acetobacteraceae bacterium. GTDB lineage: Bacteria > Pseudomonadota > Alphaproteobacteria > Acetobacterales > Acetobacteraceae > Rhodopila. Next base: position 921 of record JBFXDK010000082.1, on the reverse strand, counting down.
CCGGGCATACCGCGCGGTGCTTCCATCCGCTGCACGCGGTGCCGGCATGAAGGAGCCGATCATCGAACTGCGCGGCGTCACCAAGCGCTTCGGCCCGTCGCTGGATGCCGCCGCCCGCGTGACCCGGTCGGTCGCGCGCCGGTTCGGGGCGGCGGAAAAGAACGAAACCGTGCAGGCCGTCGACAACGTGGACCTGGCCGTCTCACGTGGGGAGGTCGTGGGCCTGGTCGGCGAGTCCGGCTGCGGCAAGTCGACGCTCGGGCGCATGGTGGCCGGGATCATGCCGCCGACCGAGGGGCAAATCTTCTTCAAGGGCCGCGACATCGCCACCCTGCCGACCGAGGCGGCGAAGGACGCGAAGCTGAAGGTCCAGATGATCTTCCAGGACCCGTATGCATCGCTGAACCCCCGCATGCGCGTGGAAGACATCGTCGGCGAGGCGCCGCTGTATCACGGCCTGGTGCCGCGCGGCGGCGCCGACGAATACCTGGATGCGCAGTTGCGGCGAGCCGGCCTGGATCCGGCGTTCAAGCGGCGGTATCCGCACCAGTTCTCGGGAGGGCAGCGCCAGCGCATCGGCATCGCGCGCGCGCTGGCGGTGCAGCCCGAGTTCCTGGTCTGCGATGAGGCGGTGGCGGCGCTGGACGTGTCGATCCAGGCGCAGATCCTGAACCTGTTCATGGATCTGCGGCGGGACCTGGACCTGACCTACCTGTTCATCAGCCACGACCTGGGCGTGGTGGAGCACCTGTCGGACCGGGTGCTGATCATGTATCTGGGCCGGATCGTGGAAGCCGCGCCGGCCGAGGAGGTGTTCACCCGGCCCAACCACCCCTACACCCAGGCGCTGCTGGCCGAGGTGCCGCGGATCGAAAGCCGCAAGCGACGCTTCACCGCGATCAAGGGGGAAATCCCGAGCCC
>JBFXDK010000081.1:0-27358 GCA_050181195.1 Acetobacteraceae bacterium | reverse complement strand
TCCCGCGTGAAGCGCCACACGCAGGTCACCGCGATATCCGCGTGCCCGATCCGGTCGCCGAACCAGTATGGCGTCGGCCGCCCTGCCCGCTCCTGCTCCAATACCTCCAGCACGCCGGCGATCTGCGTGCGGCAGCGCTCCATCCACACGGCCGAGGTCTCGGTGTGCAACAGCCGCTCATACAGCAGCGCCACCGCCTTGTCGGCGAGCCCCGTCGCCAGGCCGATCACCCGCAGCGCCTGCCGCCGTTCCGGGCCAGACCGCGGGATCAGCGCCCGGTCCGGCCCGGCGCATTCGTCCAGGTGATCCAGGATCGCGCCGCTCTCCAGCAGCGCCTCGCCGTCATCCAGCACCAGCGTCGGCACGCGGCTCAGCGGGTTGTACTGCGCGATCTTCTCCGCATCGCCGAACGTCGACCAGGGACGGTGCTCGAAATCCATTCCGTACAGCCGCAATGCGATCCCCACCCGCCGCACGAAGGGCGAGTCGTACTGGCCGATCAGGATCATTGCACGTCCTCATGCCAGGTCCGCCCGTCGCGCTCGATCAGCGCGATGGCCGAGGTCGGCCCCCAGCTTCCCGCCGGATACAGCCGCGGCTGGTCGGGACGGCTGGCCCAGGCATCCAGGATCGGCTCGATCCAGGTCCAGGCCGCCTCCACCTCGTCGCGCCGCATGAACAGCGTGGCGTTGCCGCGCACCGTGTCCATCAGCAGCCGCTCATAGGCGTCGGGGAAGCGGATGCCGAAGGTCTTCTCGAAGCGGATGTCCAGGCCGGTGGAGGACAGGCGCAGCCCGCCGGGACCCGGGTCCTTCGTCATCATCTCCAGCCGCATGCCTTCCTCGGGCTGCAGGCGGATGATCAGCCGGTTGGGCTGCCACTGCGCCGCTTCCTCGGGGAAGATGGTGAAGGGCTGGGCGCGGAACTGGATGACGATTTCGGACACCTTGGCGGGCAGGCGCTTGCCGGTGCGCAGGTAGAACGGCACGTTGGCCCAGCGCCAGGTACGCACCTCGGCCTTCAGGGCGACGAAGGTTTCCGTGCCGCTGACCGCGTTGCGGCCCAGATCCTCCAGGTAGCCGGGCACCGGCTTGCCGTCGATCGCGCCATGCGCGTACTGGCCGCGTACGGTCAGGTTCGGGATCTCGTGCGCCGCCATGGGCCGCAGCGCGCGCAGGACCTTCAGCTTCTCGTCGCGGACACGGTCGGCCTCCAGCGACACGGGCGGCTCCATCGCGATCAGGCACAGCAGCTGCAGCAGGTGGTTCTGCACCATGTCGCGCAATGCGCCGGCCTTGTCGTAGTAGCCGGCGCGCCCTTCCAGCCCCACCGTCTCGGCCACCGTGATCTGCACGTGGTCGATCACGTCGGTGGTCCACAGCCGTTCGAAGATCGTGTTGGCGAAGCGCAGCGCCATCAGGTTCTGCACCGTTTCCTTTCCCAGGAAATGATCGATGCGATAGGTCTGCTCTTCCGAAAACACCTGCCCCACGCTCTGGATGATCGCGCGGGCCGAATCCAGGTCGTGGCCGATCGGCTTTTCCAGCACCACGCGCGACTGCGGCGTGTTCAGCCCCGCCGCGCCCAGCGCTCGGCCGATCGGACCATACAGGTCGGGCGCGGTGGCAAGATAGAAGACGCGGATGCGCGCCGGATCCAGCTTGGCGCCCAGAGACTCCCAGTCGGCGTCGTGCGCCGTCGCGTCGATCGCAACGTATTCGATCTGACTCAGGAACCGCTCCACCGTCGCCGGTTCGAGCTCGTCGGGCGGCACATGCTCCTCCAGCGCGGCCCGGGCGCGGATGCGGTATTCGTCAGTCCCCACCTGGGTGCGCGCGGCGCCGATCACGCGCGAATCGGACGGCATCTGCCCGTCGCGGAAGCGCTGGTACAGCGCGGGCAGCAGTTTCCGCAGGGTCAGGTCGCCGGTGGCCCCGAACACGACGCAATCGAACGTTGCCACCGGTATGATTTTCGCCATGCATCCGCCCCGCTCTGTCTGGACATGGGGCCGGACGGGTTCGCCGCCGGCCCCGGAGGCGTCGTCAGACCACAGGCGTGGCGCCGCCGTCCATATTGATGGCCGTTCCGGTGGTGAAGCCCGCGTGATCGGAGCAGAGGAAACAGGCCATGGCGGCGAATTCCTCGGCCTTGCCCATGCGGCCTACCGGGATGCCGGCGCCGGCCTTGGCGACATATTCATCGAATGTCATGTTCGGCCGTTCGGTGTTGAAGCGGCGGGCGATCTGGTCGGACACGATCTGGCCCACCAGCATGCCGTTCACCAGGATGCCGTGCTTCGCGCCTTCATTGGCCAGCACCTTCATCAGCGCCATGCCCGCGGCGCGGGAAACGGCGGTGGGCGCGCCATTGGCCCGCGGCGCCTTGGCGCCCGAGTTCAGCACGTTGATGATGCGGCCCCATTTCCGCTCCTGCATCCCGGGCCAGCACAGGCGCGTCAGGCGGATGGCGGCGAACAGCTTCAGGTCCAGGTCGTCCTGCCAGATCTCGTCGGTGATCTGGTCGGACGGCATGGCGCGGGACTGGCCGGCGTTGTTGATCAGGATGTCCACCTTGCCGAACGCGGCCGTCACGGCGGCGAAGGTCCTGTTGATGTCCTCGGCCTTGGACACGTCGCACTGGAAGGTTTCCACCTTGCCGGACGCGCCCTGCGACGCGGTGGCCTTGGCCTGCGCCAGGCTGTCGGGGCTGCGGGCCAGGATGGCGACGTTGGCGCCGGAGGCGGCGAATTCCTTGGCCATCGCGAGTCCCAGCCCCTTGCTGGCGCCGGTGATGATCGCGCTGCGGCCGTCGAGACGGACTTCCATGGTAGCGTTCTCCCCAAACTGATGCGCCACTGTGCGTGACCCGGCGCCGGTCGGCAACGGGTGTCCGAACGGGGTCAGGCCAGGGCACGCATCCGATCAAGTCCCGCGCGCAGCGTGCCCTGGAAGATCAGGTGGTCGACGCCGTAGGCGAGCATGCGGTAGCCGTGGCGCCAGTATTCCTGCGCCCAGGCCTCGTTCGCGACCATGAAGCCGGCGATCTTGCCGTGGTCGCGGGCCGCCGCGACGACCCGGTGCGCCGCGGCCAGGAAGTCCGGGTGCTGGAACTGGCCGGGAATGCCCATGAAGTTGCTCAGGTCGAAATGGCCGAGCCAGATGACGTCGATGTTGGGGGTGGCGGCGATGGCCTCGACCTCGTTCAGGCCTTCCACCGTCTCGATCTGCGCGATCACCAGGGTGCGGTCGGCGGCGCGGGCCATGGCGGCGGCGGGGTCGGCGGCGCGGTAATCGTCATGTGCCACGCCGAACGCGGCGCCACGCCGGCCAGCGGGCGGGTAATGCGCGCAGGCGGCGATATGGGCGGCTTCGGCGGCGGATCCCACCATCGGCACCATGATGCCATGCGCGCCGATATCCAGCGCGCGGGCGATGAAATGGTATTCGCCGCGCGGCACGCGGACCAGCGGCGCCACTGGCAGGCCGCGGCAGCCGGCGACCATCGTCTTCATGGTCTCCAGGCTGGCGCCGGTGTGTTCCATGTCGAACAGCGCGAACTGCGCGCCCGCCGCGGCAAGGATCGCCGGCATGCCGGGTGTCAGAAACTCCATCATCATGGCGCCCAGGGCTTTGCCGTCCTGCCGCAGGTCCTGTTTCAGCACGCGTGCCTCCATGTGTGTTGTTGCGGGGCCGAGTGTGCCCGTGGCAGCGGGTTGTGGCGATGGGGGCGCCGCCGCATCATGCGCGCCCGGTTGCAGCCAGGAGGGCATGAGATGGCGATCGAGTCCTATGATCCGAACGTGCCGCCGGAGGAGCTGGCCTGGCTGGAGACGGATGAGCAGGAGCGCATCCGGATCGTGAAAGCCTATCATCACGGGATCGGGGAGATGAGCGAGGAGAACGTGCACTCGACGCTGCACGTGATCGTCGAGAACCAGTTCATCATGGGCGAGCGGATGCCGGTGCGCGAGAAGGTGCGGCAGCTGATGGCGCAGGGGCTGAGCCGGCATGATTCGCTCCATGCGATCGCGATCTGCCTGGTGAAGCACCTGGACCGGCTGTCGCGCAGCAGCGTGGAGGGCGATCAGGAGGAGCGGTATTTCGCCGATGTGCGGCGGATGTCGGCGCGGAAATACATGGCGATGCGGCAGTGAGATGCGGGCGGCTGCGAGGCTTGTTACCGCGATGATTTGCGCCGGTGGGCCGCGCGTGCGGGTGCGGGTTTGGGGGAATACGCGCCATGGTCGATGGGAGAACGCCGCCGCGTGTGGTGGTGACGGGCGATGCGCTGTGGGACCACCACATCTACGAGGGAGAATGGACCAGGGCCGGCGAGCGCGCGAAGGCATCGTCGCAGCGACGCCGGGGCGTGCGGGTACATGCCGAACGAGGCGGCGCGGCCGCGCTGCACCGGCTGCTGTGGGAGCTGATCCGGCAAGGGTCGGAAAACCGCTCGCCCGCTCGCGATCCGCTGGCTGAAACTCAGGCGCTGACCCTGGCAATCGATGATCGCGTGGCTGTGGACGGCTCCGCCGACCGGGGCTACGCGGTCTGGGCGCCGTTCCCGGCGACGGGCACGACTTCCGCCCCGGCAAGCGATGTGTGGCGGGTCAAGTCCCTCATGGGATACGGCGACGGACCGGACGGCGGCTGGCAGGCGGCCGGAATCGCAGAAGCGTCTGCTCGGCAACCTGCCGATTTGCTGGTGATCGACGATGCCGGCGTGTCCTTCCGCCATACATCGGCCGCCGACATCAAAAGCTGGGCCTGCAGCCTGGCGGACGACGGCTTCATCCTGCTGAAGATGGCGGAACCGATCGCGCAAAGTGCTGTGTGGCAGGCGCTTGAACAGAAGCATCGGCAGCTGGTCGTGGTGGTATCCGCACGGGACCTGCGGCGGGAGACGGTGGCGCTCAGCCGTGGCCTTTCGTGGGAAGCGACGCTGGATGAGATGCGCGTCGCCCTGCACACCCATCCTCTGGCGCAATCGCTGCTGCGCTGCCGGTATTTGATCGTCACCTTTTCGATGGATGGCGCGCTGCTGCTCGACCTGGACGAGCCGGACAGGATTCAGGCGCGGCTCTGCCTCGATCCTGCCCGCGCGGAAGGGGAGTGGAGCCGGTCGTTCGCAGGCGAGACGTTCGGCTTCCAGGCAGTCATGACAGCGTCCCTTGCCTGGCAGTTGCGGGAGCACATCGCCGAGCGCCGGAGCACGAAACCGGAAAGCGCGCCGACGCTCGACCTGCTGCCGGCGCTCGAGGCCGGGCTGCTGGGCATGCGCGATCTCCGGCGCAACGGGCACGGCCCGGTCGCCGGCCCTTCGCCTGCCGGATTTCCGGCGCAGCGGCTCGCTTGTCGTATTCTCGAAGCGCTCCCGTCCTCACCGGCAACGGCGGCCGGCAGGTCCCGCGGTTCGGCAGGCGACCGCATGAGCCGCCTGACGATCGCGTGGCGGCCGTCGGACCGGCTCGATCCGTCCTGGAGCATGATCGCCGACACGCAGGGACGTGCATCCCCGGCTGCCAGGCCCCAGCCGCTGATCGGCCTTGCCCGCCAGATCGCCCGCTTCGGCATCGGCGTGCTGGATCGCCTGCCGCGCGCGCAGTTCGGCAAGCTGCTCGCGGCCGATCGCAACGAGATCGAAGCCCTGCGCACGATCCGCAGGTGCATGATCGAGTACCGCGACAATGAAAAGCCGAAGCGACCGCTCAGCATCGGCGTCTTCGGGCCGCCCGGCGCCGGCAAGTCGTTCGGGGTCGAACAGCTTGCGAATGAAATCTTCTCGAAGGAGGCATGGCGGGCGTTCAACCTGTCGCAGTTCCAGAATTCCGACGAGTTGAACGGCGCCTATCACCAGGTGCGCGACCTCGCCCTGGCCGGGATCACCCCGGTGGTGTTCTGGGACGAGTTCGACTCGCGCGATCTCTACTGGCTGCAATACCTGCTGGCGCCAATGCAGGATGGCCGCTTCCAGCACGGACAGCTGCAGCACAGTATCGGCAAGTGCGTGTTCATATTTGCAGGTGGAACGAGCTGGGCGTTCGAGGAGTTCACGCCGCAGGAACCGGCCGCGCTGGCGGCATTCCGCCGGCTCAAGGGCCCGGACTTCGTCAGCCGGCTTGATGCCTACATGAACGTCCTCGGGCCCAATCCGCGCATGAGCGTCGGACTGCTGGGCCGGCGCATGGTCGACCCTGCGGACATCAGCTACCCGATCCGGCGGGCGCTGCTCATTCGTGCCCATCTCGGATGTGACCCCAGGGAAACGGTCGATTTCGATCCGGCGCTGCTGCACGCCTTGCTGCGCGTCGGCACCTATCGGCACGGATCACGCTCCCTGGAAAAGCTGGTGCTGTCGCTGCGGGGGGATGATCCCACGACCGTAAGGCGATCCAACCTGCCGCATTCGGCGCAACTGGGGATGCATGTCGATGCCGAGGAGTTCACGCGCGCGATGAACCAGCCACCGAACGATCTGGAATCGGGCCGCGACGATGAAGCAATCGAGACCATCGCCGCCGCCGTCCATCAGACCTGGCGTGCCCTGTCGGACAGTCAGGGCGGATGGATGCACGCACGCCTGAACAAGCCCTATGCCGACCTGCCCGAACCCGACAAGGAGGACAACCGCGCCGCCGCGCGTCGGATGACGAACATCCTGACCCTCGCCGGCTTGACGATCGCACGCGAAGGCCAGGCGCTGGAAGACCACGACGTGCGGGACCGGTTGGAACGCAACATCGAGCGCCTCGCCGAGGCCGAACACGACGAGTGGATGGCCCACCGGCAGCGCAACGGCTGGCGCTTCGACCCCACGCGCTGCGATGCGAAGAAGCACCACCCTCTGCTGATCCCCTATGCCGACCTGCCGGAGAAGGAGAAGGACAAGGACCGCGCCAACGTCCGCCACTACCCCGACTTCGCGAAGTCCGCCGGCTATCGCATCGTCCTCCTGACCTGACCGCCGCCGTCTTGCCCGCCTCCCCCCCAGCCGGTAGACCAATCGGACACGAACACCCCAGCCCGCCCGCCCCAGGGGCGCACGCCGGAGACAGGCATGGACCAGGCCCAGCTCGTTGATCCCCATACCGAGATCCGGGAGGAAGTGGCGAAGCTCTGCGCCCGCTTCCCCGGCGAGTACTGGCGGAAGCTGGACCAGGAACGCGCCTATCCCACCGAATTCGTCCGCGCCCTGACCGAAGGCGGCTACCTGGGCGCGCTGATCCCCGAGGAGTATGGCGGCGCCGGCCTGCCGCTCTCGGCGGCCGCGGCCATCCTGGAAACCGTCCAGGCGGAAGGCTGCAATGGCGCCGCCTGCCACGCGCAGATGTACATCATGGGCACCATCCTGCGGCACGGCACCGACAAGCAGAAGAAGACCTATCTGCCGAAGATCGCCACCGGCGAGCTGCGCCTGCAGGCGTTCGGCGTCACCGAACCCACGTCGGGCACCGATACCACCTCGCTGCGCACCTTCGCGCGCCGTGACGGCGACCATTATGTCGTGAACGGCCAGAAAGTGTGGACGAGCCGAGCGGAACATTCGGATCTGATGCTGCTGCTGGCGAGGACGACGCCCAGGGACCAGGCGGCGAAGCGCACCGACGGGCTGTCCACCTTCATCGTCGACATGCAGGCATCGCTGGGCAAGGGCCTGACGATCCGGCCGATCCGCACGATGATGAACCACAACTCCACCGAGGTGTTCTTCGACAACATGATCGTCCCGGCCGAGAACCTGGTCGGGCAGGAAGGCCGCGGCTTCCGCTACATCCTGGACGGCATGAACGCCGAACGCCTGCTGATCGCGGCCGAGTGCATCGGCGACGCCAAATGGTTCCTGAAGAAGGCGTCCGACTACGCCCGCGACCGGCAGGTATTCGGCCGGCCGATCGGGCAGAACCAGGGCATCCAGTTCCCTCTCGCCCGCGCCTATGCCCAGATGCGCGCCGCGGAACTGATGGTGCAGCAGGGGCTGGCGAAGTTCGAAGCCGGCCAGACCCCCGGCGAGGAAGCCAACATGGCGAAGATGCTGGCAGCCGAGGCGTCCTGGGCCGCCGGCGAGGCCTGCATCCAGACGCATGGCGGCTTCGGCTTCGCCGAGGAATACGACATCGAGCGCAAGTTCCGCGAAACGCGCCTGTATCAGGTGGCGCCGATCAGCACCAACCTGATCCTGTCCTATATCGCCGAACACGTGCTGAAACTGCCGCGGAGCTACTGAGGCAGGGCGCGCATCCATGTCCCCGCTGCGCGACGCCTTCATCTCCGCCGCGGTCGCGCTGGGCCTGTTCGGCCCGATGGTCGGCCTCGTCACGCACAACGCCGCCGACGGGCTGGACCTTGTGCCGCGGCCCATCGCCGTGGCCGTGCTGGTGGGCCTGGTGTTCTTCGGCCGGCTGGGAATGCTGCTGTGGCGGGACCGGCATGGCGGCGAAACCCGCCAGACCAACCGCGCCCTGGCCGAGGCCGTTACCCATGCCGGCCGGTTCATCGCCCCCGCCCTGCTGCTGCTGGCCATCGCCCTGCCGTTCAGCGGATCCCGCTACTACATCGACCTCGGAACCCTCGTCCTGACCTACGTCATGCTCGGCTGGGGGCTGAACATCGTGGTGGGCCTGGCCGGGCTGCTGGACCTGGGCTACGTCGCATTCTACGCGGTCGGCGCCTATTCCTATGCGCTGCTGGCGGAAACCTTCGGCCTGGGCTTCTGGACGTGTCTGCCGCTGGCCGGAATCCTCGCCGCGTTCTGGGGCATCCTGCTGGGCTTCCCGGTGCTGCGGCTGCGCGGCGATTACCTGGCGATCGTCACGCTGGCGTTCGGCGAGATCATCCGCGTGCTGCTGATCAACTGGGTGTCGCTGACGCACGGTCCGGACGGCATTTCCGGCATCCCGCGGCCTACCCTGTTCGGCCTCGCCTTCAGCTACGACGATGAAGGCACGGTGGCCGCGTTCTTCGGCATCGAGTACGAGACGATCCAGCGCGTGATCTTCCTGTACTACATCATCCTGGTCCTGGCGCTGCTGACCAACTGGGTGACGCTGCGCCTGCGCCGGATGCCGCTGGGACGCGCCTGGGAGGCGCTGCGCGAGGACGAGGTCGCCTGCCGCAGCCTTGGCATCAACGTCACCAACACCAAGCTGACCGCCTTCGCCGTCGGCGCCATGTTCGGCGGTTTCGCCGGCGCCTTCTTCGCCACAAGACAGGCCTTCATCAGCCCCGAAAGCTTCACCTTCATCGAAAGCGCCACGGTGCTGGCGATCGTCGTGCTGGGCGGCCTGGGCAGCCAGCTGGGCGTGGCGCTCGCCGCCGTGGCGATGGTGGGCGGGCTGGAACTGCTGCGCGAGTTCCTGAGTTTTCTCGCCGCGCTGATGGACAGCCCGTTCTTCGCCGGCATCGCCGGTGAGTTGCCGACCTATCGCATGCTGATCTTCGGCCTGGCCCTGGTGACCATGATGGTGCTGCGTCCGCGCGGCCTGATCGCCGGCCGGACGCCCACTGCCGCGCTGGGGCAGAAGCGGGAAATCAAGGCGGAACTGGTCGCGCAGGGGCGGGGCTGATGGCAGCGCTGCTGACCGTGAACGGCCTGACGATGCGGTTCGGCGGGCTGAAGGCGGTCGATGACCTGGCCTTCGAGGCTCAGCGCGGCGAGATCACTGCGGTGATCGGCCCGAACGGCGCCGGCAAGACCACGGTGTTCAACTGCATCACCGGGTTCTACCGCCCCACCGAGGGGTCGATCACGCTGGCCCATGCCGACGGTGCGGCGTTCCCGCTGCATCGCATGGCCGGTCACCGCATCGCCGCGCGGGCGAAGGTGGCGCGCACCTTCCAGAATATCCGCCTGTTCGCCGGCATGACCGCGCTGGAAAACCTGCTGGTGGCGCAGCACAACACGCTGATGGCGGCGACCGGCTTTGGCGTCCTGGCCGTGCTGGGTTTGGGTGGCTATCGCGCCGCCGAAGCACGAAGCATGGAAAAGGCCCGCCACTGGCTGGACGCCACCGGCCTGACCGAGCGCGCCGATGACCCGGCGGGCGCCCTGCCCTATGGCGCGCAGCGGCGGCTGGAGATCGCGCGCGCCATGTGCATCGACCCGGTCCTGCTGTGCCTGGACGAACCCGCCGCCGGCCTCAATCCGCGCGAAACCGAGGCGCTGAACGGGCTGCTGCTGCGCATCCGCGACACCGGCTGCTCCCTGCTGCTGATCGAGCACGACATGGGCGTGGTGATGCGCATTTCCGACCATGTCGTGGTGCTGGACCACGGACGGAAGATCAGCGACGGCCCGCCCGCCCAGGTCCGCGCCGATCCGGCGGTCATCGCCGCCTATCTGGGCGAGGGCGACGAGGACGAGGCGGCATGACAAGGGGCGCCAGGGCATGGCCGGCCGCGCCGCTGGTCCGGCGTGACGACGTGGCGGATGCAGGGCGCGGCATGATGGCCCAGGCCGCCGCCGCATTTGCGGGCCGGCCGCGATGACCGCGCTGCTGAGCCTGTCGGGCGTCACCGCCTTCTACGGCGCCATCCAGGCGCTGCGCGGCGTCGACCTGGAGGTGAACGAAGGCGAAATCGTCACGCTGATCGGCGCGAACGGTGCCGGCAAGTCGACGCTGATGATGACGATCTGCGGCAATCCCCGCGCCCGCGACGGCCGCATCGTCTATGACGGCCAGGACATCACGGCGTTGCCGACGCATCTGATCATGCGCCGGCGGATCGCCCAGGCGCCCGAGGGCCGCCGCATCTTCGGGCGGATGACGGTCTACGAGAACCTGCTGATGGGCGCGGAAACCTCCGGCCAGACGGATGTGGATACGCTGATGCAGCATGTGTTCACGCTGTTTCCCCGCCTGAAGGAACGCCTGGCGCAGCGCGGCGGCACGCTTTCGGGCGGCGAGCAGCAGATGCTGGCGATCGGACGGGCGCTGATGTCCCGCCCGCGCCTGCTGTTGCTGGATGAACCATCCCTGGGCCTGGCGCCCCTGGTGGTGCGGCAGATCTTCGGCGCGATCCGGGACCTGAACCGCCAGACCGGCCTGACCGTGCTGCTGGTGGAACAGAACGCCTATCAGGCGCTGCGCCTGGCGCATCGCGGCTACGTGCTGGTGAATGGCGCCATCACCATGGCGGGCACCGGTGCCGACCTGCTCGTTCGGCCCGAAATCCGCGCCGCCTACCTGGAAGGCGGGCACGGGTGACCGATCGCCCCGTCCTGCGGCTGAACCCCGGCCAGGGGCGGCGGCTGCGCGCCGGCAGCCCCTGGGTGTTCAGCAACGAGATCGCCATGAAGCCGGAATACCGGCGCATGGAACGCGGCGGGCTGATCCGGCTGGAATCCGACGACGGGATCCGGTTCGGCACGTTCATGTTCAACCCGCACAGCCTGATCGCGGCCCGCCTGCTGGACCGCAATCCGGACGCCGTCATCGATGCCGCCTGGGTGCAGGCGCGGCTCGCCGATGCGATCGCGCTGCGGGCACGCGTGTGCGACACGCCGTATCATCGCCTGGTGCACGCCGAGGCGGACCGCCTGCCCGGACTGGTCATCGACCGTTACGGGGATGTGGCGGTGCTGCAGGCCAACACCGCCGGCATGGACCGGTTGACGCCGCTGATCCTGCAGGCGCTGGTGTCGTCGCTGCCGCTGCGCGCCGTGGTCGCGCGCAACGATGCCGCGGCCCGCGTGCACGAGGGCCTGGCCGAGCGCGTGGACGGGCTGCACGGAACGGACGCCTCGGCGATGGTCGAGGAAGGCGGCGTGCGCTTTCCCATCGATCCGCTGGGCGGGCAGAAGACCGGCTGGTTCTTCGACCAGCGCCCGAACCGCGACCGCGTGGCGGCGCTGGGCCAGGGCGCGCGCGTGCTGGACGTGTGCTGCCATGTCGGCGCGTTCGGGCTGCGCTGCGCCGTCGCGGGCGCCGCGTCCGTGACGCTTGTCGATACATCCGCCCCGGCGCTGGCGCAGGCGGAACGGGCCGCGTCGCTGAACGGGGTGGCGGAACGGGTCGTGACGCGGCGGGGCGATGCGTTCGACGTGATGGCGGAGATGGCATCGGCTGGCGATCGCTACGACATCGTGGTTTGCGACCCGCCGGCCTTCGCGAAGTCCCGCAAGGATGCGGATGCCGGGCTGCGCGCCTACGGCCGCATGGCGCGTCTGGCCGCCGGGCTGGTGGCGCCGGGCGGGTTCCTGTTCACCGCGTCCTGCAGCCATCACGCGCCGCTGGAGGCATGGTCGGCGCAGATCGCCTGGGGTCTGTTCCGCGCGCGGCGGGAGGCGCGGATCCTGTTCACCGGCGGCGCCGGACCGGACCATCCGGTGCATCCGCATTTGCCGGAGACCGCCTATCTGAAGGGGCAGTTGATCCAGGTGTTCTGACTGTCCGGGCGTCGCGCCAGCGTATCGGCCCTTGCCTGCCGTCCGGTGTCCGGTTCGCGAGAGCGGTGCCGGATGGTGGCGCGCCGGGTCTGCCTCAATACCGGCGCGCGATGTTCACGGGCACCGGATGCTTGCCGATGTCCTGGATCAGCCGGGTCAGCACCGTTCCGGGACCGAGTTCCCTGAAGTCCGGGTCCGGTTCGTCCAGCAGGTACTGAATGCTTTCGACCCAGCGGACGGAATGGTCGATCTGCTTGACCAGGTTGTTGACGATCTCATCGTCGCGGTAGGGCAGCGCGGTGAAGTTCGACATCACCGGGATCAGCAGCGGCGCGAAGCGCTGTCCTTCCAGGAACCGCCCGAATTCCTGCGCCACCGGGCGCATGTAGCGGGAATGGAACGCGGTGCGGACATTGATCGGGACGAAGCGGCCGCCCGCCTGCTCGATTGCCTTTGTCAGCCGTTCCAGATCCTCGGTCGGGCCGGACAGCACGGTCTGGCTGATCGCGTTGAAATTCGCCACGTCGACGGTGGTGACCCCGGTGGCATCGATCGCCTGGCGGATCGCGGGCGCGTCGATGCCGATCACCGCCGCCATGCCGCCGCCCGAGATCGCGCCCATCAGCGCGCCCCGTTTCTGCACCAGGCGCAGGCCGGTTTCATAATCGAACGCCTCGGCCGCCAGCAGCGCATTGTATTCGCCCAGGCTGTGGCCGGCGACGAAATCGGGTTCCGCGCCGCCGTCGCCGAGATACGCCATGTAGTGCAGCGCGTTCACCGTGAACAGCGCCGGCTGGGTGAACTGCGTGCGCGCGAGCTGCCGGTCCGGATCGCGCAGGCACAGATCGCGGATCGAGTAGCCCAGCACGCGGTCGGCGATCGCCACGATATCGGGAAAACGGTCGAACAGGTCCTTGCCCATGCCGACCGATTGCGAACCCTGCCCGGGGAAAACCACCACACGTGTCATGTCGCCGCCGCCACTGCCTGCCGCATCGTCCTGTCATTCTGCCCGAACTGGTCGATCGAGGGCCATGCCGTAATGCCGGGCGCGCGGATCTGGCGCGTGAACGACACGAGCGTCCCGGACGGGCCCGCTTCCACCAGCACCCAGTCGCCCTCACGCGACAGCGCCTCGATCGTTTCGCGGAATCGCAGGCGTCCGCGCATCACCCGCCAGACATGGCTGCCGTCGAACCGGTCGACCCGAGCGGCGGTGGCGGCCGAGACCAGGGGAAAGCGAGGCGGGTGGAACTGGAATGTCCCGGTCAGCCGGCGCATCGGTTCGGCCAGCGGGCCGATTGGATCGGCGTGAAACGGATAGCGCACCGGCAGGCGCGCCCAGGTCACGCCGATCCGGTCCAGCGCCGCCGTCACCGCGGGCAGGTGCGCGATCAGCAACGACAGCACGAAATGATTGGGCGCGTTGACCGCGGTCACCTCCGCGAGGCCTGCGATCTCCGGGCAGTCCCGCATCCGTTCCGGGGCCGCCAGCACCGCCACCATGGCGCCTTCCGGCGACAGCGTCTCGAACAGGCGGGCCTGGCTGTAGACCAGGCGCAGCCCCTCTTCCAGCGACAGCACGCCCGCGACGGTCGCGGCAATGGTTTCGCCCAGGCTGTAGCCCAGCAGGCGATGCGGCATCACGCCCCGTTCGAACAGCGACAGCGCGAGCGCGTGGCTCACGCCCAGAAGCGCGATGTTGCTTTCGCTCAGGCGGTCGAACCGGTCGCTCTCGGCCAGCGGGCGGCCGAACACGATGTCGCTGACGGCGCGCCCGCCAAGGTCGCGCGCGATCTCGTCGCACCGGTCCATCGCCTGGCGGAAGATCGTGTCCTGCTGGTAGAGTTCCCGGCCCATCTGGTAGTACTGCGCACCCTGGCCACAGAACATCATGATCGTGCGCGGCATGCCTGTTCCGTGCGATGAGCGACCGTTCCACGGGCGGTGAGGACGGAGGCGCAGGATACCGATGCACCCAGGCGATTGGCAACCTTCCCCGCGCGCACGCATGGCGCTGCCCGCCGGCATCGCGGTGGTCTGGTGGCTCGAGCTTGCCCTGGTGCCCGAATGGTGCTGGCCCGCCTGGACGCGCGTCCTGGATGCGGAGGAGCGGGCGCGCGCTGCCCGTTTCGTGCGCGAGGCGGACCGGCGGCAGTTCATCGCGGCGCATGCGCTGCTGCGCGGGATGCTGCGGCGCCATGCCGGCATGCCAGCGCGGGCATGGCGCTTCACCGCCGGCCCGAACGGCAAGCCGTTCCTGCATCCGGACCACGGACTGTCGCGGCTGCAGTTCAACCTTTCGCACGCGCCCGGGGCGGTCGCCTGCGGCGTGGTGCTGGACCATCCGATCGGCGTCGATATCGAGGACCGCGGCCGGCCGGGATCGCACGTGCACCTCGCGGAGCACTATTTTGCCCCGGCCGAGGTGGCGCGCCTGCGGGCCGCGCCGGAGGCGGAGCAGGAGACGCTGTTCTTTCTGTTCTGGACGCTGAAGGAATCCTACATCAAGGCGACCGGAACCGGCCTGTCGACGCCGCTCGACCAGTTTGCCTTCCGGTTCGATCCGCTCGCGATCGACTTCGCGCCGGCGCTGGGCGATGACGGATCGGCCTGGCAGTTCCGCACGCTGCAGCCGAACGCACGCCACACGCTGTCGATTGCCATTCGTCATGGCGGCACGGAAAAGCTGGTGATCCAGCCGCGGGCCATCGATCACCAGGTGATCGAGCGGCTGACGGCGGATGGTGACTGTGGTGTAAACACCGCCGGCCTGTCGTACCCAAGGGAGGGGCGCACGTGAACGTGATTGCTCTCGATCATCATGCCATCGGGAAGAAGGCCCAGGCCTCGGGCAGCGAAAGGCCGTCTGTGTTCCGCCGCGTCGTCCGCCTGCCCGGGGCGAGCCGCATGCGGCGCCCGGGGCTGGAGCCAACGCGCCTGCTGTCCGGCAAGCCGCACAAGCCGATCGAGATCATCGACGCGCCCGTGGGGCATCGCTGGCCGGCGCTGGCGGTGCTTGCGGCGTTTTCCGGCTTCCTGCTGCGGATGCTCTGGCGGAAGATCAGGTTGCGCAGCAGTTCCATCGAGACCGGGCGCGACCTGCGCGCGGTGTTCGAGCGCCTGGGCGGCATGTGGATGAAGGTCGGCCAGCTGATGTCGCTGCGCCGCGACGTGCTGCCCGAGGAGATCTGCGACGAGCTGGCGCAATTGCAGCACCGCGCGCAGGGATTTCCGCCGGACATCGCAATCGCGGTGATCGAGCGCGCGCTGGGCCGGCCGATCGATGAGGTGTTCTCCAGCTTCGATCCGCAGCCATTCGCCGCCGCATCGCTGTCGCAGGTGCATGCCGCGCGCCTGCGCGGGTCAGGGGACGATGTGGTGGTGAAGGTGTTGCGCCCGGGCGTGCGCGAGAAGTTCGCCCGCGACATGCGCATCCTGCGGTTCATTGCCATGCGGCTGAACAGCTCGCCGCGGCTGCGACAGTTCCGCCTGCGTGACGCGCTGGGCGAGTTCGAGCAGATCTTCCTGGAGGAAACGGATTATCGTTACGAAATCAGCAATATGCGCGAGATGCGCAGGACGACGCGCGGGCACGGCATCTACATTCCCAAGGTGTATCAGCGGATCTCGACCGAGAATGTGATCGTGATGGAGTATGTCAGCGGCGTGCTCATGAGCGACCTGATCCGGATCAGGAACGAGGATCCCGACCGCGTCGACCGCTGGCTGGCGGCGAACAACGTCAGCACGCGGCGGGTCGGCAAGCGGCTATTGATTTCATTCATGCGGCAATTGTTCGAGACCAACCTGTTCCACGCCGACCTGCATCCCGGCAACATCATCCTGCTGCGCGACAGCCGGGTCGCGCTGATCGACATGGGCAGCATCGGCACGCTGGACCGCGAGTTCCTGACGCTGTACCGCGGCATCCAGCGCGCGCTGGCCGAGAAGGACTATGGCAAGGCGGCCGATCTGCAACTGCGGCTCTGCGCGCAGTTGCCGTCGCGCGACCTTCCGGAGTTGCGGCGCGACCTGGCGCGCTGCCTCAGGGTCTGGAGCGGGCGGACACGTGTGAAACATCTACCGTTTCATGAGCGCAGCGTGAATGCCGGATCGGCCGAGGTGAGCCGCATCCTGTACCGCTATGGCGCGCAGCAGACCTGGGAATTCCTGCGGATCGCGCGCACCCTGTCGACCCTGGATGCGTCACTGCAATATCTGTACCGCGATCTTGATTACATTTCGATCCTGAACAACTACTTCAAGACCGCGGCGCAGCGGGCGGTGGGCCAGGCGCTGCGGCCCACGAACCTGGCGCGTGCCTTCGGGTCCGTCGCGGCCACGATCGACGAATATCACCTGATGATGGGGCCGGTGATGCGGGCCTCGGCCTTCTCCTTCGAGGCCACCATCTCGAAGGCATCGCGCGTCTTCGCGCTGGTCGTGCGTATGGCGCTCGGGGTCGCGGCCCTCGTGGCCGCGGGGCTGGTCTACCGTTACTCGATGCAGCATCTGCCGCGCGTGCACGGCGAACTGCGGATCGATCCGATCGACCGCATGGTCCGCATCCTGCCGGACATGGACGTGGCATGGTGGGCGGTTGTCATTGTCGGCGCATTGATCACGGTGCTGGCGCTGCGGGTGCTGCTGCGTGAACTGCTGCGGCCCGATCCGCGGAGCGCGCGGAAATCGCAAGGTTGATTGCCGGACGCGAATCGATGGATTATATTGGCAACGGGCGGTATGCGAAAAGGAAGGGGTCATGGCACTGAAATTGGACCGCGGCATCCGGCGCGTAACGGTGCTGAAACAAGGCGATGATGGCCCCACCAGAGAGGTCTATCGCCAGCATGACAAGGACGATGAACGCCATCCGATCAAGCGCCTGACAATCGTCAAGCGCGACGAACGCGGCCGCATCATCTCCCGGGATTCCTACGAAGGCGAGCGGCGCCGCAAGCGCTCCAGCCGCGGCCTGCGTCCCGTGGAACGCGGCGTGCGCGAAATCCTGGAATTCCAGGTCAAGGTGCTCGACAACTATCTCGGCCGCCACAAGCGCTCGAACGAAAAGCGCCGCGACGGCTGGCTGAGTGATATGCCCCGGAACCTGTTCCGGGCGGTGAAGAAGTCGGAGCCTAAGAAGGTGCTGCGCCGCATCTACCGGTCGGACCGGAACCGCGACTAGCGGACGCGCCGGTACGATCGTCCCACCCGGGGAAGGAGAGGGAGAGACATGGCTATCGTTGAGAGCACTGAGCGGACAACGACCGAAAAGTCCGAAACAGACGACACGAACCCGATTTCCGAACTCTGCGTCGTCGATCTCGGCGAACACAGCCGCCGCTCCGTCCGGCGCCTGCGCCGCGGCCAGGGCCGGCTGATGGACAAGGTGGAGGACGCCATCCTCAGCCTCAAGGAAGAAGGTATCCTCGGCAACAGCGCCCAGACGGTTGTCGTGGTGGTGCGCGAGGAAACCGAACTCGACGACCTGTTCGACGACGACGATGATGATGACGACGACTACGATGATGACGATGACGACTGAACGCCACGGCTGATCGGATCCACGCGTTTGCCTCGTCCGACGGCGCCCTCAAAGGCGTCGTCGTTTCTTTTCAGGCGGCGCCCCGTCACCGGCGCGCGCCACGCGCCCGCCCCAGCCAGCCGATAGCCCCGTGCCCGTCCCCCTCGGCGCCCCCGACTTCCTGACCGATCACAACTCGCGCTTCGCCTATGTCGCGGGCGCCATGGGCAAGGGCATCGCGTCCGAACCATGGGTAATCCGCCTGGCGCAGGCGAACATCCTGGGGTTCTTCGGCGCCGGCGGCCTGACCATCGACCGCATCGCCGCCGCGATCGGCCGCATCCGCGCCGCCCTCGCACCCGGCCAGCCCTACGGCGTCAATTTCCTGCACAACCCGCTGCTGCCGTCGCAGGAAGACGCGCTCTGCGACCTGCTGCTGGCGGAAGGCGTGCGCCAGATCGAGGCCTCGGCATTCATCCGCGTCACCCCGGCGCTGGTGCGCTTCCGCCTGACCGGTCTGCAGGCGGCGCCCGATGGCACGCCCCGCCCGCTGAACCGCATCATGGCCAAGGTCTCGCGTCCCGAAGTGGCGCGCCAGTTCCTCGCCCCGGCCGATCCCGCCATCGTCGGCGCCCTGCGCCAGTCCGGCCGCATCACCGCACGGGAAGCCGAACTGGCCGCCGCCATTCCGCTCGCCGACGACCTCACGGCCGAAGCGGATTCCGGCGGCCATACCGACCGGCGCGTCGCATTCACGCTGGTGCCGCATTTCGTCCGCCTGCGCGACGCGATCGCAGCCGCATCCGGACTGCGCCAGCGCGTGCGCATCGGCGCCGCCGGCGGCCTGGGCACGCCCGACGCGATCGCCGCCGCCTTCATGCTGGGCGCCGACTACGTGCTGACCGGGTCGATCAACCAGTGCACGCCGGAGGCGGGGATTTCCGATACGGCGAAGGACATGCTGGCGCAGGCCGATCTCGCGGATTTCGACATCGCCCCGGCCGGCGACATGTTCGAAATCGGCGCGCGCGTGCAGGTGCTGAAACGCGGCACGCTGTTCCCCGGCCGCGGCAACCGGCTGTTCGAGCTGTATCGCAGCTTCGCCGGCCTGCACGAGATTCCCGCGCCGGTGCTGCGGGAAATCGAGGAACGCTGCCTGGGCCGCGGCATCGATGCGGTCTGGCAGGAAACGGTCGGCCATTACATGCGCGTCGCGCCCGAACAGGTGGCCGAAGCCGAAGCCAATCCGCGCAAGAAGATGGCCATGGTGTTTCGCTGGTATTTCATCCACTCGACCAGGCTCGCGATCGAGGGGCGCGCGGACCAGCGCGCGAATTTCCAGATTCATAGCGGCCCTGCGATGGGCGCGGCGAACCGCTGGCTGAAGGGAACGGCGCTGCAGGACTGGCGGCACCGCCACGTGGATACGCTGGCCGAGGCACTGATGCGGGACGCGGCGCTGGTCTACGAGGCGCGGTTGCGCGAGTACGCCGAACGCGCGGGTCTGCTCAATGCGCGCCAGGCTTTTGTGCCGTGACCAGGATGTAGTCCGACATCGCGAACGGGTTGCCCGAATGCCGCATCGCCTGGCGGATCATCGGATGCAGCCGTTCGGCTTCCACCGGATCGGCCAGCAGCTTGCGCATGAAAGCCAGATAGCCGGGAACGACATCGTTCAGGATCGATCTGATCTCGACCTGCTCGAAACCGGTACCGCGCAGGATCTCGGCGTAGCGCGTCACGCCGTAGACATTCGCTTTCGGCGTCTGCGACGCCCAGCGCTCCATCCAGCCGCGCAGCCCGCCGGTCTCCACCCGCCCGTTGCGCTCCAGCGGCACCAGGTCGATCACCGCGATCCGCCCGCCCGGACGCAGCACGCGGAACGAATCGCGCAGGAAATCCTCACGCGTGTCGAAATGGAAGGCCGCTTCCAATGAAACCACCCGGTCGACGCTGGCATCGCCGCAGGGCAGGCTGGTGGCCGACGCGTTCACATAGTCGATGCGCGGATCGGCGTTGTGGATGCGCGCATGGGCAAGTTGCGAGTCCGTGACATTGATCGCGTGGATGCGCGCGGGATCGCGCGTCCGTGCCAGGCGCAGGTCCTGGTCGCCGAAGCCGCAGCCGGCATCGACGACGACATGACCCGGCTGGATGTCCGCGGCTTCGCCCAGCAGATCCACCATCGCCTCGGCCGCGGTGCGATAGTCGATCGTGTCGCGCCAGTAACCCAGGTTGAGATAGGTGCATTCGGTCGACGGGCAGTTGCGGGTACCCATGAATTCGTAGCACAGATCGGCCCGGTTCTGGCGGCGCGTGAACAGCAGGCGGGTGAGCAGGCCGAACGCGCTGATGGGGCTGGACGTCGTGCTGGCAGTCTGGTTCATGATGTCGGCACCTTCGTCGGGCGAGGAATGATAGTCTATCCGTTGCATCGTTCCGGCAAAAGCGAGGGAATGGACCACCACCGGACGGAGCGTCGCGGGATGATCGAGGCAACGCTGATCGCCGGCCTGCCGCCCGGCCCGCCGCTGCGGCTGTTGCAGATGTTGCGCTATGTGCGCAACCCCTACACGATGCTGCGCACCTACGCACGCCGCTACGGCAACCTGTTCACGGTGCGCACCGCGCGCGTCTGCGTCATGACCGGCCGGCCGGACCTGGTGCGGCAGATCATCACCGCACCGGTCGATCAATACGGCGTGAACTACGAGCCCGGCCCGGCGCGCGTCCTGGGCGTGAACGCCACGACACGCCTCGCCGGACGCGCGCTGCGGCGCGAAAGGCGCCTGCTGGTGCCGCATTTCCAGGGCGAAACCCTGCATGCGCTGGGCGGCATGATCCGCGACGCCGCCCTGGACGCGTTCAGCGGTTTCCGGCCGGGCCAGGACTTCGTCGTGCACGGCCCGTCGATCGACGTGGCGCTGGATGTGATCCTGCGCACCGTGTTCGGCGCCGACACACCCGAACGGCGGGAGACGTTCCGCACCGCCGTGCGCGCCTTCAGCAAGGGGTTCGGCAACCCGCCCTTCCTGATCCTGACGGCGCTGAAGTTCGACCAGGACTGGCCGCCGCCCTATCGCCGCTTCGCGGTGGCGCGCCGGCGGCTGGAGGACCTGCTGCAGGACGCGATCGAGCGGGCGCGCGGGGAAGGCTTGTCGAAGGCCGCGATCATCAACCGCGTGGTCGCCGCGCGCTATGACGACGGCACGCCCATGAGCGACGTCGCGATCCGCGACAACATGATCACCACCCTGATCGCGGGGCACGAAACCTCGGTCGTGTCGCTGTGCTGGGGCCTCTACTGGCTGCACCGGGAACGGCACTGCCTGGAAACGCTGTTGGACGAGCTCCGCCCGCTGGGTCCCGACGCCGATCCGATGGAATGGGCGCGGCTGCCCTATCTGGACGCGGTGGTGAAGGAGACGATGCGGCTATGGCCGGTCGTGACGGATATCAATCGCGTGCTGGCGCAGCCGATGCAGCTCGACCGCTATGAGCTGCCGGCCGGCACCAATATCGCCGCCTCCTCGGCCATCCTGCACTACGATCCCGACCTGTACCCGGATGCCGATTCGTTCCGCCCGGAACGGTTCCTGCAACGGCGCTTCGGTCCGCATGAATACCTGCCCTTCGGCGGCGGGGAGCGGATGTGCCCCGGCGCGCATCTGTCGGTATTCGAACTGAAGATCGTGCTCGCGACGCTGCTGACGCGCTGGCGCTATACGCTGCTGGACGAAGGCACGATGAAGGTGCGGCGCATCGGCGCGATGATGGCGCCCACCACCGGCGTGCGAATGCGCATGGACGGAGCAGCGAGATAGCACGGCACGCGGCCGCATGAATCACCGGCGGGCGGGACGACGGCAGCCCGATTCGGACAGGGATCGATGCCACGCCGGGACGGCCTCCACTGGGGTACATATGCCTGCGGGTTTGCACTGCACTTCGCGTGTAGACGTCCTAGCCAAGAATTGATTGATCAGACTGTCCTGATCTGGCTCTCGATCCAGAGATAGCCTTGGCTTCAGGATGTGTCTTGATGGTAGGTCCAGGTTCGGAACCTTCCGGAGTGGTCCCAATGAGCGTTGCATGCATCATGATGCAAAAGGATGAACAAAGGCTGCTGCCGGCATGGCTCACTTATCATGAGCATCTGTTTGGGACCAGCAATCTGTTCGTCTACGACAACGGCTCAACGATCCCCGCCGTGATCGAAGAGCTGCGCCGATTTGAGGCTCGGGGAGGCAGCGTGGAATGGAGTCATAGCCGACCCGAGGATTATCGTAACAAGGAGGTTCTGCTCGGCAGCCACATTCAAGCTCTTCAGCGCAACTATGCTATTGTTCTGCCTCTGGATTGTGATGAATTTATTGCCAAACGAACCGACCGGGGAGTGACATGCTCCAGAACAGCTGTTCTGGATTATCTGAAGTCTCTGACAGACTCGCAAAGTGTGTTGCGTGTCCCGCATCAATTCGTGAATCATCCGCTCGTGCCGGACTTCTATTCGCTTTTTTCCTTCAAGAAAGTGTTTTTCGGGGCGGCACCGTATCAGTTGACCGATCATGGTTTTCATATGATCCGGGACCAGCCCTATGCTGCCTATTGTGACACACAGCTCGTGCACATCCATATGCATAACCGGCCGTTTCCGGAGCTGTTGGAAGCCGCTAAACGAAAATGGCGAGCGCCCATAGCCACGGACGACATCGAGGCTCTGCAGAACTACCAAGGTCCGTCAATGCATCTCGTGCCTTACTTCCTGATGACAGAGCAGGAATATTACGCCTCGTTCAGGGATAAGGTGCAGTTTTACTTTCCAGCGTTCAGGCGTCTCCTGGAGACGTTGGATCCGTCTGTGCAGCTCATGCCGGAAGACGCAGGAGAGTTCCCTTGGGGTCTCTCTGATGAAGACCAGACGACGATGTTCGTACCGGCACAGTTCGATGCAGCGGCATATCTCCAGGCCCATGCGGATGTTTGCCGAGCAGGGCTTGATCCCTGGATCCACTACTGTCAGTTCGGATTCAAGGAAATGCGAGGGCTGAAACGTCGCAAACGACTTCAGCCAACATCCTGAATGGTCTCCGGTCGGGGGAGTTGCCCCCTCTGTCCGGCCCATGGTGCCTCCACGTCCCGTGCGCAGCTTGCATGGGTGGCATATGGCGGCCTCGCTTCTCGCACCGGATCAAGAGTGACCCTCTCCCACGGCCGCTCCATGGGTCCGGCACGTCAGTCCGCATCACCGGGTGGACCGTGGTACAGACAAGGGGGGCAGAATTCCGGGCAGGGAACGCCTGGTCAAGCACCTCGGCGGCCAGGCCTGCAGCGAAGGCCAGGATGCTGATCAGCGTCAGAACCAGGACGATGATGCGTGTCATCGGATTACGCCCTGGATGGCGGCACGCGAGCTCGTAAGCCGCCGGCGGGCGGGACGACGGCAGCCCGGTTCGGACAGGAATTGATGCCACGCCGGGACAGCCCCGCCGGGTGCACATCCCCGCAGGTTTGCGCTACACTTCCCGCGCATCGGGAAATCTCCCTGCTCGGCGTTAACGCTTTGTCACAGAAGAATTTTCGCCCAATCAGGATCCGGATGCGCCGACAACACACGGGAAATGCGAACCAAATGTTCGCAAGCTGGAGGGAGCGTTTTGAAAAACGTCATTTCGCGCAGCGTGGGAGCCGTTGCGCTTCTGCTGGCCGGAGCAACCGCGGTCTGGGCGTGCGACAAGCCGCGCCAGATGGACGGGTTCAAGACCTGCGCCAACGTCGATAAGGCCTTCGAGGAAGGGGCGCTGGTTCACTACGCGCCGGACACCGAGACGGCGCAGGCCCAGTACCTGGCCGACTTCCGGGCGATGTTCCCGCAGATCAGCACCAACTTCCTGCGGCTTCAGACCGGCGCCCTGTATGCGCGCCTGAATGCCGAACGCCAGGGGCGCACCTATGTGCCCGATACGCTGATCCTGACCGAGATCGGCTTCGCCCTGGATTTCCAGAAGCGGGGCGGATGGGCCCATTACCTCTCACCCGAACTCGTCCACTATCAGCCGCACGAGAAAAGCACGCCGGAAGGCTATTACACCTGGGATAACGAGATCATCGCCGGCATCGCCTACAATCCGAACGTGGTGAAGCCCGAGGAAGCGCCCAAGAGCTGGAAGGATCTGCTGGATCCGCGCT
Source organism: Acetobacteraceae bacterium (assembly GCA_050181195.1). GTDB lineage: Bacteria > Pseudomonadota > Alphaproteobacteria > Acetobacterales > Acetobacteraceae > Rhodopila. Next base: position 3,255 of record JBFXDK010000081.1, on the reverse strand, counting down.
GGGCCGGCGTCATCAACGTGAAGCTGTCCACATCCGGGCTGCAGCATTCGGTCTGGTGGGCGATGCTGCAACTCTACGGCCCGGAATACTGGGCGAAATTCTCGGAACTGAAGCCCCGCGGCTTCGATTCCTACGTCCAGCAATATGACCGCACCGTCAGCGGACAGGACCATGTGATCTCGACGGCGCAGTATTCCGGATACCTGATCGCCAAGGCCAAGGGTGCCCCGATCGAGTTCGTGGTGCCGACCGAAGGGCTCGGGGTCGCGCCGGGCGTGCTGGGTGTGGTGGACAAGGCGCCGCATCCCGAAGTCGCTCGGCTGTTCGTGGACTGGTATCTCGGCATTCCCGGGCAGACCGCGATGACCAAGGCGACGAAGAACTACTCCCCGCGCTCGGATGTGCCCCCGCCGCCCGGCGGTGTGTCGATGACCGGGGCGAAGATGCTCGTTCCCGCCGACTGGCCCGCCTTCCTCAAGAGCCACGCCCAGTACGTGCGGGAATGGGATAAGATGACCGGCCTCCGCTGAGCCGGCCGCCGGAACGCCAGTCGGCGAACCGGCGGACCGCCACCAGCACGGCGGCCGCAACCCCGGCGACGAATACCCAGTGCGCCGGGCGCAGCCCATACGAAATGGATTCGTTCGCCGCCAGCACCCGCCAGGGATCGATGTTCGTCGCAATCCCATACCAGGCGAACTCGACCCCGGCGGTCGCCAGCCCGGCGACGACCGCCAGGACAGGATAGACCGCGAGCGGCCGCCGCCAGGCGTCCGGCAGCACGCGCCAGACCATCAGCCAGACCCATAATCCGGCAACGAAGACCGGCTCGGAGACATTGGCCTTGGACTGGATGAAATAGTGCAGGATGGCCAGCGCGGCGATCGGATAGACCAGACGATGCAGGTTCTTCCAGCGCCGGCCCAGCCTGCGGATGGCATCGTCCGTCGAGGTCACCCCCAGGGCGACGAGCCCGATCAGCGCGATGAAGCCGATCGTGAGGTAGAACCGCAGCGCGATTTCCGAGACGACGACGCCCAACGCGAATTTCTGGTCCACGACATACAGCGTCAGATGGATCAGGGCATAGGTCATCGCGGAGACGCCGACGATCCGCCGTGTCATCAGCAGGCGCGGCAGATTGAGAATCCGGGCGAATGACGTGATCGCCAGGGCGATCAGGATCAATCGCACCGCCCACAGCCCGCTTGCGTGGATCAGTTCGGTGATCGGGCGTCCGCCCAGGTCGGCGTTGCTCCACCAGAACGCATTGACCGCACCGGGAACAAGCACCAGCGCCAGCACCGCCGCCTTCAGCGGCAGGAACCGCCCGTGCCGGTCGCGCCAGGGAACACGCATCGCGTCGTCTCCTTGAGCCTGATCGCCCCGGGCGGAACGCCGCCAAGGCGCGAATGGTGCACCTGAACAGACGCCCGGGCCGGTTCAGCGCGCACGATCAGGCCGAACATGCTCCAGGGATCCGTCATTCTGGCAGGCCCGCACGTTCCCCGCGAGGCCAGTCCCGCGATCGGGATCGATGGTATGCGACGGATCTCCGCCGTACCGCCAGACGCCCAACCCGCGCCCAGGGGACCGGAACGCCGGACCGGCCAGCCCGGATCCCGGTGCCGTTTCCGCTGGGGCGGAAATGCCGTAAACGACATGCCATCCAGACGAAAGGGGAGAAACCGATGCCCAAGTTCACGTGGGAGCATATCCACCTCAAGACGCCGGACCCGGAAGCAACCGCCTCCTGGTACCAGGACAAGCTCGGCGCCGAGATCGTCCGGACGCCACAGACCGACGGATCCATGCGGATCGACCTGAACCTCAGCGGCCAGAAGGTGTTTCTCGCCCCGGTGGATCCCGCGAAGGTCGGGGCGGCACCCACGATGCCCTATCTCGGCATGGACCATTTCGGCATGACGGTCGAGGACATCGATGCCGCCGTCGCCGAACTGAAGGGCAAGGGCGTGACCTTCACCATGGACCCGACCACCATCCGGCCAGGCGTCAGGATCGCCTTCCTGCTGGCTCCGCAGAATGTGTCCATCGAGCTGATTCAACGCGGATAATACCGGCACGCGTCGACCTCGACCCACCTGCGGCGCGCCCCGTCGTGGCGGGCGCAGGCGGGCCATCCACGACTTTGCTGCGGCGGCGCGACCCTCACCGTCCGAAGCGTTCGGCGATGCGGGCGGCGACGCCGGGCTGGGCGAAGCTGGTTTCATGCATCGCCTTCTCCCGCGCGATCGCGTCCGGCAGGTCGCGCAGCAGCGCGTGGTTCAGCGCCTGCTTCAGCATGCGCAGCGCGACATCGGACTTGTCCGCAAGGTCCTCGGCCAGCTTGATCGCGGTCGCGATCACCTCGGCCCGCGGCACCACCGGAAAGCCGACGCCGCGCTCGCGCAGCACGCCGCCATGATAGCCGCGGGCGGAAAACAGCATTTCCTGCGCCAGCGGCACGCCCAGCCGGTGCGGCAGCAGCAGGGTCGCGCCCATGCCCGGCGTGATGCCGTATTTCATGAAATTCGCTGAGTACAGCGACTCCTGCGCCATCACCACCAGATCGGCATAAAGACCGAACACCAGCCCGCCGCCCAGCGCGTGCCCCTGCATCGCGGCGACCACCGGCACCGGGCAATCCAGCAGCGCGCGATAGAAGTCGTGCGCGTCGAACGTGACCTTGTGTTCGGCCAGCGTCAGCAGCTCCTCCAAAGTGCCTCCGGCGCAGAAGATCGTGTCGTAGCCGTGGATCACCACGACCTTCACCGCGGGGTCGCGCGTCACCTGGCCCAGCGCCTCGCCCAGCCCGCCCACCAGGGCGCGGGTGAAGGTATTGCGGCCCGCGCGGTCCGCCATTTCGATCACCGCGATCGACGCGCCCCGCATGCGCAGGTGGACGGCATCCGTCATGACGGGCGCGTGCCCTGCACGAAGCGGCGGATCGAATCGTGTGTCTCGGGCCGGCTGATCTGGCGCACGCTGGCCTCGATCGCGCAGTGCCGGGTCGCATCGTTCAGGATCCACATTTCCCGGAACAGCCCCTTCAGATCCGCGACGCAACCGGGCGGCACGCGGGCGGCTCGCACCAGGAACTGACGCATCGCATCGGCCGGATTTTCGCTGACCTCATCGACCAGCCCGATCGCGGCGGCCCGGGCGGCATCGATCCGCTGCGCCGTCAGGCTGAGGCGGAACGCCGCCTGAAAGCCGCAGCGGCGGATGATGAAGGGCGCGATCGTCGCCGGCAGC
>JBFXDK010000080.1:15652-27431 GCA_050181195.1 Acetobacteraceae bacterium | reverse complement strand
CGGCCTTGGACGTCACGACATTGTTTACGGCAGCCGCCCTGTTCCTGGGCGTGGTGGTCGGCAATGCCGCGCTGTTCGGCGACACGCTGTTCGCGACCGTCACCGTGCCGCAGTCCTTGACCTCGATCGGCCTGACCCAGACCACGGCCGAACGGATGTTCGTGACGAATGTCGCCCACTATTTGAAGGTTCCGTCGCTGCTGCAGACGCCTTCGGTGACGAGTTCATCGGCGCAGAACCTGCCGATGGCGATGGCCAAGCCGTTCAATCTCCAGGATGTGGTCTACGCCATCCAGACCTCGGTCCGCAGCGACTCGGTCAACGTGTCCGCATCGATCGTGAATGCCGAAAAGGGCGGCGGGCTGCTGATGTATCTGCTGATCAACAATCCGCCCGACCCGCCTACCGCCACGGTGCTGCACCAGCCGGACGGCGACCCGGAAGCGCTGATCGCGCAGGCGGCCCGTCGCACCATGGAGATCGCCGCGCCGTTCCGGGTCGCCAACAGCGACATGGCGGCGGCCTTGTCCGGCGACAAGACCGGCATGGCGCGTGCCAAGGCAACGGCAATCGGGGGGCTGGCCGAACCCTGGGACCCGCGCATTTCCGGCGTGACCGAGGTCGTCATGCTGCACAACCTTCTGGCCATCATCGCGATGATCAACGGCGACAAGGCGGACGCGCAGAACCACTGCGCGGTGGGTCTCAACACGCAAGGCGCCGAACCGGCCGCCTATGGGCTGATCTGGCTCAATCAGGCATTCTTCGCCATCGCGGAACGGAATACGCACGAGGCCAACCGTCTCTATGACAAGGGTTCGGCCGCCGTTCGCCACGTGCGAAGCCAGGGCCTGCAGATGCGCGTGCTATCGCTTGGCGGCATCATCGCCTGGATCAGCGGCGACCTGCCCGAAGCCGAACGGCGCTTTCGTTCGGCGATCGCGACCGGCGCGGGCGACTCCGAGCCTCACCGATATCTCGCCCTGCTGCTGACGCAGCAAGGCAATCTGGCCGAAGCCAAGCAGCAGCAGGAGATCGCGGCGCTGACGCGCTTCGCCGATTCCCGCTACCCCAGTCTGGCGCACACCTACCTGTCGCTGGATCCGGCAAAGCCCGGCTTCAGCCACGATTTCTGACGCGCGGCCGCCGCGGGGCTGGCGGCGCCTGATCGCGGATCACAAGGTTGACCTGGATCAACGCGGGACGCGCCGGCACGGGGTCTGATCGGACAACCATCCGCAAGCGAGTCCATCGATGAACCACAAGCATCGCACCACATTGCACGCCCTGTTCGCCCATCCCGTCAGCAGCAATATCGATCCGAAGCTGGTCCGGTCCGTGCTGCAGGAACTCGGCGCCGACATTTCCCACGGGGGCCATGGGCAGTTGCTGGTCAAGCTGAACGGCCACACCCACGGTTTCCACGACACGCATCACAGCCTGTCGAAGGAAGAGGTCGGCACGCTCCGCCGCTTCCTGGAGAATGCGGGCGTCGATCCGGCGCGGGACTATCCGCTGTAGCCGCGCCGCATCTGATCCCCGCGGGCGGGCCGCGTCGGACCCGCTGCCGGCGGGGTCCGCGCGCCGCGCCGGTGCTTCGTCCTGATCATGTGGCGCCCGCCCCGGGGCCGGTCAGTCCAGCTTCAGCGGCGTGCCGTCCAGTTCCTCGGCGCGTTCGACGCGGATCAGAACGGCAAAGCCCTTCTTGTCTGGGTCGCGGTCCTTCTCGGGCTGGACCAGGCGCCGCCAGACCTCCTCATACGCGGGCCCGGATCTGACGATGCGTGCGGTGCCGTAGAAGCGCGCGATGCCGCCCTTGGGCAGCAGCCCGTCGGCGCGCAATTGCGGCTTGCGCAGGAAGACGGTCACCTTGCTGCCGTCGGTCATGTTCTCGGTCGTCGAGCCACGACCACGCTCCCACAACGCGAGGTGGTCGTCGTCAAACACCATCGTACTGCCACGCGGGGTGATCTGGGCGAAGCCATTGGGCAGCACCGTGCCGACCAGGGTCACATGGTCGGGGAAGGCGGTGTTGATGTGCTCGTGCAGGGCTTTCGGGATGGCGGGCATGGGGTTCCTCGGGATCGAACGACGGAAAAGTCCGCCGGTGTCCCATGGGAAGCCCCTTTCCGCTACCCCAGCAATGCCTGGGCGCAGGCATCCAGGATCGCGTCCTCATCCAATCCGTATTCACGGTACAGGTCCGGAATGTCGCCGCTCTGCCCGAACCGGTCGGGGCCGAGCGGAATCAGGCGCTGGCCGCGGACGGCGCCAAGCCAGGCGTGGCTGGCGGGATGGCCGTCCAGCACCGTCACCAGCGAGGCGTCCGGCGCGAGCGGGGCGAGGATCGTCTCGATATGCGCCGCGGCCTTGCGATCGCCCATCCGCCGCGCCCGCTGGGCGAGGAGCCAGCCGGCATGCAGCCGGTCCGGTGAGGTGATGGCGAGCAGACCCGCCCCTGGCGTCTCCTCGGCCAGCACGGCGAACGCCGCCTCGGCTTCCGGCGCCACCGGCCCCTGATAGGCCAGTGCGATCCGCGCACCGGGCGCCGGCGGCACCACCCAATGGGCGCCGGCGATGACCGCGGCCGGATCGAGCGTGCGGGACTTCTGCTCCAGCGCCCGCGTGGACAGGCGCAGCCACACGGCCGACCCATCCGGCCGCTGCATCCAGTCGAAGGCATGGCGCAGCAGGATCGCCAGCTCATCCACATGCGCGGGTTCGAACGAGGCCAGCCGGTCCGCCGACATGCCGATCAACGGCGTGTTGATCGACTGGTGCTGCCCGCCCTCCGGCGCCAGCGTGATGCCAGAGGGGGTGGAGACCAGCAGGAAGCGCGCATCCTGGTAGCAGGCATAGATCAGCGCATCGAGGCCGCGGTTGACGAACGGGTCGTAGACGGTGCCGATCGGCAGCACGCGCGCGCCGGTCATCGCCGGTGCCAGCCCCGCCGCCCCCAGCAGCAGGAACAGGTTCTGTTCGGCAATGCCGAGCTCGATGTGCTGGCCCTTGGGCGACATGCCCCAACGCTGGGCGCTGGCCAGCTTGGCGTCGCGGAACACGTCGTTGCGGGTATGGCGGTCGAAGATGCCGCGCCGGTTCACCCAGGGTCCCAGGTTGGTGGAGACGGTGACATCCGGCGAGGTGGTCATGATATGCGCCGCCAGCGCCCGCAATTCCCCCTGCCCGCGGCCGATCTCGGCCAGGATTTCCCCGAACCCGCCCTGGGTGGACATCTTCCGCCCCGCGGATTTCGGCGCCGGCAGCACCGCCGGCACCGCCACCGACGGCGCCGTCAGCGCCCGCCCTTCCGGCGTGAGCGGTTCGGCGAAGGGACATTCGCGCATGAAGGCGCGGAGCTCGGCCTCGTCGATGTCGAGGCCTTCCATCGGGTCCCATTCATGCCCGGGGCGGATGCCCATCTCGGCCCGGAACATCTCCATCTGTTCCTTCGTCATCAGGCCGGCGTGGTTGTCCTTGTGGCCGGCGAAGGGCAGGCCCATGCCCTTGATCGTATAGGCAATGAAGCAGGTCGGCTGGTCGCCATCGGCTTCGGCCGCGCGCAGCGTCTCGATCATCGTCTCGATGTCGTGGCCGCCCAGGTTCGTCATCAGCGCGCTGAGTTCCGCGTCATCGAGCTCATCGATGATCGCCCGCGCCCGGGACCGGCCGAGATCGGCCAGCAGCGCCTGCCGCCAGGCGGCGCCGCCCTGGAACGTCAGGGCGGAGTAGAGGCTGTTCGGGCAGTCATCGATCCAGCGGCGGAGCGAATCGCCGCCCTCGCGCGCGAAGGCCGCCTGCAGCCTGCGGCCATATTTGATGGTGACGACGTTCCAGCCCATGTCGCGGAACAGGCCCTCGATCCGGCCGAACAGCCGGTCGGGCACGACGGAATCCAGGCTCTGGCGATTGTAGTCGACGATCCACCAGAGATTGCGGATGTCGTGCTTCCAGCCTTCCAGCAGGGCTTCGTAGATGTTGCCCTCGTCCAGTTCGGCGTCACCGGCGATGGCGATGTGCCGGCCCGGCGGGATGTCGTCGCGGCCCAGGCCGTGCAGGCGCACGTAATCCGCCATCAGGGCGGAAAAACTGGTCATCGCCACGCCGAGCCCGACCGAGCCGGTGGAGAAATCCACCTCCGGGCCGTCCTTCATGCGCGACGGATAGGGCTGCACGCCGCCGAACTGGCGCAGGCCTTCCATCCTGTCCCGCGTCTGGCGGCCGAACAGGTAGTTGATGGCGTGGAACACCGGTCCGGCATGCGGCTTGACGGCGATACGGTCCTGCGGACGCGCGATCTCGAAATACAGCGCCGCCAGGATGGAAATGGAGGAGGCGCAGGACGCCTGATGCCCGCCCACCTTCAGCCCGTCGCGATTGGGGCGGATGTGGTTGGCGTTGTGGATCATCCACGCCGAGAGCCACAGCAGCTTGCGTTCAAGCTGCTTCAGGACATGCAGCCTGCGGTCACCGGCCACTCCGGCTGGCGCCATGGTCGTCAGCGGTGCGTTCATGAGCCTCTCTCCGGCAAACCCCGAGTGTGAACATAGGCACTCACTGGCGCGAGAGGAACCGCCCGCGGATGCGGGATCGGGTTGGAACGGGTCTGGGGCACGGTACCGGCGCACAGGCGGATCGCCATTACTGGTCGCGAACCGTTCACGGGGGCAGGCACTTTCCAGAATGGGTCTTGGCGCGCCTCCTTTCTTCAGCGGGGGTGCACGGCCATTCGGCCGAGACGTCCCGCACGGACACACGCGCCGAACCGGAATTGTTCGCATAGGTGTCGGCGAACCAGTTGGGGACGGCGTCGTTGACGAACATGAACAGTTCGCCGCTCTTGGGTGCGATCAGGAGCGCGCGGATCCGGCTCTCCTGCTGCCCCGCCGCCGCGAACAGTGCCGTTGCCTGCAGCGCCGTAGCTTTGGAAATGGGCGCCGACCGGCTGATCCAGGCTTCCTGCACCTGCATCAACGCATGAAGCCGGCCCATGCTGACGCGGTCCAGTGCGCGGGCTTCGGGAGGAGGATCGATGGCATGCAGCGGAATTTCCGTGGCTCCCGCCGCGCCGATGCGTGCGATCGGGAGGAACCAGTTTTCGGATATCCAGCGCTTCAGCGGAAACGACACGCGATGGATGAAGCCCTCGGCCGCGAAGCCGCGCGGTCCCGTATGCAGGGTGTGGTCGAACCAGTCGGGGGCTTCGCGCGGGATGTCCAGCACCACCTCATAGCGGCGGTCCTTGTTCAATGTCAGGCCCGACGCCCAGCATGGATCGCTGGCGTCGAATACACGTTCCACGGTGATCGACTCGCCTGATGGCGGCACAGTGCGCGTTTGTGTCGCCGGCGTGGCATGGCAGACCAGCCCCGTCAGCAGGCGCACCTGGAAGACGGCCTGCGACACCAGCGGGTTCACCACGCCCGCCAGGAAGAGTGCCGCGACCGCCGCGAGGGTGGCGGCCGGAAGGGCCTTCTGCGCGAACCAGCGGTAGCCCGCCACCACTCCCGGCGATGTGCGCAAAGCGCGAGCCGTCTCCAGTGTCCACCAGCGCGGCTCGCTGCCGGGCACATGCCTCGTCCGCTGGACCCACAGGCCGAGCGTGATGAGCCCGGCGATGAGAGTGCACGTGCCGAGCGTTAAGGTGAAGCGGGTCGCGGTGTCCTGCCATTCCGGCATTGCCGGCCGCCACCACTGCCATCCGGCAAGACAAGTGAAGCCCAGCAGCACGACTGTGATCGTCAACCACGTCCGGAACTGATCCTGCTTATGGGCTTCGTCGGTCCGGACCACGCTTGCGCGCCGCTCGTTGCTCCAGCCCGCCGCCGCCCAGTCGCGGATGCGGGTGCGCAGCACGCCGCTCAGGCGGTAGGAGACGAGGAACAGGACGATCGGCACCGCGCCCAGCAATGGATAGGCTTCCAGCGCGTCCAGCCAGGGGGACGCAAGCGGCGGCGTGAGCATCCGGCCGACGGCGATGAACGGGGGCATCAGGTCGGCGACCGCCTCGTTCTTGCCGCCCCAGAACGCCGGATCGCGCGTGCCATCGGCATTGACCGGCATCAGCCACGCGCCAATCAGGGGCAGGAACACGAGCGTAAGCAGCGAGAACAGCATCACGAAGTAGAGCAGGCGCCGCCACCAGACCAGATCCAGGGCGCGATCGAGACTGTCCTGCCGTTCCTGGCGCATGCGCCGGCGTTGTGCGTCGGATACCGGTTGCCGCGGTGGTTGCGCCCCGGCGTCGGGATCCTCCAGCAGACGAGCGAGTGCCCGTCTCGTCTCGGTGGGGCCGCCGGCATCGGGTATGCGGAACGGGATCGCGACGTTGTTCTCGGCCAGGACGTCGATATCCGTATCGATCGAGATCGGGGCGTAGCGATCGGCGCCGAACGCCATGCGCTGGATGACGCTGCCATGCACCAGGGGCACCCGGCAGGAGGACTCGCCGGTCGCGGGGTCGCGATCCGGCGGCGGCATCAGCCGGCTGAGCGTGCGCGGCTGGTAGCGGTAGAAGACTCCCAACCCTGCGCGCGCGTCGTAGATCGATCCGCTGAACGAGGCGATCCGCCGGTATGTCGCCAGCTTTTCCTGATCGAAGTGCAGGCCGAAGCGCTGCGCCTCACCCATCATCCAGACCAGCGGCACATAGGCCAGCCGGTCATCGGGATAGCCGCCGCCGACATTGGCGTGGACGCCGGCGAACCAGACCTGCAGCAGCCGTTGGCGTGAAAGCGCCTGGCCATACGGCCGCGGCGCCTCCTTCTCATCCCAGGGGATGGAGAAGAAGGTGCGGCGGTCATCGTCCAGGCTCAGGGCCTGGCGTGCGACCTTGACGGCGTCCAAAAGTTTCTGATCGCGGAAACGCATCGGCCAGACCCAGCGGTCCACCGCGATCGTCAGTTCATCGATCGGCAGCCCGTAGGCGGCAACCGTGTCCCACACGCCCACGAAATCGATCTCGCAGCGCCGCCGCTTGACTTCCTCCGGGCGCCCGAGGACACCGTTGCGCACGGCAACGAACGCATCACGTATTCCCCGGAACGGTTTCAACAGCACCGGAACGTTGAAGGCCTGGGTCCGGTATGTGCGATAGGCCGCGAGAGCGGCGCGATCGAGATGCTCATCGGAGTCGCACGCGACCAGCCCCTGCCGCGCGATCAGTCCGCACAGCACGCGGATGGTGAAGGCACCGCGGCTGAAGCCGAACATGTAGACCCGGTCGCCTTTCCTGTAGGTCCGGCATAGGTATTTGTAGAGGTCGAGGACGTTTCGTTTGACCCCGATACCAAGTGCCAGGCCCAGGATGCGCAGGATGCTGACCGATGACGTGCCGACCCCGTCATCGAACGTGGCGATCTGGTCCGTTCCGGTCAGGTCCAGCGCGTCATAGACACGCCAGACATTCGTCTTGGCGGCGCTGGCGGCGCTGTTGCCGGTGCCGTCGGAAAACAGGACGATGTTGCGACCCACGACCGTTCCCCCCGCATGGGTTTCTTGGCCGCAACATTAGGCCGGGCCGACCCCTGGCCACAAGAACCCGGATGGACGCGGCCGCGCGGGAATGCGGCCCCGGTCAGTCCCGCGCCAGCCGCCGCACCGCCGGGGATGCGTTGCGCTTCCCCTCGCCCGCATAGTCCTCGTGGTAGTCCTCGATCTTCGCGGGATCATAGAGGTAGTTGACCATCAGCGTCGCGCTCTCGCCCGCGCCCTTCTCCGAGGTGTCGCCCGCCATGTTCAGCCGTTCCACCCGCGCGCCGTTCGACAGGTGGAAATGCGCCACCGGGTCGCGGGCGCGCCGGCCGTTCGCCTCCAGCAGCAGGTAGCGCGCGCATAGCCGGGTCAGCACCGGCTCGACGGTCCGGCGCAGCGCGGCGTCACGCCACCAGGAGCGCCTGGCCAGGATCGCTCCCAATGAGGCCGATCCGCTGCCCGACGGCATGGCGGCGATCACGCTCGACGCCTCCTCGTCGCTCAACAACCCGGGCTCGTCGGTGGCGAGCCGCGCATCCAGCCAGCGCCGGAAGCCCGGAATGGGCGAGAGCGTGGCGAAGGTCTTCAGGTTGCGGAACTCGGCCGACAGTTCCTCCACCACCCGCTTAATCAGGAAGTTGCCGAAGCTGATCCCGGCCAGCCCCGCCTGGCAGTTGCTGATGGAATAGAAAATCGCTGTGTCGGCATCGCGCGGGTCCAGCACCGGTGCGTCCTCATCCAGCAGCGCCTGCACGCTGCCGGCCAGTCCCTTCACCAGCGCGACCTCCACGAAGATCAGCGGCTCACCGGGCATGCGCGGGTGGAAGAACGCATAGCAGCGGCGGTCGGAATCCAGGCGGTTCTTCAGGTCCCGCCACGACCGGATGGCGTGCACCGCTTCGTAGTCGACCAGTTTTTCAAGCAGCGCGGCCGGGCTGTTCCAGTCGATGCGCCGCAGTTCCAGGAAGCCGATGTCGAACCAGGCGGCGAGCAGGCCGCGCAGATCGGCATCCAGGGCGGCCAGATGCTTGTCGCTCTCCCGCAGCTTCAGCAGGAAACCGCGCAGATCCACCAGGAATTTCGGACCGTCGGGGATCGAGGTGAACTGCGTGAGCAGCCGCAGCCGCGGCGGCTCCAGCGCGCGCCGCAGCGCCGCCTTGGCGGTGGCGCGTTCGGCGGGATCGCTCGCGGTCCGCACCGCTTCATAGGACGCCGTCACGGCGTCCACGTCGGAATCGAAGCTCGCGAGCGTCAGCAGGAAGTCCCGCCGTCCCGTTTCATCAAGCGTGAGGTAGGTCTGCGCCAGGCCCGCCGCCCGGTTGCGCGCACTCACCTCGCCGCCGCGGCCGGTCAGGCAGGCGCGCATCCGCACCTGCAGCGACTCATCGGCATCGCCGCCGACACTGGACGCCATGTCGCGCCAGACCGTGGTGATGCGGCGCAGCGCCCGATCCAGCAACCCGGTGGAGACATCGTTCATGAGCCGACCCCGAAGACCATCCGAGGCCGATCATACGCTCTCGCCATCCGGTCCGGGCGGCATTGTGGCCTCCCTGTCAGAGGTGTGAGCTTGGCCAGCCGGACGCAATGGACATTCCGTGACACTGGCGGGACACTGGGCCCCGACGGCCGCAACGCTCATGGGATTGCATCCGGATCCCCCAGCACGGCGCTGATCGCGGGCAGCAGATCCTCGACGATCAGCGCGGGACCGGCCTCGATCGCCGCCCGCCCATGCAGCCAGGCGCCGGCCGAGGCGGCCTCCCATGGCGGCATGCCCTGCGCCAGCAGACCCGCGATCAGCCCGGCCAGAACATCACCCGCCCCTGCCGTGGCGAGCCAGGGCGGCGCGGAGGCGTTGATCGTCACCCGCCCGCCCGGTTCGGCCACGATCGTATCGGCGCCCTTCAGCAGCACCACGCCCCCCGTCGCGGCGGCAGCCCGCCGAACGGCGGACAGGCGATCCGCGCCCGGACGACCGAAGGCCCGCGCGAACTCCCCCGCATGCGGCGTCATCACCGCGCAGCCGCGCAGTCCCGCGGCATCGCCGGCAAAGGCCGAGAACACATCGGCATCCGCGATCACGGTCCGGCCGGCCTCCAGCAGCGCGGGAAGAGAGGCCCGCGCCGCTTCGACGCCCAGGCCCGGCCCGCACACCCAGACCTGGCGGCGGGCATCCTGCAGCAGCGTCTCGATCCCATCCTCGGTCACCAGCGCGCCCGGCGCGGCGGAGCGATAGATCCCGGCGCTGCCCAGGGCGGCGATCGTCACCAGCCCGGCGCCGACCCGCCGTGCGGCGTCGGCGGCCAGGCGCGCCGCACCGGTCATCACCGCGCCGCCGAGGATGGTGACATGGCCGCGCGTGTATTTGTGCGACTCCGGCCCGGGCCGCGGAATGCGCCACAGCGCGGGACCGTTGACGAAGGCATTCGGCCGCACCTGGGACAGCACCGCGGCCGGCAGGCCGATATCGGCCAGCACGAGCTCCCCGCACAGGTCGCGCCCCGGCAGCAGCAGGTGCCCGGGTTTCAGCCGGAAGAACGTCACCGTCAGCTCCGCCGGCGGCGCGAAGCCGCGCACCGCCCCCGTCCCACCATCCACCCCGCTGGGCACGTCGACCGCGACGACGCGGCGCGCCGCCGCCAGGGTTTCGGCCGGCAGGCCATCGACATCGCGTGCCAGGCCGGCACCGAACACGGCGTCCACCACAAGTGCCGCCCGCGCCGCCTCGGCGGGCGTGAATGGCGCCGCCGGTCCGTGCCAGCGCGCAGCGGCTCCGGCGGCATCGGATCCGGCCCGCGGCGGGGCGAGCGCGGCCAGCCGGACCGGCCACCCTTCCTGCTGCAGCAGGCGCGCCACGACATAGCCATCCCCGCCATTGTTGCCAGGACCGGCCAGCACCAGCGTCGGGCAGGGCCGGACCCGCCGCCGGATCGCCCGCGCCACCGCCCGTCCGGCGTTTTCCATCAGCACCGGCCCGGGCACGCCGAAGGCGGGCGATGCCGCGTCGGCCCTCGCCATTTCCTCGGGGGTCAGCAGATCCGGATGGACAACGCGATCGAGGGGGGTGGAGCGCATGGCGGGCAGCAAACCGCGTCTGGGGGTGGCACCGGCGTGAAGCCTAGAGCATGTCCGGTTCGGCTGTGGAGACGCTCCGATGCGGTCCACGGGCATGGCTGGCACACCTTGGCATGGCGGGCACACTTTACTCCGCCCCCGGTCTCCCGATCATCCGGCGATCGGTCGCCCGGTATCAATCCCCGTCGGCGGTCAGCTTCGCTGCGAGCGTCGGCAGTTCCGTCCGTCGTGGCGCCAGCCAATGCTGCAGCCGGTCGAGATACAGGTACACCACGGGTGTCGTGTACAGCGTCAGGATCTGGCTCAGCGCCAGGCCGCCCACCAGCGCATAGCCCAGCGGGCGGCGCAGTTCGGACCCCGCGCCGGTCCCCAGCATCAGCGGCAGGCCGGACAGCATCGCCGCCATCGTCGTCATCAGGATCGGGCGGAAGCGCAGCAGGCAGGCCTGGCGGATCGCGCTCAGCGGCGTCTCGCCATCCCGCCGCTCCGCGGTGATGGCGAAGTCCACCATCATGATGCCGTTCTTCTTGACGATGCCGATCAGCAGGATCACGCCGATCAGCGCGATCACCGACAGATCATACTTCACCAGCATCAGCATCAGCAGCGCGCCAACGCCGGCCGAGGGCAGGGTCGAGAGGATGGTCAGCGGCAGGACATAGCTCTCATACAGCATCCCCAGGATGATGTAGACGGTGATCAGCGCCGCCGCGATCAGGTAGGGCTGGCTCGCCAATGAGGACTGGAACGCCTGCGCCGTCCCCTGGAACGTGCCGCGGATGGTGATCGGCGTGCCCATCTGCCGCATGGCCGCGTTGATCGCATCCACCGCCTGCCCCAGCGCCGCGCCCTGCGCCAGGTTGAACGAGATGGTGACGGCGGGGAACTGGCTCTGGTGGCTGATCGACAGCGGCTGCACCGGCTTGGTCGACCAGGTCACGAAGGACCCCAGCGGCACCACCTGCCCCGTGTTGGAGCGGACATACAGCTTGTTGAGCGTCTCGATGTCCGAGGCCTGGCCGGGCAGGACCTCCAGGATCACCTTATGGGTGTTCACCTGCGTGAAATACTGGGTGATCTGGCGCTGGCCGAAGGCATTGTACAGCGTGTCGTCGATCACCTGCGGCTGCACGCCGAACCGCGCCGCCTGGTCGCGGTCGATCGTCATGGTGACGGTGTTGCCGCCCACCTGCTGGTCGGTGGTGATGTCGCGCAGCATCGGCAGCGA
>JBFXDK010000080.1:0-15552 GCA_050181195.1 Acetobacteraceae bacterium | reverse complement strand
AAGACGGCGACGAGCGAGACGCTGATCGAGACGATGGTGAAGCCGATCTCGCCGGCGCCCTTCAGCGCCGCCTCCATCGGCCGCATGCCGTTCTCGATATGCCGATAGATGTTCTCCAGCATCACGATGGCGTCGTCGACGACGAAGCCCACCGCGATGGTCAGCGCCATCAGCGACAGATTGTCCAGGCTGTAGTCCAGCATGTACATCACGGCGAAGGTGCATATCAGCGCCACCGGCACCGTGACGGACGGGATGATCGTCGCCCAGAGATTCCGCAGGAACAGGAAGATCACCATCACGACCAGCCCGACGCACAACACCAGCGTGAACTGCACCTCATGCAATGAGGCACGGATCGTCTGCGTCCGGTCCATGATGATGTTCAGCCGCACCTCGGGGGGCAGCGCCGCTTCCAGCTGCGGCAGGGCCGCCTTGATGCGCTCCACCGTCTCGATGACGTTGGCGCCGGGCTGCTTGTAGACCATCAGGATGATGCCGCGCTTGCCGCTCTGCCATCCCGCGAGCTGCAAATTCTCCGCGGCGTCGATCGCCTGGCCGATATCCTTCACCCGGATCGGCGCGCCATTGCGCCATCCCAGGATGACATCATTGAACTCGGCGGCCTTGGTCAGCTGGTCGTTGGCATACAGGGCATAGGACCGGTTCGGCCCGTCGATCGTGCCCTTGGGCGCGTTGACGGTGGCACTGACCAGCACCGGCCTGATGTCCTCCAGCGTCAGGCCCATGGCCGCCAGCTTGGCCGGATCCACCTGGACGCGGATGGCCCGCTTCTGCTCGCCGCCGATATAGACCTGCGACACGCCGCTGATCTGCGAGATCTGCTGCGACAACACCGCATCGGCGTAGTCGTTGACCTCGATCAGCGGCAGCGCGTCCGACTGCACGGACAGGATCAGGATCGGCGATTCCGACGGGTTGACCTTCCAGAAATTCGGCGCATTCGGCAGGTTGCGCGGCAACTGCCCGCTGGCCGCGTTGATCGCGCGCTGCACATCGCCCGCGGCGGCATCGATGTCGCGGTCCAGATCGAACTGGATGGTGATCTGCGTCTGGCCGAGGACGCTGATCGAAGTCATCTGGGCGATGCCGGCGATCGCGGCGAACTGGCGTTCCAGCGGCTGCGCGACGGTGCTCGCCATCGTCTCGGGACTGGCGCCGGGATAGCGGGCATTCACGTTGATGGTCGGGAAGTCGATCCGCGGCAGCGGCGCGACCGGCAGGAACGGATAGGCGGCGAGACCGACCAGCACCATCGCCGCGATAAACAGCGAGGTTGCGACGGGCCGGCGTATGAAAGGCGCTGAGATGTTCATCCGCTTCGCGTCCGCCCTTTCCCGGGTTCTTCTGGATTATCCGCCGGTTTTCGCCGCCCTGGAGTCGCGTGCCGATCCGTCGTCATTCGCCGCGACCCGCGATCCGGACTGCAGCCTGGACTGGCCATCGATGACGACGGTCTGGCCTTCGTCCAGCCCTTTCGCGATCAGGGCGAAGCGGCCGTTGTCGCGGCTGACCTCGACGGGTTGCCGCGCCACGGTGGAGTCGGGCTTCACCACATAGACATACTGGCCCGCGGGCCCGTGCTGCACCGCCGCGGTGGGGATCACCAGCGCCCCGTCATCGGTCCCGACCAGCACCTGCAGGTTCACGAACTGCCCTGGCCACAGTCGGTTGCCGGCGTTGGGGAAGGTCGCCTTCAGCTTGATCGTGCCGGTCGCGACGTCGATCGCGTTGTCGATCGTCACCAGCGTGCCGCGGTCGAGCTCCGTCTTGTCATCAGCGCTGAATGCCACCACCGGCAGGGTGCCGCGGTCCATCGCCGCCTGCAGCGCGGGCAGCATGGCCTGCGGCAGGGTGAAGGTCGCGGCGATGGGCTGGATCTGCACCAGGGAGAACATCGGTGTCGCCTCGGCCGCGCGGACCAGGTTTCCGGGGTCCACCAGCCGCAGCCCGACACGGCCGTCGAACGGCGCGCGGATATAGCAGAAGGTCAGGTTGAGCTGCGCCGCGGCGATCAGCGCCTCGTTCGCGCCGCGCGCCGCTGTCAGCTGGCTCACCTGCATCTGGATGCTTTCCAGTTTCTGACGCGAGGCGATCTCCTTCTGCGCGAGCATCGTGTAGCGCGCGAGATCGCTGCGGGCATTGTCCAGCGCCGCCTGGTCCTGCTTGCCGCGCGCGACCGCGACATCCAGCAATGCCTGGTAAGGCCGGGGATCGATGACGGCGAGCAGGTCGCCCGTCCTCACGTCCTGGCCTTCGGTCACCACCACGTCCTGCAAGGCACCATCGACACGGCTGCGGATCTGCACCGCGTTCGTGGGCTGGATCGTGCCCAGGCCTCGCAGCCAGACCGGCACGTCCTGCCGTTCCACCTTGCTGACCGAGACGGGCACGATAGGACCAGCCGGCCGCGGCTGGCTGGCCTGCGGCGCCTGCTGCGCCTCGGGGTGACGGATCAGCAGCGCGCCGCCGCCGGCCGCGATCGCCAGGATCACCGCCGCGGCCATGGTGACCCGCGCCGCTGTCAGGCGGCGCCGAACCGTCGGGTTTGCCAGGTCCTCTCCCATGCAGCACTCCGCGCGCACCGCACGAGCCGGGCCGCGGGAGGGGATCCGTGCCGGGTCCGTGGCGGACGCCGCGTCAACGCGACGTTACATTTCTCATCGTCGCATTGTCAGCGATACGCGCGAACAAAGCCAGCGGGAATTTTCGCCCGCCGCGCCGCCTGGATCAGGACGTGGATCAAGACTCGCCGACCCCCAGGGCACGCCGGAACCGGCTGGTGAGGTACGCGCCGTCGCGGGGCGGCAGGAACCGCGGCTTCTCCTCGGGCGTGATCCGCAGCACGGCGAACAGGTTTTCCGAGCGCAGGCGCGGACGCAGTGCCTCGACCTCCTCCATGCCGCGGGCAGTCACGGTCTTCGACCAGCCGCACGCCGCGGCGACCGCGGCGAGATCTGTCGCATGGCCGGTGTGACTGTACTGTGACCCGGTCTCGCCATAGCGGGCATTGTCCAGAACGGCGATGGCCAGGTTCGGCGCGCCGGCCGCGGCGATCGTGGCGAGCGAGCCCATGCCCATCAGCATCTCGCCATCGCCGGTCACGACCAGAACACGGCGCCGCGGCTGCGCCAGCGCCAGGCCCAGTCCGATCATGGCCGTGCCGCCCATCGCGCCCCAGAGGTAGAAATTCTGCGGCCGGTCGCCCACCGCGCCCACATCGTAGGTCGCGGCGCCAAGGCCGGTGACCACCAGCAGATCGTCGGGATCGCGCAGCAGGGCGGCGACCACCTCGCGGCGGTCGAGGGTTCCGTCGTTGGGCCGGCTCATTTCACGAACACCTTTGTGCCGATCAGTCGCTGGGAGAACAGCACCGCCACCGGGATCTGGCTGTCGAACGCCAGGGCGGCCGAGGCGGCGACCATTTCCGCGACCTCATCGGGCCGGTCGGCGCGGCGGACCTGCACGCCCGCCGCCGTCAGCACGGTCGGCGTCGCGGCACCCATCGGCACCTGCCAGGGATTGAACTCCCCCCACTCCCCGCGCATCGTCACCAGCGTCAGGAACGGCATGCGGCAGTTCAGCGGCAGGGACAGCATGTTGATGCAGTTGCCCACGCCCGAGGACTGCATGAGCAGCACGGCGCGCTGCCCGCCGAGCCAGGCGCCGGCGGCAAGGGCGATGCCTTCTTCCTCGGTGGTCAGGACGACCGCGCGCATATCGGGATCGGCGTGCGCGGCATTGATCAGATGGGCGTGGCCGGCATCGGGCACGTAGCCGATCTGCGTGATGCCGGCGGCTTTCAGCGCGGCATAGACATCTTGCTGCCAGGTCGGGTGGTCCATGGGGTCTCCTCTGCGACCCACTTTGTGCCCCTGCGCGCGCCCGAGGGCAATCTGTGCAATGTCCGAAGGTATGGTGTTCCCGGCGATGTCCCCGGCGCCCGCCCGCTGCGGTGACGTTCCCGGTGTCCGCTATCTCAGGACGGCAAGCGCCGCGAGGCCGGAGCCATACGCCGTCATCAACACCGCCAGCCCCCCCAAAGATACGCTTTGCTGGGCTTTTCCGCGAGGTCGGCCTTGGTTGCGAGGTGGGGAAACTGCGCGTCCATCCGACTGAGCATGATCCGCACATCGGTCAAGCCCTCTTCCAGACGCGCGACCGCGGACTTCATCTCACGCATGTCATCTTCCAGCCTGGACACGCGATGTTCCATGCAAGGATCATAAGGCGGTGGATATTGGCGTTCAATGGGTGAATCAGGCATTTGTTCGACGCCTGCGGGTGTATGCACAGACGCATCCACCCGCAGGGTCGCATTGCCGGAGTTAACGTATTGCCAAACGTCAGGCGGCCGCGTAGCTCCCTCGGCCGAACAGCTTGTCCAGATCCTGCGGCTGCGCCTTGTCGAACTGCGTCGTGCGCGCCCGCACCTCATCGACCTGGGCAAGCGCCTTCTTCACTGCCGGCCGCTGGTCGATCGTGCCCACCCAGCGCGTCACGTTGGGGAATTTGCCCGCCGCATCGGCGCCCAGCAGCACGGGGATATTCCGCGCCCAGGGGAAGGTCGCGATATCGGCGATCCCGTATTCCGGCCCGCCCAGGAACGGGCTGGCGGACAGGCGCTGGTCGATCACCTCGAACACCCGATGCACCTGGGTTGCGTAGCGGCTCTTGGAATAGTCGTTACCGGCCGGGGCGAAACGCATGAAGTGCACGTGCTGGCCGAACATCGGGCCGACGGTCGTCATCTGCACCATCATCCACTCGATGGCCTGGTATTTCGTGGCCATGTCCGACGGCAGCAGCTTTCCGGTCTTTTCCGCCAGGTACAGCAGGATCGCGCCTGATTCGAACAAGGTGCACGGCTTGCCGCCGGGTCCGTCGCCATCGACGATGACCGGCACCTTCGCCATCGGGTTCAGCTTCAGGAATTCGGCGTCGAACTGCTTGCCCGTGAAGACGTCGACCGGAACCACCGTGTAGGGCAGTCCGAGTTCCTCCAGCGCGATGTAGATCTTCACGACATTCGGGCTACCCATGCCATACAATGTGATCATTGCACTCCTCCTTCGTGTTTCGCCGCACCGTACGATCGCATGTCGGCGCGGGGCGGGAAATCGGGGTCAGCGCGTCTTCGGTATCTCGAAACCGGCCCCCTGCTCGATCGCGCGGATCACGTTCGTCATGTCGTCGTTCGGGGATCGCTGGAACATCGCGTGCTTGAACACCAGCCGCGCCGCCTGGCAGACCCACATGGGGACGCCCAGCTCCTCACCAAGCTCGATCGCCAGTTCCATGTCCTTCATCAGGATGTGCATCGCCGCGCCGTAATCGAAGCTGCGGGTCAGCACCGCGCGCGGGATCATCACCTGCGTCGCACGATTGGCCCCGCTGCCGGCGTTGATCGCCCGCAGCATGAGTTCCGGATCAAGCCCGCCCTTCGCGCCCATCACGAACGCCTCGGACGTCGCGACCAGCGACACCGCGAACAGGATGTTGTTGGTCAGCTTCAGCACCTGCGCCGCGCCGGGCGCGTCGCCGGCGACGGTGATCGTCGGTCCCCACAGCGAGATCATCGGACGGATGGTCTCGATCGCCTCCGCATCGCCCGAAACCATCACCGACAGCGTGCCGTCCCGCGCGCCCACCGGGCCGCCCGAAATCGGGCAATCGACCACCGTCACACCCCTGGCCGCCATCGCGGCTTCGATCTCCTTCACGAAGGGCACACCGACCGTGCAGGTATTCACCAGGATCTTCATGGCACTGCCCTGCAGCAGCCCGTCCTGGCCGAACACCACGTCACGGAAGGCGTACAGCGTCGGCAAGGAGACGAAGACGATTTCGCAGGCATCGGCCAATTCCCGCGGCGTGCCCGCGCGCCTTGCCTGCCGGTCCAGCAGCGGCTGCATCGCCGCCTCATTCACGTCGAGAATCGTGAGCTGGTGGCCGCCATCGAGCAGCTTCCCCGCCATGGGCTGCCCCATGCTGCCGACCCCGAGATAACCTGCTTCCATGGCGTTTCCTCCTTGCCCCCGCAGGGTGCCGCCTGCGGACATGGAAGGAAAGGGAGGCATGCGACCGGCCGCCGCGCCGCCGTTGTCAGCACCTGAAAAACACCAGTGTGTGTTGCTGGGCACTTCCTGAAATGCCGCCCGAACATTGCACCTGGGCTTAAACTTCCGTTTACCCGTTTCGCCGACGATGCATCATCGATCACGCGAGGTGCATCCATGAAATCCATCCTGCTTGCCGCCGCAGCCCTGGTCGCGGGCGGCCTGCTGTTCCATCCCGCGCCGGCGAAGGCTGACGGACCGAAGTTCGAACACGTGATGAATTTCGGCACCGAGGGAACCGGCGAGGGTCAGTTCAAATACGTTGAGGACTTCGCCTGGACGAAGGACGGCAAGCTGCTGGTCACCGATGCCGTGCATGCCTGGGTGCAGGTCTTCGATCCGGCAACCGGCAAGTTCGTCGGCCGCTTCGGCGGCAAGGGCGACGAGGACCAGCATCTGGACAAGCCGGAAGGCATCGCCGTGGATCCCACCGGCAACATCTTCGTCGCCGACTACAACACCGGTGCCGTGAAGAAATACGATCCCGCCTTCAAGTGGATCCTGACCTTCAGCGAATACGGCACCGCGCCCGGCCAGAACATCAAGTCCGAGTTCATGGATATTCGCGACGGCAGGCTGTACATGCCGGAAGCGGGCAACCATCGTGTCAACATCTTCGACCTGAACGGCAAGTTCCTGTCCCTGTTCGGTGGGCCGGGCAGCGAACCCGGCAAGATGAATGTGCCGGAAGCGGCGAAATTCGCCTCGGACGGGCGGCTTTATGTCAGCGACCTGAAGAACGACCGCATCCAGGTCTTCGACAAGGACGGCAAGCTGCTGTTCGGCTGGGGCAAGACCGGCGAGGGCCCGGGCGAGTTCAAGGCGCCCGCGGGCGTCGCGATTGACGCGCAGGACCGCATCTATGTCACCGAGATCGGCAACAACCGCGTGCAGGTCTTCGATAAGGAGGGCAAGCACCTGGCCATGTGGGGCCGCAAGGGTTCGGGCAACGGCGAGTTCGGCAATCTCCACGGCATCATCGTCGACCGCAAGACCGGTCACATCTTCGTTGCCGACACCGCCAACAACCGCGTGCAGGTGTTCCGTCCCGTCCCGGGCGGCGCCGGATCCTGATCGCAGGAGCGGACAACCATGGCCGGTCGGACGAACGCCGGAGGACGCCGCCGCATGGGCATACGCGGCCGGCTGGTGATGGCCTTCCTCTCGCTCGCGGCCCTGATCGGGGTCACGGGCGGGGCCGGCCTGTGGTTTGCAAACCAGATGGGCGTGGGCGTGACCGTCCTGGCGGACACGGCCCTGCCGCTGCTGCGCGAAAGCCAGGCCCTGGCGGGGAATGCGGCATCCATTCGCGCAACGGCGAAGGCGGCATCGGAAGCCGCCGATCCCGCAACGGACCTGGCCGAACTGGCGGCCCTGAGGCAGCAGGGCCGTGAGGCGCTGGATCGGCTGCGCGGCCTTGCCGAACGGTCCGGGACAGCGCTCGACCGCGATCTGATCGCGACGAGCCAGGCGAACCTGTTCCGCGACATCGATGGCGCGATCCGTCTGAGCCAGCAGCGCCTGGCGGCGTTGCAGGCGTTCAATCAGGGGATTACGCGATTTGAACAGGCGCGGACCGCCATGCAGAGGCAGCTTGCCGAGGTCGCGGGCGAGCTCGAGCAACGCATGGTGTCCGTGGAGGACAGCGCGAAGACCAGCATCCAGGGGGGCAGTGCCACCATCGACTCCCTGGGCGACCTGATCGCCGAATCGATGAACGAGACGTTCCCGGCCCTGCAGGGTGTCTATCGCCTGATGCGCGATCTCGCGAAGCTGGAAGAGCTTGCGAAGTCGCTCACCCTGGCCAGCGCCCCGGCCGAGGTGGACCCGATCGAGAAGGAAACCCAGCGCACCATCCGTGCCGGCGGCAATGCGCTGCAACGCCTCGCCAGCCGGATGCGCAGCGACGAACACAAGGTCAGGCTGCTGACCACACGCCAGGGCCTTGCAACCATTCAGGCCGGTTTCGATGGCAAGGACGGCCTGTTCGCGGCGCAACGCGCGGCCATTGCGGCCGGACTCGCCTATGGCGAGGCGCAACGCGGGATCGCCACCGTCGAAGACGCCTACCGGCGCGCCCTGGCGGCAGCGGGCGAAGCGGCGGAACGGCTGGAGTTGCAGAGCGAGCACGACGCGCAGACGATCGTGCGCGACGCCACCTTGAGCCTCATGGGCGTGGTCGGCCTCGGGATTGTTCTCGCACTGCTGCTTGGCGTTATGATCGCATCCCGCCTGGCCAACCCGCTGACGCAGCTGTCCGCCGTCATGCGCGCTCTGGCCGCCGGGGAAAGGCCCGATGTCCCCGGTCTGGAACGCCGGGACGAAATCGGCCGGATGGCCGCCGCCGTCCTGGTCTTCAAGGAAAACGCCGAGGCGATGGAGCGGCTGCGCGCGGAACAGGACGCCGAACGCGAGCGAGGCGAGTATTCGAAGCGGGACGCGTTGATGGGCATGGCGGACAAGATCGAGGGGGCGACGGGCGACGCGTTGAGCCAAATCGGGCTGAACACCGCATCCCTGACACGCATCGCCGATCAGATGACCGCCCTGGCGGATCGCACGGGAACCTCGGCGCAGGACGCCGTCACCCGCGCGTCCCAGGCCCTGGGCAACATCCAGACCGTTGCCACGGCGGCCGAGGAACTCGCCGCCTCGATCCGCGAGATCAGCGGGCAGGTCGCGCGATCGAGCGACATGGTGGGCGAGGCGGTTCATGCCGGCGGCGAAACGCGCGACGTGATCGAGAATCTGAACGAGCAGGTCGGCCGCATCGGCACGGTGGCGGACATGATCAGCGAGATCGCCGCGAAGACCAACCTGCTCGCATTGAACGCAACGATCGAGGCCGCGCGCGCCGGCGACGCCGGCAAGGGGTTCGCGGTGGTGGCGTCCGAAGTGAAGCAGCTTGCCACGCAGACGGCCCGCTCCACCGAGGAGATCGGGCAGCACATCAACGCCGTGCGGGCAGCGACCACCGCCGCCGTGGTCGCGGTGCGGCGCATCGAGACGACCATCGGCGAGGTGAACGCGATCGCCGGCTCGATCGCCGCCGCGGTCGAGGAGCAGGGGGCGGCGACGGCGGAAATCGCCCGCAACGTCACCGAGACGGCCACCGCGGCCGAGGCGATGACCACGCTCAACACCGAGGTCGCGAGTGATGCGCAGGAGGCGCGCCAGCACGCCGAACAGGTGCTGGACAGCATCAAGCGGCTGGATGGCACGGTCGAGGAGCTGAAGCATGGCGTGATCCGGATCGTCCGCACCTCCACCGCCGAGGTAGACCGGCGCGCCGCCCATCGGTTCGCCGTCGACCTGGCGTGCCGGATCACGGTGCCGGACGAACAGGTGGCGCAGGCAAAAATCGCCGATCTGTCGGACGGCGGTGCGCGGATCGTGCAGGGTCCATCGCTGTCGGTCGGCACCGCGGGAATACTTGAGTGTTCGGCGATCGGCGCACCGCTGCGCTTCGCGGTGCGCCATGCCGGCATCGGCGAACTGCGGCTGGCTTTCGACGATGACCAGGAGTCGCTGGCCAACGTCCGGTCCTTCCTGCAGCGGGCCGGAACGAACCAGGCCGCCTGACAACGGCCCGCGCCGGCGCCTTCCCGCGCCGGCACGGGAATGCGAACACGCTGCCGGCGCGTGATGGCCGGACCCCCCTGTGCGCTGGTCTCGCCGGTCCCATCTCCACCCAAGGCAACAGGGGACCGGCCATGGGAGAGCAAGCCAATCTGCTGCGCGGGGAAACCTCGCCCTATCTGCTGCAGCACGCCGACAACCCGGTGCACTGGCGCCCCTGGGGCGCCGCCGCCCTGCAGGAGGCGCGTCAGGCCGACAAGCCGGTCCTGGTCTCGATCGGCTACGCCGCCTGCCACTGGTGCCATGTGATGGCGCACGAATCCTTCGAGGATCCGGCGACGGCGGCGCTGATGAACGACCTGTTCGTGAGCATCAAGATCGACCGCGAGGAACGCCCGGACATCGACGCCATCTACATGTCCGCGCTGCACGCGCTGGGCGAACAGGGCGGCTGGCCGCTGACCATGTTCCTCACGCCCGACGGCGCGCCGTTCTGGGGCGGCACGTATTTTCCGCCGGAGCCGCGCTGGGGCCGGCCGTCGTTCCGGCAGGTGCTGCAGGGCGTGGCCGAAGCCTGGCGCACGAAGGCCGAAGCGGTGGTGAAGAACACCGCCTCGCTGCGCGACCACCTGGCGCGGGAATCCGCCGCGCAGCCTGGCGACCTGCCCCCGCCTGCCCATCTGGACGCGGTGGCGAAGGCCTATCTGCGGGTCGCCGACGCGGACCATGGCGGGCTGAAGGGCGCGCCGAAATTCCCCAACCCGGTGATCTTCCGTTTCCTGTGGCAGGACGCATTCCGCAGCGGCGTCCCCGACGGCCAGGACGCGCTGCACCTGATGCTGCAGCGGATGTCGCAGGGCGGGATCTACGATCACCTGGGCGGCGGCTATGCCCGCTATTCCACCGACGCGGTGTGGCTGGTGCCGCATTTCGAGAAGATGCTGTACGACAACGCCCAGTTGCTGGACCTGCTGGCGCTGGCGCATGCTCACCGGCCGGACCCGCTGTATGCCGCCCGCGCCGAGGAAACGGTCGGCTGGCTGACCCGCGACATGACCGCCGAACCGCATGACGGCATCGCCGCCTTCGCGGCCTCGGAGGACGCCGACAGCGAGGGCGAGGAAGGCCGGTTCTATGTCTGGACCGAAGCCGAGGTCGACAGCCTGCTGGGTCCCCTCGCCCCCGCGTTCAAGCGCGCCTACGACGTAACCGCGGAGGGGAACTGGGAAGGGCGCACGATCCTGCGCCGCGTCACGCCGCGCGGATCGGACGAGGAGGAAGCCGCGCTGGCGCAGGCCCGGGTCGTGCTGGCCCAGGCGCGGGCGAAGCGGGTCCGTCCCGGCCGCGACGACAAGGTGCTGGCCGACTGGAACGGTCTTGCGATCGCCGGCCTGGTCCGGGCCGCCAGCGTGTTCGACCACCCGGCCTGGCTGACGCGGGCGCGGGAAGCGTTCGATTTCATCCTGGCGGCGATGGCGGCCCCGGACGGGCGCATCCAGCATGCCTGGCGCCTGGGACGCGTGTCCGCCGCCGGCCTGCTGGACGACCAGGCAGCCATGGCGCGGGCGGCGCTCGCGCTGCATGAGGCCACCGGCAACCCGGCCTACCTGGCCCATGCGACCCGGCTGGTGGAGACCACCGAGGCCGCGTTCGCCGATGGCCAAGGCGGCTTCTACACCACGGCCGCCGACGCCAATGACGTGCCGCTGTCCCGCCCGCGCACCGCGTCCGACAACGCGACCCCGGCCGGCAACGGCGTGATGGCCGAGGTCCTGGCGCGCCTGTTCCACCTGACCGGTGAGCCGCGATGGCGCGCCCGGGCCGAGGCGCTGCTGCGCGCCTTTACCGGCGATCCGCAGGCGCTGACCGGCATGCCCGGCATGCTCGTCTCTGCCGACCTGCTGGAGGAGGCGGCGAGCGTCGTCATCGCCGGCGAGCCGTCCGATCCGCGCGCCCAGGCTCTGGCGCATGCCGCATTGACGGCCCCCGACCCCGCGGTCGTGGTGATGCGGGCTGCCTCGCCGGACGCGGTCCCGCCCGGCCATCCGGCGCATGGCAAGGAACCAGAGCCGGAAGGCACGCCCGTTGCCTATGTGTGCCGTGGCGGCGTCTGCGGCCTGCCGGTCACGGACCCGGGCGCCCTTTCGGGCATGCTGCGCACGCGCAAAGCTGCGTGAGCGCGACAGACGGCGGAGATGGCCGCCGGCGTGCTTTCCTCGCGCCCGCGAGGCGCGCCGTTCCAGATCGTGTACGGCGTAATCCCTTTGGGTCAGGGAACCATACCGCCCTCACGGGCCTTCTCGTGTCAGCACAGGGCCCGGTACGTTAGCCGGGCCGGGCGCCCCGGAGGATTAATGCCGTGAATTTTGACATCCGCTCGGAGATGCGACGCCCGCTCCCGATTACGTTGGCGGCAATCGCCGTGGTCGGGTGGGCCCTGGTGATCTACTTCGCCGTGTCGTCCAATGCGCAAAGAACCGCCGCGGTCGAACAGCAGCAACGGCTGGAAGCCGCCAACCAGCGGCTGACGGCGGAACTGGACCAGCAGCGACAGGCCTGGGGCAGTGTGACCGACATGCAGCGGCGTGCGCAGGAAGCCCGTTCGGCCGCGGAAGCCGCGGGCACCGAGCGCGAGCAGGCCACCGCCCAGCTCACCGAGGCGCAGCGCAACCTGGAAGCCACGACGCAGCGGCTTGCCGCGGTCACGCAGGAGTTGCAGCAGCGCGAGGCGCAGGTCGCCGACATGCGCAAGACCCTGGCCGAGGCGGAGAACCGGCTTGTCCAGGCCCGCAATGAGGCACAGCAGCTGGAGCAGGCGCAGGCGGCGCGCGCCCGCGACCTCGCCGAAATCGGCAAACGGATCGAGGAAGCCCGCCAGCAGGAAGCGCAGACGCGCGAAGGCTTGGCGCAGCTTGCCGCCGATGCCGCAGCGCGGTCCTCGCAGATCGCCGAAGCCGAACGCTCGATCCAGGCCGCACGCACTGCGAACGCCGAGGCGCAGCGGGATCTGGCGGCGGTCCGCGCTCAGCTTGAGGAAGCGCGCAATGCGCGTGCCGCCGCCGCCGAACGGCTGCAGGCCGCGAGCGGAGAGGTGCAGTCGGCGCGCCAGTCGCTGGAAGAGGTGATCGCGCGCCGCAACCAGGCTCAGGCCGTGTTGCAGCAGGCGATGGCGCAGTTCACCGATACGCAGCGGCGGCTGGCGGAACTGACGCAGACGCTGGCGGAACGCAATCGCGACCTGGCGCAGGCGGCCGGACAGTTGCAGGAAGTACGGCAGGAAGCAGCCGAGGCACAGGCACAGCTGGCCCAGATCCGCGAGGAGACCGCGGCACTCGCGGCGCAGCGCCAGGCGGGAGCGGCGGGATCGGAGGCACAACCGCAGGGGCCGGCAGGGCAGGCGCAGGAAGGCCAGCCCGGAACCCCGATGCAGGCACCGGCTCAGGCGCAGGGTGACCAAGCACAGCAGCCTGTGCAGGGTCAGCCGACCGATGGCCAGGCGCAGCAGCAGCCGATGCAGGGTCAGTCGACTGATGGCCAGGCGCAGCAGCAGCCGACGCAAGGTCAGCCAACGGATGGGCAGGCGCAGCAGCAGCCGATGCAGGTGCCGCCCCAGGACGGGCAGGCGCAGCAGCAGCCGGCGCAGGTGCCGCTCCAGGACGGGCAGGCGCAGCGCCCATCGCAGGAACGGTCGCAGATGGTGCAGCCCCAGTCGGCGCAGCAGCAGGGACAGGTCGTACAGCAGCAACCTGCGGCGGGAACCCCGGAGAACACCGCGCGACAGTAGGGCAGCGGGACCGGTGCGCACCGGGACGATCCGCCCCGGGCATGGCCGAGTGGAGCGGAGGGCGCGACGCCCCCGCCCGCAGCCCGCCGTCAAGCCTCGACACGCCGCGCCGCGGTATCCCCTGTCGTAACGGCCTGCTCAGGCGTAAATACCGTAGCGAACGAGGCCTGCTCGTGGCTGCGAGGACACCACCCCCATGCCGGTCGGACCGGAGGATTTCCGCTTCCTGAAAGAGATGCACGGCCGGCTCGGCATCGACGAGCCGCTACATCCGGGCAGCCCCTATTACGAGCCGCTGCATGAAAGCGACATTCAGGACAACCCCGTTGCGCAGCTGCGCACGACCATTGAGTTCGCAACCGTCGAGAGCATGCAGCTCTTCTCCGGCTTTCGCGGCAGCGGCAAGACCACGGAACTCCTCCGGCTGAAGCAGCAATTGGAAGAAGCCGGTTATGTCGTCGCCTACGCCAGCGCGATGGATTTCCTGAACCCGGCCGAACCCCTGGACATCGGCGAATTGCTGGTCGTGCTCGCCGCGGCCTTCGGCGAGGCGGTCGAGGACATTCCCGGGGCCGCCATTCCGGTCAATCCCTTCTGGGACCGGCTGGTCAATTTCCTGACGAACACGACCGTCACAAGGACCGAAATCGGCGGCAGCGCGGGTTTTGAAACGCCACTCTCGGCCGTGCTGGGCAAGCTGCAGTCCAAGGTGGACCTGAAGCTGGAGCTGAAGACGCCCTCCAGCTTCCGGCAGAACCTGCAACGCGTGCTGAACGCGCATCTGCCCACGCTCCGGCAGAACGTGTCCGACTACTGCGCCGAGGTCGTGAAACGTATCCGGCTGGAGCGCGGGGCGGATACGAACGTCGTGTTCCTGTTCGACCAGCTGGAGCAGATGCGCGGCGGGCTGCTGACCGAGCAGGAGGTGATCCGCAGCATCGAACGGGTGTTCACGACGCATCTGGACTATCTGCGAATTCCTTTTCTGCACCTCGTCTACACGGTACCGCCCTGGCTCAAGTTCATGACCCCAGGGATGATGACGCCCATGGTCCTGCTGCCGACGCGGCATCTGTGGGAGAACGACGCGGACCGGTCGCCGACACGATCGAACCAGGCGCTGTTCCACGCGGTCGTGCGCCGCCGTATGGGCGACGACGGGCTTGCCCGGTTGTTCGGCGCCGAACCGGCCGAGCGGGAGCGGCTGGTGGATAGGCT
This sequence comes from Acetobacteraceae bacterium, assembly GCA_050181195.1. GTDB lineage: Bacteria > Pseudomonadota > Alphaproteobacteria > Acetobacterales > Acetobacteraceae > Rhodopila. The sequence continues at coordinate 831 of JBFXDK010000080.1, read as the reverse complement.
GATCGACGCATGCGGCGGGCATCTGCGTGACCTGCTGCGCCTGTTGCAGGAAACGGTGGTGCGGGCCCGCGCGGCGGATGCTCTGCCGATAGGCGAGCCGGTGGTGACCGCCGCGATCAACGCGGTGCGTCGCAGCTTCCTGCCGATCGCCCAGGCCGATGCCAAATGGCTGGCGGAAATCGCTCGCAACCGCGCGACCGCCCTGCCCGACACCGACCCCGCCGCGATCAACCGGCTCGGTCGGTTCCTCGACAGCCACGCGGTGCTGTATTTCGTCAATGCGGATGAGTGGTACGATATTCATCCGCTGATCCGCGATGAAGTCGAGAAGATGATCGTGGCCGGCGCGGCGGACGGGTGATGACCGACGGCGCGCCGGGCGATACGCCGATCGGGCACCGCTATGGCGCGGCGGCCGAGGCGGAATGGCGCCTGGTCACCAGCCATTTCGAGCTGAACGAGGGATTTGCCCTGCTGGTGCTGATCGTGCCGGACCGGGACGGTGCGGCGATCTGCCGCCAGGCTCTGGCGGATCATCTGGCCGGTTCCGGCCGCACGGTGCAGGATCTTTCCCCCGGAAGTCCGATGGTCCTGCGCAATCTCGCCGAGACTTTGCTGCACGGCGAACCGGATCCGGGAGCAGGCGCGGTGTGGGTGGCCGCCGCGGTGCCGGCATCGGCGCCTGATCATCCGGCCTGGGAAACGGCGTGGCGATGGGGCCTCGCCACGCTGAACCAGAACCGCAATGCCATCGTCGGGCGCTACGCGTGCACGCTCGTCATCGTCGGCACGCCATGGCTGGTGCCGCTGTTCCGCGAGGCCGCACCGGAT
>JBFXDK010000079.1:19918-27595 GCA_050181195.1 Acetobacteraceae bacterium | reverse complement strand
ACAGTCAACCTGCTGGACGACTCGCTCTCCGCCGACCTTGCCCGTGACGGCAGGCTGACGGATGCGATGACGCAGCGCTTCCTGACGCTCGCGCGCTACGCCCGCGGCTGCGGCGCCGACGGCATCCTGTTCACCTGCTCCGCCTTCGGCCCAAGCATCGAGGCTTGCGCCCGCGACCTCGCGCCGATGCCGGTGCTGAAGCCGAATGAGGCGATGATCGAGGAAGCGCTCGCCCTTGCCGGGTCCCGGGCGCGAATCGGCCTGCTCGCAACCTTCGCGCCGACGCTCGCCTCCATGCCGCCGGAGTTCGCCGCCGCCGCGCCCGAGGCAACCGTGGTGCCATGCCAGGCCGACGGCGCGATGGCCGCGCTGGACCGTGGGGATTTCGCTGAACACGACCGCCTGGTTCGGCTGGCCGCGCCACGGCTAGCGGATTGCGACGTGGTGGCGCTGGGCCAGTTCAGCCTGGCGCGTGCCGCGTCCCTGGTGGCCGAGGCGACCGGCAAGCCGGTGCTGACGACGCCCGACAGTGCGGTGCGCAAGCTGCAGACACTGCTGAACTAGGGATGCCCGGCCGCGGCCGGGCAGCGGACCGATCCGATCGGGTCAGCACGCGGCGCCTGTGCCACCGATGCCGCGTTCCGCGCGTCTGCCGAGACAGGCAGCCACCGTCCCCGAGCGGTTCCGGGATTGTTGCGTACGTCCGCGCATCGCTTCCCTCCGTATCGACGGGTCACCGTTGTCAAGCATCGGATGACTGGCTGACGTTGCGTTACGGAGGGAAATGTAGTTCGCGATGACAAGAAATATACAGAAATGATTAACCAACAAAATTCCTTGCAGTGGAAGGTAGGGATTCTTACTTTTCAGATGTGGATTTCTGAATATATCCGCGCCGGAATTTCATGATGATGACAGCGGACATTTGGAAAACCGGACCCGTCGATATCGGGATAATTCCCGTGAATTTTTTTCAGAAATTCCTAATTCGTTCATATCTGGGGCGACCATCCGGCTGGCGATCAATCCGGCTCCTCCAGCCTGCATACCAGCGTATACGGACCAACGCGCAGGGCGGCACCTTCGCCCAGGTCATGCGTCCCGTCGATCCGTTCGTCGTCGATGAACGTCCCGTTCGTGGACCCGAGATCGATCACCCGGACCACGCCATCACTCAACTCGACCCGGCAATGCGCGCGGGAGACGACCCCGTCGCGCAGGATCACGTCCGCGGGCGGCAGGCGCCCGATGACGAGCGTGCCTTCCTGCAGCGGAATGCGCTGCGCTGCTTCCGGGGGGTGCACAATCTCCAGGATGTGCCGCGGTCCCGCCGCCTCGCCGCCCAGCAAACAGGCGAGCGGCATGCGGACCGTTTGCTCGATCGGGTCCTCATCGCCCGGATCCGAGTCCCCGTCCCCGCCCAACTTGCGGGCAGCATCGGCGAAGGCGGCGGCCCCCTGCAGCAGAGCCGCCCCGAAACAGGTCTCGGCGGCAGGCGCCAGCGAGACCCGCAAGCCGCGGCCGGAGTGGCGCGCCAGCAATCCCTGGGTCAGCAGCCAGGAGATATGGTCGCGGATGGTCTGGAACCCCTGCCCCGTCTGCTCCAGCACGCTGGCCGCGAGTTGATCGGCCATCAGCGTCGCATCGGCCGCGGTCCCGGCGCGGACCGCATCGGCATGCTCCATCGCCAGATGCAGCAGCGACCAGTACGACGCGGCCGGCAGCCGCCGGCGCGCATCCGCCCGCCGCCCCGGCGACAGTCCCTGTCCGGCGAGCACCCGGTCCGCCGCTGCCAGCCAGGCATTCGCGTAGGTGTCGAAGGCAAACAGGATCGCCTGCCGGTCGTCCTCATCCAGGGCCGCGGGCACCGCCAGCGCGCGCATCGGCTCGATCAGGCGCATCTGCTCCGCGATCGGTCGCAGATAGTCATCAAATGAGGCCAGCAGCACGGGATTCGGAATCACCAGGCTGCGGCCCGACAGACGTTCCCCGGGCGGATCGCTGCGGCAAAGGCCCAGGCGCAGGATCTCGTCTACGCGCTCCCGCACCGTCGCATCGTCCAGCAGGAACACTTCCTTGGTGACACCGTACAACTGGCGCAGTGGAGCCCCCGAACGGGCCCGGCCGCACAGATAGCCGACGATCGCCTGATGGGCGCGATTCAGCAGCCCGGGAAAGTGCACCCGCCATTCGCGCTGTTGCAGCGCAAGCAGGGCGAGCACCGCGGACTCCTTGCGCATGCGTCAGGCTCCGGGACGTGACGTTACCAACCGATGCGGCGGATGTAGGCGTTGTTTCGCCCTGATGCAAAACATCCTTCATCTGGCGAAGCCACATCCACAGGTTTATGACTGCGGTCATGCCCGCACGTGACCTGCGACTCCAGCCGATCGGAACCATCCACACGCCCTGGCGCACCATTGCGGACTGCCCGCGCAACGGCCGCCAGCCCGACCCCGCGCCCGTCTGCACCGTGCGCATCGCTCCCGATTGCGTGGAGGGGCTGCGCAGCCTCGACGGCTTTTCCCATCTGATCCTGGTCTACTGGCTGGACCAGGCGAAGCCGCCGGAGATGGTGTTCACCCCGCCATTCGACGGCGAACCGCGCGGCGTCTTCGCCACGCGCGGTCCGCGCCGGCCGAATCCGCTGGGCCTGTCGGTCGTGGCGTTCGACGGTTTCGATGGACCGGATGGGCTGCGCGTGCGCTTCCTGGATTGCGTGGACGGCACGCCGCTTCTGGATATCAAGCCTTATCTGCCAACCACCGACAGTGAGCCGCAGGCGACCATGGGCTGGCTGGATCCGCACGCGACCCGCAATCGCAACACCACTCGGGACAGCTGACCGCGGATTGCACAGGCCGTTCGCGTTCCGCACACTCCGAGGCGATGGCGCCACCGCGCAGCGGGGAGAACGCTCATGGGCTTCGGCGAGGCAATCAACGCCGGCTTCACCAACTATGCCAACTTCACCGGACGGGCGCCCCGGTCCGCCTATTGGTACTGGACGCTGTTCGTCGTCCTCGGCTCGGTTCTGGCCTCCATCGTGGACTCGACGGCAGGCAGCGATGCGGGCCTGCTCAATCTGGTGTTCAGCCTTGGAACGCTGCTGCCGTCGATCGCCGTCGGCGCGCGCCGGCTGCATGACATCGACCGCAGCGGCTGGTGGCAATTGATCAGCGTGATCCCGGTGGTCGGCTGGATCATCCTGCTGGTGTGGTTCTGCACCCCCGGCACCCCAGGCCCGAATCGCTTCGGCTGACCCAGGCGGGCCACCTTCCCCCGTGCGCTCCATCCCGGACGTACCGCTCCATCGCAGGCACCGGCGACCCGCCCCGAGAAACCCAGACCAGACCCGCCGGGCAATCCTTGACTGCGGAGCCCCGGTTTTCACACATCACACCACCTGCCCCCATCCCAGGCCCGCACAATCACCTGCGCCCGCCCGTCCTCGACGCAGATGCTGTTATAGGCGTTAGGCTCCCCCCGCAGCCGGGTGGACGTCGCCGTCGCCGCTTGCACCACCAGCAGTTCGCCCGCGGCCGAACCCGCCAGCCCCCCCGCCGTTTCCGCGCCCTTCGCCGCCCCCCGCGCACGCATGTAGCCCAGATGCAGGTGGCCCGAGAGGATCATACGCACGCCCTGCGCGGCGAAGGCGGCCAGAGCGGCCTCCGCCCGCCCCACCAGCCGGGTCCGCGGCGCGGTCTCGGGCGGCAGGAACGGGTGGTGCGCGACAACGATGCGGAACAGATTGTCGGGTGCCGCCTTCAACCGTCGCACCGCACGCCGCAGCCGGTGATGGCTCACGCGGCCTTGTGACCAGTCGAGGAAGGCACCGGCGCGCGAGGCCGTGTTGACGCCGATCACCGCAATCTCATCATCGATCCAGACCGGCTCGGGTTCGGCATGGATGAAGCGGCGCCACCGGCCAAGGGGATCGAAGAAGCGCTCGTGGAGCCAGTAGGAGGTAATGTCGTGGTTGCCCGGCACGGCCAGGACCGGCGCTTGCAACCCGTCGAAGAAGGCCCGGGCGGCGCGATACTCGCGGGAACGCGCGCGCATCGTCAGATCGCCGCTGACCGCGATCAGGTCCGGCGGATTGGCGTTCAGCTCGTCCGCGAGCGCCTCCACGACCCGTGTGTCCGTGGCACAGAAATGCAGGTCAGAGATATGGGCGATACGACGCATCGGACACCGCTGCAGGTTCAGCCAACACGGGAGATGGGAACGTCGCGGCCCATTCGCATCGGCAGTGTGCCTGAACGGGCCGGAAAGCCGCGGGTTCATCGACATTTCACCGCCATTCCGCGCGTGCGGCCTACTTCGCCTGCGTCACTGCCCCTGCGTCACCGCGGCTCGTCCTTGCTGCTGAAGCGCCTCGGGGTCGGCCGCCAGCGCTTCGACCGACAGCCACCGGCGCCAGTCGGGCATGATGCTCCAGCCTGGCTCGCTCAAATGGGCCTGCGCCATCCGGTAATGCAGGACCGGCCGCGGTCCGATCTTCTCCAGCGGCAAGACCGAGCGGACCCGCGCCTCGTCCAGATGTGCGAACATCGGCAGCATATCCAGGCCGCGCTTGCGTGTCGGGTTCGCCGCCAGGTAGTCCGCCATCAATCCCGGCAGGTCGGGCCGATAATCCGGCGACAGCACACGCCGGCGATAGGCGTCCGGATAGGGAGGCGGCAGGGCACGCCGATGGCGCAGGCGTCCGCGCGCGATGTGGTCGCGCAGGCGTGGTTCCAGGATCAGGAACGCCTTCAGGCAAGCGGTCAGGGTCGCCGCGTCGGTCGCCGGCGGCGCCACGTTGAAATGCAGGCTGAGCGAATCCAGCAGCACGACACCGCGTCCCCGTGCCCCCGCCGAACGCAGGACCGTCACGGCGTCGTCGATCTCGATCAGCCGGCGAGCCTGGATCGGCGACACGATCAACTCCCGCGGCACCACGGGCGAAAGAACACTGCCCAGGATTGCCGCGATCCACGGCGGCAGCTTCCGCACGCCCGACCCATGCTGCCGCTGCGGATGAACCAAACGCAGATCCGTCTCCACGCTCATGTCGCCCAACCGGCCGCCCTGGACGCGCCAGGCATGGGGATCCTCGGCCGTAACCGATCCGCCGAGGCCGCGCGCGAGCGCCCTTGCCGCGTCCGCGGCGCTCAGCCCGAGAAACTCCAGCTCCACGCCCACGCAGCGGTCGGCGATGTCCGCGGGTTCCCGGACGACGGTGGCCTGCGTGACGAAACCGGGGGAGGAGGACGCCATTGCCAGTGAAAGTGGGTACGTTCCGCCCGAACCACAATGCATGGCGCGGCGGCGGCAGAAGGGCGCCGCGGGGAGCCTGGACGGCAGCGGCGGGGCGCGGCGTTATGGCGGCAGCGACTGTACGCCCACACCACACCCGCGCTCCGCCATACGCCCGGTGGTCGTGGCCGCGCGCATCGTTTGACAAAATGCCCGTCCGCCCCCTATACGCGCGCCCTTCACGGCCGGGAACGTGGACGGCTCTGCGGGAGCCGCGCCCGCCTCCCCTCTCGGGGCAGGCCTACCGGTGCAACAAGGCTACCCGGTGCCCGGGGGCCAAACGAAAGGGCAACGCGCCGATGAGCAAGCGCGCCGAGAGCAAGTACAAGATCAATCGCCGCCTGGGGGTGAATCTCTGGGGCCGGCCGAAATCCCCCATCAACAAGCGTGACTACGGTCCCGGCCAGCACGGCCAGCGCCGCAAGAAGCCGACCGACTTCGGCACGCAGCTGATGGCGAAGCAGAAGCTGAAGGGCTACTACGGCAACATCAGCGAAAAGCAGTTCCGCAAATACTATCAGGAAGCCGTACGCCGGAAGGGCGACACGTCGGAGAACCTGATCGAATTGCTGGAGCGCCGGCTGGACGCCGTCTGCTATCGCATGAAATTCGCCCTGACGCCGTTCGCCGCGCGCCAGTTCGTCTCCCACGGCCACGTGCTGGTGAACGGCAAGCGCGTGAACATCCCATCCTACCTGGTCCGGGACAACGATACGATCGAGGTGAAGGAACGGTCGAAGCAGCTCGCCATGGTGCTGGACGCGAGCCAGAGCTCCGAGCGCGATGTGCCGGAATACCTGGAAGTGGATCACCGCGCCATGAAAGGCCGTTTCTCCCGCGCGCCGAAGCTGTCCGACGTGCCGTATCCGGTGCAGATGGAACCGAACCTGGTCGTCGAATTCTACTCACGCTGACCGCCGGCTTCCCTACCCTGCAGAAAGCGCCGCTCCGGTCCCGGAGCGGCGCTTTGTCATTTCGGGCACAACGATTTCCGTTCGGCCGCGGACTTCGGCTGGCGTCGCACCCGCCGCATGCGCGTCAGGTCGCGCGGACCACGCCAGGCGGACGCCAGGTGCCCTTGCCGACCGGCAGGATCGAGGGCGATCCGGTCTTCGGCCAGTAGAGCCGCATCACCAGGTAGATCGGCCCGTCCGGCGCCGGCAGCCAGTTGGCTTCCTTGTCGCGGCCCGGCGATGTGTTCTGGATGTAGAGCGTCAGCGAACCATCGCGATTGCGCTTCATCGACGGCAGCATGGGTGAGTTGATCAGGTAGCGGTTGATCGGATTCTTGATCAGGAACTGCGTCTTGCCGTCATACATCGTCACCGACCAGAACGCATTTACCGGCGGCATCTCACCTGGCGGGAAGGTCAGGGTGTAGGTGTGCTTGCTGCCGTCCAGCATCTGACCGGTCGAATCGGTCCGTGTGACTGGATAGGTGGCCTCCACAGGATCGTTGCCGTAGATGCCCAGCTTCGCGCCGACCGCGCGCAGCAGCCAGTCGCCATTGAAGAAGGCGTTGTCACCCTGCGCGGACCCAATCCGCCAGCCGTTGATCTCCGACCCGAACGCGGCGGCGGCTTCGTCAACCTTGCGCTCGCCCTCCTTCATGCCGAGACCAATCTCCAGCTTGTCCTCGAGCGACAGGTCCTTGAAGTTGAACGTCTTGCCCGGTCCGACGCCAATCCGTGCAAGCTGGGCGCGGATCTCCGTCTCGTTCGGCATCGGCGGCGCGAACTGCAACGCGAAATCCAGGTACTCGAAGAAGTTGGTCTTCACGAGTTCCTTGTCGATCTTCGGGAAGACGGGTTGCGGCGGCGCGGGCGGCGGCGCCTGCCGCAGATACGTCGATAGCGGAACCGCCCGGTAGCCGGCCTGCACGCGCTTCACGTTGGGCAGATCGGCCGGATTGAACAACTGCGTGCGATAGATGATCAGCGAGAAATCGGTTCCGGAACGAAACACCTTTCTGACCCCGGCCGGCGTTGGACCATTCCACCCCGGCCCCGCCACCATATACGTTCCCGCCCCATTCCCCGTCGCTCGGCTTCCGATATAGCCGTAGTTGTAGGTGTTACCATCGCATAGCATCACCGCGTAGTAGCGCTTTGGATCAACCGCAGGTACGGACAGGATCATTGGTTCGGCGCGCAGATCGGCCCACAACAACGAATATGGTGTATCGCTGTTCGGTGTCACAACGGCCGTATCTTTGTAGGTAAAGACACGGGCCTCGTTGAAGATGGAATTGAACGGCGCCTTCCACTGGCCGGAATTCCGGTCGATGATGTATTCATACATCACGCCGTAGTTCATGACGATCGGCAGGCCATATATGAACCCGGCCTCGGCAATGTCCCGCGCCTTGAAGAAGCC
>JBFXDK010000079.1:0-19818 GCA_050181195.1 Acetobacteraceae bacterium | reverse complement strand
TGAACGGCGCCTTCCACTGGCCGGAATTCCGGTCGATGATGTATTCATACATCACGCCGTAGTTCATGACGATCGGCAGGCCATATATGAACCCGGCCTCGGCAATGTCCCGCGCCTTGAAGAAGCCCGGCCGGCCACTGCCGCTGTCCTGCGCGCAGCCGGACGCGGCGGCGAACGCTGCCATCCCGGACGCCCGGAACAGGTCTCGCTTGGTGAGCATCGTTGTTTCTCCGAGAAGGGCGGCCGCGGCAGATCACACCGGGAACCAAACTCCGAACATAATAGTGTGCGGATCGAACCCTGTCCATGCGATCCCGCGCCAGAATCGCACGGCCTGTCGCCATTTTGTTCCGGGTCTCGCCCCCCCCTGTGCCAGCGCCCATCCCAGCGCCCATCCCAGCCCCACATCCACCGCTCTTGGACCCCGTAGGTCCCCACCCACCGCGTGATCGTGTATAGCCCCCGTATGAGCACCGACCCGAAGACCGAAATCGCCCGCCGCCGCACCTTCGCCATCATCTCCCACCCCGACGCCGGCAAGACCACACTCACCGAGCATCTGCTGCGCGTCGGTGGGGCGATCCAGCTTGCCGGCAACGTCCGCGCCAAGGGCGAGCGCCGCCGCACGCGGTCCGACTGGATGGGCATCGAGCGGGATCGCGGCATCTCCGTCGTGACCTCGGTGATGACCTTCGAATACGCGGATTGCGTGTTCAACCTGCTGGATACGCCTGGTCACGAGGACTTTTCGGAGGACACATACCGCACTCTGACAGCGGTCGATTCCGCCGTCATGGTGATCGACGCCGCCAAGGGCATCGAAGCGCGGACGCGAAAATTGTTCGAGATCTGCCGCCTGCGCGACATTCCCATCATCACGTTCATCAACAAGATGGACCGGGAGGCGCGCGATCCGATCGAACTCTTGGATGAGATCGCCTCGACTCTCGCCCTGGATACGACCCCGGTCACCTGGCCCGTGGGGCGCGCGGCCGAGTTCGCCGGCACCTACGACCTGCGCAAGCGGGAAATGCACCTGACCGCCGAACTGCCGCAATCCGACAGGCGGCTGCAGGATGTGGCGGATGAGGTGGACTTGGTACGCTCCGCCCTGCCCGAATTCGACCTCGACTCGTTCAACGCCGGCCACCTGACGCCGGTGTATTTCGGTAGCGCCATCAAGGGGATCGGCGTCGGCGACCTGCTGGACGGCCTGGCGGAATACGGCCCCCGCCCGCGGGCGCAACCAGCCGATAAACGCACGATCGAGGCAACCGAGCCGAACCTGACCGCGCTCGTGTTCAAGATCCAGGCGAACATGGACCCGAACCACCGCGACCGCATCGCCTTTGCCCGCGTCTGCTCCGGGCGGCTGACCCGCGGAATGCGGCTGAAGCAGGTGCGCACGGGCAAGCAGATCCCGCTGCATGCGCCGCAGTTCTTTTTCGCCCGCGAGCGTGAACTGGCCGAGGAGGCGTTCGCCGGCGACGTCGTCGGCATCCCCAACCACGGCACGTTGCGCATCGGCGACACGCTGACCGAGGGCGAGGAGGTGCAGTTCATCGGCGTGCCGTATTTCGCGCCGGAAATCCTGCGCCGCGTGCGGCTGGATGATGCAATGAAGGCGAAGAAATTGCGCCAGGCGCTGGTGGAACTGGCCGAGGAAGGCGTGGTGCAGCTGTTCCGGCCACAGGACGGATCAGCACCGCTGGTCGGGGTCGTCGGCACGCTGCAGCTTGACGTATTGCAGGCGCGCCTGGCTGGCGAATACGGTGTAGCGATCGGCTTTGAAACCTCACCCTATGCGCTGGCCCGCTGGATCTCGTCCTCCGACCGTGCCGCAATGGCGAAGTTCGTCTCCGACAACCGTTCGGCCATGGCCGATGACGTTGATGGCGATCCGGTATTCCTGGCGAGTTCGGCCTTCATGATGCGCCGAGCGGAGGAAATGGCCCCCGCCCTGACGTTCCGTGACATTAAGGATATTCGTGTGGAGAAACTGGCGGCCTGACGACAAGCAGGCCGCCAGCCCGGGTCATATGCGACCCAACAGCAGCAGGACGATCACCACAACCACGACAATGCCGAGGATGCCGCTGGGATAGTAGCCCCAGCCGCCGCTGTACGGCCAGGTCGGCAGCACGCCCAGTAGCAGGATGATCAGAATGATCAGAAGGACTGTCGACACGAACGGTCCTCCTATCGCTTCACCGCATCCCGAACGGTATCCTTGGCGCCGCCCACGGCGTTCTGCACCTTGCCCTCGGCTTTGTCGGCGCGACCCTCGGCCTCGGTCTTGGCATCACCCGTAACCTTCCCGACAGCTTCCTTTACGGCGCCCTTCATCTGTTTCGCGGCGCCGGCGACCCGATCCTTGTCCATGACGACGACTCCCGTCCCGAATGTGCAGCGATCAGCGATTGCGTTCGGCCGAATTTTCCAGGCTGCGTCCGCCCGCTTGCAGGTCCTGTCCGGCGCCCTCCATCGTGTTGCAGGCACTCAGCAGGGAGGCCCCACCGAGCAGCGTGGCGATGGTCAGAGCCAGCATCAGTTTCGCGCGCATGCGTTTCCCTTTCAGAGTTGCATGCGGACATATGGGGCGGGCATCGAACCATACCCCACACGATCACGTGGTAATAATATCAGAAGAGATTGATTTCACTTGATCTTGAGCAAGTGGATACGACCCGGATTCGTAACGGATCGGCGAATCTGCCGACAGACCGGCTCCCGGCACACGTTTCGTCTCCGGGCAATCTGACATAGGCTTCGTCGCATCAACCAAGGCAGAGGGACGAACGCCATGGCGGGGCTGTACTACGAGGAATTCGCGGTCGGGCAGGAGATCGAACACCCCTGGACCCGCACCGTGACGGAAATGGACAATGTGCTGTTCACCACACTGACGATGAACGTCCAGCCGCTGCATCTGGACGCCGAGTTCGCGTCCAAGACCGAATTCGGCAAGCCGCTGGTCAACTCGATCTTCACCCTTGGCCTGATGGTCGGCGTTTCCGTCAACGACACCACCCTCGGCACCACCGTTGGCAACCTGGGCTTCACCGAGGTGCGCTTCCCCAAGCCCGTGTTCCACGGCGACACGCTGCGTGCCCGCACCAAGGTGTTGGCGATGCGGGAAAGCCGCTCGCGCCCTGATGTCGGGATCCTGGAATTCGAGCACACGTGCTGGAACCAGCGGAATGAGATGGTGGCGATCTGCAAGCGGCAGGCGATGATGCGCAAGAAGCCCAAGAACTGACTGCCGGAAAGGGAAGAGCCATGGCCCGCGTGCGATCAATCGAATCCACCGAACTTCCGCCGGACCTTGCGGAGATCTACGAGCGATTTGCCGCGGGCTATGGCCCGTTCCGCAACCAGGTCGCGGTGTTCGCGCATGTGCCAGCGGCGCTGCGGCACCTCATGTCGATGCTGATGGAGTTGCGCGCAGCGAACACGCTGCCCAAGCGTTACCTGGAACTGGCCATCGTTGCCGTCTCGAAGCTGAACGCCTGCGAGTATTGCGTCACGCACCACAAGCCGTTCCTGGTGCCGGAGGGCATTTCGCCGGCGGGCGTGGACCGGGTGCTGGACTATCAGGACCACCCGGAATTCGACGCAATCGACAGGCTGGTCGTGGAATACACGATAGCAGCCTGGACTGCGCCGAACCGCCTGCCGGATGCGTTGTTCGACCGGCTGCGCGCTCATTTCTCGGAAGCGCAGATCGTCGAACTGACCCTGCGCATCACGCTCTGCGGCTTCTTCAACAAATTCAACGATGCGCTGCAGATCGAGGAGGAAGCCGAGGCAGCCGAACGCGTCGAAGCCCTGCAGGGATAGCGGCCGCGCGGCGAACGGACGCGGCCGTCACCATTCGTCAGATTGCGCCCTCGCGCTTCAGTGCCTCCACGCCCTCGGCGCCCAGGCCGAGCCAATCGCCGTAGATGGGAAGGTTGTGTTCGCCGAGGCGCGGGCTGGGCATTGTCGGCACCCGGTCGGCGCCATGCAGGCGCAGCGGCGAGTTCGGCACGATGACCGGGCCGAGCGAGGGATGGTCGATACGTTCGAGCATCCCGCGCTCGTGCATGTGCCGGTCGTTCATCACCTCGACGGCATTGCGCACCGGGGCGCAGGGGATCTTGTCCTTCTTGCAGGCGGCGACAACCGACATCTTGTCCATCGTGCTGGTCCAGGCGACGACCACCGCCTCGGTTTCCTCCATGTGCTTCGTGCGATCGGGATTGGTCTTGAAGCGCGGATCGTCGTTCAGGTCCTCACGCCCCATCGCCTTCAGCAGGTTGTACCAGTGCGCCTCGGTCACGACATGGATCGCGACATGGCCGTCGGTGGTCGGGAACGTGTTGTACGGCGCGCTGGACAGCCCGGCCTGGCGGTTGCCGGCGCGCGGCGGAACCTTTCCGGTGCGGAAGTTATAGTCATAGCTGGCAGCGAGCGAGCAGTACACCGTCTCCTGCATCGCCACCTCGACCAGCTGCCCCTGGCCGGTATGGTCGCGCTGGAACAGAGCGGTCATGACGGCGGCATACAGGTGGATGCCGCCCATGAAATCGACGAGTGTCGGGCCGGCCTTGGTCGGCGGCCCGTCCGGCTGGCCGGTGACGCTCATGATGCCCGACGCCGCCTGAATGGTGAAATCCATCGCCAGGTTGTCGCGGTCCGGCCCGCTGATGCCAAAGCCTGTGCCGGTCGCGTAGACCAGGCGCGGATTGACCTGTTTCAAGACCTCGTAGCCCACGCCCAGATCGTCCATCGTGCCGGGCGAGAAATTCTCCAGCAGCACGTCCGCCTTGGCGACCATCTGCTTCAGCAGATCCTTCCCACGCGGCGATTTCAGGTTCAGCGTGATGGCACGCTTGTTGGCGTTCAGCATCGCCATCGGCAGGGTGGTGTCTCCGGCGCCCGTCGCCAGCACCCGCCGCCGCAGCGGTTCGCCCGTGGGTGGCTCGATCTTGATGACATTGGCCCCGCCCTTGGCCATCAGGAACGTGGCATAGGGGCCTTGGTAGATCTGGCCGAAGTCCAGGACGGTAATGCCTTGCAGCGGGGTGCTCATCGGGGACGCCTCTCGTCACGGAAATGATTGGCACCACGATACGCAATCCTCCGGCGATGGCGAATCCGGGGCTGGAAAGCGGCGCGCCGTTCTGGTCCCCTGACGGCGGACATTGCGGAGTCGCCGCATGGCGGTGGTCATCACGCTGGCCCAGCAGAAGGGCGGCACCGGCAAAACGACCCTGGCCGCGAATCTGGCCGTGGCGCTGGCCGCGCGATTCCGCGTGGCGCTGCTCGATATCGATCCGCAGCGCAGCCTTACCCGCTGGTTCGGCCTGCGCGCCGCGCGGGTTCCGCCGGCCGCCGTTCTGGGGTTTTCCGACGTGTCCGGCTGGCGCCTGGGCGCGGAGCTCGACCGGTTGCGGCGGGAGCATGACGTGGTGCTGATCGACAGCCCGCCACGGGTCGATACCGATGCGCGGCTCGCCATCCGCGGGGCCGATCTTGTGCTGGTGCCGGTGCAGCCGAGCCCGCCGGATGTCTGGGCGGCCGAGGACACGATGAAACTGGCCGCCGCGGAACGCCGGCGCGCCGCCATCGTGCTGAACCGCGTTCCACCCACGTCCCGGCTGCGGGATGCGGTCGCGGCGGACCTGGCGGCGCGAGGCCAGCCGCTGCTGCAGGCCGGCATCGGCAATCGCACGGGATTTTCCGCGGCCTTCGCCGACGGACTGGGCGTGATCGAGGCCGCACCGCGCTCATCCGCCTCGAAGGAACTTCGGTCTCTGACGGATGAGCTGCTGGGAATGATAGGTTGATTGCAAGGCGCCTCTCCCCGGTTCCCTCCCCCGGAAATCCCTGCAAGTCTCGGCGCCGGAGCGAGTCTGGAGAATCACATCGCCATGCTGACGATTTCGCTGCTGAAAGCCGTGCACGTGCTGTCGGCCGTGCTGTGGGTGGGCGGGATGTTCTTCGCCTATGTCGTGTTGCGCCCCAGCCTTGGCGTGCTCGACCCGCCGCAGCGCCTCTTGTTGCACACCCAGGTCTTCCGCCGGTTCTTCCTCGTGGTCTGGCACGCGATGCCGTTGATCCTGGTGACGGGCTTCCTGATGATCTGGCTCTATGGCGGCATGGCCAATCTGCGCTGGCCGGTCCACACCATGCTGCTTCTCGGCTTGATCATGAGCGCGGTGTTCCTGGCGATCTTCTTCGGCCCCTACCGCGGGTTCCGCCGCACCACCGACCACGCGCGCATGGCCTCAACGCTCGACACGATCCGCAAGCTGATCGGCGTGAACCTGGTGCTGGGGCTGGTGACCATCTTCATTGCTTTCTTCAACTGATGCGCCATACAGGCGCCGGATCAGCCAGGGCATCGTCAGCCCCTGGGCCAGGATGGTGAACACGACGACGGCATAGCACAGGGTCAGAAGGTCGCTCCGATAGGCCGACGGCGGCAAGGTCAGGGCCAGCGCGATGGATATGCCGCCGCGCAGCCCGCCCCAGGTCAGCACCGCCACGCCGCGCGCCATGCGCAGCAGGGGCAGCCCGGCAAACACAACCGGCAGCCCAACGCTGACAAGCCGCACCAGCACGGCAAGCGCTACACCGCCCGCCACCAGAACCGCACTGGTGTTCGCGTCCTCCAGTGCCAGCAGCGTGAATCCCAGCACCAGGAACAGGATGGCGTTCAGCAGCTGGTCGATCAGTTCCCAGAACGTCGTCACGTTCGTGCGGGTCCGCTCGCTCCAGGCATAGCGCGCGGCGCGATGGCCGATCAGCAGTCCGGCAACCACCACCGCGATCGGGCCGGACACGGCCAGATAATGCGCCAGACTGTAGGTGCCGGTGACCAGCGCCAGAGAAATCGTGAGTTCCAGATTGTGCTCATCGACCCGGCGCATGGCGGTGTAGGCGACGTAGCCGGTGAGAAGCCCGAGTGTCGCGCCGCCCAGCGCCTCCTTCGCGAAGTCGCCGGCGATGGCGATCCCGTCCGGCGTGCCGCTTCCCGTGGCGATGCTCAGGCATATCCCGAACACGACCACCGCGACGCCGTCGTTGAACAGGCTCTCCCCGGCGATGATCGCCTGCAGCGACGCGGGCAGCCCGACACGCCGGATCAGCTCACTCACCGCGATCGGATCCGTCGGCGCCAGGATGGATCCCAGGACGAAGCACCAACTCAGCGGAATATGCGCGGTGAACAGGGCATAGAGGCCAAACCCGTACAGCGCCGTGGACGCCAGGACTCCGAATGTCGCCAGCGTCAGCACGATCCATTTGGCGTCGCGCAGGGCGGCGATGTCGACATGCATCGCACCGGCGAACAGCATGAAGGCGAGCACCCCGTCGAGGAAGACGTGCGGCAGGTCGTTGCCCACAACGACGTCCTGCCACCACTCATGCAGATGAACCATCGGCAACCAGGGTTCGGCTGCCACGATCGCCACCGACACCAGCAGCGCGCCGGCGAGCAGTGCGATCGTGCGCGGCAGGCCGACCCAAACATGGTTGGCAAAGCCGAGAACGGCGACGAGAAGCAGCAGAAGGGCGGTAAGGCCGAACCAGGACATCAGCGTATCTGCGAAAACGGGGAATTCGAACGCGGTCCCGCCCGAAGCGATGACACCATACGGCTACAACGGCGTGGGCATCGGCGGGCCGGGTGTCGGCATCGGCTCCGGGGTCGGCACCGGCGGAACCGGGATAGGCGTCGGGTCGGGGTTCGGACCGGGTGGATTCTGAGTTTGCATGCTGCTGCAACGACCCGACCGGCAGAAGGGTTGCCGGCCGAAGCGGCACCGGCCATCGTCACGTCCGGCCTGTGCGCCTGGATCGCGCCGCGGTTCGGCCGGCACCGGCCGTTGGCCGCGGCCGCTCACCCCGTGGCAGGAACCCGGAGCCGGACTTGCAGGAAATTGACTTCCATCGCGCGTTGCATCGGCCGGGAACGATCGTGGATGCCGGCGCGCATGCCGGACACCTGACCCTGCTGCTCGCCGCCCTGCCCGGCACACGGGTGATCGCGTTCGAACCGCTGCCCCAGGCTTGCGCGCGGCTGCGCGAGGCTGTCGCGCATCTTGGCGACCGGGTCGTGGTGCGGCCCGAGGCGCTGTGCGACCACGCCGGCACGCTCACCCTGTCAGCGCCGCGCGTGGCCGGTCAGGTGCAGGAGGAGTGGGCGTCGATCGCCAAGGATTATGCCGCGATCCGCCGGGACGATCCGCGCGTCGAGGCAATCGAGACCTGGACGGTGCCGACCCTGAGGCTGGATAAGCTGGGCCTGACCGACGTCACGGCAATGAAGATTGATGTCGAGGGAGCCGAATTGGAGGTGCTGGCCGGGGCGGCCGGGACCCTGCGCCGGTGCCGGCCGATCCTCTCGATCGAAATCGAGGAGCGCCACCGCCCGGGCAGCACCCGGACCGTCCCTGCCCTGTTGCGCCGCCTGGGATACCGCGGCTTCTTCGAGTTCTACGGCAACTGGCGCCCGATCGAGACGCTGGACGTGGAGACGATGCAGAGGGGATCCCCCTCGCCCGCCGCCTTCCAGGTGTCCCACCCCTATGTCTTCAGCTTCTACTTCGTCACCGACGAGCGGTTTGCCGACCTCGCGTGCCTCGCTCGCCTCCCCTGATCGGTGGCCTGACGGGATCCACCGGCCGTTACTGCAGCGCCCCAACAACGGTTTCGCTTGTCTCTGGTAACTTTTCCGATACTCCCGCGATTCACCACGGCCGTCTCATTTTCCAGACGATCTGGCCGCCGCGACATCACGGGAGCGCAATCGCGAGTCGGTTGTAGGAATATTGGTGACGCGACGGCGTCGTGGTGTTGAGATGCGATGGCGGCGGCGATGGGTTTCTGTCCCGCTGCCCGACGATCGCAGGGAATAATTTGTGAAATCAAGGGGAACTACTGCGATGCTCAAGCTCGACATCAACGGCCGGATGCACGAGGTCGACGCGGATAGCGATACGCCCTTGCTATGGGTGTTGCGGGAGTGGGTCGGGCTGACCGGCACCAAATACGGCTGTGGCGTCGCGCAGTGCGGTGCCTGCACCGTGCTGATCGATGGCGTCGCGACCCGAACCTGTGCAATGCCCGCCAGCGCCGTCGGCAGCGGCAGGATCACGACCATCGAGGGCCTTTCGCCTGACGGGCTCAGCCATCCCGTGCAGGTGGCCTGGCTGCAGCACGAAGTACCGCAATGCGGCTACTGCCAGTCCGGGCAGATCCTCGCCGCCGTCTCCCTGCTGCAGGAGAAGCCCAAGCCCACGGACGACGACATAGCGGAGGCCATGACGAATATCTGCCGCTGCGGCACGTACCAGCGGATCAAGGCAGCGATCCATACCGCCGCCACGCTCAATGTTCCGCAGACCGGCAAGGCGTGAGGAGGCCCTGATGAGCGAGGCTCTGCAACTGGACCGCCGCGGCTTCTTCACCGCGCTTGCCGCTGTCGGCGGCGGACTCGCCCTGGGTTGGTCGCTGCCCGCCGCCGCCCAGAACACGCCGGCTGCCGCCAAGGGTTCCGAACTTGGCATCTGGGTCGTCGTGCAGCCCGACGACGTCACCGTCGTGCGCATTGCCCGCTCCGAGATGGGACAGGGCACGCTGACCGGCCTTGCCCAGCTCGTCGCCGACGAACTCGACGCCGACTGGCGCTTCGTGCGCGCTGAATATGTCGCGCCCGAAGTCAACCTGGCGAGCAAGCGCGCCTGGGGCGACATGTCCACGGGCGGCAGCCGCGGTATCCGCGCCTCGGTCGATTATGTGCGCAAGGGCGGCGCCGTCGCGCGCGCCATGCTGGTCAGCGCCGCCGCGAAACGCTGGAACGTGCCGGCCGGCGAATGCACTGCCGCGGCCAGCGTCATCACCCACACGCCGACGGGACGCACCCTGCGCTACGGGGAAGTCGCCGCCGAGGCAGCGAAGCTGCCGGTGCCGGCCGATGTCACCGTGAAGACTCCGGCGCAATGGACGCTGATCGGCCGCGGCGTGAAGCGGCTGGATACGGCGGACAAGCTCAACGGGCGGCAGGTCTTCGCGATCGACGTGCAGTTGCCGGACATGCTGAACGCCGCCATTGCCCAGTGCCCGGTGTTCGGCGGCAAGCTGCAATCCTTTGACGCCGGGAAGATCCGCGACATGCCGGGCGTGCGGCACGTCGTGCGCGTGGGCGACGACGCCGTCGCCGTGGTCGCGGACAAGTGGTTCCAGGCCAAGACCGCACTGGAAGCGATGCCGATCGTCTGGGACGAAGGCAAGCACGCGAACGTCGACAGCGCCCAGATCGCCACCTTCGTCGCCGAGGGCCTCGATGCCAAGGAGGCCGCGCCTGGCCAGAAGCAGGGTGACGTTGCCGCCGCGATGACGTCGGCCGCGAAAAAGGTGGAAGCGGTCTACGCCACGCCGTTCCTGAACCACGCCACGCTGGAGCCGATGAACTGCACGGCGAAATACGCCGATGGCAAGGTGGAGGTCTGGGTCGCCAGCCAGAACGGCGACGCGACGCTCGCCGCCGCGGCCGAGGCGGGTGGCGTGAAACTGTCGGACGTGAAGGTGAACAAGCTGCACCTTGGCGGCGGGTTCGGCCGGCGCGGCCAGCAGGACTACACCCGCCAGGCGGTGATCATCGCAAAGCAAATCCCCGGACGGCCGATCAAGCTGATCTGGTCGCGCGAGGAGGACATGCAGCACGGGTTCTACCGCCCGATCACCATGGCGAAGATGACCGCCGGGCTGGACGCAGACGGTAACCTGACCGCGTTGCACGCCCGCCTCTCCGGCCAGTCGATCCTGGCCCATCTCGCACCGTCGCGCATGGTGAACGGTGTTGACCGCGTCGCCTTCCAGGGCTGGCTGGCGGACGAATTCGGCTACATGGCGATCCCGCACCTCACGATCGAGCATGCGATGCGCAACACGCATGTCCCCGTCGGCTTCTGGCGCGGCGTGAACCACAACCAGAACGCCATCTATATGGAGTGCTTCATCGACGAAGTGGCGCACGCCGCCGGCAAGGACCCGCTGGAATTCCGCCGCACGCTGCTGGCGAAAAGTCCCAAGCATCTGGCCGTGCTGAACGCCGCCGCCGAACGCGCCGGCTGGGGCACGCCACTGCCGCCCGGCGTACATCGCGGCATCTGCCAGAATTGCGGCTTCGGCAGCTACACCGCCGCGGTGGCCGAGGTGACGGTGTCCAACAAGGGCGAGCTCCGCATTCTGCGAATCGTCGCCGCCACCGACCCGGGCTATGCCGTGAACCCCGACCAGATCGCGGCGCAGGTGGAAGGTTCGTTCGTCTACGGCCTGAGCGCGATGCTCTCCAGCGAGATCACCATCGAAAAGGGACGCGTCGTCCAGGGCAATTTCGACACGTACCAGGTGATGCGGCTGGCCGAGATGCCGAAGGTGGAGACGGTACTGGTGCCATCGGGCGGGTTCTGGGGCGGGGTGGGTGAGCCGACCATCGCGGTGGCCGCGCCCGCGGTGCTCAACGCGATCTTCGCCGCGACCGGCAAGCGCATACGCAGTTTCCCGCTGTCGCAGCACGACCTCAGCCACACGTGATGCGGATTCCAACGCTATTGGTCGCGGTGCTGCTGCTCGCCGCCTTCGGGCCGCCGCCGGGTGCGGCGAGCTGTTCCGGCTGTCACGGCGCGCATGGCGCAGGAACGGGGGATTCGATTCCGGTGATCGCCGGCCGGCATCCCGCGGAGTTACAGGCCGCGATGGAGGCGTTCCGCACCGGGCAACGGCCGGCCACGGTAATGAACCGCATCGCCACGGGGTTCACACCGACCGAATCTGCCGCGATCGCCGCATGGTGGAGCACACGGTGACGTCGCCGCCCGGGCTGCCTGAGCGCAAGCCGCCGTCCCGACGGCGGGTGCTGGGGGGCGCGCTGGCCGCGCCGTTCCTCGCCGGCGCCACGCCCGGGGCCGCGCATGTGGTGGTGATCGGCGGCGGGTTCGGCGGTGCCGTCGCGGCACGCGTGCTCGCGCAGATCGACCCGATGATCGAGGTGGCGCTGCTCGAACCGAACCCCGTCTACACCGCCTGCCCGTTCAGCAATGCGGTGATCGCCGGATTGCGCCCGATGGAGGCGCAGCGCTTCCGGTATCGCCGCCTGGTCGCCGACGGGGTGCGGGTGCTGTACACGCATGCAACGGCGGTGGACAATTACCGCCGGCAGGTCCGTCTCGCGGACGGGGGCGGCGTCTACTACGACCGCCTGATCCTTGCCCCCGGCATCGACATCGCCTGGGGCGCCCTGCCAGGCTACACCGAGACGGCCGCCACCCGCATGCCACATGCCTGGAAGGCGGGCGACCAGACGAAGCTGCTGTGTGAGCAGTTACGGGCGATGGACGATGGCGGCGTCGTGGTGATGTCGGTACCGCCGAACCCGTATCGCTGCCCGCCCGGCCCCTATGAACGGGCGAGCCTGATCGCCTGGTATCTGAAGACGCACAAGCCGCGTTCGAAACTGCTTGTGCTGGATGCGAAGGACACGTTTTCCAAGCAGGCGCTGTTCCGCAAGGCCTGGGACCGGCATTACCCGGGCATCCTGGAATGGATCGGGCCGTCGGATGGCGGTGTCGTCACGCGCGTCGATCCGGTTCGGCTTGCGTTCGAAACCGATTTCGCCGTCCACAAGGCCGCCGTAGCAAATGTCATTCCGCCGCAGCGCGCGGGCATGATCGCGCGCGCCGCCGGCGTGGCGGACCGGTCGGGCTGGTGCCCGATCGATCCCGTCACCTTCGAATCGCGCCTTGTGCCCGGCCTGCATGTCATCGGCGACGCGGCGATAGCCGGCGCGATGCCGAAATCGGCGTTCGCCGCCAATGCGCAGGGCAAGGCCTGCGCCTGGGCGGTGGCCCGCCTGCTGCTGGGCAAGCCGCCGCAGGAACCAAGATTGATCAACACCTGCTACAGCCAGATCACCCCGGACCAGGCGATTTCGATCGCGGGCGTCTACCGGCCGGCGAAAGGCGTGCTGGCCGATATCGCCGGCGCGGGCGGCGCGAGCCCCCTGGATGCGTCGGATGAGCAGCGCGCCCGGGAATCCGCCTATGCCAGCGCCTGGTTCTCGGCCATCACGGCCGAGACATTCGGCTGAGTCTGGTCCGGATGCGCCGCATAGACAATCGTATCGCCAACCGTCCGGAACTGGTCGGCGTCATACTGTCCGGCCAGCTGAATCCTCGCCAGAACGGCACTGCCATCCGGCAGGGTGCGGCCATCGGCGAAGCCGACCAGCAGCTCTGCCAGCGTGTCGGAAATTGGCCGGAACGTCTCGACCACCGGGACGCCGCTGAAGCCGATCGCGCCGGTTTCGCCGATGAAGGCCACCGTTCCATCGAAGCCGCTTGCGCCATAGGGTCCGAACGGCGCCCGTCCGAAACCGCCGAATTCCAGCATGCCCTGGCGGATTTCGATCGTCCCGTCACCCGCGCGGTCGAGCGTCACCGATCCGCCATGCTCAATCAAAACGCGTCCAGAACGGGTCTGGTGCAGGTTGCCGTCGATTTCGATATGGCCGCCATCGGCGTGGATCATTCCCCGGTTGGTGACATCGCCATAGCGTGTTTCCAGCGCCGGCAGGCCGCGCATGACGATATGCGCACCATCCGCGGCCATGATCGATCCGGAATTGATATAATGGCTCGTCGTGCCGAAGGTGGTGCCGATCGAGACCGTCGCACTGCCGGACGCACCGGACGCCACCAGGTTTCCACGGTTGTGCGCGCTGCCGTCGAAGGTCAAAGCGAAGGTGCCGCCGTCGGCCAGGATGGTTCCGGTATTGACGAAACGACCAACACCCAAAACCGAAACCGTGCCCATCAGGCCGCCGACCGGGCCAGCATCGGCATGGATGGCGCCGGCATTGCGGAAAGTGCTGTCCGCGTCCAACGTGACGGTCACATAGGCGTTGCCGATCCCGGGCACAGCGGCGATGCTGCCTGTGTTGACCAGCCGCAGTCCGGTCCCGACGTTGATGTCCAGGGTGCCGAAGGACGCGCGGATTTCACCGGCATTCCGGAGATTTCCGTCCAGAAGCAGCGAAACCGGTCCGCCCTCGCCGATCGTCGTCATCGTGGCACCCGACGCGATCGACCGGGCGGGAACATGGATGGCGACCGGCTGCGCGCCGGCAAGCAGGATCACGTCGTCCCCGCGCGCCGGCACCCCGGCGGGCGACCAGTTGTCCGGGTCGTCATAACGACCGTTCGCGGGGCCAATCCAACGGCGTACGACTGGTGTTCCAGGCATGCGATCACTCCTTGCGGCAAGAGAAGAACCCGGCCGAGCCGGAGATGATTTGGAGGGATTGTTGGTTTCAGACACAACTGGATACAAATCTATTTGTATGCTGAACCAATTCGCCCTGATCGTCTTCTCAATCTCCCGTTATCCCGGAATCGCACTCTGCGTGGCTTTGTCGTTTCCGCCAGGGCACGCCCGTTCCGATGCGGCGATGACAATGCCGCCGCTCACCGCCTCGCCGGGCAACCCCGGGAATGGCCGGCGCCTCGTGCTCGATCGCGCCGCCAGCGCCTGCCTGCTGTGCCATGCCGGCCCGTTCCCGGCGCCGCATCTGCAGGGCACGATCGGACCGGACCTGGCCGGGGTCGGATCCCGCCTGACAGAAAACGAAATCCGCCTTCGCCTGGTTGATCCCGCCAGGCTCAACCCCGATACCGTGATGCCGTCCTATTATCGGACCGAGGGGCTGAACCGCGTGGGCCGCCCATGGCAGGGGAAACCGGTGCTGAGTGCGCAGCAGATCGAGGATGTCGTCGCGTATCTCCTCACGCTGAGGCAGCCATGACGCCGCGCCGGCAATTCCTGATTGCGGCGGGTGCGGGATTGCTGCTGCCCATGCCGTGCGCGCGGGCGACGCCGGCCGCGGTGGCCGATCTGATCCGCGCGCTGACGGCCGGGGCCCCGATCCACGATGGCAAGGTTTCTCTCGAGCTACCCGTGCTGGTGGAAAACGGCAATGCGGTCGGCATGACCGTGTCGGTCGACGCGCCGGCGGGCACGGTCCGGTCACTGCATGTATTTGCCGACGGCAACCCGAACCCCGAGGTGCTGGCACTCCGCTTCGGTCCCGCCGCCGGGACGCCGAGGTTCGCCACCCGCATCCGCCTTGCGGATTCGCAGACCGTGACAGCCATCGCCGGACTTACCGATGGTAGCTTCCGGCGGGACAGCGTGGAACTGCTCGTCACTCTTGCCGCCTGTCTGGAATAGGAGCGTGCATGGTCCGCGTCCTGGTAAACGTGCCGAAACGGGTCCGTGCCGGTGAGCCGTTCGAGGTGAAGCTGCTGATTTCTCACCCGATGGAAAGCGGACAGCGGCGGGATGCGACCGGCGGGGCGATCCCGCGCGACATCATCCGCGACCTTGAATGCACGATGGCCGGCGAGACGGTGCTGCATCTGTCGCTGTTCCCCGCGATCGCCGCCAACCCGTTCCTCGCCTTCTCCGCCGTGGCGCGGACTGGCGGCGACCTCGTGATCCGCTTCACCGACGACCACGGCACAACGCAGACCGAAACCGTGGCGATCGCCGTGGAATGACGCGCTGCCTGGCCCTGCCGCTGGCGGCGATGCTGATCCTGGGCGCCGGCGACGCGCCGCGATCCGGGTATGACGACGCGAGCCCGGCGGTGCGCGCGATGCAGGACGACGATGCGGCAAATCCGGGCTTCCTGTGGGTCGCGCAGGGCGAGGCGCTGTGGTCGCAGCCGGCGGGTCCGGCAGGGAAAAGCTGTGCCTCCTGCCATGGCGAGGCGGCGGATTCGATGCGGGGCGTTGCCGCGCGCTATCCGGTGGTCGATCCGCACCTGAACCGGCCAGTCACGCTGGACCAGCGCATCGAGCAGTGTCGTGTCGGGCGCCAGGGCGCCTCCCCGCTGCCCGCGGAGAGCGACGCGCGGCTGGCGCTGGCCGTCTTTGTCGGCCTGCAGTCGCGCGGTCAGCCGATGGCCGTCGCCGCGGACGGTGCGGCCCAACCGTTCCTACAGGAAGGGCGGCGTCTGTTCGAAACGCGCATGGGTCAGTTCAACCTCTCCTGCGCGCAATGCCATGACGGCCTCGCGGGTCAGCGCCTGGCCGGCAGCACCATCCCGCAGGGGCACCCGAACGGCTATCCGGAGTACCGGCTGGAATGGCAGGGCATGGGGTCGCTGCACCGGCGCATCCGCAACTGCACGACGGGCGTTCGCGCGGAACCGATCGATGCCGACTCGCCAGCCTTCGCCGCGCTGGCACTGTATCTGGGCTGGCGGGCAAGCGGGTTGCGGGTCGAGACACCGGCCGTGCGGCCATGACGGCCGGCAGGACCGCTGCGCCGGGACGGGACCCGCGGGCGATCCCTGGACGGACGGCTGGACTTGGCCATGCACCCCGCTCATATCGACGCTTATGCAGGCAGGACGGGCGCAGCATGTCGCACCATCGGGACCAAACGCCTGCGCGTCGGCGGGTCCCTCGGACACCATAGCATGAGCGAACACGAGGAAGAGCGGCCCGGTGCGCGCGGCGTCGCGGTGATCGAGGCCGCGCTGGCTACCATGCCGCCGAACCCGGGCGTGTACCGGATGCTCGATGCCAAGGGCGACGCGCTGTATGTCGGCAAGGCGCGCAGCCTGAAACGGCGCGTGCACAGCTATACCCAGATCGCCCGCCTGCCCGAGCGGCTGCGCCGGATGGTTTCGGAAACGGTCTCGATGGAGATCGTCACGACCCACACCGAGGCCGAGGCGCTGCTGCTGGAAGCCAACCTGATCAAGCGGCTGAAGCCGCGCTTCAACATCGTCTTGCGGGACGACAAGTCCTACCCGTGGCTGATGCTGACCGAGGATCATCCGTTCCCGCAGATTGCCAAGCATCGCGGCGCACAGACGCGCAAGGGCAGCTACTGGGGACCCTTCGCCTCGGCCTGGGCGGTGAACCAGACGGTGACCGCGATGCAGCGGGTGTTCCTGCTGCGCTCCTGCGCCGATACGGTGTTCGCCAACCGCTCCCGCCCCTGCCTGCTGCACCAGATCAAGCGCTGTTCCGCGCCCTGCACCGGCCGCATCGACCAGGCGGACTACGCAAAGCTGGTCGGCCAGGCCAAGGCATTCCTGGGCGGCAAGTCGGCCACCGTGCAGCAGGAACTGGCGGCCGAGATGGAGCACGCGGCCGAAGCCCTGGAATATGAGCGCGCCGCGGCGGTCCGCGACCGCATCCGGGCGCTGACCTTCGTGCAGGGCAGCGACGTGGTGAACCCGGCCAGCCTGCGCGATGCGGACGTGATCGCCGCGTGGCAAACCGCCGGCCAGACCTGCGTGCAGGTGTTCTTCGTCCGCGGCGGACGCAACAATGGCAACCGCGCCTTCTTTCCCTCCCACACCAAGGCCGAGGAGACGGCCGACGTGCTGGGCGCCTTCATCGCCCAGTTCTACGACGACAAGCCGCCACCGCCGGTGCTGCTGATCAATCATCCGCTTGCGGAACAGACGCTGGTGGCCGAGGCGCTGTCGCTGAAGGCCAACCGCAAGGTGGAGATCACCGTCCCGCAGCGCGGCGAGAAGCACCAGGTCGTGCAGCACGCCGAGGTCAATGCGCGCGAGGCGCTGGAACGCAAGCTCGCGGAATCCGCCGGCCAGGCGAAGCTGCTGGACGGCGTGGCGCAGGTGTTCAACCTGCCCGCTTCGCCCGAGCGGATCGAAGTCTACGACAACTCCCACATCATGGGGACCAACCCGTACGGCGTGATGATCGTCGCGGGCCCGGACGGCTTTACCAAGGCCGGCTACCGCAAATTCAGCATCCGCGGCGCGATCACGCCGGGCGACGACTTCGCGATGATGCGCGAGGTGCTGCAGCGCCGCTTTGCGCGTGCCTTGAAGGAGCAGGCCGATGGCGCGCCGCCGGCCGACTGGCCGGATATCGTGCTGATCGACGGCGGCGCTGGACAGTTATCTGCCGCGCGCGACGTGCTGGCTGATCTGGGCGTGCAGGACGTGAAGCTGATCGCCATCGCCAAGGGACCGGACCGCGACGCTGGACGCGAATGGCTGCACACCGACGGCATGGACCCGTTCCAGCTGCCGCCGCGCGATCCCGTGCTGTATTTCCTGCAGCGCCTGCGGGACGAGGCGCACCGCTTCGCGATCACCACGCATCGCGCCGGACGGTCCAAGGCGATCCGGCAGAGCGAACTGGATGAGATCGAGGGAATCGGTGCCGCCCGCAAGCGCGCCCTGCTGAACCATTTCGGATCGGCGCGCGGCGTGAAGATGGCGGGACTCGCGGATCTGGAGGCCGCGCCTGGCATCAGCCGGGAAACGGCGCGCCGGGTGTACGCGCATTTCCACCCCGGCGTGCGGCTGGAAAACGTATCCTGACGGAACGCGCACAGGCCTGCTCAAGCAAAGCCGCGTGAGAACCGGGCCAATCCGCAGGGATCACACAACCGCAATACATCCCCGCGGGTCCATGTATCGACTTTCCACCAGGGTCGAGAATAGGGTGCCCGCTGCATGCTGACCGACCTGCCAAACCTGCTGACCTTGTCCCGCATCGGGGCGATCCCGTTGATGGTCTTGCTGGTCGCGTTGCGTGATCCCTGGTCCGACCTCGGCGCCTGCGTGGTGTTCAGCGCCGCGGCGATCACCGATTACTTCGACGGCCGCATTGCCCGCTCCCGCCGACAGCAATCCGATCTCGGCCGCATGCTGGACCCGATCGCCGACAAGCTGCTGGTCGGGGCCGCGCTGATGATGCTGGTCGGGCTAGACCGGCTGTCGGCGCCTGGTCTCTATCCCGCCATCGTCATCATGCTGCGGGAAATCCTGGTCAGCGGCCTTCGGGAATATCTGGCCGGGCTGCGCATCAGCCTGCCCGTCACCAACCTCGCCAAATGGAAAACCGGCTTTCAGATGGGCGCGCTCGGCACGCTGCTGGCGGGCGACACCGCCGCCTCGGCCCTGCATCTGTCGGTCCTGCCCGTCTCGGACATCGGCGAGGCGATGCTATGGGTCGCCGCCGGCCTGACCCTGCTGACCGGTTGGGACTATCTGATCGCCGGCCTGCGCCATGCCTGGGCGCCCGAACGCGTGCGCGGCGTGTCGCGGCAGCCCTGAGCAGTGAAGGTCCTGGGCATCGTCGGCTGGTCGGGCAGCGGCAAGACCACCCTGCTGGTGGAACTGCTCCACCGCCTCAGCGCCGACGGCCTGAGGGTCTCGACCGTCAAGCACGCGCATCACGGTTTTGACATGGACCGGCCGGGCAAGGACAGTTTTCGCCACCGCGAGGCCGGCGCGCACGAGGTTCTGGTCGCGTCCGGAACGCGCTGGGCGCTGTTGCACGAGCATGACGGGCCGGAACCGTCCCTGAGCGCACTGCTGCAACGTCTCGATCCCGTCGATCTGGTGTTGGTGGAAGGCTATAAGGCGCACCCATACCCCAAGCTGGAGGTGCATCGACCCGCTTTGGGCAAGCCGCCGATCTGGGACCACGAGGCCGAGGTGGTGGCGGTCGCGAGCGACGCAGCGCTGGACGTCGGTCCGCGGGTTCTCTTGCCGTTGAACGACCCCGGGGCAATTGTATCGTGGCTTTATGGCCACTTGGGCCTGCGGCTTGGCAACAGTTCTTGAGCTTGGCGCGATCCACGGGCACATTCGCGCCGGGCAGCAAGCCGGGCCCGGCACGAGCGAATTCGGCCTTGGACTACTCTATCCCTCGGGAGCCTTCCCGCATGCGGCGTATCGCCCTGCTCAGCCTGGCCATGGCGCTTGGC
>JBFXDK010000078.1:0-27874 GCA_050181195.1 Acetobacteraceae bacterium | reverse complement strand
TCGCCTTCGTGTTCGGCGTGGTGCCGCTGGTGCTCGCCACCGGCGCCGGCGCCTCCGCGCGGCAGTCGATGGGCTCCGGCGTGTTCGGCGGCATGATCGTCGCAACCTTCATCGCGCCGATCTTCGTACCGCTGTTCTTCACGCTGCTCGCGCGCAAGCCGCGCCCGGTCCATACCCACGAGCACCACGAGCCGCCGCACCCGGCGCCGGCGCAGGAGGACAAGGCATGATCGCGCGCACCGCCGCCGTCCCGCTCGCCCTCCTCGCGGCCCTCGCCGGCTGCGCCGTCGGCCCCGACTACAGTCGCCCGGAAATCGACCTGCCCGCCGCCTATCCCGCCGCGGCGGACACCGGCGAGGCGGCGGTCGCGGCCGACTGGTGGACGCTGTATGGCGACGCCGAGCTCGACCGCCTCGTCGCACAGGCGCTGGAGAACAACGCGGACCTGCGCCGGGCCGTGGCGCAGGTCGACGAGGCCGCGGCGGTGCTGTCCGAGGCCCGCGCCACCCTGTTTCCCGAGATCGACCTCGGCCTCAACAGCAGCCGCGCGCGCGCGAGCACCCTGAACGCGCAGCCGCTCGCCGCCGGCACGCCGGTGATATCGAACTCGCACCGGCTCGCGCTCTCCACCTCATTCGAGCTCGACCTGTGGGGAAAACTGCGGCGCGCCTCCGAATCCGCCCGCGCACAACTGCTCGGCACCCGTTACGGCCGCGACGTCGCCGCGCTGGCGCTGTCCGGCGCCACGGCGCAGGCCTATTTCCTGCTGCGCTCGCTCGACGCCCAGATCGCAGTCACGGCACAGACGCTCGCCTCCCGCGAGGAATCCCTGGCGGTGGCGCGCAGTCGCGCATCCGGCGGTCTCGCCTCCGAGCTCGACGTGTACCAGGCCGAGACCGGCCGCGCCGACGCCGCGCTGCAGCTGCACGAACTGCGGCGCCAGCGCGCGCTGGTCGAGCACCAGCTCGGCGAACTGGCCGGCACGCCGGGACTCACCCTCGCCGCGGGCGACGTGATGCTGCTCCCGCTGCCGGCCGAACCGCCGCCCGGACTGCCGTCCACCCTGCTCGAGCGCCGTCCGGACGTGCAGCAGGCGGAACAGGCGCTGGTCGCGGCCAATGCCCGCATCGGCGTGGCCCGGGCCGCGCAGTTTCCGACGTTTTCCCTCACCGGCAGCTTCGGCGGCCAGAGCGAGGAATTCGGCGATGTGCTGGAATCGGGCGCGCGCATCTGGTCGGTCGGCCTCGGCGCCGCGCTGCCGATCCTCGACGCCGGCCGTTACGCCGCGCGCACGCGCCAGGCGGAGGCGGTCCAGCGCCAGGCGCTGGCGGATTACCAGAAGGCCGTCGAGACCGCCTTCCGCGAGGTGGCCGACGCGCTCAGCAACGCGCAGCTCACCCGCGCCGCCGCGGAGGAGCAGGAGATCCGCGTGGCGGCGGCGCGCAACGCCCTGCGCCTGTCGCAGATGCGTTACGAGGCGGGCTACTCGGGCTATCTCGAGGTGCTCGACGCGCAGCGCACGGCCAATGCCGCCGAGCAGGCCCTGATCCAGCACCGCCAGGCCCGGCTCGCCTACAGCGTCGACCTGATCAAGGCACTCGGCGGCGGCTGGTCGCCGGCGCCGCCCTGACGAAAGGCCATGGTACGCAAGACAAAGGCGGAGACGGAACAGACACGGCTGGAGATCATCGCCGCGGCGCGGCGCGTGTTCGCCGAGCGCGGCGTCAGCCGCACCTCCCTCGCCGACATCGCCAAGGAGGCGGGCGTGACGCGCGGCGCCATCTACTGGCATTTCAAGAACAAACCGGACCTGTTCTTCGCCATGATGGAACAGGTGTCCCTCCCCCTCGTCGATCTCATCGAGGAAAACCTGCCGGCGCAGAACCCCGGCGATCCCCTGCGCAGCATCCGCGCCAGCATGATCGAGATCCTGCGCCTGCTGAAGGAGGACGACATCGCGCGCACCACCTTCGAGATCGTCAACTCGAAGTGCGAGTACGTCGACGAATTCTCGCGCCTGGACAGCCGCGTCACCCGGACCGGCTGCGCCTACATCCAGAAACTCACGCACGCCTACGAGGACGCCCGGCAGAAAGGCCTGCTGCGCGCCGACGCCGACCCGGCGCAATACGCGCTCGACAGCTATCTCTTCATGAAGGGCCTGATCAATCTGTGGCTCGCCGACGCCGATGGCTCCATCATCCGCGACAAGGCGGCGGCGCTGATCGATTCCCATATCGCGATGCGCTACAAATCCGCCTGATCCGCGGGCGGTTCCGCCGCGCCGCTTGATCGCCCCGGCCGAATGCGGGAGAATTCGTCCGTGCCGCGGCACTTGCCCCTCTGAATCCAGCGTCGTTCCGCGTCCATTCGCACCCATGCGGTCGGGCTTTACTGATTGACCAGGGAATCGTTTCGCCTTTATGTACGCGTTCTTCGAAAGACTGATCAAGCCCTTTCCGCCGCAGGACCCGGAACTGCCGCCGCGGGGGCTGTTCGCCTTCTGCCGCCATTACACGCGCGGCATCGAGCCGCATCTCGCGGTGATGGCGCTGCTGACGGGCCTGATCGCGATCCTGGAAGTGTCCCTGTTCGGCTATCTCGGCAGCCTGGTCGACTGGCTGAACAAGACCACCCCCGCGGAGATGTTCGGCGCTGAAGCCCGCTTCCTGTGGATGGCGCTCGCCGTACTGGTCGCCCTGCCCGTCGCCGTGGTTGCGCACTCCCTGGTCGTGCACCAGGCGCTGCTCGGCAACTACCCGATGATCATCCGCTGGAAAGCGCACCGCTACCTGCTCGGCCAGAGCCTGTCGTTCTTCCAGAACGAGTTCGCCGGCCGCATCGCGACCAAGGTGATGCAGACCGCGCTGGCGGTGCGCGAGACGGTGATGAAGCTGCTCGACGTCATCCTGTACGTCGTGGTGTACTTCGGCGGCGTGCTCGTCATCGCCGCCGCCTCCGACGCGCGCCTGACCGTGCCGCTGCTGATCTGGCTCGCGGTCTACGTCTGGATCCTGTACTTCTTCATCCCGCGCCTCTCGGAGGTCTCGGCACGCCAGGCCGACGCCCGCTCGACCATGGTGGGGCGCATCGTCGACTCGTACACCAACATCGCCACCGTCAAGCTCTTTTCGCACTCGCGCCGCGAGGCGGACTACGCGCGCGAGGGCATGGAATCCTTTCTGCAGACCGTCTATCCGCAGATGCGCCTGGTCACGGGGCTGGTGGTGTCGGTCTGGCTCAACAACATCCTGCTCATCCTCGCCACCGGCGCGCTGTCGATCTGGCTGTGGATGCACGAGGCCGTGACGGCCGGCGCGATCACGGCCGCGGTCGCCCTCGTGCTGCGCCTGAACGGCATGTCGCAATGGATCATGTGGGAGATGTCGGCGCTGTTCGAGAACATCGGCACCGTGGAAGACGGCATGT
Source organism: Acetobacteraceae bacterium (assembly GCA_050181195.1). GTDB lineage: Bacteria > Pseudomonadota > Alphaproteobacteria > Acetobacterales > Acetobacteraceae > Rhodopila. Next base: position 24,445 of record JBFXDK010000078.1, on the reverse strand, counting down.
CGACCATCGCAAGGCCGCGCGAGGTCATCGACCGGCCGCAGGCGCCGCCGCTCGCGGTGGCGCAGGGCCGCATCGAGTTCGATCACCTCCGCTTTCACTACGGCAAGGGCGGCGGCGTCATCGACGACCTCTCTCTCACCATCGAGCCCGGCGCGAAGATCGGCCTGGTCGGCCGTTCCGGCGCGGGCAAGTCGACACTGGTGCATCTGCTGCTGCGCTTCCACGACGTCGAGGGCGGCCGCATCCTGATCGACGGCCAGGACATCGCCGGGGTTCTGCAGGAAAGCCTGCGCGCACAGATCGGCCTGGTGACGCAGGACACCTCGCTGCTGCACCGCTCCGTGCGCGACAATATCCTGTACGGACGGCCCGATGCCACCGAGGCGGACGTTGTCGCGGCGGCGCGACAGGCCAAGGCGCACGAGTTCATCGAACAGCTGCAGGACGCCAAGGGCCGCCGCGGCTACGACGCCCACGTCGGCGAACGCGGGGTCAAGCTCTCCGGCGGACAGCGCCAGCGCATCGCCATCGCGCGCGTGCTGCTGAAGGACGCGCCGATCCTGATCCTCGACGAGGCGACCTCCGCGCTCGACTCGGAGGTCGAGACCGCGATCCAGGACAACCTCAACCGCCTGATGCGCAACAAGACCGTCATCGCCATCGCGCACCGGCTGTCCACCATCGCCATGATGGACCGCCTCATCGTGCTGGACCAGGGCCGCATCCTCGAGGAAGGCACCCACGCCGAGCTGATCGCCCGGAACGGCCTCTACGCCCAGCTCTGGGCCCACCAGTCCGGCGGCTTCCTCGGCGCCGACGCCGACTGAAAACCCGGGACAGATTTATTTTATTGAGAAGCCCGGGACAGATTTCATAATCTGTCCCGTCACTGCGGCCGCTCCGTAAAAATAAATCTGTCCCGGATTTTTGAGCAATTGCGAGATTTCGCTGTCTAATCCATTGATCGCCACACACACCGTCCCGTCCATCGAACGGCGGTCAAGGAAGGGTGACCGGTATGAAGCGGTCCCTGTATCCGACGGTGGTGTATCTCCTGCTGGCGGTTGCCATCAGCCGCGGCGGCCATGGGACCGAGGAGATCACCGCGCACCCGCCCGGGGAACCGGGCGTCCACTGCTATGGCCTCGCCATGGTGGGGATGGACTCCGTGATCAACTCCAGGCTCGGCATCCGGCCGGAGCACATCCTGCACCTCGCGACCACCGATCCGGACTCGGCCATCGCCTCGCAGGACGAAATCAGCTCAGCGGCCCCCTATTCCACCCGCCTGCTCAGGATCATCTTCGAGGCCTATCTGTGGCCGGGCGAGCCGCACGAATACGCCTCCGCGGTGCTGGAGGGCTGCCAGGCATGAACCCGGGGACGGATTTGAAATCCGTCCCTCACGTCTCAACCGCGCGCCAGCTCGCGCTCGATATCGGCGAAACTCTCCGCGGTCTCGGTCGAGTCGATCTGGATGCCCAGCGCGCGCTCCACGACGCTGGCCGAAAACAGGCCGCGCACCGACTGGATGCCCTGCACCGAGACCCCGTCGAGGCAGATCAGGTGCCTCACGCCGAGATTCCTGAAGGTCTGCACGATGTTGCCCAGCGTGGCGTCGGCGAGGTCGCGGTAATTCAGCGCGCGCCAGGCATGTACCGGCGTCAGGATGTCCTGTACCTGGACATCGTCGCGCGTGCAGATGCCGATGCGGCAGTCCCGCGACTGCAGGTAAAGCATCGGCTTCTCGCTGTGGATGTCATAGGAGGTGACCGTTCCGAGCACCTTGAACCCCGCGTCGACCACGAACAGCAGGCGGACACCGGAATAGATCATCTGGTTCAGGGCGTCGTCGATCTGGGTCGCGGCGTGGACCGAGATCGCCGGCGTGCGGCGGAAATCGGTCATCAGCTCGAGCGCCGGCGCCTCATGGCCCAGCAAGGTCAACCCCGGATCGGGGGTCCTCGCCAGCACGACCGGGTACAGCGGATAACCAGAGACAAGGGGGAGATAGCGATTCATAGGATCTTTCCTATGCAAGAGGGGTGGATTTCCCATTCTATGCCTGTCCGTCGACCGGCGCACCCTTTCCGCGCCCCCGGGACAGATCTGTTATTATCCTGTAGCCTATAGTTCCTATGAAAATAAATCTGTCCCGGGTTTTCCGATGCTGAGGTTTTTCGCCTTCTGGGGTCTGAACACGCTGCTGCTGTGGGTGGCGGCGGAACTGTTCGCCAGCGTCCACTATGCAAGCTTCGGCGCGCTGCTCGTCGCCGGACTGCTGTTCGGCATCGCGCACGCCATCATCAAACCGATACTGGTGATCCTCACCCTGCCCGTCACCGTCCTGACGCTCGGCCTGTTCCTGCTGGTGATCAACGCGCTGATCCTGCTGCTGATCGCCTTCGTCGTCCCCGGCTTCGAGGTCGCCGGATTCTGGCCGGCGGTGGGGGTGGCGCTGTTTATCTCGGCGCTGAGCCTGGTGCTGAATATGCTGTTCGGGTTGCAGCGCCCAAAGGGGTGATTTCGTAGGGTGGGCACGATTCTCGTGCCCACGCGGTATGCCTCCCCTATTCGCCAGCCGTCCCTAAATCTATATCGCCACCAACACCGCCCCAATCTTCCGAATAAATACCGCGCCCCGCATATCGATGAAAGGTTGAATATGGCCATTCCGAGACATGACTGCACAATCCATGCTTTACCGGATTGTAATGAATGTAATCGGCGTGGCGCATGAAGTCCATTTCATCACGTATCTGGCGTTCCCAGAATCGGCGCTGCCACACTGTCGATTCCCGATGTTTCCGCCGCGACGGGGTCGACCGCTCAGTATGTTTGTAACCCTGCGAGCAAATAATGCTTACCCTTCGTTTGATCATGTTCCATCGCATCGAATAATCCGCATCGCCGGGCGGCAGAGTCCAGATGCAATGCAAATGGTCGGGAAGCAACACCCAGGCGTCTATAGAAAATGGCCGATTTCCCCGCACCAGCAGAATGGCCTCGCGCAGCGCATGACGAACCGTGTCATCGCACAGAATAGGCCGGCGTCGATACGTGACTACCGTAAAGAAATAACAAGACCCGGCAGAATGGGTACGGCGATATCGCGACATAACATCCTTGTTCCATCGCGGGTTGGTTTATGTTAATGCATGCGCAGACGTACTCGCAAATGATTTAGGACTCGATCCGCGTGGGCACGAACAACGTGCCCACCCTACTTGTCTGTTCGGGTTGTAGTAGCCGAGAGTTATAAATATAGCTACCGAAATTCCCAGATACCACGGCTACCTGTAAACCTGATCAAGTTCGACTGAGTTTTCAATCGTTGCATGGCATTTCTCACTGTATGTTTCCACTCAGGCTGATCGTTACCAGAACGACAGTTATCCAAACATTGATATGAATTGTCGCATAACCTGGGAAATTGCACCGACACGGATTCGTATATTTCGTCGATTGTGCGTACACCTCTTTCAACAAATGAAAATTGTGACTCGATTAGCTTTCGATATAGCTCTTGTTCAATGTGCCGTGCCATATTGAATCATTCCTGGCCTAGACTCGTAGGGTGGGCACGGTTTTTGTGCCCACGCGGGAGATTTGCAATAGGCAGACACAAAAATGTGCCACCCCTACCGAGTGGTGATAGCGGTCAGTATTCCAGCCAAAATCCTATCCGGCGCCGGCGGACACCCCGGCACGGCGACGTCGACGGGGATGACGTTCGATACCCGGCCGCGGCTGGCGTAGCTCTCGCCGAAGATGCCGCCGGTGCAGCCACAGTCGCCGAGGGCGACGACGAGCTTGGGATCGGGCGTCGCGTCATAGGTGCGGCGCAGCGCGAGCTCCATGTTCGCCGCGACGGGGCCGGTCACCAGCAGCAGGTCGGCGTGGCGCGGGCTGGCAACGAAGCGGATGCCGAGGCCTTCAAGGTTGTAGATCGGATTGTTGAGCGCGTGGATCTCCAGTTCGCAGCCGTTGCAGGAGCCTGCGTCGACGTGGCGGATGCAGAGCGCGCGCCCGAGGATCTCCCGGATGCGGCCCTGCAGCGCATCGCTCACGCGCAGGGCGTCGTCGGGCGAGGGCGGCGGCTCCGTCACAATGCCGATGCGATGGATCTGGCGCAGCGTCTTCCACATGGCTTAGAGATCATTCTCGACGAGGTCAGCGACTCGTAGGGTGGGCACGGCGTTCGTGCCCACGCGGAATAACGGCATCATGCGACTACCGCTCCGCGTGGGCACGGAAAACGTGCCCACCCTACAATATATGCGGTGCAATATCTTCGGCATCGTCAGAGGTCGTGTCCGCTGTAGGACAGGTTGAAGGATTTATTGATCAGCGGAAAGTCCGGTACGATGTTGCCGATCACGGCGTGCTCCAGCGCCGGCCAGTTCTGCCACGAGGGGTCGTGCGGATGGCAGCGACGGATCATTCCATTCGCGCCGGCCTCGAGGGCGACGAACACCGGGCCGCGCCAGCCTTCGATGAGCCCGATACCGAGCGCACCTTCGGCCGGTATCGACACCGGTGCTTGGTACGGGCCGTCCGGCAGACGCTGCAGGATTTCCCGCACCAGTCGGCACGATTCGGTGAATTCGTCGAAGCGCACGGCGACACGCGCGGCGACGTCCCCCTCTGCGGCGACCATCATGCGCGGCCGGAGCTCGGTATATGGTTCACAGGGCAGGTCGCAGCGCAGATCGAAGCCCTGCCCGCTCGCGCGCCCGGCCAGTCCCAGGAGCCCGAGCCGCGTCGCGAGTTCGGGGAGGACGGCGCCCGCGCCGCTGAAGCGGTCGCGCACGCCGGCATGCTCGTCGTAGATCCCGCGCAGGCGGACGACCTCGCGCTCGATGTCCGCCACGCAGGCGCCGAGCCGCTTCAGCGTATCCGGCGCCGGATCGGCGCCGACGCCGCCCGGCATAACGAAGTCGAATAGATAGCGCTGCCCGAACGCGGCCGCGGTCGCGCGCAACAGCTGCTCCTTCAGGCGCGAAAACTGCGCGAGCCCGAAGGCGAACCCGGCATCGTTGCCGAGCGCGCCGAGATCGCCCAGGTGGTTCGCGCTACGCTCGATCTCCAGTCCGAGCGCGCGCAGCCAGGACGTGCGCGGCGGCACGGCCGCGTTGGCCATGCCTTCGAGGGCCTGGCAATAGGCCCAGGAAAACGCGACCGCCGAGTCGCCCGAGACGCGCGCGGCGAGGCGATGACCTTCGAGCAGGCTCATCTCCTGAAACCTTCGCTCGATGCCCTTGTGCACGTAGCCGAGACGCTCCTCCAGCCGGAGCACCTTCTCCCCGACGACCGAGAAGCGGAAGTGGCCGGGCTCGATGATGCCGGCGTGAACGGGACCGACCGGAATCTCGTGCACCCCCTCGCCCTCGACGCGCACAAAGGGATAGGCCTCGACCGGAAGTTCGCCCTGCGATTGATCCGGCGGCGCAGGCCTCTCCCGGTCGGCCAGCGGACGGTATTCCTCCGGCCACGCCGCATGGCGCAGCCATGGGCGCCGGTCGGGATCGCTCGAGCGCGGCCCCGACAGGTCGGCCGCGGCGCGCTGCAGCCGGCCCGCGCAGGGAAAGATATCCTCGATGCCCGGGTAAGGCTCCGCGGCCTCCGTCACCGGCAATGACAGGACCAGCGCGCCCGGACCCAGCGCGTAGGCGGCATGCAGCGTATTCCCGCCGCCCGCCCACAGCGACAGCAGCCGTCCGCCGGTTGCCGCCACCTCCTGCGCGACCTGGCGCCAGGCGTCTGCATCGACCGTCAGCCCGCGCACGCGCGGTGCCCCGGGCAGCGGCGTCGCGTCGTCGAGCCAGCGGCGCAGCGGCATGTCAGCCTCCCCCGATCAGCCGCGCGGCCGCGCGGTACCAGTCCGCCAGATACGGCGGGATGTAGATGCCGAGCATGAGCACGATCGCCAGATGGGTGAACACCGGCAGCAGCGCCGGCGGGTGCGGCAGGCGCTTCGCCGTCGTCTCGCCGAACACCATCGGCTGCACGCGGCCGAAGATCGCCGCGAAGGCGACGCCGAGCGACAGCAGCAGGATCGGCGTCGCCCACGGCTGCTGCTTCATCGCCGTGGTGAGGATGAGGAATTCGCTGGCAAATACCCCGAACGGCGGCATGCCGAGGATCGCCAGCGTGCCCAGCATGAGGCCCCAGCCGATGGCCGGGCTCAGCGTGATCAGGCCGCGGATGTCGTCCATCAGCTGCGAACCGGACTTCTGCGCGGCGTGGCCGACGGTGAAGAAAATGGCGGACTTGGTGAGCGAGTGCACCGTCATGTGCAGCAACGCGGCGAAGTTCGCCACCGGGCCGCCCATGCCGAAGGCGAAGGCGGTGATCCCCATGTGCTTGATGGACGAATAGGCGAACAGGCGCTTGATGTCGCGCTGCCGCCACAGCAGGAAGGCCGCGACCACCACCGACAGCAGGCCGAAACCCATCAGGATGCGGCCGGGCAGGTCCGACTGCAGCGAGCCCTCCACCAGCACCTTGCAGCGCACCACGGCGTAGATCGCGACGTTGAGCAGCAGACCGGAGAGCACCGCGGAGATCGGCGTCGGGCCTTCCGCGTGCGCGTCGGGCAGCCAGTTGTGCAGCGGCGCGAGCCCGACCTTGGTGCCGTAGCCGACCAGCAGGAAGACAAAGGCCAGCCCGAGCACCGTCGGCTCCAGCTCCCCCTTGACGGCGTTGAGCTGCGTCCACAGCAGCGCGCTGACGCCCTCCGCGCCGAGCACCTTCTCCGCGGCGAAATAGAGCAGTATGGTGCCGAACAGCGCCTGCGCGATGCCGACGCCGCACAGGATAAAATATTTCCAGCCGGCCTCGAGGCTGGCCGGCGTGCGGTAGAGCGTCACCAGCAGCACGGTCGACAGCGTCGCCGCCTCCATCGCCACCCACAGCAGGCCCATGTTGTTGGTGGTGAGCGCGACCAGCATGGTCGCCATGAAGAGCTGGTACATGCTGTGATAGAGGCGCAGGCGCCGCGCGGAGACCCGGCCGTGCTCCATCTCGACGCGCATGTAGGGGCGTGAGAAGACGGCGGTGGTGAAGCCGACGAAGGCCGTCAGCGTCACCAGGAAGACGTTGAACGGATCGATGAAGAACTGCTCGTTCGCGACCGTGAGGTTTCCCTCCCCGATCACCCGCGCGGTCAGCGCGCAGGCGGCGAGCAGGGTCACGAAGCTGAAGCCGATGTTCGCCAGCGGCGTCCATGGGCGCTCGCGGGACAGCGCGAAGACGAGCGCCCCGAGGAGCGGCGTGCCGAGCAGGACGAGGAATTCCACTTACTTGTCCTCCTTGAGCGACTCCAGGTTCTGCAGGTCGAGGTTGTCGAACTGCTCGCGGATCTGGAAGAAGAACACGCCAAGCACCAGCATCGCAACCAGCACGTCGAGCGCCACGCCCAGCTCGACGATCATGGGCATGCCGTAGGTCGCGCTCATCGCGCCGAAGAACAGCCCGTTCTCCATGGAGAGGAAGCCGACCACCTGCGACATCGCCTTGCGCCGCGTGATCATGGTCAGGAACGACAGCAGTATGACCGCCACGGCGATGCCGATCGCGCTGCGCGTCGCCGTGCTCGCCAGCGCGGTGATCGGCTGCGCGAGTCCGAAGGCGAACACCACGACGAGCAGGCCGACCAGCATGGTGCCGACGATGTTCAGCATCGGCTCGGTGTCCCAGTACACCTCGAGGCGGCGGATCAGGCGGTGCAGCAGCCAGGGCAGGAAGACCACCTTCAGCGCCAGCGTCAGCGTGGCGGAGATGTACAGCTGGTGGTCGCCCGTGCGCCACGCCAGCAGCAGCGTCGCCAGACACAGGATGGCGCCCTGGAAGGCGAACAGGTTCACCAGCGTCACGATACGCCGCTGCGACAGCATGGCGAAGGACAACAGCAGCAGCAACGCCGCCAGGGCGTTGAGGATCTGCAGGTCGAGCGGCAGGCCGTTCATGCGATCATGCCCTCAGCAACAGGTGGACCAGCAGGCCGAGCACGGCGAGCAGGAAGGCCGTGGCGAGGAACTCCGGCGCGCGGAACACACGCAGCTTCGCCGAGACCGTCTCGATCAGCGCGAGCCCGGCGCCCGCCAGCATCAGCTTCAGCGCGAGGAGCGGAACCGAGGCCAGCAGCGCGCCCGGCCCCGCGCCCATGGAGACGCCCCAGGGCAGGAACAGCGCGAAGCCGATGCAGGCGTAGTTGAACAGCTTGAGCGCGGCGGCCCACTCCATCAGGGCAAGGTGGCGGGCGGAGTACTCGAGCAGCATCGCCTCGTGGATCATGGTCAGCTCGAGGTGGGTGGCCGGATTGTCCACCGGGATGCGCGCGTTCTCGGCGAGCAGCACCATGGTGAAGGCGACCGCGGTGAAGGCGAGGCTCGGATAGAGCCCGATCTCCTGCAGCGCGAGCCGCTCGGAGATCGCGGGCAGCGCGGTCGTCGCCGTGATGATGGAGGCGACGAAGATCACCATCAGCAGCGCGGGCTCGGCCAGAAAGCCGACCATCATCTCGCGGCGCGCGCCCAACGTGCCGAAGGCGGTGCCGACGTCCATCGCTGCGAGCGACAGGAAGACGCGCGCCGTCGCGAACAGCCCGACCAGGGCGATCGCGTCGGCGGCGTCGGTGAACGGCAGGCGCGTACCCATCGACGGGATCACCGCCGCGGCCACCGCCATCGTGCCGAACACGACGTAGGGCGCGACGCGGAACAGCGGTGAGGCCTCCGCCGCGATCACCGCGTCCTTGTGGAACAACTTGCGGATGGCGCGATAGGGCTGCAGCAAGCTCGGGGCGGAGCGGTTCTGCAGCCAGGCGCGGCACTGGCTGATCCAGCCGAGAAAGAGCGGCGCCGCCGCGAGCGCGACGACGACCTCCAGCACCTGCGTCAGCCAGTCGAGCATGTTCATAGCACGAGCGCGAGCAATATCAGGAGTGTGACGAAGCTGTACATCAGGTAGCTGGAGATCCTTCCCTGCTGCAGCCGGGCGAAGACGTCGGCCACGCGCTGCACCAGGCGGCCAAGCGGCAGGTAGAGCCCGCGCCAGATGCGGTCGCCGACCGCCACGCGGTAGCGCGGCGCGCGGTCGAAGGGCGCCGGCAGTTCACGCTCCAGCGCGAAGAAGGGCTCAAAGATGTGGCGGATCGGCTGGCCGAAGCCTTCCGCACTGTCCTGCATGCGCGCGTCCAGGCGCGCGAAGCCGCAGTCCCAGGGCGCGGCTCGGCGGATGCGCCGATGATAGAAGACGCGCACGAGGAAGATCGCGAGGGTCACCACCGCGACCGCGGCGACCAGGAACACCAGCGGCGCGTAGGAGGCCTGACGCTCGGGCAGCGGCGCCAGCAGCCACCACGGCGCGTCCGGCGCCGGCAGGCTGCCGAAACCGAGCTGGCGTGCGACCTCGCCCAGGCTGGAGATGATCTGCGCGGGCAGCAGGCCCAGCAGCACGCATCCCGCCGCGAGCCAGATCAGCCCGATGCGTTCGAGCGCGCCGGCGTCGTGCGCCTCGGCGAGGCGCGCCTCGCGCGGCCGGCCGAGGAAGATCACGCCGAAAAATTTCACCATCACGTATCCGGCCAGCGCCGCCGCCAGCACCAGCAGCGCAGCGCCGAGCGGCAGCAGCATGTTGACGAAGGGATGCGGCACCACGTGGGCGAACAGGAAGGACTGCAGCAGCAGCCATTCGGATACGAAGCCGTTCAGCGGAGGGAGACCCGCGATCGCGAGCGCGCCGACGAGCACGGGCCACGCGACCCAGGGCATCTGGCGGATGAGGCCGCCCAGGCGGCCGAGGTTGCGCTCGCCGGTCGCGTGCAGCACGGCGCCGGTGCCGAGAAACAGCAGGCTCTTCATGAAGGCGTGGTTGAGCGCGTGATAGAGCACGGCGATCAACGCGAGCGCGCCGAGCACCGGCATGCCGCTGCCGCGGAAGACGACGGCGAGGCCGAGGCCAGTGAACATGATGCCGATGTTCTCGATCGAGGAGTACGCCAGCAGGCGCTTCATATCGGTCTGCGCGGCCGCGAAGACGACGCCGTAGATCGCCGTGAACAGGCCGATCGCGAGCACCACGATCCCCCACCACCAGAGCGGATCGCCGATGAGATCGAAGCTGACGCGCAGAAAGCCGTAGAGCGCGGTCTTGATCATCACCCCGCTCATGAGGGCGGACACCGGAGACGGCGCCGCCGGGTGCGCCTCGGGCAGCCAGACGTGGAGCGGTACGAGGCCCGCCTTGGCGCCGAAACCGAACAGTGCGAGGAACCAGGCCGCGGCCGCCCACTCCGGGCCGAGATCGGCCGCGCGCATCGCGTCGAAGGTGAACTGCCAGCTGCCGCCCTGCAGGATGCCGAAGGCGAGCAGTATCGCGATCGCGCCCACGTGCGCAATGAGCAGATAGATGAATCCGGCGCGGCGAATCTCGGGGATGCCGTGCTTGCTCGTCACCAGAAAATACGAGGTCAGCGCCATGGTCTCCCACGCCACCATGAACGCATAGGCGTCGTCGGCCAGCAGCACCAGTCCCATGCTGGCGAGGAACAGGTGGTACTGCAGGCACAGCAGGCCGGGCGGCGTACCCTGCCCGCCGCGGAAATAGCCCGCGCCGAAGATCGAGATGCCGGCCGAGGCGGCGCCGAGTATCAGGAGGAAAACGCTGGAGAGCCCGTCGCGGCGCAGGTGGAACGGCAGATCGGGCAGGCCGATCGGCAGCACGAGCTGTTCCGCCGGCAGCGCGATGCTGGCGCCCGCGACGGCGGCGAGCGCGAGGCCGCACAGCGCGCCGAGCGGGAACAGCGTGCGCCCGACGAGGGTCAGGCTCAGCGGGCGCACAAGCCCGGCCACACCGATCATGCCCCACGCGGCGAGCAGTGCAAGACAGGCCGCGAGCGGCGAACTGAGCATGGTGGTCACAAAAGACGGTCCCTGGATCCCTCAAGGTCGGCCGACATCACGCACTGCATTGTACTTCAATTTTCATTAGATTATCATCTTATTCTAATTTCACTCATCGCACTGGGGGTTCCTTGGCCCGGGAAGAACGCACCGCCCGCCTGACCATACTGATCGACCCGCGCAAGAAGGCCATCTTCGAACGGCTGTGCAAGGAAGACGACACCACACCTTCGCAGGTCGTGCGCCGGCTCATCCGGCGCTATATCGAAGAGACCACCGGCAGCGCGTGGACGGCGGAGGAAGGCGAAGAGGAAGCGCCGGCGCACCGGAAACGCACCCGGGGTAAGCAACTCTGAAACAGGTGCGACCGCTGCCGATGAGCCGCGGGATAGACGCAAAATCCAGCATCCCTGCTAAATAAAGGGACAAACCGCCGCCTGCGTGCCATACTGCGCCCACGGGTAGCCGCCTATATGACGCAGGCGAACGGGCCGCCCCGCCCATCATCAGCAAGAGTCATCGACATGAAATTATCCGGCTACCGCGCATCACCGCTCAACGGCAAAGAGATCCTTTTCCCGCGGCTCGAGTCCTGGAATCCCCTCAGCAAGACCGGCACCATCGCGGCCCAAGTCAACAAGAAGCGGGTGCTGTGCCGGATTTCGATGGAGATCCTGCAAAAGAAATTCCACGCCACGGCGGAAAATCCGCTGCGGGCGATCAAGGATAACCGGGTGGTTATCGAGGCCGCGGCAAGGAAAGTGATCGAAAAAGGCGGCTACGAGGAAGACGGGTCGATCATCATCCAGGCGGCCGACCTCTAGATTCGACCGGCGCCAGGAACGGGGCGCGGCGCAACCGGCTCGCGGGTCCCCACATCTCGGGGCCGCGGCGGAACAGTTCTACTTCTTCTTGGCCTTCTTCGCGGCCTTCTTTTCCTTCGGCGTCATGGCCGGTTTCTTTTTGGTTTCCTTGTTGTTCTGCTGGCCTTTTGCCATGGCGTCCTCGCTCCTCGCGTCAGGTCATTCGGTATAACCACCGGAGCGCATCATGCACCCATCCGCGCGCACGATCAATAGCCGCTGCGGTGATCCTTGTCCGGCACGTGTTCGCCGGAGAGCAGCGCCCAGATCAGGTAGGCCACGTTCTCCGGCACTACGACGGTATGCTTGTTGTTCGACGCGAACAGCTTCTCGCGCAACTCCTTGCGCACCTGCGGCATGCCGGTCATGTCGAAGATCATGTCCACCGCGTCCCCATTGGCGACGATCTGGTCGATACTCAGCACGGACATGCCGTTGGCCTGCGCCTTGCGCTTGCCGGGCGTATCGTGCAGCTCGCTGACGCATACGATCTCGATCCCCTGCCGTTGGCGTCCCTGCATCTGTTCGAGGACAGTGGAACCGATCCTACCCAAACCGATGATTGCGATCTTAGTGCTCATTGCAGCCTCCCTGATCCATGGTGATGTTCCGCGAACGGCGGCGGACTGGCATGGTGCCCGGATATGCTTAGCAACACCCGTGCCAACAGCCTGATCGAGGATGGCCAGGCTGACGCACAGGACAGGTGACGGCGGCGGTCCACCACCGGATCACGACGACGACCGGGATGGATCGGGCCGCCGGGTTCAGGGACCGACCGCCTGCAGCGCCATGCCGCACTTCTGGCAGAACCTCGCCCCGGCCGGGCTCGTGGCGGAACACCTCGGACAGGACGCAATGCCACTGCCGCCCGCCGACTGGTTCATGGACGTGCCGCAGCCGGTGCAGAATTCCGCATCGAGATCATTCCTGGCGCCGCATTTCGCACAGTCGCGGTACGCGGCCTTCACGGAGGAGCCGGCGACCTTGTCGGTGATGCCGCCGGTGATGACCTCGATGACCGGATCGCCCTCGCGCCACAGCATCACCAGGATATAGACGCCGAACAGCACCGATCCGATGTCCAGGATCATCTTCAGCTTGTCCCAGTCGAGGAAGGCGTTGTTCAGCTGCAGGATCACCGGCATCAGGTACTGGTACAGTACGACCAGGTAGACGAACAGCACGAGCAGCTGGCTCAGCGCGATAATGCGCCCCAGCAGCATATCCCGGCCCGGGATCTTGCCGACCTTCATCAGCATCGAGAGATAGAAGGCGATGACCTGCTTCAGGGGCACGAAGATCCGGACAAGGATCGCAACCACGCCCAGCGTGAGCAGGATGTCGAGATAATCGCTGAAGCGCAGCTTGCCGAAGGCCGTCTCCGCGCCAGGGATGTGCTCGGTGAGACTCTTGAAGAGCGACAATACGATAATGATAAAAACGCCCCGCACCACGGCGCGGAACGACGCCCTGAACACGCTCTCGTCAATCATCTTGGGGACCCGATCCTTGCGGCAGTTTTATTCATGCTTGTTATCCGCTACAGCGCCACGGCATCACGTGCGCACCTGTACGATCGGCGCCACGGCGCACCCTGAATATAAATCACCTTCACCCGGCGGGCAACGCGGAAACAACCCACGCCATTACAGGGGAAATCAGACTTTTTCGATGCTTGATTTAGCGCAACCGGCGGGAACCCCCCCGAAAACTGGGAACCGAACCAGTTTCGGGGGTACCGCTACGCGCGCCGGGCGATGCGCCCCAACTTGCCGCTCTGGTAGTCGGCGATGGCCTGGCGGATCTCCTGCTGGGTGTTCATGACGAAGGGACCGTAACCGACCACCGGCTCCTCGATCGGCGCGCCGCCGAGCAGCAACAGCGTGGCGTCAACGTCCGCCTCGATGGCGACCCGGCTGCCCGCGCGTTCCAGCATGGCGATGTGCGCGTCCGCCACCGACTCCCCGCCGCCGAGACGGATGCGGCCGCGCAGCACGAACACGCCGGCGGTGTGGCCCTCCGGCAGATCGAACTCCGCGCGCGCACCCGCCTTGAGGCGCACGTCCCACAGGTTGATCGGCGTGAAGGTGCGCGCCGGTCCCGCCGCGCCGTTGAAACTGCCGGCGATCACGCGCACCGAACCGGCGCCGTCGGCCAGATCGACGCGCGGGATGTCCGCATTGGTGATCGGCTGGTAGCCGGGAGCGTCCATCTTGTGCCGCGCGGGCAGGTTCACCCACAGCTGTATCACCTCGAACAGGCCGCCCTCGCGCGCGAATCCGGGGGCGTGGAACTCCTCGTGCACGATGCCGCCGGCCGCCGTCATCCATTGCACGTCGCCCGGGCCGATAGTGCCGCCGGCGCCGGTCGAGTCGCGATGCTCCACCTCGCCGGAATAGACGATGGTCACGGTCTCGAAACCGCGGTGCGGATGTTCGCCGACGCCGCGCCGCGCCTGCGTCGGCGCGAAGGTCGCCGGCCCGGCGTAGTCCAGCAGCAGGAACGGCGACAGTTCGGCGCTGCGTTCGTGGTACGAGAAGATACTGCGCACCGGAAATCCGTCGCCGACCCAGTGGCCGGTGTCCTGGCTTTGGATGAATGCAAGTTTTTTCATGGCCTGCCTCCTGTATCATCATCACGGGGACAGATTTAAAATCTGTCCCCTTTTCTAAATCTGTCCCCTTACTCTGAGATTCAAATACGGGAGACGGATTGTGAAATCCGTCCCCTCTTGCGCCTGCGGATCACGCCGCCTTCTTCAGCAGCGTACTGATCTGCCGTTGTGCGGCGGCGATCGACTGCTCGCGCCGCTCGGCGCCGAGATTGACGCCCTCGGCGCGGATGACGCTGATGTCGGTGATGCCGGCGAGGCCGAGCGCCGCCTTCAGGTACGACTCTTGGTGGTCCATCGCCTGCGCGGGGCCCTCGGAATAAATCCCGCCGCGCGCGGAGACGATCACGACCTGCTTGCCGCCGGCGAGACCGACCGGTCCCTGCTCCGTGTATCTGAAGGTGCGCCCCGCGACCAGCACGCGATCCAGCCAGGCCTTGAGCTGCGAGGGGATCGAGAAATTGTACATGGGCGCGCCGAGCACGATCACGTCCGCGGCGAGGAATTCCGCCAGCAGCTCCTCGCCGAGCGCGAGCTCCACCTGCTGCGCCGGGCTGCGCTGCTCCGGCGCCACCTGGCGCGCGCCGAGGGACTCGGCGGACAGATGGCCGGGGGCGTTCACCGCGAGGTCGCGATGCGTGATCTCGATGCCCGGGTGACGCAGGCGCCACTGGTCGACGACCTCCCGCCCGAGCTGGCGCGTGACCGATTGGGTGCCCAGGATGCTGGAATCGATGTGCAGCAGTTTCATGGTCGTTCTCCTCATTGGATGGCACGGCGGGCGGACGCCCCGCCCTTTACAACCGTCTCCCTGAGGATTAATGTTAATTCCGCCATCAATTCATGATTAGATAGCGAAATTAGCAAACACTTTCATGATATGCGCAACAATCGAAACGTCACCGCCAAGGCCGGCCTGCAGGACCTGAACGACCTCTACCTGTTCGCGCTGGTGGTCGATGAGGGCAGCTTCACCGCGGCGAGCCGGATGGCAGGGCTGACCACCTCCCGCATCAGCCGGCGCGTCGCCGACCTGGAGGACCGGCTGGGGGTGCGCCTGCTGCACCGCACCACGCGCAAGCTCGCGCTGACGCCGATCGGCGAACAGTATTACCAGCACTGCCGCGCCATCGTCAGCGAGGCGGAGGCCGCCGCCGAGGTCGTGGAACAGGTGCAGGCCGTCCCGCGCGGGCATGTGCGCGTGACCTGCCCGGCGCTGACGGCGCAGTCGGTGCTCGGGCCGATCATCACCGGGTTCATGCGGCTATATCCCGAGGTGCGCGTCTCGCTCGCGGCGACCGACCGGCTGGTGAACCTGATCGACGAAGGCCTCGACGTGGCGATCCGCTTTCGCGCGCTGCCGCTGGAGGATTCCAGCCTCGTCGCGCGCACGATCGGCGAGAGCCGCACGTATCTGGTGGCGAGCCCCGCATTATTGGACACCCACGGCCGCCCCGACCAGCCGGCCGATCTCGCCCGCCTGCCCAGCCTGGGCAAGAGCCGCCACGACGCGGGCTACGCCTGGCAACTGACAAGCGAGGACGGCGAGAGCGCAACGGTGTCCTATCGACCGCGGCTGGAGTCGGACGACTGGCTGGTGCTGCGGCAGGCCGCGCTGGACGGCCTCGGCGTCGCGGCGATCCCGGACGAGATGTGCCGGGAGGACATCGACGCCGGCCGGCTGGAGATCGTATTGCCCGCCTGGCAGCTGCCCGGCGTCACGCTGCACATCGTCTACATCTCGCGCCGCGGCCTGATCCCGGCGGTGCGCGCCTTCATCGACTTCGCCGCCGAGCGCCTAGCGGCGCAGTGCCGGGAGAAAGCCGGGATAGGGAAATAATCCGGGACAGATTTATTTATTCTCTCCCCGGGGACGGACTTAAGTCCGTCCCCTTGCCATCGGGATAAATAAATCTGTCCCCGATGGTCAAAGAATGACCAGGGGCTTGAAGCCGCCGTAGATCATGCGCCGGCTGTCGAAGGGCATGGCATTCGGGCCCATGGAAGTGAGGCGCGGATCCGCCAAGACCTTTTTCAGCACGCGGTCGCGGTGCGCGCGCGATTTGTAGACGATCCACGAGAAGAACACGACCTCGCCCGGCTTCAGTTTCACGCTCTGCGGAAACGAGGTGAGCTTGCCGGGCTTCACGTCGTCCGCCACGCATTCCATGTATTCCAGTGCGCCATGCTCGCGCCAGATCTTCCCCGCCTTGCGTGCGAGGCGGCGATAGACCGCCAGATTCTTCTTCGGGACGGGCAGGACGAATCCATCGACGTACTTGGCCATAATCGAATACCTCCTGGGATAATCTGAAACAGAATACAGAATCCGGACCAAGGTCTGCTCCCTGCGTCGGGAATCCTCCCGCTCAGGCCTCGGCGAGCGACTTCAGGCTGGCGAGTCCCTCCTCGAAATCCTTGCCGATCATCGCGTCCATGTCGAAAAACAGGCCCATCAGCTTCGACAGGTAGGGACTGGGGCCGTGGATAGACCAGACGACATTCGTCGCCCCGCCCGCCGGCTGCAGCGCGAACTCCACGATGTTGTGCGCCTCGAAGGGCTTGATGAAGTCGAGCCGGATGACCAGCCGGGAGGGCGGAACGGTCTCGATGATCTCCATGCTCCCCTGGCCCACGTCGTCGTTGCCGTCCCAGCCGTACACCGCGCCCGTGCCGCGCGCCGCGCCGCTGTGCGTCCGCTTCATGGCGGGATCCTTCCTTTCCCACGGCGACCAGGCCGCCCACTGGTGCAGGTCCTCGAGGTGCGCGAAGATCTCCTCCGGTGGCGCCTCGATCACCGCGCTGCGCTCGACGCGGAAGCTGTCGGGCCGGGTCGCGGCGTAGACGAGGATCGCGGCGACCAGGACCGCGATGGCCAGGGTGATTTTCCTGAGCATGATGACCTCCTCCCGTTTGTTCGTGCCTCCGCGCGGACGGTCCGGAAACGGGTCGTCCGCGCATCCCACCCTGCCGCTGCCGAGGGAATATACCACGCGCCCCGGCTTCAACAGAGGGTCGCAGGGGGTGTCAAACGTGCTCATGGGGCGGCCTCCGCTACTGGCCGCAACGAAACTGTGTGAAATCCTCCGGGCCATGGTGTCGGCGCAGAAATCCGCATGGAATCATGCGTCGGGAACGACTGCCTGATCCATTATCTTCACTATGTTCCCGGCGCCCCCGCCCTGTCCGGTTGACCGCACGCCAGACCCGGCGGGATGATAGCTGTCCGACGTCGTCCACTGACGTTGTCCCGGTAATGCCGCCGGACGGGAGGAAACCATGGCCAGGATCGTGGGAATCGCCGGCAGCCTGCGCGCCGGCTCGTACAACGCGGCGCTGCTGCGTGCCGCCGTCGGATTGATGCCCGAGGGTTCAAGCCTGGAGATCGCGAGCATCAAGGGCATCCCGCTCTATGACGGCGACGTCGAGGCGAAGGAAGGCATCCCCGGGGCGGTGGCGGCGCTCAAGGATCGCGTCGTCTCCGGTGACGGCCTGCTGCTGGTGACGCCCGAGTACAACAATTCGATGCCCGGCGTGTTCAAGAACGCGATCGACTGGCTCTCACGGCCCGCGTCCGACATCCCCAAGGTGTTCGGCGGGCGTCCGGTCGCGGTCATCGGGGCCTCGCCGGGAGGATTCGGGACGATACTCGCGCAGAACGCCTGGCTGCCCGTGCTGCGCACGCTGGGCATGCGGCCCTGGTTCGGCGCCCGCCTGCTGGTGTCGCGCGCGGGGACCGTGTTCGGCGAGGGCGGCGACCTCGCCGACACGAAGACGCGGGAGCAGCTGGCGCAATTCATCCTCGGCTTCGCGGAATTCACCGCCTCGCAACGGCGTTAACGCACTGGTAATTTCCGCGATTTAAGGCATCATATACGGCGCTGAACGCCGCGCCGAGGCCATCGCTGGCGCGCATCCTCCCGGGACGAACCCGCTGAGCCGAAGACACGCCATGCCGCAGTCACGAACATTCGACAAGGCCATTGAACTGATCGACGCCGCGAACCGCGCGGACCCGAATCGCGAGACCGCCGACGGGACAGTGTGGCCCAAGGAGCTGCTCTACTCCCGCCGCATGTCCGACATGCTGCAGCGCTATGCCCCTGCGGCCGACGACGCGGTGAAGCTCGCGGTCCGCGCGCAGCACGTCCGGCGCTGGACCTCGCCGCGCGAGGCCTATCCGATGGATCGCGACGGCTATCTGCAGTGGCGCAAGGACCTCTACCGCTTCCACGCCGACACCGCGGCCGAGCTGCTGGCGCAGGCCGGCTGCAGCGCGGACGTCATCGACCGGGTGAAGAAGGCCGTGGGCAAACGGGCGCTCAAGAAGAATCCGGACACCCAGCTGCTGGAGGACGTCACCGCGCTGGTGTTCATCGAACACTACATGCTGGATTTCGCCGCCAAACACCCCGAATACGACGAGGAGAAATGGCGCGGCATCATCCGCAAGACCTGGGAAAAGATGTCCGGACAGGCGCGCGACTTCGCGTTGTCGGGCGGCATACGGTTGCCTGAGGCGCTGGTTCCGCTGATTCAGAGGTCTATTGAATAGCCGGGCTAATGGGGACCGGGCCTATGGGGACAGATTTAAATCTGTCCCCTTACATACACTGAATGGGGACAGATTTGAAATCTGTCCCCGTACCCGCATTGACATGCCCAACATCATCGCCGACATCTCCGGAGACTACGCCGCCCTGCTGCGCCTGCTGGCGAAGATGCCGGACGACGAGGCCATCTCCCTCGGCGACATGATCGACCGCGGCCCGGACTCGCGCGCGGTGGTCGAATGGTTCATGGCCAACGGCCGCGCCGTGCTGGCGAACCACGAGCACATGATGCTCGACTACTGCCGGGGCGCGGATTATTACACGCCCGGCACCTGGGAGACCAACGGCGGCGACGCCACCCTGGCCTCGTTCGGCGGAGCCATCCCCGAAGAGGTGCTGGACTGGGTCGAACAGCTGCCCCTGTACCTGGAGGTCGAGGGCTGCCTGCTGTCGCATGCCTTCGTCTGCCCCGGCCGCAGCCTGGCGGAGGCATGCGACCTCGGCGCCGGCTCCTACGACGCCCGCTTCGACCGCAGCCTGCTCTGGAACCGGGAGCCGCCGCGGCGCCTGCGCCAATACCGGATGCAGATCGCCGGACACAACTCCCAGTTCGGCCTGCGGAAATTCTCCGACTGGAGGGGCGTGTTCGCGATCTGCCTGGACGATTCACGGCGCGGCCGCCTGACCGGCCTCCATCTGCCCTCGATGGAGATCTATCAAGTAGAATGTGACTGACCCGGTTCGGCATCCGCCACGCGAAGAAGCCCGCGCCATGAGCGAGAACGAATACGTCACTTCCATCCAGGGCGTGCGCAGCCCGCGCATCATCTACGGCACGGCATGGAAGAAGAGCCGGACGCAGGAACTGGTGAGCCTGGCCCTGCGCCACGGTTTCCGCGGCATCGATACCGCCGGCCAGCCCAAGCACTACCATGAGGCTGGCGTCGGCGCGGGCATCGCCGCCGCGCTGGACGACGGGCTGACGCGGGCCGGGCTCTACCTGCAGACGAAATTCACCCCGGTCGACGGCCAGGATCCGAAGCAGATGCCCTACGACCGCTCCGCCGCGTTCGCGGACCAGGTCGCGCAGTCGTTCCGCGCCTCCCTGCAGAACCTGCGCACCGATTACGTCGACTGCCTGGTGCTGCATTCGCCGCTGCAAGACACCCGGCAGCTGGCCGAGGTCTGGTCGGCGCTGGAGGCGATCGTCGAGGCCGGCGGTGCGCGCCAGCTCGGCATCAGCAACTGCTACAGCCTCGCCTACCTCGAGGCGCTGCGGCGCTCGGCGCGGATCCCGCCGGCCGTGGTGCAGAATCGCTTCTATGCCGAGTCCCGCTACGACCGCGAGATCCGCGCCTTCTGCCGCGACCACGGCATCATCTACCAGGGTTTCTGGACGCTGACGGCGAACCCGCACATCCTGGCGCACGAGAAGGTCAAGGCGCCGGCCAGGAAGCACCGGCGCACGCCGGCGCAGATCCTGTTCCGCTGGCTCACCCAGGAAGGCGTCGTCCCGCTCACCGGCACCACCTCGGAGGAGCACATGCAGGAGGATCTGGGGATCTTCGACTTCGATCTCAGCGATGAGGAGCGCGCCGCGATCGCGGCGCTGTTCTGACCCGTCGAGCCAGGAAGCCGGAGAAATCGCAGACCGGATGCAGCGAAACGGAATCCGGGAATGGCCTGCCCCGGACTACGGCGCCATGCGCCTCCCTCCGGGCTACGGGCTCGAATGATGACGCCGCCAGCGCATCCCGCGCAGCCCGGACGCGCGGCCCTTGGTCCGACCGCGATTCGCGGCTATGCTGGATCGACCCGCCCGGCCCGCAACCCAGGAGACACGACATGCTGAAGTGGAACGACGTGATCGGATTCGCGAGCACAGGCAACCCCGAGCCGGAGCGCCGCGTGAGCAGGACCGACGCCGAGTGGCGCGCCCGACTCACCCCCGAGGAATACCACGTCACGCGCGAGAGAGGCACCGAGCGCGCGTTCAGTTCCGAGATGTGCAACCTGTTCGAGCCCGGCCTGTACGCCTGCGTGTGCTGCGGCACGCTGCTGTTCGACGCGCGCGAGAAATTCGACTCGGGCACCGGCTGGCCGTCCTTCACCCAGCCGTTCCGCGCGGACGCCATCGCCTATCACGGCGACACCACGCACGGCATGCGGCGCATCGAGACCACCTGCAACGCCTGCGGCGCCCACCTCGGCCATGTCTTCCCGGACGGCCCGGCGCCCGGCGGCCTGCGCTACTGCATGAACGCGCTGGCGCTGAGGAAACAGAAGGATTGAAGCGGCCGGGGAGAACCCCCGGCCTTCCGGCCTCAGTCGGCCAGCCCCGCGAACACGCGCTGCACGTCGTCGTCGGCGTCGATGGCCTCGAGGAAGGCCTCGACCTCGGCGCGTTCCGCCTCGCCCAGCGACACCGGGTTCTTCGGCCGGTAGCCGAGGTGCGCGGACTGCACGATGAAGCCGTGCGCGGGCAAGGCGCGCGACACCGCATCCATGTCGGTGGGATCGGTGAGGAACAGCGTGGCGCCGTTCTCGGCGGGTTCGAGGTCCTGCGCCCCGGCCTCGATCGCGGCCACCTCCGGATCGGCGCCGGGGGTTTCCGGCGTCGCCTCGATCATGCCGAGATAATCGAAGTCCCAGGCCACCGAGCCCGAGGCGCCGAGCTGGCCCTTGCGGAACAGCATGCGGACGTTGGAGACAGTGCGGTTGGCGTTGTCCGTCAGGCATTCGACGATCACCGGCACGCGGTGCGGCGCAAAGCCTTCATAGGTCAGCCGCTCGAAGTTCACGCCCGTATCGAGCAGGCCGGCGCCCTTCTTGATGGCGCGCTCCAGGGTGTCCTTCGGCATGGACGCCTTCTTCGCCTGGTCGACGGCGAGGCGCAGGCGCGGGTTCATGTCCGGGTCTGCGCCCGCGCGCGCCGCTACCATGATCTCGCGTGCGAGCCGGGTGAAGATCCGGCCCTTGGCGTTGGCCGCGGCCTCTCTGCCTTTCGCTTTCCACTGTGCACCCATACTCGCTCTCCCGCTGTCCCACTGGTTTGAAATCCCGCCACCACAATCACCGCTGCTGAGCAGCACAGCCGCCTCAGCCCTCTATTGTCATCTGAAATAGCCACCTCCGCCAAGCCCAAACGTAGTGAGTGATTATGAAAACTCAGGCAACCTAGGCAATCGGAAATATACCGTCTTCCGGGTAGACTCTGACCGAATAGCACGCATATGCGCCATTTCCACTCCCGACTCCTGGCATCCGCCCATCGTACTATGTCTCGCTTATTGCCGGACACCGACCAGATCGGTCAAACATTACGTCGATCCATTCAGTATTACTGCTAGTCGTGAACCACCTCACATTTCCACGCGTGTTCCCGGGAACCTGAATATTCCATGTCTCGTTATAGAAGTCATGCGGCACTTGGCATTTTCAGCACTCGTAAAGCGATACCCTGACGGGCGATGAAATCAATATGCCGAATTCCGCGATAGCTGTGTATATCCTTCATCGAACAAATGCGATCCGCTTCTCTTATGTGTCGCCAGACGGCGACGGGGGTAACCATCAATGGTCAGTATTCCGAGAAACCCGCTTCCCAGGCTGATTCAATCCCCGCTGCATGCCGGGCTGATCTCGCTGGCTCTCACCGGACTCTGCCCTTATGATGCCGAAGCGGAACAGCGCGAGACCGACGTGGAGGCGCGCAGGCATTCGCCGACGCAGATACAGCAGTCCCGGGACGAGAGTGAACGCCGTCGCAGTTCGCGCGACAATCCCTTGCAGGATTTGCCGCTCGACATCGAGATTCGCAGCATCGACGGCAGCGGGAACAACACGGGGAACCCGGACTGGGGCGCCGCCGACACCGAATTCCTGCGGCTCGCGCCGAATGCCTACGGCGACGGGTCCGGTGCGCCTTCAGGCGGACAGCGCCCGAATCCGCGCCTGATCAGCAATCAGGTTGTCGCGCAGCCGGCCACGATCATCAACAGTCTTCGCGCCTCGGACTTCGTCTGGCAGTGGGGCCAGTTCCTCGATCACGACTTTACCCTGACGCCGGTGATCTCCCCCGTTGAACCGTTCGACATCCCGATCCCGGCGGGCGACGCCTTCTTCGATCCGGAGGCGACCGGCAGCCAGAGCATGCCGCTGGACCGCTCGCTGTATAACAGCGTCGACGGCGTGCGGCAGCAGGTCAACATCAATACCGCCTACATCGACGCCTCGCAGGTGTACGGATCGGACGCCGGGCTTGCGGCGGCCCTGCGCACCGGCACCGGAGGCCGGCTCAAGACGAGCGCGGGAGACCTGCTGCCGTTCAACCTGGACGGCGTGCCGGTCAGCTCCTCCACCGATCCCCTGCCGTTCATCGCCGGCGACTCCCGCTCCAACGAACAGGTCGGCCTGACGGCGTTCCATACCCTCTTCGTCAGGGAGCACAATTACTGGGCGGACAAGATCCGGCGCGAGCACCCCGGCCTGACCGACGAACAGGTCTACCAGATGGCGCGCCTGCTGGTCGCGGCCGAGATCCAGGTGGTCACCTACAACGAGTTTCTACCCGTGCTGCTGG
The DNA here is from genome assembly GCA_050181195.1 of Acetobacteraceae bacterium. Classification (GTDB taxonomy): domain Bacteria; phylum Pseudomonadota; class Alphaproteobacteria; order Acetobacterales; family Acetobacteraceae; genus Rhodopila. The sequence goes on along the minus strand of JBFXDK010000078.1, from coordinate 926 downwards.
GACCGCACGCCCTGACTCCGTATACCGGCTACCGCCCGGAGACCAATGCCGGCATCGCCAATGAGTTCGCCGCGGCGTCATTCCGCTTCGGCCACAGCATGATCTCGGCGACGCTGTTGCGCAGGGACAGAGACGGCGCCACGATCCCCGCGGGCGACCTCCCCCTCCGGGCGGCGTTCTTCAATCCGGGCGAGATCATCGACAACGGCATAGATTCCGTGCTGCGGGGCCTCGCCGCACAGCCGGCGCAGGAGATCGACGCCTACATCGTGGACGACCTGCGCAATTTCCTCTTCGGCGCGCCCGGACAGGGCGGCTTCGACCTCGCCTCGCTGAACATCCAGCGCGGACGCGACCATGGACTGCCCTCGTACAATGAGACGCGGCGCAGCCTGGGCCTCCCGGCGGCGGCCAGTATCGCCGACATCAGCACCGATCCCGAGGTACAGGCGCGGCTGATGTCCGTCTATGCCTCCGTCGACGATATCGACCTGTGGGTCGGCGGGCTGGCCGAGGACCATGTGCCCGGGGCGCTCGTGGGAGAGACGGTATACACCATCCTGAAAGACCAGTTCGAACGCCTGCGCGACGGCGACCGCTTCTGGCACCAGGCCTACCTGCCGGAGGACATGCTGAAGATGGTGGAGGATCAGACCCTGGCGCAAATCATCCGCCGCAATACCGGCATCGGCCGCGAACTCCAGGACAACGTCTTCGTCGTCCCGGGCGACCGCCCGAGGCGGCGGCGGTGATCCATCGGGCCCTAGAGGGACGGCGGGGTCACCCCGCCCGGCTCAGTACCATCAACTGATAGGGCTCCATGACCAGCTCCTGCGTGGCCGCGATGGTCCTGCCGGCATGGAGATCGACCATCATCTTGCGCATGCCCATGTGGCGCAGGCGCCGCGCCTCCAGGCGCTGTTCCC
>JBFXDK010000077.1:0-27967 GCA_050181195.1 Acetobacteraceae bacterium | reverse complement strand
ACTTCGATCTTTGGTATGCGCCGCGTCACCGCGACGTGCCGGTCTATCTTTCGGCGGTGTTTCCGAAGGGAATCGCGCTGTGCGGGGAGGTCGCGGACGGCGTCATCCTGACCCGCAGCACGTTGCGTACGGCCGCGTCCGTCCGTGCGCAACTGGCTGATGCGGCACGGGGTGCCGAGCGTGATCCGGGCGGGATTGAACTGACGACGCTGCTGCCGACGTCGGTCGCGGCCACGCGTACGGACGCACTGGCCGCGCTGCGGCCTGGGCTTGCGTTCTACATGGGGTTCTTCCCCCGTTATAACCGCCTGATGGCTGAACATGGCTTCGCCGCGGAAGCGGCCGCCGTTTCCGCGGCGTGGGCGCGCGGTGATCGGGAAGCGGTCGAGCGCGCGGTGACCGATGCCATGATCGATGCAACCAGCGTGGCTGGAACCCCCGAAGAATGCCGCGATCGCGTGCAGGCTTATCGGGAGGCGGGGTTCGATCTGCCGATCCTCAGCCCCTATGCGCGCGGCCCTGATGCGAGGGCGCGGTTCGAAGCGGCGATCCGCGCCTGTGCGCCAGGGTAGTCAGGCGGCGTGGTCAGGGGCCGCCGCCGCCGTCCGTCGTCTCACCGGGACGATGCCGTCGTGCGCGGCAGGCTGTTGGGGGACTGGGCAATCTCCTGCTGCGCCGCGTTCCACGCCGCCAGCCGTTCCGGTCCGGCTGGATGGGTGTCCAGCAGTCCGGCAGTCATCCTTCCGCCGCCGGAGGCCGCGAGCTTTGTCCAGATCCCCTCGGCGCGATCAAGATCGTAGCCGGCGCGCGCGGTGATATAGGCGGCGAGATAGTCGGCCTCCCGCTCATCGGCCTTGGAGTAGGTGAGGCGCCCGACCTGTGCGCCGACACCCGACAGGTCGCCGACGCCGGTATAGGACCCGATCGCCGCGCCGGCGAGGGCGCCCAACGCGGTGCGGGTCTGTGCCCGGGCGATGTGGTTGGCGATGTGGTGGCCGAATTCATGCGCCAGCACGGCCGCGAGTTCGGCATCATTGTCCACGAGTTGCAGCATACCTGCCGTGACGCCGACCTGCGTATCGCCGCTGGCATAGGCGTTCGCTTCCGAAGACGGGTCATAAGCGACCGAGAAGCTGCACTCCTGCGCGCCACCCTGTTCCGCCTTGCATACGGCGCGGGCCGCGGGTGCCACCCGCGCGGCCACCCGTTGCAGCAGCGCCTTCTGCTCCCCGACGCTGCGGTCATGGGTCTGCAACGCCCCCGCGCTCTGGATCTCCTGCTGGGCGGCCGTGAGGGACGTCTGGGACACCGCCGGCGCGTTGTATTGGGGACCGCAGCCGATCAGCGGGCCGGCGACGAGCAGCGGCAGGACGCGCGAGAAGCATGCGGTCCGAGTCATGAGGCGCCTCCGTATGGCGATTGCCGTATCCATTGCAGGAACCCGGCAGCATAACGGCGGTTGCGATCGGGGTGGCTGGATCGCTTGGCGCGGGGGTCAAACGGGCGGGAGGCGGATTGAACGAGGTGCCGGCTGTAGAGCGGGGAAAGACGGGCTGTCGGATCGTTCGGGTGGCGGAGAGGGAGGGATTCGAACCCTCGGTACCCATAAGAGTACAACGGTTTTCGAGACCGCCCCGATCGACCGCTCCGGCACCTCTCCACGCCCGGCGAACTCTCGCCCGCCGGGAAGCGCGCCTTATACGGGACCCTCGATCCGCCCGCAACAAGGCGTTGGCGCCGACGCATACCAACGCTTCCTCACCGCGCCCCGGCCGCTCTCCGCCGCATTCCGCCCGGCGTCATCCCGCACGGAACCCGGTCGCCACCACATACAGTTCGCTCGACTCCTTGCGGCTCGCCGGCGGCTTCGCGTGCCGCACCACCGCGAAATGCCGCTTCATGCGGTCCAGCATCTCCCGCTCCGACCCGCCCTGGAACACCTTGGCGACGAACGCCCCGCCCTCGGCCAGCACTTCCAGCGCGAACTCCAGCGCCATCTCGGCCAGGGCCATGATCCGCAAGTGGTCGGTGGCGGCGTGGCCCGTCGTGTTCGGCGCCATGTCCGACAGCACCAGATCCGCCTTGCCGCCCAGCACGGAAGACAGGCGCTCGGGCATGTCGGCGTCGGTGAAGTCGCCCTGCAGGACGGTGGCGCCCGAAATCGGATCCATCGCCAGCAGATCCAGCGCCAAAACCGATCCGGCCCCGCGCTTCACCGCCACCTGCGTCCATCCCCCCGGCGCTGCGCCCAGATCCACCACACGCGCCCCGCGCGCGATGACGTGGAACCGCTCGTCCAGTTCCAGCAGCTTGAACGCGGCACGCGATCGCCAGCCCTGCTTCTTCGCGGCGGCCACATAGGGGTCGTTCAATTGGCGGGCGAGCCAGCGGGCGGACGCGGCGCTGCGCTTGCGGGCGGTCTTCACCGGCACCGCCAGCCCGCGGGTTGGTGGCAGCGACGGCTTCTTCACGAGGACGTGGTAAATCCCTGCCGGCGATAGTCGCGGGCCAGGCGCGCCCGGTCCGAGCGGATCATGCGCAGCAGCATGCCCTCGCGCAGGCCGCGATCCGCCACCACCACGTGCGGTGCCGGCCACAACCGGCGAATGGCGGCGAACACCGCGCAGCCCGGCAGCACGAAGTCCACGCGTTCGGCGCCGACGCAAGGGTGGCGCGCCAGTCCTTCCCGGCCCAGGCTGCGCAGCGTGGTCAGCGCGCAGTCGGCCTCCTGGCCCGACAAGGCCACCCCGTCCACTGCGGGCCGGCGGTAGCGATCCAGCTTCAATGCAACGCCGGCCAGGGTGGTGACGGTGCCGCTGGTGCCCAGAAGCCGTACCCCGCCGTGGCGGATCTCGTGCCCGATGCAGTGGATCGATTCAAAGGGTTTCAGCCGAGCGGCGACGTCATCGACCATCGCCTCGAAGCCTTCCGGGCAGAAGCCGTGTTCTCCCCAGCGTTCAGCCAGCGTCACGACGCCGACGGGCAGGGAATCGTAGCCGATCAGTTCCGCCCGGCCACCGCTCAGCCGCACCCAGGCGAGTTCCGTGGAGCCGCCGCCGATATCGAACAGCAGCGCGCGCCGTCCTTCGCCGGCCAGCAGCGGCGAGCAGGATTCGAGCGCCAGTTCGGCTTCCTCACGGCTGGAGATGATGCCGACATCCAGGCCCGTCTCCCGCTTCACGCGTCGGAGGAATTCTCCGCCATTGGCCGCGCGCCGGCAGGCCTCGGTCGCGATCGCCCGCACCTGGCGCACGGGCCGGCGTGCCAGCCTCTCGGCGCAGGCCTGAAGGGCGATGATCGCGCGGTCCATCGCCGGGCGGCTGAGTTCGCCGGTGTGATGCAGGCCCTCACCCAGGCGGACGATGCGCGAGAAGCTGTCGAGCACGCGAAAGCCGTCGCCCGCGGCGACACCGACCAGCATCCGGCAGTTGTTGGTGCCCAGGTCGAGCGCGGCAAAGGCCGGGCCGCCTGGCCGGCGTGCCGGGTCCTGCCGCCCGCTGGCGGAGGCGACGTCCGATCGAACCTGCCGCTGCATCATCCCAGCATTGTCATCCGGGCATGCATCCGTGAGCAAGTGCGGAATCCGCCCTGCGGCGCCGCTGGAGAAGAATTCACCCCGGAACCGACCCGCCGCCGGTCTGGCCGCCCGCTACGGACGGATCGCCCCGGCGTCCTTACCGTCCGAACTGCCCGCCCATCCGGGCAAGCCCGATCGGATCAGATGTTCATGCCGCTGTGGGATACATGCCACCCGCCGCCACCGTCCTCGCGAACCTGCAACGCGGCATCGCGCGCTCGTCGCAGCAGCATCCGCGCATCCTCCCCGCCGTCGTTGGTCCGGCTGGCGATGCCGATCGAGAGGGATGGTGCCGCGACAGAGCCCGGGACCACCGAGTCCGGCAGGGTCAATCGTCGGTTGGACAGGGCTTCGGCCCGTTCGGCCGCCGTCATGTGGTCGACTCCGTCCAGCCATACGGCAAAATCGTCGCGTCCCACGCGCGCCACGACGTCGGTGGGCCGCACTGCGGCCCGCAGCAGGGAGGCGATGACGGTCACCGCCCATTGTGCGGCATCCCGGCCGTGGGCGCGCAGCAGGCTCTCCAGATTGTCGAGACTCACGAAAATCAGGGTGCCGGGTCCCTGGTCCAGGGTCAGGCGTTCGATCCGCCGGTCGGTTTCGTCCAGGAAATACAGCCGGTTCGGCAACCCGGTCAGCCGGTCGAAGCCGCTCTCGTCGGGGCTGTTCTCCAGCATCACCCGCACCAGGCCGGACACTGACACGGCAAAGGCGTGATGGCGCTGGGACCAGGCCGGCGCATTCGGCGCGCGCCAGAGCACGAGACCACCGGGCCGGTTCGGGGGCAGGATCCACGGGCAGAACAGGATCGGGCGGCCGTCCGGCAGCACGCGAAAGGACGGAACGTCGGGGGAAGCGGTCCCCATGATCGCCGCGGTCAGCAGGATGTCGGTGTCCGCTGCCCCGGCCCGGTAGAGGAAAATCGGCCCGGCCTCTGACCGTTCGATCACCGCGGCGCCTTCCAGCCTGGCCGTCTCCCGAAGGTCGGCCAGGGCCGCTTCGATCATGCCGGGAACGTGCTCATCCCGCATCTGTTTCTCCAGACCAACGCGATTGTGTCACGAGGCCGTTGTTCGCGGCGTTGTCATCCAGTTCGCTGCATTAGCCGAAATCATGCGTGCATTGCACGGGCTTTCCGCCAGGGCCGCGGAACCAGCGCACACTCCCGCATGCTCTGCCCAATCCGCGCGTAATCGCTATGCCGGCCCAAACGCGGCAGGGGTGCGATGCGCGCGGTCTGGTACGGCCGGCAGGGGCGGGCCGATGCGGTGATCGTCACAGGCGAACTGCCCACGTCCGAACCGGCGTTGGACGAGGTGCAGGATACAGGCCTGTGGAAAAGGGCGGCAAGATCGGCACTGTCGTCGCGGCATGTGCGCGCGGACAAAGACGCGGCATGTGTGCGCGGACAAAGACGCGGCATGTGCGCGCGGACAAAGACGCGGCATGTGCGCGCGGACAAAGGCACGGCGTGCCCGCGCTGACAAAGGCGTGGCTTGCGCGCGCCGACGAATGGTCGTGGCGTGCGCCCGCTGTAGGTTGAAGGAGCAGGGAATGGCTGAAAATCCCGTCGCGCTGGTCGTCGGCGCAAATCGCGGCATCGGGTTGGGCGTCGTGAAGGAATTCCTCGGACGCGGGTGGAGCGTCGTCGCCACGGCGCGTCGCCCGGACCAGGCGGCGGCGCTGCACGCATTGGCCGACCGGCACCAGGGCAAGGCTGATATCCGGTCGCTCGACATGAATGACCCGGCCGGCATCGACGCCTTCGCGGACGGGATGAAGGACCGGACGCTGGACATCGTCCTCGTCAACGCGGGTGTGGCGGGGCCGGACCATCGCACCGCCAGCGCGGCGACAGCGCAGGAGATCGGGGCGCTGATGTTCACCAACGCCATTGCGCCGATCCGGCTGTCCCGCCTGCTGGGCGGACGCATCCGGCGGGACAGCGGCGTGCTGGCCTTCACCAGTTCGGTGATGGGCAGCGTGGCGCTGAACCCGGGCGGGCACGAGCTCTACCGCGCCAGCAAGGCCGCGCTCAACTCGCTGACCCGCGGCCTGCATTCCGAAATGTCTGGCCGTCGGGTGACCGTGTTGACGTTGCATCCGGGCTGGGTACGCACGGACATGGGCGGGCCGAGCGCGGCGGTGAGCGTGGAGGATAGCGCGCGGGGGATGGTGGAGGTGATGCTGTCGCAGCGCGGCGGGCATCAACACCGGTTCCTGGACTATCTGGGCAAGGACATCGCCTGGTAGTTTTCGATGCCGGGCATGTCGCGGCTGTCGGGGTCCCGGGCGAGGTAGGTGGTCTGCGAGGGGAATGCGAAACTGGCGCCGGCCTTCTTCACGATGTCCATGATCGCCAGGTTCAGGTCCTCCTGCACCGCCACGAAATTGGCGAGCCGCTGTTCATCGACATAGGCGAAGACATCAAGGTTCAGCGCATAGTCGCCGAATCCCGCCAGCCGCACGCGCGGGCCCTCGTCCAGCACTTTCGGATGCTGTGCCAGCATCGCCAGGATCTCCCTGGCGATCGTCTGCAACTGCTCCGCCGTCGTCTCGTAGCGCAGCCCCAGGCGGGGGTTGTAGAGGAACTTGCGGCGGCGGGTGATGTTCTCGATCCGGATCTGCGCCAGTTCCGCGTTGGGGATGGTGACCAGCGTATCGTCGAGCTTGCGGATCTTGGTGGTGCGCAGACCGATATCCTCCACCGTTCCGGACTCGCTGCCGAAGCGGCAGAATTCGCCGACGCGGGCGGGACGATCGGCAAACAGGGTCAGGCCGCCGATGACATTCTCCAGGGTCGGGCGGACGGCCAGCGCGATTGCCAGGCCGCCGATACCCAGGCCGGCCAGCAGCGGCCCAACGGGAATGCCGAGTTCATCGGCGACGATGAAGCCGGATGTCAGCCCGACGGCGATGCAGATCAGCGTGGAGACCACCTTGATCAGTTGCGCGTCGATGCTGCCGCCGCGCAGCCCGCGTCCCCGCACGATGACATCGGCCACTCTCTGGATTGACGCGATCGCGAACCATGTCGCCGCGAACAGGATGACGATCCGCAGTGCGGCAATGATGGTGGATACCGCCTCGCCCCAGATCTTGAGGCCGAGCAGGGTGAAGGCAAGCGAGCTGGCGCTGGCGGCCAGGAATGTCAGGGCGGCGAGCGAATGGCCATAGCGTCGCCACGGGCGGGTTTCCTGCCCGTCGTGACGCACCCCCCAGGCGGTGACCTTGACCACCAGCAGCGTCGCCAGGAGCAGGGTCAGGAAAAGCCCACACCATTGCCAGACCGCCTGGCCGGCGACGGGCCTGTGAAACGGTGATGGCAGGTGTTCGATCAGCCAGGCCGGTATCAGGGGGCCGGGGGCGTAGCCGACCCGTTCCAGCGCATCGGGACCGCCGCCGTTCGTCCCGGACAGCTGCTTGGACGCGGTGTACAGGTCCAGCGACCGCGCGACCGTCTCCGGCGTGAACAGGAACTGCCCCGCGCGCGGCCCGTCTTCAACCCTGGCCAGCGTGATGGGGGTTCCCGGCACGCGCCACTGACGGATGCCGTCGCGGTGCACGGCCGCGGCGTCCGGCACGCCGTCCAGGTCCGGCGACAGGCGCTGCAGCACCAGGGCGAGCCTGATCGCCGCGAGCGCCCGGGTCAGCATGTGCATTTCCGCCGCGGTGTTGGTGGTGTCCAGCGTGTCGATCATCCGCCGGACGGCCGGCCTGGGTCCCCAACCCGGACCCCGCTCCATGAAATCCCGGACCACGATCTCTCCATTGCGGAGCAGCGCCTGCAAGGTTGCGCGCGGGCTCGACAGGTCGGGCTGGGACAGCAGGTAGGGCAGCGCGTGGTCCTGTGCGGCGGCCGGCACGCAGGGCGCGCACAGGCAGCAGGCCATGATCACGGCAAACAAACGTGCCACCGCGCGGCGCGGCATCCGGACTCTCCCCTGGCAGCGACGGGTTGATTGACCGGACCTTATCCGTTCCAGGCACGCCGGAGGAACAACCTCGATGTTCCGAGGCGCGGAACCTGTCCCGGTGTGGTAGACGTGCACGCAACCATGGTTCGAGGCACCGTGACATGACCGTCCTGATCATCGGCGGCGGCATCGCCGGCCTGACCGCCGCGCTCAGCCTGCACCAGATCGGCGTCCCGTGCCGCGTATTCGAATCCGTTGAAACGATCGAGCCGCTCGGCGTGGGCATCAACACGCTGCCGCACGCGGTGCGGGAGCTGACGGAACTGGGCCTGCAGGACGCGTTGGCGGCAACGGCGATCCCGACGGCGGAACTCGCCTACTACTCGGCGCGCGGGCAGCGCATCTGGTCCGAGCCGCGCGGGCGGGCGGCCGGCTATCATTGGCCGCAATTCTCGATCCATCGCGGCGAACTGCAGATGATCCTGCTGGACGCGGCGCGGGAACGCCTCGGTCCGGACAGGGTCATGACCGGGCATCATCTGGTGGGCTGGGAGGAAACCGCGACCGGCGTCCGGGCGCGGTTCGCCAACCGGCGCACCGGGGCCGCGCTGGGGGACGCGGACGGCGCGCTGCTGATCGCGGCCGACGGCATCCATTCCACGGTCCGCTCGCGCCTGTATCCGAATGAGGGGCTGCCGATCTGGAATGGCGCCATTCTGTGGCGCGGCGTGACGCGCGGGGCGCTATTCCTGACGGGGCGTACGATGATCATGGCCGGGCACGAGTTCCAGAAATTCGTCGCTTATCCGATCTCGCGCCCGGCGCTGGACCGGGGCGAGGCGGTGATCAACTGGATCGCTGAACGCAAGTTCACGCCTGACCATGACTGGCGGCGGGAGGACTGGAACCGCCCCGGGCGCCTGGAGGAGTTCCTGCCGCAGTTTGCCGACTGGCGGTTCGACTGGCTGGACGTGCCCGCGGTGATCCAGGCCGCCGAACGTTGCTTCGAGTATCCGATGGTCGATCGCGACCCGCTGCCGCGATGGACCTTCGGCCGCGTCACGCTGCTGGGAGATGCCGCGCATCCGATGTATCCGATCGGGTCGAACGGCGCGTCGCAGGGGATCCTGGATGCGCGGGTGCTGGCACGGGAGATCCGCGCGCATGGCGTGTCGGCGGCGGCGCTGGAGGCGTATGAGGCCGAACGCCGGCCTGCCACGGCGCGGATCGTGCTGGCCAATCGCGGCAATGGACCCGAGCAAGTGATGCAACTGGTGCAGGAACGCGCGCCGCACGGGTTCATGCGGATCGAGGACGTGCTGACGCGGGAGGAACTCGAAGGCACGGCCGCCGCCTACAAGCGGCTGGCCGGCTTCGACAAGGATGCACTGAACCAGAGGCCGCCGATCGTCCCCATGGGGTGAAGCTGCGGGGTGAAGCCGCGGGGTGAAGCCGCGGTGCTACTCCGCCGCCTGCGCCACCGCCGGGCGGACCTGTCGCAGGACGAACACCGATAGCGCGGCGAACAGGCAGGCAACGCCGGCCGTGAAGAACGCCGGCAGATAGGTCATCAGCAGGTCGCGCGAGAGGCCCGTGGCGAAGGCGGCCACTGCACCACCAAGCTGATGGCTTGCGAAGGCCCAGCCGAACACGATCGGCGCCTTGTCGGGGCCGAAATGCTGCGCCGACAGTTTCACCGTGGGCGGTACGGTGGCAATGAAGTCCAGGCCGAAGAACACCGCGAAGACCGACAGGGACAGCAAGTCGAAGTTGCCGAAGGGCAGCCACATCAGCGACAGGCCGCGCAGGCCGTAGTACCAGGCCAGCAGCACGCGATTGTCGAACCTGTCGGACAGCCAGCCGGAGGCCACGGTGCCGACGAAATTGAACACTCCCATCAGGGCGAGAACCGAGGCGGCGCGCACCGCCGTCACGCCATTGTCGGCGCAAAATGGGATGAAATGCTGCTGCACCGTGCCCGCGGTGGACAGGCCGCAGATGAAGAACGTGCCGGCGAGAACCCAGAAGGCGCGCGTGGCGGATGCCTCCCGCAGGACACCAACGCTGAGAGCGATCGCATTGCCCGCAGAGGCGGGAGCCGGCGGCTGGATGCGTGTTTCGCCGTAGGGGGCCAAGCCGATGTCCGCCGGCCAGTCGCGGGCGAACAGCAGATACATCACCGCCGACACGGCGCAACCGATCATCGCGGGCAGCACGGCGGTGCGCCAGCCATGATTGGTGGCGAGATATGCCGCGGTTGGCAGAAACAGCAACTGTCCGGCAGCCATTGCGGCGGTGAGAACACCAATGACCAGGCCTCGCCGGTGGGTGAACCACCGGCTGGCGACGGTTGCGGACAGCACCAGTGCGGTGGTCCCGACGGCGATCCCCAGTACCAGGCCCATGCTGATCCAGAGATGCCAGCGGGCAGACATCTGGGTCGCGCCGAGCAGGCCGAGGACGGCAGTGAATGAGGCGATAGCGACCATCCGGCGCACCCCATAGCGGCGCAGCAGCGCGCCGGCGAACGGCGCCATGCCGCCGTAGAGGACCAGCATGAGGGCCATCGCCCCCGAGACATCGCCACGTCCCCAGCCGAACTCCTGCGAGATGGGCAGGATCAGCACGCCGGGCATGCCGATCGCCGCGGAGGAGCAGACGGTGGTGAGGAAGGTCAGGCCGACCATGACCCAGCCGTAATGGATGCCTCGGCGCGCCAGCCAGGGCGCAATGGACGCAGCGAACATCACTCGTTCCCGTTCAGCCTGGCGTCCCGCCGGAACGGGCTGCCGTGATGGAGCCGGGCGGATCGGTGGCGAGCAAAGGGCTGCTGGACACGGCGTTTATCAGCACCGTCCGCATTCTGCCTGTCGTGCTCGATGAACTCCGCCGGATGGGAGCGTGCAACGCGCCATGCTGCACCGCAACGGGAAACCTGTGCGTGCCGCGGCATGGCTGCCGCGCATACTGCGGCAAGATGAACCCCTTGTAATTTCCAGGGGCACACAGGTCGGTGTGGAGCTGCCGGAGGGATGGCAGGTAGGCAGGGCCGGTCCGGCCTCGCATTGTCCGCCCGCGCGCCGCGGCCTCATCGTCATGCCGCCGGTAGGCACGCCTTTCCACGCTGGGCCGGCAAGGTCATGGTCGACGGGATTGGTTTCCGCCGCGAGGTGGGCATCGCGGGCGGATCGATGTCACCGCCTGCTGGTATCAACGCATGCTTGCGTTACGCCGCGAGTATCCGCTCAGGTCGCATCCACCGTGAAGCCGGCCTCGCGCATTGCCGCGGCAAGGGCATCGGGGGCCGCGCTGCTGGCGACTGTTATCCGCTTGCTGTCCAGATCGGCCTCGACCGAGGCATCGGCATCGACGTCCTTCACCGCTCCGGTCAGGGCGCGGACGCAGCCCGAACACGTCATGTCGGGCACGCGAAACACAGGCATTCCGGTCTCCTAGTCGTTCATGATCGCCACGGCGCGGGTCCAGCCAGCCGAGGCACGATGTACCTTCACGGGAAAGCATACCACTTCGAACCCGTCCGGCGGCAACTGGTCCAGGTTGTGCAGCTTTTCCAGATGGCAGTAGCCGATTTCCCGTCCGGTGCGGTGACCTTCCCAGATCAGCTCCGCGTTGCCGGTCGCCTTCACCTTCTCCCGCGTCAGGGAGAACGGCGCGTCCCAGCTCCACCCGTCGATGCCGACCAGGCGGACGCCGCGCTCCAGCATCCACATCGTCGCCGCCTTGCCCATGCCGCAGCCGCGGTCGACATAGTCGTCCTGCCCATAGCGGGCGCCGGCGGCGGTGTTCACCACCACGATTTCCAGCGGGCGCAGCGTGTGGCCGATGCGCTTCAGCTCTGCTTCCACATCACCCGGCGTTGCCACATAGCCGTCCGGCAGGTGGCGGAAGTCCAGCTTCACCCCGGGCTGGTAGCACCATTCCAGCGGCACCTCGTCGATCCGCCAGGATGGCTCGCCGCCCGGCTTCAGCGCGTGGTTCATCGAGGAGAAATAGTGATAGGGCGCGTCGAGATGCGTGCCGTTATGGGTGCTGATCTGCACCCGCTCCACAGCCGCGTATTCGCCGTCTGGCAACTGATCGACCCGAACGCCCATGTATTCCGCCATCGCCGGCGCGGTCTGGTGGTGGTCCAGGTATTCGATCTTCGGCAGTGAATGGGGCGGATCGCTCTTGATCCCGGCTTTCAGCGGCACGGAAATGTCGATCAGGCGGCGCGGCATGGGACGGTTCCTCGGGCTCGTTCGGGCGGGCTATTCGGCGGCCTTGGTCAGGCTGGCGGGATCGGCACCGACGCGGCCGGTGTCGCTGGCCTCGGCCCGGGCCAGGCGGAAATCGTAATGCACCGCCTGCAGGCCGGGGATGGGGCAGGCGGGATCATCCGTCGCCTGCACGACCAGCGACTGCGACACGCCGAACACCGTGTCGGAATCGATGTTGTCGTCGTCGCCGAAATAGAGCGCGGTGACGAGTTCACGGTGGCCTGGCGCGCCGATCAGAATGTGGATGTGGGACGGGCGGAAACCGTGCCGGCCCTGCCGGTGCACCAGTTCGCCGGTCGGGCCGTCCATCGGGATGGAGTAGCCCAGCGGACGGACGGTTCGGAAGTGATAACGGCCCTGTTCGTCCGCGCGGAAATTGCCGCGCATGTCCATGCTGTCGCCCTGGTGGACCTGCAGATCATACAGCCCGTGCTCGCTGGTCTGCCAGACCTGCACCAGGGCGTTGGGAATGGGCGTGCCCTGGTTGTCGGTGACCTGGCCGTAGATCACGATTTCGGGCACCGAGGGGTTGGCGATGATGCTGGCGCCGAGCGGCAGTTCCGGCGCGCCTTCGCGGTAGAAGGGGCCGAGGAGGGAGGATTGGGTGCCGCGCTCCCGCGCCTTGCGGTCGTGCAACGCGTTCACCACCGCCGAGAGGCCAAGTACGTCCGACAGCAGGATGAATTCCTGCCGGATCGGGGTGCAGGCCTTGCCGACCTCGGTCAGGAACTGGATGCCGGTCAGCCATTCCGCCGGCGTCAGGTCCACTTCGCGGGCGAAGGCGTGCAGGTGGCGGACAGCGGCGTCCATGATCTGCTTCAGCCGCGGATCGTCCGTGTTGGCCATCTGGGCCAGGGCGGCGTCGGTGACGGTGTTTTCGTCCAGGTCGGGCATGGGCGTGCCTCCGTGGGATGAGACCGCGGAGGTTAGCCGATGGGACGCCGGTGCGGGAGTGGGGGCGGTGCGTTGACGCCGGCCCACCCCCGCGTCGCATCACCGGAAGGCGGGCATCACCTCCTCGGCAAAGAGCTGCATGGAGCGCAGGGCCTTGTCGTGCGCCAGGTTGCCGAACCAGAAATTCGCATTGAAATGGTCGTTCTTCATGGCGTCCCGGAGCTGGTGCAGCTTGGCAATGCACGTCTCCGGCGTTCCCATGATGAAGTAACGGTCCAGCAGTTCCTCGTAGGTCGGCTCCTTGTCGAAGGGAACCGCGATGGCGCGGCCCTTCTCCACGCGTTCCAGACCCTGACGCAGGCTGAGCGTCACGCGCATGTTCCACCGCGCCTGCTCGACCGCGTCCGGCAGTTCGGATTCGTCGCGCGTGACATAGACCGGGCGCTGCGTGCTGACCTTGATGCGCGACCGGACCTTCGGGTCGAGGTCCATGCCATCGAACCCCTTCCGGAATTCGCGCAGGCGCTCGACCGGCACGCCGAACCCGCCTGAGACGATGTTGAAGCCGCGACGAGCGGTGGAAAGGATCGATTCCTTGCTCTGACCGACGATCCAGATCGGCGGATGCGGCTTCTGCACCGGCAGCGGGAAGACGCTGGTTTCCCCGAAGCGGAAATGCTTTCCTTCGTAGGCGAACGGCTTGCCCTCGAACGCCTTGAGCAGCACATCCAGCCCCTCATCAAACCGCGCTCGGCTGTCCGACAGCGAGAAACCCAGGCGCTCGAATTCGTAGGTCTGATAGCCGCGGCCCAGCCCGACATCCAGCCGCCCGCCGCTGAGCAGATCGGCCGTGGCGATGTCCTCGGCCACGATCAGCGGGTGGTGCAGCGGCAGGACCACGACGGCCGACCCGACGCGGATGCGCTCCGTCCGGCTCGCGAGGTGGGTCGCGAACATCAGCGGGCGCGACAGGTACCCGTAGGTTGAGAAATGGTGCTCCGCGCACCAGACGCTGTCGAACCCAAGCCGGTCGGCGGCCTGCGCGATCTCGGTCGCGCGGGCGAAGACCTCCGGCGGGCTCTTGGCGTCTGGGGATTGAAGCAGCAGAAAGATTCCGAATTCCATGAATGGGGCCTTGGGCGGTTGGAGGGACCCGGTGTCCTGGGCGCTGGGCGGCAGCATGAAGTGCGTCCGAGGGTGGTGGCAAGCCGGTGAACGCTCGCAACCACGGGAGATCTGCATCGTGAGATTGCAGCGCTCCGCCAACACCTGGGTCGCTGCCCGAAGCCGGTTCGTCGTATCGGGGCCGATCAGGATTGGCTGATCGCGCGGAAAACCAGACAGGCGCCGGCCCGCCTAACTGGCAGGGGCCCGCAGGTCCACGCTATCCGGCGTGGATCGACGAGGAGCAATTACCTCGATCCCCGGAAAATGCGTCCGGTACCGCGCGGGATCCCGCGTCAGCAACCGGTGCCCCGCGATCGCGGCATGCGCGCCGATCAGGAAGTCGGGCAGGGGAGACCGCTTCGTGCCGCCACGCCGACGATAAGCCAGGAAAGCCTTTCCGGCCAGGAATGCCGCCTCGTACGGAATCGCCTCCCGTTCGATCAACCCGCGGGGAAGGGCGTCCTCCAGTTCCTCGATACGCGTGTAGCGCAGCGAAATCTCGGCGTAGATGATCGTGTTGATCACCAGCCGATGACGGTCTGCCGCGGCCGCAAGCGCGTCAGCAGACCAGTCGAACCACCGCGAATCCTCCGTCATGACGTCCAGCAGGACGTTGCTGTCCACCAGGATCGCCGACATGCCACCGCCCGTCAGTCGCGGCGGGTCAGGGCCATGATCGCGTCCGTGGTCATGGCGACGTCGCCGCGTCCACGCAGATGCGCAACCAGCCGGCTGCCGCGGCTGTCGCGCGTGCGCGACGTCACCGGCACGATCCGCACCACGTTGCCGTCGAATTCGAACGCGACTTCGGTGTTGGGCAGCAGGCCCGCGCGCTCCCTTATGTCGGCGGGAATGGTGACCTGACCCTTGGAGGTGATACGCATCGTTGATCCTTACTCTTACCGGTAAGAGTAAGAATTCCGCACGGCCAAGGCAACCCCTTCCGCCTCCTCCCGCCAGCCCATAGGATGGCGGCCAACAACCCCCTGGGAGGGAATGAATCATGCTGCCCAGACGCCTCTTCGGCGCGCTCTGCGCTGCCATCCTGCTCGCGGCCGGGACCATCGCGGCCCAGTCCGCGGCCGGGACCATCGCGGCTCAGGCACAGCCCAAGCCGATCACCATCGGCTTCGGCATGGCGTTGACCGGCGGCCTCGCCCCGAACGGCAAGGCCGCGCTGCTCGCGATGCAGATCTGGGAGGAGGAGATCAACGCCAAGGGCGGACTCCTCGGCCGGCCGGTGAAGCTGATCTACTACGACGACCAGTCGAACCCGGCGACCGTGCCCGGCATCTACACCAAGCTGCTGGACGTGGACAAAGTCGATATCGCCGTCAGCGGCTATGCCACCAACATGGTGGCGCCCGCCCTGCCGATCATGATGCAGCGCAAGCGCACCTTCCTGGCGCTGTTCGGTCTCGCGGTGAACACCGAGTTCAAATACCCGAACTACTTCTCCATGACGCCGACCGGGGGCAGCGAACCGAAGCAGAGCTTCGCGCAGGGCTTCTTCGAGGTCGCCATGGCGCAGAACCCGAAGCCGAAGACGCTCGCCATCGTCGGCGCGGATGCCGAGTTCCCGCACAACGCCATGGACGGCGCGCGCCAGCTCGCGAAGAAGCACGGGCTGAAGATCGTCTATGACCGGACCTACCCGCCGGCGACAGCGGATTATTCCCCGATCGTGCGGGCGATCCAGGCAACCGAGCCGGACCTGGTGCTGGTCTGCTCCTATCCGCCGGACTCCGTCGGCATGGTCCGTGCCGCGAATGAAATCGGCCTGAAGGCGAAGATGTTCGGCGGCGGCATGGTCGGGCTGCAATCCACTGCCATCAAGATGCAGCTGGGGCCGCTGCTGAACGGCATCGTCAACTACGATTTCTGGCTGCCGGTCGGCGGCTTCGCCACGCCGGAAGCGCTCGCGTTCCTGGAGAAGTACCAGGCCAAGGCGCAGGGCGCCGGCGTCGATGCGCTGGGCTATTACCTGCCGCCCTTCGCCTATGCCTATATGCAGGTGCTGCAGGTGGCGGTCGAGGCCGCGGGCGGCACCGACCAGCAGAAGCTGGCCGAGGCGCTGCGCAAGGGCACGTTCAAGACCCTCGCCGGCGAGGTGAAGTTCGGCCCCAACGGCGAGTGGGTCGAACCGCGGGTGCTCGCCGTGCAGTACCAGGGCATCAAGGGGAACGATATCGAGGAATTCAAGGACATGAAGAAGATCCCGATCCTCTGGCCCCCTTCGCTCAAGAGCGGCGACGTGATCTATCCCTACACCGACGCGAAGAAGTAGGGTCCGCACCCCGCACGCAAGGAGTCGCCCATGCCGCTGCCCCAGACCATGGCTTTCATCCAGATGGACGGCGCCGGCGGACCCGAGGTGATGAAATTCGCCCAGGGCCCGCTGCCCACGATCAAGCCGGATGAGGTCCTGATCCGCGTCCACGCCGCCGGGGTGAACCGGCCGGACGTGGCGCAGCGGCAGGGATCCTATCCGCCGCCGCCCGGCGCCAGCCCGGTCCTGGGGCTGGAAGTGGCCGGCGAGGTCGTGGCGGTGGGCGCCGATGCCGGTCCCTGGAAGACCGGAGACAAGGTCTGCGCCCTGACCAATGGCGGCGGCTATGCGGAATACTGCACCGCCCCGGCCCCGCAATGCCTGCCCTGGCCGCAGGGTTACGATGCGCTGCGGGCCGGCGCGCTGCCGGAAACCAGCTTCACCGTCTGGGCCAACCTGTTCCAGGCCGGGAGGCTGGCGAAAGGCGAGAAGGCGCTGATCCACGGCGGCACCAGCGGCATCGGTGTCACCGCCATCCAGTTCGCCCATGAATTCGGCGCCACCGTCTACGCCACCGCCGGGTCGGACGAGAAGTGCGCCGCGTGCTTGCGCCTGGGCGCCGATGCCGCGATCAACTACCGCACCCAGGATTTCGTGAACGAGATCAAGACCCTCGCCGGCGGGCGCGGGGTGGACGTGATCCTGGACATGGTCGGCGGCCCCTACATGGCCCGCAACATCCGCTGCCTGGGCATGGACGGGCGGCTGGTGCTGATCGCCTTCCTGGAGGGGTCGAAGGTCGAGAACTTCGACTTCGTGCAGATCATGGTGCGCCGCCTGACCATCACCGGCTCCACCATGCGGCCGCGGACCACGGCGCAGAAGGGCGCGATCGCCGATGATCTGCGCGCCAGGGTCTGGCCGGTGCTGGATGCCGGCCGTTGCCCCCCGGTGATCCACGCGACCTTTCCCCTGGCGCAGGCGGTGGAAGCGCACCGGCTGATGGAATCGAGCCAGCATATCGGCAAGATCATGCTGACCCTGGGCTGACCCGGCGATAGTTTCGAAAGTCCGCCGCATGGGCGTCCGGCCCTGGTTCATCCTTGCCGCCCTTGCGCTGGCACGCATCGCCTTCGGCTATCAGTTTCAGACCATCGCGAGCCTCGGTCCCGATCTGGTGCCGCGCTTCGACCTGAGCTACGCCGAATTCGGCGCGATGATCGGCGCCTATATGCTGCTGGGGGTGTTCGTCGCCTTGCCGCTGGGCATGCTGGGGCGCCGCTTTGGCGACCGGATCGTGCTGGGATCGGGCCTTGCCTGCATGGTGATCGGTGCCTGCTACGGCGCCTGGGCCGGAGATCCGGCCGGTATCGCGCTGGGCCGCTCCCTGGCCGGCTTCGGCGCCGTGGCGATGATCATCCTGCAAGGCAAGATCATTGCCGACTTCTTCACCGGCCGGCATTTCATGCTGGCGATCAGCGTCTCGGTCTGTTCCTACCCGATCGGCGTGGGGCTGGCGCAGCTTGTCCTGCCGCCCCTGGCTCATGCCTATGACTGGCGTGTCGCGCTTGGCTCCGGCGCCGTGCTGGCCGCCATCGCGTTCGTCCTGTTCATCGCCAGTTTCCGCCCGTCGCCGCACATCGCCCCTGTCACCCGCGGCTTCGCCCTGCCGAGCCCGCGCGAGTGCCTGCTACTGGTCATCGGCGGACTGATCTGGACGTTCTATACGGCGGGCTACGCCGGCTATCTGTCCTATGTGCCCAGCAGCCTGAGCCTGCGGGGCGACAGTGCTGCCGAAATCGGCCTGGTCATGACGATCGCCACCTGGGGCAACGTGCCGCCGACGATGTTCGGCGGCGGCCTGGCCGCGCGGTTCGGCGCACTGCGCATCCTGCTGGTCGGCACGCTGAGCCTGGTGATCGGGATGGTCGGGTCCGCCCTGACCGGCTACCCGATCCTGTGGTCGGTGCTGGTCGGCGTTGTCGGATCGATCCAGCCGGGCGTGATCATGGCGGTCGGCACGCTCTCGGCGCGTCCCGAGAACCGCGCCGTCGGCATGGCCATCTTCTACTCCATCTATTACGCCGGCAATACGCTCGGCCCCACGCTGTGCGGCATGGCGGCGGACAGTATGGGAACGCCGGAAGGCGGCATGCTCGCCGCCTCCGCCATCTCGGTCGCGGTGATCCCGATCTTCATGCTCCATCGAAAACTGGCGAACCATGCCGTGATGCTGCCCAGGCCATGACCCGGCTCCTGGCGTCGTCCCTGTGCTGAGCAGCTATGTCCCGTTCATCCGGGCGAACGCCGGCGCGCTGTCCTTCGGCGTGTTGCTGATGCTGATGTCGAGCTTCGGGCAGACCTTCTTCATTTCCCTGTTCGGCGCCGACCTGCGCGCGACCTACGGCCTGTCCGACGGCGACCTGGGCTCGGCCTATGCGGTCGCGACCTTCGCCAGCGCCTTTACCCTGCAGCGCGTCGGCCGCTGGCTGGATCGCACCAGCGTGCGCCGCTACACGATCGGCGTGGCCGCGGTACTGGCCAGCGCCTGCGCCCTGATGGCCCTGGGTATCAACCTGCCGATGCTGGTCGGCGCCTTCTACCTGCTGCGCCTGGGCGGGCAGGGGCTGATGGTGCACACCGCCCAGACCGTCACCGCGCGCGCCTTTCCGCGCGATCGCGGCAAGGCGCTCAGCATCGCCAACCTGGGCATGGCCGTGGGCGAGGCGCTGCTGCCTGCCACGATCGCCGTTTCGATGCTGGCTGTCGGCTGGCGCAACCTGTGGGGCATCTGCGCGGTGCTGGTCGTCCTTGGCTGCGTCGTCGCGCTGCAGCGCGTCCCGTCCGGTGTCGATCCCGTCGATACCGCACGAACCGTGCCGTCCGCGCCGCGCCGGTTCGGCGGGTTGTGGCTGGATCCCCGCGTCGCGCTCACCTTGCCGGTGATGCTCGCGTCGTCCTTCATCATCACCGGGTTCTTTTTCCACCAGACCCGGCTGCTGGAGCAGAAGTCCTGGGCGTTCGAGTGGTGGGCAAGCTGCTTCGTGGGCTACGCCGTGACCCGCGCCGCTTCGGTCGTGCTGATCGGCCCGGTGATCGACCGGTTCGGCGCCGTCCGCATCCTGCCCTTCTACAACCTGCCGCTGGCGCTCTCGATGGCGGCGGTGGCGTTCACCGACGCGCCCTGGAGCGCGCCCGTGTTCCTGGTGCTGATGGGGCTGTCGGCCGGCATGTCGGCCACCCTGCTGACCGCGCTGTGGATGGAACTGTTCGGATCGGCGCGCCTGGGCGAAGTGCGCGCGACCGTTGCCTCGGCCAGCGTCATTGCCAGCGGCACCTCGCCGACGATCATGGGCTACGGCATCGACTGGGGCATCGCGCTGTCCACCCAGGCGATGGGCCTGCTGGTCTTTGTCGTCCTGGCGAGCGCGGTGGCCACCAGGGTCCGTGCCTATGCGCGCCCGGCGTGATCATCCCCCGGTTCGGCGGGGCCGTTGTCCAGCAGTGTCAGCAACTGCGCGATCATCGGTCCGGCGGCTTCGTGCAGGTCCCTCGGCCGGCGGTACAGCAGCCAGGTGATGATCATGTGCGTCACGCTGCCCATCAGGATCGTCGCGGTGCGATAGGGATCGATCGCGGCGGACCATTCGCCGCGCCGGCCGCCCTCGCGGATCATTTCCACCACGATCCGCCCGAAATCGTCGATCGCCCGTCGCACGCGCGCTTCCTCGATCAGCACACTCGGCCAGATCTCCAGATACAGCAGGCGCGCCCAGTCGGGATTGCGGCAGGCGTAGTCCGCGGCCATGCACAGGAACAGGCCGAGCCGCTCACGCATTGTGGGTCGGAGTGGGGCTTGTTGCAGGACGTCGGCGTAGAATTGCCGCAGCCGCTGGATGGGGATCGCGTAGGCCAGATCCTCCTTGCTGGGATAGTAGTCGTAGATCGAGGAAACCGGGATGCCGGCTTCCGCCGCCACATCCGCCATCTTGGCCTTGGCGATGCCATCGCGCGCGAAGATGCGGGTCGCCGCTTCCAGCAGGTCCTGCTGGCGGCGCCGGCTGCGGTCCTGCTTCAGGTCGCGCGCGCCGGCGGGGTCGGTCTTCGCGGCGTCCTGCAGGATGTCCATCCAGCGCCCCTGCGCGTGCTGTGCGGTTCCGTCCGGCATGTCAGTCCGTATCCTGTTGAAGTCCGGTATAGTCGCTGACGGCCGGATACGCATCCGGGCGCGCTTGACACCCCGAACGGGAGACGCCTATTTGCGAATAATATTCGGATACGCGACCCTGGCCGAACGCAAGGTCTCCGCATGAACCCGCCCTACAGCCGGACACTCGGCGACCTGATCTTCGAACAGGCCGAACGATACGGGGATCGTCCCGCGGTGATCTGTGGGGAGCGGACGGTGTCCTACGCGGCGCTCGCGGTCCGGGCGGCCCATGTCGCCGGCGCCTTGCGGGGGCGCGGGATCCGCCGCGGCGACCGGGTGGGCCTGCTGGTGAACAACCGGCTGGAGTGGCTGGAGGCGTTCTTCGGCGCCACGGTCGCCGGCGCCGTGGTGGTCGCGTTCAGCACCTGGTCGACGCGCGATGAGCTGGAATGGCTGCTGGCGGACGCGGAGCTGCGCGTGCTGGTTGCCCTGGACCGTTTCGTGGACCACGACTTCGCCGCCGACCTGCGGGACCTGATGCCGGACGGGCCCGAGGCGCATTTTCCCAGCCTGCGGGATGTGGTGCTGCTGCGGGAAGGCGATCGGGCCGGCCTGTTCGCGGACGAGACCTGTGCATCGCTCGGCCGCCTGCCGCCGGGGGAGGGTGCAAGCGCGGCGGACGACGCCATCGTCATCTACACCTCCGGCTCCAGCAGCCGGCCGAAATCCGTGCCGCTGTCGCACCTGGGCATCATCGAGAACGGCTTCAACATCGGCGAACGCCAGGGCTATGGCCCCGATGACCGCGTGCTGCTGGCGCCGCCGCTGTTCTGGTCCTATGGCAGCGCCAATGCGATGTCCGCCACGCTGACGCATGGCGCGGCGCTGGTACTGCAAGGGCGGTTCGATCCCGGCGAGGCGATCGGCCTGATCGAGCGGCATCGCTGCACCGCGCTGTACACGCTGCCGGCGATCACCAGCGCGATCGTCTCGCATGCAACGTTCCGGCCGGACCGCACCGCCAGCCTGCGCACCGGCCTGACGATCGGCGCGCCGCAGGATATCCTGACGGCCGCACAGGTGCTGGGTGCGGCGGAGATCTGCAACGTCTACGGCCAGACCGAGAGCTATGGCAATTGCTGCGTCACGCCGCATGACTGGAAGCTGGAGCGGCGCGCGGAGTGCCAGGGACCGCCGTTGCCCGGCGTGACCATCCGAATCGTCGATGCCGCAACCGGCGCGGTTCTGCCGACCGGTGAGGAGGGGCTGATCGAGGTCAGCGGCTATCTGATGCGCGGCTATATCGGCAGCAGCGCCGAACAGACCGCGGCGGCGCTGAGCCGGGACGGGTTCTTCCGCACCGGCGACATGGGCCGGCTGCGGCCCGATGGCACGCTGTCGTTCAGCGGGCGCATCACGGAAATGATCAAGAAGGGCGGTATCAACATCTCCCCGGCCGAGGTCGAGGACGTGCTGATGCGCCATGATGCGGTGGCACTGGCCGGCGTGGTCGGCGTGCCGGACCGCGAACAGGGTGAATTGCTGGCCGCGTTCATCGTACCGAAGCCCGGCGCCGCGCCGCGACCGGAAGATATCGTCGCGCACTGCAAGGCCCTGGCCTCGCGCTACAAGGTTCCGGATTTCATCGAAATCCGCGACGCGCTGCCTGTCACCGTCACCGGCAAGCTGATGCGGCGGCAACTCAAGCAGATCGCCGCGTCGCTGCGTCCGGACAGCGTGTCATGACACAGGAAGCCTGGAACCGCTGGGGTGCCGAAGACGAGCGCGGCGCGCTGAACCATATCGGCCCTGGGCAGGTGCAGGCCGCGGCGGGGCTGGTGCGGTCGGGCCAGGTGCTGTCGCTGGCGCAGCCGCTGTCGCCCCGCACGCCGGTGCCGCAGCATCGCGCCGGGGTGCAGCATTTCATGGGCCGAGATGGCGGGGACTACGCCGCCGGTGCACGCCGTCCCGGCGGGTTCCAGTTCGCCGAGGATACGGTGATCCTGCCGCTGCATATCGGCACGCATATCGACGCGCTGTGCCACGCCTGGTACGACGATGCGCTCTACAACGGCTTCCCGGGTGCCGGCACGCGCAGCACCACCGGGGCGACACGCTGCGGGATCGACAGGATGGGGCCGATCGTCGGCCGCGGCGTCCTGCTGGACGTGGCGGCGGTCCGGGGCGGCCCGCTGGCCAATGGCGAGGCGATCGGCCGCGACGACCTGCAGCGCGCGGCGGAGCGGGCAGGGGCGGAACCCGGACAGGGCGACATCGTGCTGATCCGCACCGGCTGGGCCGAAAGCCAGGGCAAGACGGTTTCATTCGATGCGGAACCGGGGCTGGATGTGGATGCCGGGCTGTGGCTGGCCGATCGCGGCATTGCCGTGCTGGGTGCCGACAATTTCGCGGTGGAGGTGATCCCCTTCCCGCAGGGCACGGTGTTTCCGCTGCATCAGCGGCTGATCCGCGACTACGGCATTCCGTTGGTGGAAGGGCTGGTGCTGGCGGAACTCGCGGCCAGCGGACGCGGCGCGTTCCTGTTCGCCGCCAGCCCGTTGCCGGTGGTGGGCGGCACCGGCAGCCCGATCAGCCCGATCGTCGTGCTGTAACCTGTTTCAACCGTGTCGGGAGTGACGCGATGGGAATCCGAGTCCAGCCTGGGGTGATCGGCTGTGCCATCAGGCCGGTGATCGCTTCGCGCGAACGGTCGCTGGAGGAGATCATCTACGACACGGCGCAGCTTGCCCTGGCCGATGCCGGCATCACGATCGAGGAGATCGACGGGATCGTCGTCGCGTCCAACGACCAGTTCGACGGGCGGGCGATTTCGGTGATGATGGCATCCGGCTCGGTCGGCGGCGTCGATCGCGACATCATGTCGACGCCGTCCGCCGGGGAGCATGCCTTCGTGCTGGGTGCGCTGCGCGTCGCGTCCGGACAGTTCCGTTCGCAACTGGTCGTTGCCTGGAGCCCGACCGAGGCATCGTCGCTGCCGGAAGCCCAGCGCCTCGGCGCCGATCCGTATTTCCATCGCGCGCTGCCGCTGGACGAACTGTCCGCCCATGCGCTGCAGGCGGCGGCGCTGGAGCATGCCTGTCCCGATGCCCGCAAGGCCGCCGCGGCGGTGGCCGCAAAGAACCGCGCGCATGGGCGGCTGGCCTGGCCGAACCCGCCGCAGCAGCCCGGGGCCGGGCCGCTGCGCTGGCCGGTGACGCCGGACATGACCAGCGCGCCGGTCACCGGATGCGTGGCGATGGTGCTGGCGTCCGATGATTTCGCGCGTGAGCACGGGGCGCATGACATTGCGTGGATACAGGGTATCGGCTGGGCGACCGAGGCGAGCTTCCTGGGCGACCGGGACCTTGCCGCGGCACCGGCGCTGGCGGCGGCGGCGAAGCAGGCCTACGCCGGCGCCGGCATCACCGATCCCGTGGCGGCGTTCGACATCGTGGAAGTGACGGACGCCACGCCCTATGCCGAGTTGCTGGCCTATGAGGCGCTTTCACTGTGTCCGCGCCAGGACTGGGCGGCGCGCACCGGGGATGGCAGTTTCACCCGTGACGGACGCTTGCCGGTGAACCTGTCGGGCGGCGTGCTGACCTGGAATCCCGTGTTCTGCACAGGGATGATCCGCATCGGCGAAATCGCCAACCAGATCCGCGGCAAGGCGGGGGCGCATCAGCGTGCGGGCGTGCGGCGCGGCCTCGCGCATGCCGGCAGCGGCTTCGCCATGCAATACCAGGCCGCCGTCGTGCTGGGGAAGGAGGCACGCTCATGAGCAGCGACCGTGTCGGGATCATCGGGATCGGCCAATCCGCCTTCCGTTCGCGCCGCGACGACGCGAGCTATCCGGACCTGGTGCGCGAAGCCGTGCTACTGGCGATGCAGGATGCCGGGCTGGAATTCGATGCGATCCAGGGCGTGGTGTATTCGCTGTCGCCCGACGCGATGATCGGCATCGGCAATGCCGAACGCCTGGGCGTCGACGCCGTGGGCGGGCGCAGCAAGCCGTTCCTGCGCATCAACAATGGCGGGGCGACGGGCATCTCCTCGGTCGCGGCGGCGTATTACCACGTGGCGTCCGGGATGTTCGACGTCGTGCTGACCGCCGGCGCCGACAAGGTGGGCGAGTGCGGCGATTCCCAGACGGTGCTGAACAAGATCTGGGATCCCAGCTATGAACGGCCGCTGCCGCTGGGCACGATCAACATGCTGGCGATGTCGGCGGTGCGCTACATGCATCGCTACGGCATGACCGAGGAGGACATGGCGCGCGTCACCGTGAAGAACCGCCGCCACGCCTCGCTGAATCCGAATGCGCATCTGCGCAAGGTGGTGACGATCGAGGACGTGCTGGAATCCCGCTGCATCTCCTGGCCGATCAAGCTGCTGGATTGCTGCCCGCAATCCTCGGGTGGGGCGGCGATGGTGCTGGCATCCGAACGCTTCATCAAGGACAACAACCTGGATGCGGTGTGGATCACCGGCGTGGGCCATGCAGCCGAGACGTACTGGATGGGCGACCGCATGGGCAACAACCCGACCGCGGAACACGCCGACGCCTACGCGCTGGGCCGGTCGTTCGAAAAATCGTACCGCATGGCGGGCATCACCGACCCGATGAAGCAGATCCATGTCGCGGAACTCTATGCGCCGTTCAGCAACACCGAGTTCCACTCGATCGACGCCGCAAGGCTGGTGAAGCGTGCCGGCGACTCGGTGCCGCAGTTGCGCGACGGCGAGTTCGAGCTGGGCGGGCGTATTCCGGTGAACGCATCCGGCGGCACGCTGTGCACCAACGCGATCGCGGTGACGGCGATGGCGCGCGTGGCCGAGGTCGCATTGCAGGTATGGGGGCGCGCCGGCGCCTACCAGGCGAAGGGCGCGCGCGTGGGCGTCGCCAGCGGCAATGGCGGTGACCACCAGATCTTCGGCACAATGGTGATCGAGGCGTGACCGCAACGGGTTCAACAGGGGATCGGACGATGGAACTGCTGGGGCGCCAGGAAACCTGGAACATCACCTATGACCACGCGCTGGGGGAAACCGCGAGTTTCTTCTACACGCGCATCCGTGACGAGGCCGCGATCTACGGCCGCCGCTGCGCCAAGACAGGGCGTGTGCTGGTGCCGCCGCGGTCGTTTTCCGATGAAACCCTGCTGCCGACCACCGACTGGGTGAAGGTGGGTCCCGCCGGCCGGATCGAGGCGTTCACCATCGTCTATGAACGCTTCAACAACCTGCCCGATCCGCCCTATGCCTTCGGCTACGTGCTGCTGGACGGCGCGGACACCGCACTCGGCGGCTACTTCAGGGGCATCGACCTGTCGGATCCGCAGGCCGCGGCGGACAAGCTGAAGATCGGCACGCGCGTCGTGACGACGTTCGCCCCGGATCGCAAAGGGGAGATGCTGGACTTCTGGTTCGAACTGGGGGGCTGATCGGCGCCCCCTCGTCATGGCGGAATTCAGTTCCGCCATTCACGACTGTTGTCGATACGAACGCCGCAGGTCTTGGGGCGGGGCAGAACCCGCCGCGACGATCGCGTTATGCCGCCAGCACCGGTTCCGTCCCGACAATCGTGGTGCGATGCATCACCCGCCGCTCCCGCGGGTCGTGCGGCGTGACCTGGTGCATCGTGCAGCGATTGTCCCACAGCAGGATATCGTCCGGCTCCCACCGGTGGCGATACACGAAGCGGGGCTGGGCCGCGAATTCCGTCAGGTCCTGGATCAGTTGGCGCGCCTCGGCCGTATCCATGCCCTCGATGGCATCGTTGTAGATCGGGCTGATATACAGCGACGTCCGGCCCGTCACCGGATGCTTGCGCACCAGCGGCTGCCAAACCGGCGGCATCGCGGCCTTTTCCGCTTCGGTCAGCGGTTTCAGCTTCGCCAGCGTGTGCAGATGCCCGAAATCGTGCAGCGCCCGCCGGCCCTGGGCCTGGCGCTTCAGCGTCTCCGGCAGTTCCTCCCACACGCGATACATGTTGGTGAACTGCGTTTCCCCGCCGGTCCGGCTGACCTCCACGCCGTGCAGCAGCGCGCCCGTGCAGGGAATGGTGCGATAGGAACTGTCCGTGTGCCAGTGCTGCGCCAGCGACACTTGCCGCACGGTCGGGTGCTCGGGCGGCATCAGCACGCCGTTGTCGTCGACGTTGGAGACGCGGAAGATTTCCGGCACCCGGGCGGACTTGATGATGGCCTGATGGAAGATCTCCGGCTCGCCGAAATGCCGGGTGAACGCCACGTGCTGTTCGTCGGTGATGCGCTGCTCCGGGAACACCAGTACAAGATGCTGCATCCAGGCGTCATGCACCGCCTGGAACACGGCCGGATCGACCGGTGCGCCCATGTCGATGCCGCGGATTTCGGCGCCAAGGGCCGGATGCAGCGCGCGCACGGTGATGCCGTTGGTTGCTGACATGACCTTTTCCTCCCGTCTCAGGCCGGGTGTTCCGCGAATTCGAATCCCATCGTCCTGGTATGATAGAAAATCCCGCCGTCCTGGATGATCAGGAACAGCGCCTGTTCGTTGCCGCCGTTATGATGCGAATGGACCGAGGCCGGCGGCGTGATGGTGGTGGCCCAGGGCGCCCACTCCTTGCGCTTGCCATCGATGACCGAAAAGCATCGGTCGCCCTTGATGATCAGCGACACCGCGACCGAGTTGTGCCGGTGCGGCCGCTGCACGACCCCGCCGGGCAGCGAGTTCATCGCCACCGTCAGGGTAGGCAGGATGTTGCGCGTGGCTTCCTGCCGTTCCGCCGACAGCACCAGCGCCGATCCGGCGATCGCCTCGGTCCGCCCGATCTCGTAGACCAGCGCAATCTGGCGGGCGATCTCGTCCGCCGTGAAATGGACGATGTCGGTCGGGGCCTGGTTCGGCGCCGGGGGGCGCAGATTCTCGAACGCCAGTTGCGGTTCGTTGCTGACGATCCACAGCACCGCATCGCCTTCGGCTGCAGAGTGCGTGGCGGGCTCGCCGCCGGGCAGGATGAAGATGTCGCCGGCACCCCAGCCGATCTCTTCACCGGCGCAGGATGTCGTGCCCTGTCCCTGGATCACATAGGCAATCACGCCGCTGGCATTGAAATCGGTGCGCAGGTTCTCTCCAGCCCGGATCTTCGCATAGGACGCGAGCACCAGCGGCGTCGTGGCCGGAAATGCGCACTGCAACGCGTCGGAGATGTCGCACGGGATCAGCCCGGTCGGTGTCGCGGGATCCAGTGCCCGGGCGGGTTCATCGGTAAAGCTGCGGTCCGGCACCGCCGGCAGCTGTACATTGAACGCATTTCCCGTATTAAAGAATCTCGCACGCGCTTCCGCTCGGCTTTTTGGCGCCGCGGCACGCTGAGCCGGCATGTCGGCAATGCTGGCGGGTCGCGCCGCTTCCTGCATCGGACGTCCTCCTGATCTTGTGGAGACTCCGACAACGCGGGTGCGGAAGTCAAGCGAGGATCGCCGCTGTCGAAGCGCCTTCGGGACAGCAGGCCGAGCCTATACATGTGTCATAGTGCCGTTACCGGCACGAACCCGGCATGGTGGTGCCGCAAACGCCGCGGGCTGCGCGCAATCAAGCGGTACCCGGCCGAACCTGGAATGCGGAAACATGACGCCGCGGTGCTGGGTCGGCGGGCCGAACCAGCACCCCGGCGGCGGCATCGGGTGTGCCGCCGATGTCCGACACATGTCATTAACAGGCTGGCAA
>JBFXDK010000076.1:13478-28451 GCA_050181195.1 Acetobacteraceae bacterium | reverse complement strand
GCCGCTACGCCGCCGTATGCCGCTCCCGCAGGAACTGGAAGAACTCCACCCCTTCGCGCAGCCGGCGCTTCATCATCTGCGGGCTGCGCACCATCTCGCCCACGATCGCCGCGATCTTCGGCGCGCGGAAGTAGAAGCGCTTGTAGAACGTTTCGACGTTGTCGAAGATTTCCGTGTGCGACAGATGCGGATAGTGCAGCGGCGCGATCTGGATCCCGTGCTCGTCGATCAGCTCGGCGTGGTCCGCGTCCAGCCAGCCATTCTCCACCGCCTGGTTGTACAGGAACGTCCCGGGATAAGGCGCGGCCAGGGACACCTGGATCGTGTGCGGGTTGATCTCGGTAGCGAAGCGGATCGTCTCCTCGATCGTCTCCTTCGTCTCCCCGGGCAGGCCCAGAATGAAGGTGCCGTGGATCTTGATGCCCAGGTCGTGGCAGTCCTGCGTGAACTTGCGCGCGACCTCGATCCGCATGCCCTTCTTGATATTGTGCAGGATCTGCTGGTTGCCGCTCTCATACCCCACCAGCAGCAGCCGCAGCCCGTTGTCCTTCAGCACCTTCAGCGTCTCGCGCGGCACATTGGCCTTGGCGTTGCACGACCAGGTGACGCCCATCTTGCCAAGCTCGCGCGCGATCGCCTCGGCGCGCGGCAGGTTGTCGGTGAAGGTGTCGTCGTCGAAGAACAGCTCCCGCATCTGCGGGTAATACGACTTCAGCAGCCGCACCTCCTCGGCCACATGCCCCGGCGAGCGCACGCGATAGCGATGCCCACCCACGGTCTGCGGCCACAGGCAGAAGGTGCAGCGCGATTTGCAGCCGCGGCCAGTGTACAGCGACACATACGGGTGCAGCAGGTAGCCGATGAAATAGTCCTCGATCCGCAGGTCGCGCTTGTACACCTCGGTGACGAACGGCAGCTGGTCCATGTCCTCCAGGATCGCGCGATCCTGGTTGTGCACGATGGCGCCCGAGGCGTTGCGGTAGGAAATGCCGTCCACCGAGGCCCAGTCGCGGCCCTCGGCGATATCCTTGACGGTGAAGTCGAACTCGTTCCGCGCCACGAAGTCGATGGCCGCGCCGCGTTCCAGGCTTTCCTTCGGCTGCACCGCGACCTTGGCTCCGACAAAACCCACCTTCATCGCGGGGTTGGTGGCTTTCAAGGCTTCAGCCACCTTCACGTCGGACTGAAAGGACGGCGTGGAGGTGTGGATCACGCAAAGATCGAAGTCGCGCGCCTGCGCCGTGACCGCGTCGAGGCCCAGACGGGCGGGCGGCGCGTCAATCAGCTTGCTGCCGGGAACAAGGGCGGCGGGCTGGGCGAGCCAGGTGGGAAACCAGAACGACTTGATTTCGCGCCGCGCCTGGTAGCGCGATCCGGCGCCGCCGTCGAACCCGTCGAAGGAGGGGGGCTGCAGGAACAGGGTCTTCATCATCGCGGGTTCATTCCCCAGGCGGTGTGGCCAAAGATCGGTCGGGACGGTCGGCATGCAAGCCGTGGCCGCGCCAGTCCACCGTTTTTCCGGCATGGCTGGCAAGATACACGGCCACGGAGAAGATGTCGCGCAGTGGCAGCAGCGCAGCAGGGAGGGCGCTGCCCTCCCTGCACCCTCCCGCCAGGAGCGACGGCCCTTGGAACGCGATTCCTCTGGTTGGGATCAAAGGGGCTGTGCCCCTTTGCGGAGGTCCAGGAGGCAGCGCCTCCTGGTGGGGTGCAGGGGCGAAGCCCCGCCCTTCCAACACCCTGTCGATGATGCTCGCTATCGCCGCCCTGATCGCCCAGGCAACCAGGAACAACCCCACGGCCCAAGCCGCCCCCGCCGCCAGCACCACGCTCAGCAACGCCCAGACCAGCGAATATTGCAGCACCGACGCCAAGAACGCCGCCGGCGCCAGCGCCGCAATGGTGCGCGCCCAGCGGAGTTCGTGCCGGAATAACGCGCCCAGTGTCGCTTCCGGCACCGTCGTGGCCGGCACGGTGTCCGCCAGCGCCACGCTTTGCTCCAGCCGCCGCACCTTGCGTCCCAGCACGTTATCATCCGCCAGGTGCATCACGAGCGCCTGAAACCCGCCAATCGCATCCAGCGTGTCGCGCCGCAGGCACATGGTGGCACCCAGGCAGTCCTGCCGCCCCATCGCCCGCGCCAGCAAAGCGCCCGGCAGAAATCCGTGCGTGATCCCGCTGGCGCCCAGCACGGAAGGCAGGCCGCGATGCGCCGGCAGCCCGGTATAGAGCGTGGTCACCAGCCCCACGCCGGGCTGCAGGAGCGCCCCGACCAGGCGCCGCAGGTAGTCGGGCGCGGCATGCACATCGGAATCGGCGATCACCAGCACATCGTGCCGGACCTCAGCGAGCATGTTGATGAGATTACCAACCTTCCGGTTCGGTCCGTGGTAGGCGGCATCAATGACCAGGGTCAGGTCGCGATCGGGAAAGCGCCGTTGCAGCCGCCGGACAACCGCGGCGGCCGGGTCGTCTGCCCGCTGCACACCGAACACCACCTGCCAGGTGGGGTAATCCTGAACGCAGGCGCTCGCCAGCGCCTCCTCCAGCAGGGGTTCGTCGCCATACAGCGGCTTCAGCACGGTCACGGCCGGAAGCTCCGTGGACTCCGCAGGCCTGCGGCGGCAGAAGCGCCGGACGAGAACCGCACCGGCGATACTCTGGCCCAGTCCAACCAGCGTTGCGCCGGCCGTCAGTGCGGCGAGCCAGTTCGCTACCATGCCGGACATGGCCCGCGCCGCTCAGGACGCGAGCGCTCCTCCCGACAGGTCGGCGGTCTTGCGGCGCAGGCTATCCAGCAGCGCGGTCGTGTCGCCGCGTGCAAGCAGGGAGCGGAAGTCCGAGCGCTGCACCGCGACGCGGCTGATGGTGCCGTCCAGCAGCACGTCCACCACACGCCACCCCCTGGGTGCGGATCGCATCACATAATCCATCCGCACCGTATCCCCGCGGGCCGGGGCGATACGGGTCTGCACGACCCGGTCGGCGCCGATCGAACGGAGCTCCGGCAGCACCTCGAAGCGTTCGCCATCGAACGAGTTGAAGTTCGCCACATAGGTCGCAATGGTGAAGCGGCGGAACGCATCCAGCAGCGTCGCCTTCGCCGCGGCATCGATCGAATTCCAGCGCAGACCAACCGAGACCTGCAGGATCGTCTCCAGGTCGAACACACGGTCGATCACGGGGGCCAGGGTATCGAAGCGCTGACGGAACGGCACGGCTTTGCCGGCGCGCATCACATCTTCCAACGCCCGGTACAGCGCAACGATCGGTTCGCGGACATCCCCGTCCTGGGCGCGGGCCAGGACGGGCATGAGCGCCACGGCGAAGCCGAGGCCCAGAGCGCTCCGCCTGGGAACACCCCTCATCGAACGGTCAGGATATGCTTTACCGGACCGGCGGGTGCATCGGCGATGCCGATCGCACTCAGGGCCGTCGTGACGATATCCCTGGCCGACAACCCGGCCAGCGCGATCTGCTTCGCCTGCGAGTCGTGGTCGATGAAAATATCCGGCAGAACCATCGGGCGAACTTTCAATCCTCGGTCGAGCAATCCCCTGGTCGCCAGATGGTGCAGGACCGCCGAACTGAAACCGCCGATGGAGCCTTCCTCGACAGTGATCAGCACCTCGTGATGGCGCGCGAGCTGCTCGACCAGGGCCGTGTCGATCGGCTTGGCGAAGCGCGCGTCGACCACTGTCGCCGGCAGGCCACGGGCCGCGAGCTCATCGGCTGCCTTCATCGCGTCCGCGAGGCGCGGCCCGAGCGAGAGGATCGCGATGCTGTTCCCCTCCCGCATGATGCGGCCCTTGCCGAGGGTCAGGACCTCGCCCCGTGTCGGCAGTGCCACCCCGACACCCTCGCCGCGCGGGTAGCGGAAGGCGCTGGGCCGGTCATCGATCGCGACCGCTGTCGCGACGGTATGTATCAGTTCAGCCTCATCGGACGGCGCCATGATGACCATGCCCGGCAGGCAGCCGAGATAGGCCATGTCGAAGCTGCCCGCATGTGTCGCGCCGTCGGCGCCAACCGGGCCGGCGCGATCCATCGCAAAACGCACCGGCAGGGACTGGATGGCGACGTCATGCACCACCTGATCGTAGCCGCGCTGCAGGAAGGTGGAATAGATCGCGCAGAACGGCTTCATGCCCTCGGTCGCCAGGCCGGCGGCAAAGGTCACCGCGTGCTGTTCGGCGATGCCGACATCGAAGCTGCGGTCAGGGAAACGCTTGGCGAAGCGATCCAGCCCGGTGCCGGACGGCATGGCGGCGGTGATCGCCACGACAGTGGGGTCGCGTTCGGCCTCGGAGATCAGTGCGTCGGCAAAGACCTTGGTGTAGCCGGGCGGGCCGGGCGGCGCCTTGGCCTGTTCGCCGGTGATGACGTTGAACTTCGATACCCCATGGTACTTGTCCGCGGATTCCTCGGCCGGCGCGTATCCCTTCCCCTTCTGGGTGATGGCGTGCACCAGGATCGGCCCGGTTTCCTCGGCCTCGCGCACGTTGCGCAGCACCGGCAGCAGGTGGTCCAGATTGTGCCCGTCGATCGGGCCGACATAGTAGAAGCCCAGTTCCTCGAACAGCGTTCCCCCGGTGAGGATGCCGCGGGCGTATTCCTCGGCTCGTCTGGCCGTACGCTCGATCCCCCGCGGGAAGCGCCTGGCCATGCGGGACGCGAGTTCGCGCAGGCTCAGGAAGCTGCGCGACGACATCAGCCGCGACAGATAGGCGCTCATGGCGCCGACCGGCGGCGCGATCGACATGTCGTTGTCGTTGAGAATGACGATCAGCCGGGAATGCAGCGCACCGGCATTGTTCATCGCCTCGTAGGCCATGCCGGCACTCATGGCGCCGTCACCGATCACCGCAATGACATTGCGATCATCCCGTCGCAGGCCCAGCCGCTCCCGCTCGGTTTCGTCCGCCGCCTGCCAGCGCGCGTTCTTGAGGTCGCGCGCTACCGCCATGCCGAGGCCGGCGGAGATCGAGGTGGAGGAATGCGCGGCGCCGAACGGGTCGTACTCGCTTTCCGAGCGCTTGGTGAATCCCGAGAGGCCGCCGCCCTGGCGCAGCGTGCGGATGCGGTCGCGGCGGCCCGTGAGGATCTTGTGGGGATACGCCTGATGCCCGACATCCCACAGCAGCCGGTCGACGGGCGTGTCGAACACCGCGTGGATGGCAACCGTCAGCTCCACCACGCCGAGCGAGGCGCCGAGGTGCCCGCCGGTCTGCGACACGGCGTCGATGGTCTCCGACCGCAGCTCATCGGCCAGTTGCCGCAACTGTTCCGGGCTGAAATTGCGCAGGTCGGCGGGATAGACGACCCGGTCCAGAAGCGGGGTCTCGGGCTTGCTCATACAATCTGTCTCCCTCAGCTCCGCCGGCGCACCACGAATTCGGCCAGGGTCCGCAGATTGGCGGCACGAGGTCCGAAGCCTTCCAGATGGTCGGCGGCCTGGCGCGCCAGCATCTCGGCATGGGCGCGAGCCATCTCAACCCCCAATACCGCGACCATGGTCGCCTTGCCGGCCGCGGCATCCTTGCCGGTCGCCTTCCCGACTTCCTCGGCGGAACCTTCCACGTCCAGCAGATCGTCGGCGATCTGGAACGCCCCGCCCAGATCCCGACCATACGCCGCCAGCAGATGCCGCTGGTGCGACGACGCCCGGCCCAGAATGGCCCCCGCCTCGGCGCAGAACTGGATCAGCCGGCCGGTCTTGAGCGCCTGCAGCCGGGTGACCGCCGGCCCGTCGAGCGTCCGGCCTTCCGCCAGCATGTCGATCATCTGCCCGCCCGCCATGCCGCGCGCGCCGGCCGCGGCACCCAGGCCGGCCACGAGCTCGCAGCGGGCAAGCGGATCGGAATGCGTGTCCACCTCGGCCAATACCTCAAACGCGCGAGTCTGCAATGCGTCGCCGGCCAAAATGGCCGTTGCTTCGTCAAACGCC
The DNA here is from genome assembly GCA_050181195.1 of Acetobacteraceae bacterium. Classification (GTDB taxonomy): domain Bacteria; phylum Pseudomonadota; class Alphaproteobacteria; order Acetobacterales; family Acetobacteraceae; genus Rhodopila. Next base: position 22,504 of record JBFXDK010000076.1, on the reverse strand, counting down.
TTGTGCGTGCTGGGCTTGCCACGGCGCAGGTCGTCATCATCCATCGCTGGCAGATCGTCATGCACCAGCGAATACGCGTGCAGCATTTCCACCGCGGCTGCCACGCGCGCCGCGCATGTCTCCGACACGGCAAACAGGGCGGCCGATTCCATCACGAGGAAGGCCCGCATGCGTTTTCCGCCACCCAGGGTGGCATAGCGCATCGCATCGACCAGCCGGGATTCGGCGCTCTCCGTCTCGGGCAGCAGCGCGTCCAGCTCCGCCTCCACCAGCCCGGCCACGCGCGCCATGGCCTCGGAAAGATCCTCGTTCGCCGCAGTTCCACTCTCGTCTGATGCCACGGTCTTCCCCGCGTAATTCGTCTGCTCTTGCGTGTACTGAATTCGTTCAGGCGATAGCACGGCAGGCGGGACAACGCATGACAGGCGAAGACACTCAAACCCGCCCTGTTGCAATTTTACCACAGATCACGCCGCACCTTGCGGCGTTGCCGCTGCGCTACCAACCTGTCATAGCCTGACCAACGCGGTCCGGTATCCTCACCGCAGCATCCCGGAGAGAAGCCTTATGATTCGTGTCGTCCTCGCTCAACCTCGCGGGTTCTGCGCCGGCGTGGAGCGGGCCATCGAGATCGTCGAACGGGCGTTGAAAAAATACGGACCGCCGATCTATGTGCGTCACGAAATCGTGCACAACCGGCACGTGGTGGAGAACCTGCGCACACGCGGCGCGGTGTTCGTCGACGAGCTGGATGAGATTCCGCCGGGGGCGATGACCATCTTCTCGGCCCATGGCGTGGCGCGCCGGGTGGAGGAGCTGGCAGCGGAGCGCGGGCTGCCGGTGATCGATGCCACCTGCCCGCTGGTCGCCAAGGTGCACAATGAGGGACGGCGCTATGCCAGCCAGGACCGCGAGATCGTGCTGGTCGGCCATGCCGGGCACGCCGAGGTCGAGGGCACGATCGGCCAGATCCCCGCGAAGGTGCACCTGGTCCAGACCGTCGAGGACGTGGCCGAGCTCCAGGTGAAGGATCCGGAGAAGCTCGCCTACATCACCCAGACCACGTTGTCGGTCGACGATACCCGCCACATCATCGCCGCGCTGAAGGCGCGCTTCCCCACCATTGTCGGCCCCGACGTGCGCGACATCTGCTATGCGACCCAGAACCGCCAGCAGGCGGTGCGCGACCTGGCCCGCGCCGTCGACGTGATCCTGGTGGTGGGATCGCGCAATTCCTCCAACTCCAACCGGCTGCGGGAGATCGGCCAGGAACTCGGCAAGCCCGCCTACCTGATCGATGATGCCGATGCGCTGCGGGCCGACTGGTTCCAGGGCGTGGAGAGTGTGGGCGTGACCGCCGGCGCCTCGGCGCCCGAGACGCTGGTGCAGGGCGTGCTGGACGGGATGCGCCGCTTCGGGGAGATCGAGGTTTCCACGCTGGACGGCGTGGCCGAGAACGTCCGCTTCCGCTTCCCCGCGCAACTCGCCGACGCCTGAGGGGCCCATCGTCATGACCGTGCCGTTGAACCAGGCAATCCGTGTTGGCGCCTATGTCGTGAAGCAGCACCTGCTGGGCCGCAAGCGTTACCCGCTGGTGCTGATGCTGGAGCCGCTGTTCCGCTGCAACCTGGCCTGCGCCGGCTGCGGCAAGATCGATTACCCCGCGGAAATCCTGAACCAGCGGCTGTCGGTGGCCGAATGCATGGAGGCGATTGACGAATGCGGCGCACCCGTCGTGGTGATCGCCGGCGGCGAGCCGCTGCTGCATCGCGAGATCGAGCAGATCGTCGAGGGCGCGATCGCGCGCAAGAAGTTCGTGATCGTCTGCACGAATGCGCTGCTGCTGGAAAAGAAGATGGACCTCTTCAAGCCCAGCAAGTGGTTCTCCTGGTCCGTTCACCTGGACGGCGGGCGGGAGGAGCATGACATTTCGGTCTGCCAGACAGGCGTCTATGACCGTGCCGTGGCGGCGATCGCCGAATCGAAGCGCCGCGGCTTCCGTACCATCATCAACTGCACGCTGTTCAACACCGCCTCGCCCGAGAAGGTAGCGACCTTCTTCGACGATGTCATGGCGATGGGAGTGGACGGCATTTCGGTCTCGCCGGGCTATGCGTATGAACGCGCGCCGGACCAGCAGCACTTCCTTAACCGGAAAGCGACGAAGGACCTGTTCCGCGGCATCTTCCGCCGCCAGGGCAAGGGACGCTGGAAGGGCAAGTGGGCGTTCAATCAGTCATCGATGTTCCTGGACTTCCTGGCCGGTAACCAGACGTTCAAGTGCACGCCCTGGGGGAATCCCTGCCGTACCTATTTCGGCTGGCAGCGCCCTTGCTACCTGCTGGGCGAAGGGTACGCGAAGACGTTCAAGGAGCTGATGGAGACCACCGACTGGGACCGGTACGGGGTCGGCAACTACGAGAAATGCGCCGACTGCATGGTGCATTGCGGCTTCGAGGCGACGGCGGTGGCCGAGACGGTGAGCAAGCCTTGGCGGGCCGCCGCGCAGGCGCTGCGTGGCATCCGCACCGAGGGGCCGATGGCGCCCGAAATCCCGCTCGATAACCAGCGTCCGGCCGAATACGTGTTCAGCCGCCATGTCGAGCAGGCGCTGCATCGCATCCGAACGAGGAAAAAGGCCGAGCGGGATCTGGCTGACGCGGCGGACTGATCCGTCGTTGGTGCTGGCGGTGGCCGACGGGATCCTGTCCGGCCACCTGTCCCCGGGCGGGCACATCCGCGCTGCCGGACGATTGCATTGACGATTGCCTAACCTGTCATCCAGCGGCCGAACAGCCATTCGATCTACAGGCTCAGGTCGTGGGATCGCCACGTGCGACTTCGCGCATACCAGCCGGCCGTCCTGCAATGCATGGGTCAATGTCCCGGCTGGTTGGCATCAGGTAGCTGATCAGACATGTCCGCCGCGTTCAGCCCAACCGTGGCGCGCGCGGTGCCCGGACGCGAGCAATCCGCTTCACGCGTGACGTGATCCGCCGGTCCAGGCCGGGTTGCGCCTCAACCCTCAAGATGCAGCGTCAGAGCGTGACAGTTGCCATCGGCGCACGCGATCCCGTGATGCGGCGCTTTCCGCGCACGTCGTTATCCGTCCAGACGTGTTGTGAATACGGATCGATCGGCGGTGAGCGGCGGTGGAAACGTTTCCCTTCGGAATTTGCGCTGAGTCAACGAGGCGATCGTTGATACCGCCGGCGCGTCCGGCTGAACGCTTGTCCGAACCTGCATTTTCGGCAAGCCAGCGACAAAATCATAACGAAAAGCTTGTACGAAACAGTTAAAATATCGTCTTTTTCATGACAGAACACACGATTAAGTGCGTTTTTTTGGACGAATTAGCAGGTTAGCGTATCCGTCGTCGGCAAGAACGGCGTGAATACGTCGATTGCCGGCCTCATCATCCACCCCCGGCAACGTACGGCCCGCAGGCCGGCGGCCCCGCCTCGGGACCGTCTGATCCGGCAAGCGGCAGCGCGACCGGCCAGCAGCAGTCCAAGATCATCATGATAGGCCCGCGTCACCACAGAAGCCATGACGGAAGATCCCGCACCTCCAGGCGGAGCGCCGTCATGCAATTCTGCCGGCGGCCGGCTGGCCACGGTGCCACCGGGCCGCCCCGACAACCGTAGCACATCACATCTCAAGTATAGCCAAGTATTTCTCCTGATCTCCGGCATCCCGGGACCGGCCGGTCCTGCGCGTCGCCGCGGAGCCCCGCGATCATGCCCCAAGCACCCGCAATCTGGCTGGGCGGCAGCCTGTCCGACCTATACCCGAGCAGCCCGCTCAAGGATTCCTACGACCAGCTGATCTCGACCGCCGACGTGTTCGGCCAGACTGGCGCGAGGGTGTTCCGCATGTGGTCGGGGGTGATCGACCTCGCCTCTCCCCGCCAGGTGTCCGCCGGCCTGCTCACCGAGGCACAGCGGCAGGAAAATGCCAGGGTTCTGCGGGACATTGCTGCCTACTGCCGGGAACACGGGATCGTTGTTTCGGTCGAGGACAACTTCACCTGGGCAACCCCATGGTTTGCTTCGTGGACCGGTGCCGCGACGGAAGCGGGACTGCCCGTCGCCTATGTCGATGGCGGCGAGAACCTGCTGTCCATCCCCGCCACGCCCGCGGCGATGACGGCGTTGGCGAAGACCATGGCCGGCAATGCCGCCACCATCGCCAAGGCATTTCCCGGCGTGCAGATCGGCGATGTCCAGCCGCCGGTCGCCCCCAACCAGGCGGTCCGCAGCCAGGCGCTGCGGGACTGGTGGGCGACCTACAACCAGGTGGCGGACAGCATGGGCGCGCCACGATTCTCCTACTTTCTGGCGGACATGGCCTGGAACAGCCCCGACAAGGGCTGGGTGGCGGTGCTGCAGCAGACATTCAAGGATGCCGTTGCCGCGGACCTCGCACCCGGCATCTTCGTGAACGGGTTCGTCGACTCCATCGCGGCGGACCGCTGGGTCGCGCAGGCGCAGCAGCATCTGGCGGATATGCTTACGGCCGGGCCGATCGCGCCCGGGTTCGTCGTGCTGGAGACCTGGAGCGCCGATCTGCCGGACAGCGTCACGCCGATCAACGGCGCGGGATCGATGGCCTTCCTGGCCGCCAGCATCGAGCGCCTGTCGCCCTATTATCAGGACAAGGCGATCAGCGCCCACGGGGCCATCACGGTGCGCGCCAGGGCGCAACTGCTCCTGCGGTCAGACGAGCCGGGAGGCCTGAGGGGCGTGTCGATCGGCATGACCGAGGCGGACCTCGCGGCCAGGGCCACGGCGGGTGTGCTGCTGATCGGGCAGACCGCGGTACTGACGGCCCAGGCGATCGGCGCGGGACAGGTGAGCGGCAACAGTTCGAACAGCCTGCTGCTGGTTGGGACGGCCGGCGAACTCACGGCGATGCTGGCCAGTGTCCGCGTCGCCGAGACCGTCGCCGGCCCGGACCGGCTGCAGATCAGTGTCTTCAACGCCGAAGGCCAGGCCGCCCTGCATGAAATCAACCTGCTGGCGGTGCCCGTCACCAGCCCGCAGGCCGGGTTGCGCATGGCCTTCAACAATGAAGGCGGGCCGCAGACCTGGGCCTCGGCCAGCGTGGTGATGGGCAACAACGGGTTGATGGCGTCGCAGACCCTGACCTGGTTCGCCGGCAACCACGACGACGCGCGGGGCGCCTATGTGCCGCAGACCACCATCCTGCTGCATTCGCCGCTTCTTACGTCGAGGCTGACACTGCAGAACGGCCGCTGGATCAATGCCTGGGCACAGAAGCGCGAGCAGTTCGATCCCGGCAACCAGAACCTGGCGACGGACTACACGACGCAGGTGCTGCTCGATACCGTGCTGACGTTCAGCCCCGCATCCGGCGCCGTACGGTCGGAAACCAGCCGCATCGCGCCCGATGGCCGGACCGATCCGACCCTGAACCCGCTGGCCGCCGGCGGACTTTCGGTGAAGCAATACAATGACGGCTACAACCCGAACTGGCTGCCGTCCTGGGACAGCCGGCTCGGGTCCGTCACCACGATCACCGGCCGCGGCGGCGTCATGATCGAGCAGGTGCTGGACTGGAAACCGGGCGCGCCCTGGGAACAGTCGATCCTGACCATGTCTCCAACCACCGGCGCGCTGTGGCAGCGGATCGACACGCTGCCCAGCGGTTCGTCCTTCGTCACCGGACAGCGCGTGGTGACGCAGTACAACACCGGCGACAATCCGAACTGGGACTACGCCGCCCATGCGACGGACCGCAGCGTCGCCACCACCTTCAGCAACGGACGTGCCACCGAGCAGACCGTGTTCACCGCCGACGGCCTCAAGAGAGTGGCGCACTGGTGCTATGACGGGTCCGAGGCATGGACCAGCAACACGGTCTGGTATGACGCGAACGGCCTGATGCTCAGCACGACGTTCCACTGGCAGCAGGTCAATACGATGCGGGCGATGAAGCTGGACTACACGCCGGGAAGCACCGTCGCCCATCAACGCTGGGACTTCTATCGCGCCGGCGGCTACATCCGGACCGAGTATGACGTTTCCAACACCGCGGCCTACACCACCGTCGAGTACACCTACGACGTCAACAACAAGCTGGTCCGCCAGCAGCAGAACCATGATCCGGGCGGCCCCGTTTCGCACAGCATCACGCATTTCGATCCGACGAACGCCGCGTTGCGTCAGGTGGAGACCTACACCGCCAGCAGCATCACGGTGACCGTCAGCCGACCGGACGGGTCGCCGCTGCTGCAAGGCACCGTGCCGCTGGCACAGGCCGCCGACCTGGTGAGCCATGCCCGCATGCGCTTCCTCACCACCGATGGCGGCAACGAAACGCTGCGGGCGACCGCCGACAACGACTATTTCGTGATCGGCAACACCGCGCCCCGGGCCGGGCTGGTCGACATCATCGGCTTCGCGCGCGGGGCGGACATCATCGCGCTGCCACGAAACCTGTTCGGCGACTGGTCACGGATCCAGGCCGCCGCGACGGACTCCGCCGGCGGCACGCTGCTGCGCAGCCTGGACGGGCGGCAGAGCGTATTGCTGCATGACGTTCTGCCCCCGTCGCTCACGCACCAGGATGTCGCCATTCTCTGACCGTTCGCCGCGGCGCTCGCCCGATCCGCCGGCAGCGCCGCGCAAGGTCAGGCTCGCCGCTCACCGCGGCGTTGCCCGAGCGCATGCTGGATCCCCGCCATCAGCTCCGCCTCGCTGAACGGTTTGCGCAGCACCCAGGGATCATTGGCGGCATCCAGGCCGCCGGCATCACCGGTCATCAGCAGGACTGACAGGTTCGGACAGCAACGCAGCGCCTCGTCGACCAGGGCCACGCCGCTCATGCCGCCGGGCATCACGATATCGGTCAGCAGGATGTCGACCGTTTCGCAATGCTCCTCGATCAGCGCCAGGCCCTCCCGCGCGTTCTCGGCGCAGAATACCCGGCAGCCGCGGTCGGTGAGCATCTCGACGATGGCATCGCGGACGTCCGCGGTGTCCTCCACCACGACGACGGTGGCGCGGACCCCGCGCGTCGCGGCTGCGGGCGCCGGTGCCTGGCGCTGGGTGGCGGCGGCCAGGGCCGGCAGGTACAGCGACACGGTCGTTCCGCGGCCTTGTGTGCTGGACAGCGTGACGTCGCCGCCGCTCTGGCCGGCAAAGCCGTGTACCTGGCTCAACCCCAGGCCGCTGCCCTGGCCCACTTCCTTGGTCGTGAAGAACGGCTCGAAAGCATGTCGGACGACGTCCGGCGGCATGCCCGGCCCGGAATCGCTAAAGCTGACGCAGAGATAGCGCCCGGATGGCAGCCGGACGTCGACACCCTCGGGGCGGCTGGATGCGGTGACCCACGCCTCGACCGTATGGATCACCAGCGTGCCGCCGCCGGTCATCGCCTGCTGCGCGTTCACCACGATGTTCAGCACCGCGAGTTCGAATTCCGTACGGTCGATCGAGCACACGGACCAGGTCGCCTGGAAGTCCCGCACCAGGCTGATGCGTCCGCCGGCGGCGCTCTGGATCAGATCCTGTCCCTCGTCCAGCAGATCGTGAAGGTCGTGCATCGCGGGCCGCAGCATCTGCCGGCGGGCGAAGGTCAGGATATGCCGCGTCAGCCGTCCGCCGCGGTCGGCGGCCCTGGCGGCGGCATCGAGCATCCGGTACTGCCGCGCGTCACGGAGCGTGCCGCGCAACAGGCCCAGATTGCCGGTGACCACCGTCAGGATGTTGTTGAAGTCGTGCGCGACCCCGCCGGCGAGTTGCGCGATGGCGTCGCGGCGCTGCTGCTCGATCAGGCGCCGCTCGGAGGTTTCCAGCGACTGCACCGCCGCGGAGAGACGCGCGCACAGTACGGACATCTGATGCAGCAGCGCCAGCAGCAGCAGGCTGGTCGCAAGCGCGCCGGCTGTCCGCGCGACGTAGAACAGCAGGCTGTAGCGGCGTTCGGTTACGAGGCCGATTCCCGGCAGCCACCAGCTGATGACGGTTTCCGTCAGGCCGGAGAGGAGCGACACGGTCAACCAGAGCGAGAGCACGGTGCCGCCGCGCGCCGGGAGGAAGACCATGAGAAGCGCGGCCACCTGGATCGCAAGGAGTACCGGCAGCATGACGGCATAGGTGGTCCACCAGTTGCCGATCCGGTCGGTGAGGTCCGGCATGTTCCCGACCAGGGCGGTGGCGGCGAGCAGCACGCCGATGCTGATGCCGAGGACTCCCGCCAGGCCGATCCTGATCGCCCTTCGCGGATCCGCAACCGGCCCCGGATGCCACCGCTCTGCCGCTACGTAGGCCAGGGCGCCGATTGGTTGCGCCAACAACCAGAACGCCCGCATCACCGGTGCACTGTTGGGTGCCGCATCGATGACGTTGGAAACGATCAGGACACCCGGGATCGTCAGGACGTGCAGCGCCGCGAGCACGCCCGAGACCAGGTAGCCGCAAGCGAGGCAGAGGAAGGATGGGGTGCGGCTGTGGCGGAACTGGATGAGCAGCAGGAATGCGGTGATCGCGTTGCACAGGCTGATGATGAGGTCGTACGCGGATTGGAACGATGGCCCGTTGATGACCGTCACCCGCATTCCAGGCAGGAACGCACTGGCCGCTGCCAGGACGAGCAGCGAGCCTGCCACAGCTCCGGCGAACTTTTTTTCCGCCGCCGAGCTTGGCATGTTCAGAGATGAAACGAGTTGTGTGGCCGCGGGCATCGCGGAGGATGCTATGTTCCAGAAGCCTTCGCTTCACAAGCCGGCGTGTGGGGCCATTCCCGCGATGCCCAGTGAAATCTGCTCGGAAGACGCAATGAAACGAGGATGCGGAGGGAAAATCCGGCACATGCGCAACGATACACTTCGTTCCAATGCCATATAGGATCATATGAAACCATATTATGACGGTCCCGGCGCGTGACCGCCTGCGGGACCTTGCATCACATTTCCGCGAATGCCGCCGCGGATCGCCGAACCACGCGGGCGGTGCGCCCGGACCGCACCGGCAGGCAGGCACCGCCGGTTCGGGCCACGC
>JBFXDK010000076.1:0-13378 GCA_050181195.1 Acetobacteraceae bacterium | reverse complement strand
CGGTCCAGGATCGGCAGCACCACCTCCTCCTTCGCCGCCGGAAGGCTCACGACGGATCGGACGATGCCAAGGTCGCGATAGCGCTTCAGCGTGTCCAGGTCCTCATGCGAGTTGAACAGCGAAACCGGAAAGCTCGCCGCATCGCGTCCCGCCTCGGTCAGCATGGCGCGGAACTTCGGCACGAACTCGAAGGCGTCGCCATACTGGGTGGGCCGGCCGGCCAGCGGGATCCACCCGTCGCCATACCGCACCGCACGCCGGGCGGCATAGGGAAAGGCACCGCCGACAATCACCGGCGGGTGCGGCTTCTGCACCGGCTTCGGCCAGGTCATCATCGGGTCGAAGTTGACGAATTCCCCATGATATTCGGCCTCGGACTTCGTCCAGATCTCCTTCATGGCCTCGATCCGCTCCCGCACCAGCTTGTGGCGGGTTTTGAACTCGGTGCCGTGGTTCTCCATCTCGTCCTGGTTCCAGCCATTGCCGACGCCGAACAGGAAGCGCCCGCCGGAGACCTGGTCGATCGAGGCAACCAGCTTGGCCGTCTGGATCGGATCGCGCTGGTTCACCAGGCAGACGCCAGTGCCAAGCTTCAGCGTCGTGGTCGCCGCGGCGGCCGCCGTCAGCGTCACGAACGGGTCCATCACGTCGTAATACTGCTTCGGCAGTTCCCCGCCGCCGCCCCAGGGCGACTTGCGCGACAGCGGGATGTGGGAGTGCTCAGCTGCCCAGATCGATTCAAAGCCGCGCTCCTCCAGCGCCCGCGCAAGATTGGCCGACGTCATGGAATAGTCGGTGAAGAACATCGACGCGCCGAAATGCATGGGTCCCTCCCTGGGTTCTTGTCGCCAGCATAGCGGCTTCACGGCCCGCGGGCCATCGAGGGCGGCGTTAAGCGCTTGTTCACCGGTTCCCGGCACAATCCACCGGCTGACAAAACGTTGGAGAAACCGATGCCCGACGGCGCGATCCCGCCCGTGCTGCCGATCCCGCGGATCTTCTATGGCCTCGACCAGGCGCCGGAGACCCGGGCAACGCTGAACGCACTCGTGCGGCAAGTGGGATCGCCCGGCGAGCGGCATGCGCAGTGGTACATCGCCGACAACCTGATCACCTACGGCCATACCGCCGGGTTCCGGTTCGATCCGCGTTTCGTCTCGGCGGTCTCGGCCGCCGGCCCCAAGCCCGCGGAACTGTCGCTGGCCTGGCGCACGCACACGCTGTGCTGGGCGGCGCAGAGCTGCGCCGGCCTGGCCGGCGACTTCGTGGAATGCGGCACCTACGAGGGCTACTCGATGGAAGTCGTGCTGCATTACCTGGGCGGCCTGCCCGGCCGGCAGTGCTGGCTGTACGACCTGTTCGATCCCTCGGGTGCCGAGGGAGAAGGCGGCCGCCTGCCGGAGCACTCCCCTGCCCTGTTCGACCGCGTCCGCGCGCGCTTCCAGCCCTGGCCCAATGTCACGGTCACCCGCGGCAAGGTGCCGGACGTGCTGCACAGCGTGGCACCCGAGCGGATCGCCTTCCTGCATATCGACATGAACAACATGGATGCCGAGCTCGGCGCCCTGTCGATGCTGTACGACAGGCTGGCCGTGGGCGGGATGATCGTGTTCGACGACTATGGCTGGACCGGATACCAGGACCAGAAACAGGCCGAGGACCGGTTCGCGGCCGAACGCGGCCTGACGATCCTGGAACTGCCCACCGGCCAGGGCCTGCTGCTGAAGCGGTAAACCCGGCGCGGCGTTGATCGCTCCGCACCGGCCTGCCGGTCCCGGACGAACCTGCCGATGATGGACCGGCGCGACGGTGTTCCCGCGCACCCCGCGTGCAATGTCGTCCAACGCAAACCGCCCGGCCGGGGCGGCTGTCAGCGTGGCAGCGGTTGGCGGGGCTCGCCGTCGCCCGGACGCCGAAAGCATGGCCGCCGGAAGCGTCGGAAGGACACGGTCAGGACCAGCCGGTGGCGCTCAGGAATTCGATCTGCCAGCGCATTTCCTCGATCGACAAGGGAAACGCCCCGCCCAGGCCAGGTTGCAGCACGGAATCCGGTGCCAGCCGAGCCAGCAGGACCTGCAGACCAGCGGCCGCGCGCATCGAAAACCCGGCCTTCCAAGTCAGGCTGACGATCGCCTTCGCGCTCCGTAGCGACGCCGCCCGGTCAACCACCGACAGCGGGACCTCGGCCTTTACCGCCAGCAAGGCCGAGGCGAGACCCGCCTCGCCGCGGCGCACCGCATCCAGCAGCGCATCCTCGCTCAGACGGCCGGAGGCCGCCAGCGTCTGCGCCTCGGCCAAGGCCGCGCCCGCGCGCACCTCCACACGCTGGCCGATCGGCACGGGCGGCGGCGCCAGCCGCCGCGCGACACGCTGGCGCAGGTCACCGGCCAGTTGCGGATCCAGATCCGCTCGGCGCGACAGGGCCTCCAGCAGGTTGTCCGCGACGATCGTCGACAGTGTCTGCAACGCGCGCCCCGACAGGCCGGGGCGCTGGACCAGCGGTTCGTGCCAGTCCACGTGGTCCGATGCCTGCGCGACCAGGGCATCCAGCGTCGCCTCCCGGATCTGCGCGGAATGATTGGCAAGCAGCGCGCGGATGGCCTCGTCATTGGCCGAGGCGGCGATCGCGTCAGAGACCGCCTCGCCGATCCCGTCGCGACGCGCCACAGCCGCCACGGTCGACGCTGATCGTGCACGCGTGATCAGGGAAATCAGGTCCTGCTCGGTCAGCAGCGGCGAGAAGCGGATCACCGGCTCGCACACCATCACCGCGTCGTCCTCGGCCAGCCGCATCACCATATCCTTGGCGATGCCCGGCATGCTCTTGACCTCCTCGGCGACGGCCGCACGCACGCGTGTCGCCTCGTCGCAGACCAGTCGCGTGAGGATCGCAAGCGCACGCTCGCGCAGCCGTTCGCGTGCAGGACCGCCGAGGCTCGGGATCAGCGCGCCGAGTTTGCGGCCCAGCAGACAGCGCACCCGCTCATCGGCATCGGTGGCCAGCCGTTGATCCACCTCGAGCGGCGTCGCCGGATTCAGCGCCACCGTCGCGCGCACCATCACTGATTCGTCCCGCGCCAGACGATCCAGGACCTCCGGTGCCGTACCGGTCGCCGCCCCCTGGCGCACCTTCATCTCCTCGACGGCATCCATCATTCCGGGTTCTCCAACGAGACCCTCCAGTGCCCGCGGCCGTTCCGCTTCACCTCGTACATCGCGACATCGGCCCGCCGCATCAGGCTGTCCAGCGGTTCATGGCTGCCACGGTTGCGGCAGGCGATCCCGATCGAGACGCCGCTCCGCGGCGCGTCGGCCGAGGTGACCTCGACAAACTCGTTGGGCGCGACCTCCCGCAAGTAATCCGCGCGTTCGGCAGCGGTCATGTGATCAGCGCCGCTCAGCCACACCGCGAACTCATCCCCGCCCAGACGAGCGACCAGATCGCTGGGCCGCACGAGGCGCCGCAGCAGGGCGGCAAGCTGCATCAGCACACGGTCGCCGGCCTCGTGACCCAACGCGTCATTGATCGCCTTGAAGTGATCGAGATCGACGAACATCAGCGTACCCGGCAGATCCTCCCGGTCCAGGCGATCCAGATGCCGGTCCACCTCCTCGATGAAGGCGCGGCGGTTCAGCAGCCCGGTCAGCGGATCGGTGCGAGCCTGGCGATTCATCTCCTGCTGGATCGCCTCATGCTCCAGCACCATGCGGATGATCTTGCCGGCCGATCCGACCAGCAGACGATCATCGTTGTCCCAACCGCGTGCGTCCGCCGCACGCCATACGGCGACGCCGCCATGATCGCCGAAGCGGGTCTGGCAGGAAGCCACCAGCACCGGCCGTCCATCCAGGCTCGTCGACTGCGCCGCATCGCCGTTCGGCGCGGGCAGCAGGCGCGCTGCTTCCCGCAACAGCGTCTTGCCGCCGGATCCGGCCTGGTGCGCCAGCCGCGGCGAACCGCCTTCCGAAGGCATCAGGATCACCGCTGCCCCCTCCGCCCCCAGCGCGTTCACCAGCGCGTTCAGCGCCGCACTCATCATCAGGGGCGCATAGACCTCGTTGCCCGTGCGCGTAAGGATATGATCGAGGACCTCGCCGCGCCGCAGCGCAGCCGCGACCTGCGCGCCCTGGACGTCGTATTCCGTCATGTCGAAGGCGACGCCGCGAACGCCGGTCAGCGCGCCGGCGGCATCGTGCAGCGGCATGGCGGCAAGGCCCAGGCAGGCCAGGCTTCCGTCGGCGCGTTTCAGCCAGACGCGCTTGCGGCGCACGGCCACGGCGGTGCGGAATGGATCGAAGGACGGGCCGTCGGTCGGCGGCGGCAGAAGCAGCGCCGCAGGCTGGCCGACAAGCGTGGAGGCGGACCAGCCGAGGACGGTTTCCGGCATGACCAGGACGAACCGGCCCCAGCAATCGGTTTCGAACACGAAGTCGGCCGCCAGCGTGACGATCTCACGCCAGCGTTGCCGGCTGTCGAGCAGCGCGCCGCGCAACACGTCGGCTTGTGCCAGGGAACCGGCAAGAGGTCGATCGGTGGATGCGGTGTCGGACATGCGGTGACGGGTCCCCCTGGGCGCCACCGCATTTGAACCTCGTTCGTACTAACGAAATGTTTCCAAAGCCGAATTCCCCCGATCCGGTGATCGATTCGACGCCGGGCGGCCGCTCCGCCAGCCCGAGGGCGGACCGGCCGGATGCTGGACGGCCGGCAATGGCCGTGAGGTCAGCGCCGCAGGATAGTCCGCCCGGCGTAGCGTGCGGCCGAACCCAGGCCCGACTCGATGCGGATCAGCTGGTTGTATTTCGCGGTGCGATCACTGCGCGACAGGCTGCCGGTCTTGATCTGCCCGCAATTCGTCGCCACGGCCAGATCGGCGATCGTCGCATCCTCGGTCTCGCCCGAGCGATGGCTCATCACCGCGCCATAGCCGGCATTGCGGGCCAGCGACACGGCTTCCAGCGTCTCGCTCAGCGTGCCGATCTGGTTCACCTTCACCAGGATGGCGTTGGCGGTACCGGTTTCGATGCCGCGGCGCAGGCGCTCGGGGTTGGTCACGAACAGGTCGTCGCCCACCAGCTGCACCCTGGCGCCGATCGCATCGGTCAGCAGCTTCCAGCCGTCCCAGTCATCCTCGGAACAGCCGTCCTCGACCGAGACGATCGGATAGCGGCCGACCAGGTCTTCCAGGTATTTCACCATGCCGGCGGGATCGAGCACCTTGCCCTCCCCCTCCAGATGGTACTTGCCGTCCTTGAAGAACTCGGTCGCCGCGCAGTCCAGCGCGAAGGTCACGTCCTCGCCGGGCCGGTAGCCCGCCTGCTCGCAGGCCTTGGCGATGAAGCCCAGTGCCTCGTCCGCGGATTTCAGGTTCGGCGCGAAGCCGCCCTCATCGCCGACATTGGTGTTGTGTCCGGCATCGTGCAGCCCTTTCTTGAGCTGGGCGAAGATTTCCGACCCCATGCGGATGGCGTCGGCCACGGTGCCGGCGCCGACCGGCTGGATCATGAATTCCTGGATGTCGATCGGGTTGTCGGCATGCATGCCGCCATTGACGATGTTCATCATCGGCACCGGCAACGTGCGGGCATAGACGCCGCCGACATAGCGGTAGAGCGGCAGCCCGATGTCCTCGGCCGCGGCCTTGGCCACCGCGAGCGAGACGGCGAGGATCGCATTCGCGCCCAGGCGGCCCTTGTTCGGGGTGCCGTCCAGGTCGATCATCAGTTCGTCGATCCGCACCTGTTCGGCGGCGTCGACGCCGCCCAGTGCATCAAGGATTTCGCCTTCGACATTGGCGATCGCCTGGCGCACGCCCTTGCCGCCGAACCTGGTCTTGTCGCCATCCCGCAATTCCACTGCCTCATGCGCGCCGGTGGAGGCGCCGGAGGGCACGGCGGCACGGCCAATGGCACCGGATTCGAGCAGCACGTCGACTTCGACGGTGGGATTGCCGCGACTGTCGAGGATTTCGCGGGCGGTGATGTCGGCGATCGCGGCCATGTGGGTCTCCGGTCTCTGGGTCGCGCCGGCTGCCTATCACCTGCGGCACGCCGTTACCAGGGGCCGGCCCGACCGAACCGCGGGCGCGCGTGCTGCCGGCAGGACTGGCACCTTATTGCAATGCTGATACGGGCACGTCCGCATCACGGCCGGGGTGCCGTCCGGATCGACACATCGAGCGAAATTTCAGCATTTCAGCGAGTTATACAGTTGTGTTCTGTCCGACTTAGAAGACGCGAAGCGAAACACTTATATCACTCTGCGGAAATCCCGTTCAAAATCTCGTTGAACATATTGTCAGCCATCGATACTCGCCATTGAGCCGGTTTTTCTGATAGTATTCACCAATTGGTCCTGGCATGGCGTCCCGGCGACCAGAAATGCCGGAATAGTCGCCGATAAGGAGGATTGTCATGCGACGCGCCATGGTTCTGTCGGTCCTGCTGACATGCATGGCGGCCGCGTCCTGGGCGGCGGAAGGCGACACGCCCGAGGACGACCGCGCCTTCTGGACGCTGATCCGCCACGATCAGCCGGGCGTGCGCGAGCAGGATTACCTAGCCTATCTCTCCCGCTTTCCCAACGGCATCTTTGCCAGTTCCGCTCGCGAACGGCTGCTGGTCGCGCTGGGCGCGTCCGGCCGGCGGGACGCAGCCGTCCAGAAGACCCCGGACCCGCCCCCGGCGCGACGGGCTGAACCGCGAGAACGGACATTTCCCAGCGCGCAGGACAGGATTGCCTCTGCGACCCAGGTCGCGCATCCCGTCGTGATGATCCCAAAACCTGCTCCGCCGCCGCCGCAGGACCGCCTGCTGAAAATCCTCGTCAGCCTCAAGGACGAACCGACCGCGATGAAGCTGGCGGAAACCTACCAGACGCGGTTCGGCGGCAAGGCCCTGGCGGCACAGCCAGCTGGCAATGCGGTCATCAGCTGGTACGGAGACGATCAGCCAACCGCCGACAACAATGCGCTGGAACTCTGCCAGATCACCACGCGGAAGCCCTGCGTCCTGGTCGCGTCGGGCGAGCAGGTGCACGACGTCGCCGGCCAGGAACCGCGCAACATGCCACGCGTGACCTATCACGGGCCGTTCCGGTCCGATCAGGTGCCGTTGCAGGGACGCACACCCAGCGGCGCGCTCGCGGCCTATGCGACACTGCCCACCTTCAAGGCGATCGCCATCGCACCGCAACGGGACCGCCTGGGCATTTCCGTCAGCGCCCGCACGCAACTCGACGCCGACACGGCCGCGCTGAAATCCTGCAACGATTCCGGCAAGGGCGCGCGGTGCATCCTCTACGCCTCGGGCATGGAGGTCGTGTTCCCGAAGCACCTCACCCAGGCCAGCACGCGCGCCACCGCCAGCCGCTGACAGCCGGATCACCCGCCCCGGCTTGAGCAGCGCCGGCGGGCATGCGGTAATCCCGCCACCAGACCGGGAGAAACGCGCATGAGCGACACCACGACGAAAACCGCCTTCGGACGGATCTTCCCGACCCGCGACGACTGGCTGGCGAAGGCACCGGCCGAACCGATCATCGATCCCGAGCTGGAGATCATCGACACCCACCATCACCTGTGGCACCGCCACGGCGGCGGGGGCCGCGGCGAGTCCTGGGAAGTGCCGGAATTCCGCTATCTGCTGGATGAGTTCCTGGCCGACTGCAACACCGGCCACAACGTCGTCGGCAGCGTGTTCCTGCAGTGCCATTCGATGTACCGCAAGGACGGTCCGGTGCCGATGCGCCCGGTAGGCGAAACCGAGTTCGTGGCCGGCATCGCCGCCATGAGCGAAAGCGGCGGCTACCGCAAGGTCCGCGTCGCGGCAGGGATCGTGGGCTATGCCGACCTGACCGCCGGCGACTGGGTGACCCCGGTGCTGGAGGCGCATATCCGCGCCGGCGGCGGCCGGTTCCGCGGCGTGCGGCATTCCTGCGGCTACGACCCCGATCCGGTGATCGGCAACAGTGCGCCCGACATGCAGCCCGGTCTCTATCTGCGCGACGATTTCCGAGAGGGCATGAAGCGCCTGACGGATCTTGGCCTGTCGCTGGATGCCTGGGGCTTCCATCCGCAGATCCCCGACATCACCGACCTCGCGCGTGCCTTCCCCTACAGCAACATCATCATGGGCCATTGCGGCGGCCCGCTGGGCTATGGCCGCCACGCCGGCAAGAAGGACGAAGTCTTCGCCGCGTGGAAGAAGAACGTCACCGAACTGGCAAAATGCCCCAACGTGACGATGAAGCTGGGCGGCATGATGATGCGCCTGGCGGCGTATGACTACATGGCGCTGGACGCACCGCCGTCCTCCGAGCAGCTGGCGAACTACTGGCGTCCCTACGTCGAGACATGCATCGAGCTGTTCGGCCCCGACCGCTGCATTGCCGAAAGCAACTTCCCTGTGGAAAAGATGGGCATCGGCTTCGCGGCTTTGTTCAACGCGCTGAAGCGGCTGGCTTCCGGCTGTTCCCCGGATGAAAAGAAGGCGATTTTCGCCAACACCGCGCGGCGGGTCTACCGGCTGGACTGCTGATGCCGCGGCGCCGGCGGACGCGGCGGGCCGGTCCCGTCGCGACCGCCGATGCGAGAGACACGCACGCGCTACCGCTCGCCAGGGACCCGCGCCGCGAGGCGCTTTGGAGCGGTCATCCGATAGCTGCGTGTGATCAGGTGCGCCATTTCGTTCCAGTCCACGCCGCTGTCCAGGCGGATACCGATCCAGCCCTTGTGCCCGACATAAGGCGGCACGAAGAACCGTTCGGCCGCGGCGTTCACCAGGATCACCTGCGCGCCGGGGGGTGCCTTGCACCAGACGGAAGGCGCGCCCTGGTAGTCGTGCACCATGGCGAAGATCTTGTCGCGCACGCGGAAGGTCGGCGCGTCCCAGGTCTCCTTCTCCGCCGCTTCCGGCAGCGCGAGGCAGATCGCGCGCAATTCGGCCAGGCCAGACGGATCGCCCATTCCTGTTCTCTCGTGGTCCAGTCATTCACGACGGCGGAGGATAGCAGATCCGGCCTGCGGTTCCGAGGCCGCGGCTCCGTCGGCGACAGTCCGTCGTCCCAGTCCCTGGGCGGCACCCGGGTGGAGACAGGACGGGTCAGACATTCTACCGTGGCGATTATCGAGGTCTTGGGCCGGCTACACCGTCGCGTCAGGATTGCACCATGCTCCACACCGCTTTCCCGGACAGCATTGTTCTGGATTTCGGGCTGGTCGGATCGTTGGAACGCGATCCGAAGCTCGAGCTGATCACCAGCCTGTCCGGTGTCGCGGGGAAGGGTGCACATCTCTGGACCGTTTCCGACGAAACAAGAACGGTCGAATGCCTGCAATGGACCGGCGATCATTTCGGGCAGGCTGCATCATACAAGTTGGGCAAGGTGTTCCACCTTCCCCCCGGCTCCGACGAAGTGGACCTGGAAGGGCTGTCGCTCGACGGCGATCATCTCTGGATCATCGGCTCCCACAGCTGGACGCGACGGAAATTGACGCAGCCGCAGCCTGCGAAGGCGGCGGACAGCGACAAGTCGCTGAAGCCGGGTGCCATCCGGCCAAGGCCCAGCAGACAGCTGCTGGGGCGGATGAAGCTGTCCACGAACGGATCGCTGGCCATCGCTGACAACGGCCGGTTTCCATCCCTTCCCTTCGAGGGGCCCGGATCGCTCCGCGCCTTGCTGGGCAAGGACGAGTTGATCGGCGATTTCGTGAAGCTGCCGGACAAGGAGAATGGCCTCGACATCGAGGGGATCGCGGCGTCAGGCGATCGCGTGATGCTGGGGCTGCGCGGCCCGGTGCTGGATGGCGAATACGCGGTCGTGGTCGAACTTCATCTGGAAGGGGATGACAGGTTGCGCGCCAGGAGGATCGGCGCTGACAAACGACGATACCGCAGGCATTTCGTGCCGCTGGGCGGCTGCGGCATCCGCAGCCTGTTCCTGGATGGGATGGACCTTGTCATGATCGCCGGTCCGACGATGAATCTGTCTGGGCCGTTCTTCTGCAAGGTGTGGCGGAACGCCATGGACGGCGATCAGGACGGCGTTGTGTCGGCAGACCGTCTGACCGACGGCCCTTCGATCACGGCGGCCGACGGCGAGCGTCCCGAGGCGATCACCCGCATTGCGGTCCCGGGACATGGAACCGGGTGGCTCGTCTTGCACGACCGGCCGGCGGACCGGCGCTATGACCGCACTGGTATCTACCGGGCGGACTTCATCCCGGCCCCCTTGCCGGCGCCGTGATCAGAACAGCGAATAGCCGCCGTCGATGATGAACGTATCGCCGGTATGGTATTTCGATGCCGAACTCATCAGGTACACCGCGATGCCGCCGAAATCGTCGCCGTCCCCCCAGCGGCGCATCGGCACGCGGGGAAACACCTTCTTCTGAAATCCGTCCGTCGCGAACCACTTCGCCGTCATATCCGTCTCGATCCAGCCCGGCAGGATCGCGTGCGCGCGGATGCCGTGGCGGGCGAACTCCACCGCCAGGGCACGGACCATGGAAATCATGCCGCCCTTGGTCGCCGCGTAGTGCTCGCTGCGCGGCGACGCCTCGATCGCGGCGAGCGAGGCGGTGCCGGCCAGCACCCCACCTTCGCCCCGCTTCACCATGTGACGCGCCGCCGCGCGGAAGGTGTAGAACGCACCATCCAGATTGATGCGCGTGACGCGGTGCCACTCCTCGCTCGACATCTCCAGGAACGTCGTCACGCCGCGCCCCGAGACGCCGGCATTGGCGAAGCAGCCATCGACCCGGCCCAGCGCGTCGACCGTGCGGGCGAAGGCCGCGTCCACCGCCGCTTCATCCCCGACATCGCATTCCAGTGTCAGGACGCGCCGGCCCGCCTTCTCCACCTCCTGCTTCGCGGCGGCGTTCTTCGCGGCGTTGGTGCCCCAGATCGCGACATCCGCGCCCGCCTGGGCCAGCGCCTTCGCCATGCCAAGGCCGATGCCGCTGTTGCCGCCGGTTACCAGCGCAACCTGTCCGGTCAGGTCGAAGGGGCTGTAGGCCAATTCGGTTCTCCCGTCTGTCTGTCACAAGTTCTGTAGCACGGCCGTGGACGGCGGCAATTCCCGGCCTCGCTGGCATAAATCCCCCCGACGCGCTACACTCCCGCCAGAAAGAATATGCGAGGCAATCCCATGATCCTGACAGCGGACAGCGTGCTCGCGCACCAGACCAACCGGCGCAGGACCGGCAATGGCTGGCACACGACCTATATCGGCCAGAACCGCAATACGCTGAAGGAAGGCGAGGCCGCGCCGGCGGACGATATCCTGTATCCGATGGCTTTCCTGGTCGAGAAGGATGCGGGCGCGATCGTGAAGCCGCATTTCCACCAGGCCGATCAGTACCAGGTAATCGTGCAGGGCGGCGGCCGGATGGGCATCCACGACGTCGCCAGCGTCGCCGTGCACTATACCGACGCCTATTCCGCCTACGGCCCGATCGTCGCGGCCGAGGAAGGCGTCAGCTGGTTCACCCTGCGCAATGCCTGGGATCCCGGCGCGCGCTACATGCCGCAGTATCGTCAGCAGCTGCGCGAGGCCCGGGCGCGCTACCAGCACCGCGAGTCCACCTGCGGTCCCATCCCGCCGCTGACCGATGCGGAACGCGCGGCCCTGACCGGCGCCGCTGGCCAGGCGGTGATCGAGCCGACGAAGGATGGGCTCGGCACCTGGCGCTATACGGTTCCGGCCGGCGGTTCGGTGACCGGTCCTGATCCAATGAGCGGCGGCGGCCAGTTCTGGCTGGTGAGTTCCGGCAGCGCCGCGGTGCCGGGCGGCGCGCTGCTGCCCGTCAATTCCTGCGTGTTCGTGGCGCCCGAGGACGCGGCCGCGATCCTGACCGCGGGTCCCCTGGGCGCCGATCTGCTGTGCATGCAGTTCCCAAAGCGGGCGCGGGACTGAAATCCGGCTCCGTCCACCAGACCAGCGCCGCCGGTGGCCGCCGGCGGCGTCAACCTCCGGGACGGGTTCAGGTCAAGCGGGACGTCGCGGCTGACGCCCTGCCACTGTCGTCGCGCCCGACGCCGCTGCCGATAGCGGTTACGACGGCCGGTCGAATGCCGGACTGCGCAACGCGTCTGGCGGCGCCAGGGTGCAGGCCGTCTCCAACCGGTTGAGTGCCTTCATCCAGCCGGTCAGGTGGCTCCCGCAGACGCGCATCGACAGATCGTCCTGGCACAACGACACCTCGGTACCGTCGGAAGCCGCCCGGAATTCGACGGTGACGCGGGTTTGCGGCATGTCCGGGAACGCGCCGTCCCAATTCCAGGTGTAGACCAGTCTGGATGGCACGATGACTTCCTGGAATATCCCATGGGCTGTCACGACCTGTCCGTCGCTGATCCGCTGCATGGACAGCGTGTAGGTGCCGCCTTCGCGCAGATCGACCCTCATGTCACGCGGCCGCCACCCGGGCGGGCACCACCATCGCTTCAGCGCTTGCGGATCTGTCCAGGCCGCGAAGACTTTGTCCGGCTTGGCGGCGAATCGGTGACGGAGCCGGAGGGTGAATTCGGCTCTTGCGACGGCGGCACGTCCCATGGTCCGGCATCCTCCTGCAGCATCCTGTCAAGCTGGCGGAATCGTTGCTCCCAAAAGCTGCGTTGCTGCTCGATCCAGTCGGACGCAAGCCGCAACGGTTCGTCCCGCAACTGGCAGTAATGCACCCTGCCCTTCTTCCAGCGCGTGATCAGCCCGGTCTGGTCCAGCACGTTCAGGTGCTTGGAGATGGCAGGCGCCGTCACCGCAAAGCCCTGGCTGAGCTCGGACACGGTGCAAGGACCATGCGCGAGCCTGGCCACGATCTGCTGGCGGGTGAGATCCGACAGGGCACTGAAAATGCCGCTCAGGACCACCGGTTCGGCGTTACCGTTCAATATGCAAGCGCCCCCTGGAGCGTGATCACGCTGAGCGGAACGTGCCAGCGTGCAAATCACGCGATGAGACAAGACGATAAAGCATTCTCGCCCTGCACAGTACGGGTGAAAATACTCTAGGCACGGGGCACTTCAACGATGTCGGGCTTCAGGCTTTCCGCCGCGGCGAGGAATTCAGCCCTCTCCGCTGCGGCAATGCCCAGCGTGTCGAGGCTCGCGTTGGTGTGCCGGATGAAGATGTCCCATTCATCGTCTGTAATGCCAAGACCGGTGTGGGAGGTTTTCATGTCACGTCCGAGATAGCGCGACGGCCCGCCGAACGCCATGCACAGGAACTCCAGCACCAGCTGGTTATCCTTGTTCATGCTGTCGACGCACTTCCCTTTCCAGTACACACCCAGCACCGGATCGCGCGTCAGCCGGGGCATCAGATCCTCGACGAAGGCCGCGAGCCTGTCATGTCCACCAAAGCGCTGATACAGCGAAG
>JBFXDK010000075.1:0-28622 GCA_050181195.1 Acetobacteraceae bacterium | reverse complement strand
GCGCTCACAACCCCGCCCTGTTCATCTCGCTGCATGCCGATGCCTCGGTGGACCGGTCAGCCCGCGGGGCGAGCGTCTATGTCAGGTCTTCCGGGACGTCCGGAAAACCGGCCGCGGGATCCTCCGCGTTGTTTTCCCCGGCATCCGCTGCACAGGGTGGCTTCCCATCGCTGCAGTACACCATGGTCGACACCTTGGGCGACGATGTCCGGATGACGCAGGATCCCGCGCGGGAAGCGCGCTTCCATGTGCTGGGTGTTCCGGCGGTCCCGAGCGTCCTGCTGGAAATGGGATTCCTCTCCAACCGGCAGGATGAAGCCCTGCTGCGGCAATCGAAGCACCGTGCCATCGTCGCGCGCGCCGTCCGCGAGGCGATCGACGACTATCTCCGGGCCGCGAAACGCCGGCCTGCCGAGCGACTGTAACCCTGATGTCAGGTAGGCATTCTATGCCGTCGCTTGCAAAATCATGTTGAACGGCGTCTCGCTTGCCTTGCGAATGGAACCGAAGCCGCCGGACCGGATGACCTCACTCAGCTTCTGAAATCCGGCCTGCGCCCCAAGGGCTTTCCCGCCCGCCTGATGCAACGCGGTCGGCACGCAGATCATAGTTGATCCGGCGTAGTACAGGCGCCCCACAGGATTGAGATTGTCTTCCAGGCGATCGCCGGCCATAGGTTCGATTATCATCCAGGTGCCATCCGGCTTCAGCGTTTCCCGGACATGCCGGGCAGCTCCCGTCGGATCACCCATGTCGTGCAGGCAATCGAAAAATGTGACGAGATCGTAGTCCTTGCCAGCGTAATCCGACGCCAAACCAACCTCGAAGCTGGTGTTCCCGGAAACACCGTGCTGTTCGGCATGAAGACGAGCCTGTTCAACCGATGGCTCATGAAAGTCGAAACCAACGAAACGGGAATTTGGAAACGCCTTTGCCATGAATACGGTGGAAAATCCGTGCCCGCAGCCGACGTCCGCCACCACCGCACCCCGGTTCAGCCTGTCGACCACACCGTCGAGCGCGGGCAGCCATTCGGAAACCAGATGGTTCTGGTAACCCGGCCGGAAGAACCGGCCGGTAGCGCAGAATAGGCATCCGGCGAAGTTGCCCCAACCTACGCCCGATCCGGTCTTGAACGCCTCTTCCACCTTGGGCTGACTTTCCGTCATGGCTGCCGCAAGATCGAAGGCGCCCATCATGTAAACCGGGCTGGCCTCGTCGGCAAAGATCATCGCCTGTTCCGGCGGCAATTCGAAGGTCTGCTGCTGCGGATCATAGACAATGTATCCAGATGCAGCCTGGTTCGCGAGCCACTCCCGGGCGTAGCGAGGCGCGATTCCAGCCTTCGCACAGAAATGGTCGACCGTCAGCGGGCCGGCGTTGTGCATGGCCTGGTAGAGACCCAACTTGTCGCCGATTCTGACGAGAGGTACGTTGAAGGCGCCGCCAAGGTCGGCCAGCAGTTTGCCAATGACAGCATTCAGTTTTTCTGAATCCGGCATGGAAGCCTCCCATGTACTTGTGTTAGTCACCGTAGTATTCGAGAGTCCAGACTGCACGGAACTTCGCCGCCCTCCCAGGATGTTGATAATCAGCCCGCCTGGTATCGCGAATGTGGCTGGCGCCAATCGGACCATCCGCGGAAATCGGCCGTCGCACGACGTCGCCTTCTGCATCTGCCGACGTGTGCGCGCCGAAAACCGGACTTGATATTGCCCTCATCCTCGAGCATCCGAGCTCCTACGCGCCCTGAAGCACGCCGCCGTGCTAAGCGTCGCCGGCGACCGTACCACTCATTGTCTCTCTTGATCTGGCGGCACACCGCCAGCCATCAGCCGGCGATTACCAGGTTCGCATTCCGGGACGTTCCATGGCGCAGGCGAGGACCGCTTTCGTTTGTCCTTCGTAGCCGTGGTGGGTAACCTTCCGGCCGGTCCGGGGCGGTGCGACTCCGGAAGCGCCACGGGACCGGCAACCGTGCATGCCGGATCACGTTGACGATGCGGCGCCGTCAGCGCCCGCGGACACGCGTCCGGCTGCAAAGGGCCTCTCATGACTGACCTTCACAGGCTGTTCTTCGAGGACAAGGCACACATAACGGACCGCGAAATCCTCGTGACCGCTCGGCTCAACGCGCGGGTCAAGGCATTCGCGGGCCAACCCCTGTCCGATGACATCATCGAACAGGTTAGCGGCGCTATCGCCGAGGAAGCGGACCGCCTGATCGCCGAGGGCCTGCTGAAGGAAAGGCCCGACTGGCTTGCCGCGGTCGTTGGACGCCGCCTGCACGTGGCATTCGGCACCAAGGCCGTTCAGCAACTCAGCCGCGAGTTGCGCGATCGGGGTGCCGTCTGACTGCGTCATCCTGCCGCGTTCCGGTTCATCCGCCGCAGCGTGCAGGCGACGGGCAGCCGGAAAGACAGGCATTCGTACTCGATGTGGCCTGCCCCGCCGCACTGATTATCAAACCGTGAAACTTCCGCAATGATCCGCGGGAGAGTTCAATTCGGCGTCCGGTTGGTGCTAGAAGTCTCGCTATCAAATCCAACCGGAGGAACGTATGCGTCGCAGGAACCTTCTGAAGCTCGGAGCCGGCGCGGCGCTGGCCGGGTCTGCCTTGCCGTTGGCGGCCCCGGCCATCGCCCAGACCCGCGCCTGGCCTGCCAGGCCCGTGAAGGTCATCGTGCCGTTCGCCGCCGGGGGCGGCACGGATACCGTTGCCCGCCCCTGGTGCGACAAGCTCAGCCAGATCTTTGGCCAGCAGTTCGTCATCGAAAACCGCGGCGGCGCCAGTGGCCTGATCGGCACCGAGGCGGCGGCCCGTTCGCCCGCGGATGGCTATACGTTCCTTATTTCATCCAGTACGACGACGGTGAACCTGCCCCTGCTGCGGCAGGTGTCCTACGATCCGAAGTCACTGGAGCCGATCGCTCGCATGGGCGATGCGGTGACCGGTTTCGCGGTCCACCCATCGGTCGGGGCGAAGACGTTCCAGGAGATGCTGGATTACTGCAAGAAGAATCCCGACAAGCTCGCTTTCGGCTCATCGGGGCCGGGCACGGGACCGCATCTGCGGCTTGAGATGCTGAAATACCGCACCGGTGTCGAAATCCTGCACGTTCCCTATCGTGGCGGCGCCGACAGCCTGACGGACCTGCTCGCCGGCCATGTGCAGATGATGAACGAGCCGGTGACGACGCCGCATGTGAAGGCGGGAAAACTCTACCTGCTCAACATCAATCACTTCGAGCGCAGCCCGGATTTCCCGGACATCCCGACGTTGACCGAACTCGGCTATCCGAACTCGGACGCGCCGATCTGGATCAGCCTGTGGTGCCCGGCCGGCACGCCAGCCGAGATCAAGCAGCGCTTGAACGAGGAGATCGTGAAGGAGGCGAAAGGGGCCGAGATGCGGGACAAGCTCCGCATGGTTGGGTCTGCGGCCGTGGTTCAGTCGATTCCGGAGCTCGAGGCGTTTCGTGAGGCGGACGCCACACTGATGGCCGAACTGATCAAGGTGGCGAAGATCAAGATCGAATAGGGATCGACGCGGGCTGGCTCCTGTCCGGTCACGTGGTCGACCGGGGGCCAGCTTGCCGCCGCAGCAGCAAGGTCGCGGCGAAACACAGCTGTGCGGCGATCGCCGTTGCCATGCCCCACCAGGCGCCGAGTGGTTCGACCGTTAGGTTCAGCACGAACAGCGCGAGCGCGAAGCCGGGCATGGCCCGCATCGTGCTCGCGAACAGGGCGGCGGCGGCCGCACCGCCCAGGCGCGGCAACGCCACCAACGCCAGACCGCTCAACATGATCGGAAACACGGCCGCCATACCTGTCACGGTTGGCCCCATCCAGTCGCTCGCGGTCACCACGGCGGCAACCAGCACGCCGACCATGACGGCGCGCAGCGGCAATTCGTACCAGGCCCGCCGTCCTGGGCGGATCGCGGTGCCCGCGAACAGGCGCTCTCGCCGCACCAGCCATAGGCACGCGGCAAAAGCCACGACATTCAGGGCCGTGGCTGAAACCAGCGTCCACGCGACCTGCCGCACGCCGAGGGCGAAGAGCAGCCAGGTGGCGATCGCCGCGCCCAGCGTCACGGGCCAGGGCGCGCGCGGCGCGAGTTTCACGATTACCAGGATGAACAGGACAGTCACCGCGTTCGCGGCCAGGCTGCCCACGGTGCTTGCCGCGATGAACGCGTCACTGTGCTGCAACGCCAGCAGCACATAGGCGGGACCGGCGGAAATCGGCAGGGCGACGATCAGTCCGCCCCAGAACGGCCCCACTCTCTCGGCCAGCGCGGTCACTGTCACGACGAAAGCCGCGCTCGCGACCGCGCGCGCCAGGACGTAGGCCCACAGCACGGGCGATCAGCCGTCCGCGAACGGGTTCTTCGTGCCGCGGAACTGCAGGCGGATCGGGGTTCCCGGCAGGTGGAACGTCTCCCGCAAGCCGTTTACCAGATACCGCTGGTAGTCGTCGGGCACCTGTTCGGCACGGGTGCCGAACACGACGAAGGTCGGCGGCCGGGCCTTTGCCTGGGTGATGTAGCGCAGCTTCAGGCGTCGGCCCTTTACCAGCGGCGGCTGATGCCGCTCCAGCGCGTGCTCGAACCACCGGTTCAGTTCGCCGGTGGAAACGCGGGTGTTCCACACCGCATGAGCCTGGCGAACGGTGGGCAGCAGCCGGTCCATCCCAGCGCCGGTCAGGCCCGACAATGTGACAACGGGAATGCCGCGCATCTGCGCCAGGCTGTCCTCAAGCCGCTCCATGATGGTTCGGCGGGTCGCCGCCCGATCCGCCACCGCATCCCACTTGTTCAGCACCACGATGCACGCTCGCCCCTCGCGTTCGATCAGGCGGGCGATCTGCAGGTCCTGGTCGTGCAGCCCCTCGGCGGCGTCGATCGTCAGGACCACGACTTCGGCCATTTTCAGCGCCTCGATCGCAGCGCTGACGGACATTTTTTCCAGCGGCGCCTCGATCCGGGCGCGTCGGCGCAGGCCGGCGGTGTCGACGATCTCGTATCGTCGTCCCTCCGCATCGCTCAGGAAAGAGGCAATGGCGTCCCGCGTCAGCCCCGGCTCGGGTCCGGTGATCATCCGTTCCTCGTTCAACAGCCGGTTGAGCAGGGTGGATTTTCCGGCATTCGGCCGGCCGACGATCGCCAGTTTCAGCGGCCCCTGCTCGTCTGGTTCGCCGGTGTCGTCGCCGTTCGGCGTGGGAATCGCCTCGGCGATGTCGGCCATCAGCGCGGCAATGCCTTCGCCGTGTTCAGCGGATACCGGGATCGGTTGACCGAGGCCCAGGGACCAGGCGTCCAGGACCGAGGAGTCCGATGACCGGCCTTCCGCCTTGTTGGCCACCAGCAGGACGGGCCTGCCCTGCCGGCGCAGCCATTGCGCGAAGTGCTGGTCGGCCGGGGTGATGCCCGCGCGGGCGTCGATGACGAACACCACCAGATCAGCGTGCGAGACGGCGGCGGCGGAACTGGCGCGCATGCGGCCGGCCAGCGTCTCGGGCGCGGCTTCCTCCAACCCGGCGGTATCTACCAGCCGGACCTCGCGCCCCCGCAGCATCGCCTCGGCTTCCTTGCGGTCTCGGGTTACGCCCGGCGTATCGGCGACCAGCGCCGTCCGCCGGCCCGCCAGGCGGTTGAACAGCGTGGATTTTCCGACATTCGGTCGGCCGGCGATGACAACGACAGGCAGCATGGGTCCCGCTGACGGTGATGAACGGCTGTGCGGGCCGTCCGGTTGCCGACCGGCGCGAGCCGGGCAGCCAAGGCTAACGGAAGGCGGTCAGGCTTCCGTCATCCGATACCACCAGAACCGTGCCCTCCGCCACCAGTGGGGGTACCGGCGACGCATCACCTGCCAGTGGCTGGCGTCCCAGGATCTCACCGGTATAGGGGCTGATCGCCAGGGCCTGTTCACTGGTTCCCGTCACGACCAGCCGGTCACTAACCAGCAACGGGCCGAACCAGGTCAGCGGATCCCGCCGCTTATCGGGGTTGTCCCAACGGGGCAGGGGGGTAATCCAGGCGATCCGGCCGTCGGTGGCGTTCACCGCGAACATTTCCTGGTCGATCGAGACCACGAAGACCCAGTCCCCGGCGACCAGCGGGGCCGAGATGCCGGTGATCGGCCGTTCCCACAGGCGTCGTCCGGTGGGCAGGTCGATGGCGGCCAGCAGCCCGCCCATACTGACCGCATAGACCCGACCGTTGCTGATGACCGGCAGTCCATGGATCGACAGCAGGTCGGCGATGCTCGACCGCCCGCGCGAGGCGCCCAACCCGTCCGTCCAGAGGACGCGGCCGGTTTCGGCGTTCATGGTCGAAAGCTCGCCGGAACCGAAGCCGCCGACCACGAGGCCGCGGGAAAACGCGGGGGCGGGACGGCCGAGCACGGTCAGGGTCGGAGTCGCGGCGCGGTGCGCCCAGATCTGGCGGCCGTCGGTCGTGGCCAGGCACAGCAGCCTGTCCTCGATCGTGATGACGTAGATGCGACCCTCGGCGATGGTCGGGGCGGAGCGACCCGGGGCGCCCAGGTTGGACCGCCACCGCTCGGTTCCGGCGGCCGGATCGATGGCAACGAGATCGCCGAGCCCGTTGACCGCGTAGAGCACGCCCTGATCGTAACCAAGGCCGCCGCCGACATTGGTGCTGTCGGCGTCCTCGTCCTTGGTATCGAAGCGCCAACGCCGCCCGCCATTGGCGAGATCAAAGGCGGAGACCGTCGCGTCGGAATCCATGGTGAAGACGGTGCCCTCGGCCACCACGGGCTGGGCCAGGATCTTGCGACGATAGCCGCCGCCGTCGCCAATATCCGAACGCCATGACTGCGCCAGGCGATCACTGGCGGCCAGATGGCCCATGAAATGGGCAGGGTTGCCTCCCGCCTGCGGCCAGGCGGCGTTGCGGACGGCGGGCGGCAGCGTGACCTTCGGCACGCCTTCACTGACGGTCAACGGATTCTGCATCGCGCTGACCGGTTCCCGCCGGCCGGGAAGGATGACTTTCTTGGAGCCGAACAGGTCGTCCCACCACCCACAGCCGCCCAGGGCCAGCGGCGCGAGCAATGCCGCGCGCCGGGACAGCAGGCCGGCCACGGTCTCATCAGATTTGCCAGTCAAGCGAACGCCTTTCGTCCGGGTCTGATTGATCATCCGCCCATCCGGCCCAGCATGGCGCTGCTGCGGGCACGCACCCCGGCCGGGGTGGTGACATCGTCGGCGAGCGCGCGGAAGGTGGTCTTGGCGGCATCGGTGCGTCCCTGGCGCAGATCGACCAGGGCAAGAAGTTCACGGGCCATCGGTCGCCAGGGGTTGTCAGGTGCGGTCAGCGGCTTCAGACGGGCTTCCAGCAGGGCAGGGTCGCCCTGTTGCAGCTGGTGCTCCGCCCAGAGCAGGCTGGCGAGGTCGCGCAGCAGCGGATCCGCTGTCTGGTCAGCCGCGATCTGATCCCACAGTGCCAGGGCGGCCGGCGTGTCCCCCTGCTGTGCCCGCAGCGCGGCGGCGCGCAGCAGCGACAGTGTACGGTATCCCTCGGGTGCCGAAGCGGCGAGCGATTCGAACTGCGCGGCTATGGCACTCTTGTCGCCGGTGGCGGCGGGCGAGGCGGATTCGGCCTGGCTCATGGCGGCAATGAACTGTGTCGCCGCGGCGACGTCCTGCCGCGCCTGCCACCAGCGCCAGGCCTGCCAGCCGGCAGTGGCGGCAACGATCGCGACGCAGATCGCGATGATGAGGCCGCCATACCGCATGAGCAGGTTCTTCGTCCGTTCGGCACGGAGTTCCTCATTGACCTCGTCAAAAATGTCGACCACTTGGCTCTCTTGTCCCGCTTCTCGCCGTACCCCCGGGGGCGGCGGACCATAGCGGCGGCTTGGTTCGGCCGCAAACGGCTTGCCGTGGAAAGGAATGGTTTACCTGCCCCGGTTATCATGCGCCGCATGATCCGCAGGCTGCTTCCGTTGCTGCTGCTGACCGGCTGCTACGCCACACCCGAACAATACCTGACGGGTGTGGCGGCCGTCGGCATCGGCAGCATCGCCGTGATCGGCCGTTCGCCGCTGGACGCCGTGTATTCCACGCTCTCCGGCCGGGACTGCTCGATCGTGCGAATGGAGCAGGGCAAGAGTTATTGCCGCTGGGAGGATCCCGAGCCGAAGCCGCCGGTGTTCTGCACCCGCAGCCTGGGCGTGGTCGATTGCTGGAAGGACCCGGAGAAACTCCCGGGACAGCCGACACCGGTCGCCGCCGGTCCCGAAACGCTGACACCGGAACAGGAAGCCTATCGCACGCGCGGCTGGCTGTTCTTCTGACCCATGGCCGAGGCCGGCGCTGGACCGTCCACGGCAGGGCGGCGGATCGATCGCCGTTCAATCGTTGGGCGGGAAAGACCGGGCCGGTGAACCGGGCCCGGTTTCCATCAGGGCGCCGGCCGCCGATGGGCAGCCGGCTGCATTCCCGTCGTCAGGTGCTCACGGCCGAACGGGTCTGGGCCGTCCGCTGCTCACGCAGCCAGAGGAAGGCGGCCGCGAGTGGGATCCAGCCGGTCCAGCGGATGACGTTCAGGATCTGCGCGCCCGTATCGGTGGCCGAGAGATAGCTGACCGGCGCGTGCCAGACGCTGGCGGCGACCTCGAAACCGACCAGCCAGACCAGCAGCGCCGGCAGCAGGACGACGATCGGCTGCATGCGTGCGCTGAGGCGTGCCGTCAGCCAGGGCGCCAGGGCAATCGAGAAGATCAGGATCGCCAGCACCATCTTCACCGGTGCATGTGCCTGGAGCCACGATTCGATCATCGGCTCGCGGATAAGCATGCTGTAGGCAGTCCAGCACAGGACCGCCGATCCCAGCAGGATTACCGAAGGGAAGCGGTTCACCAGCCGGATGACCAGGTTGCTGCCCCAGACGATGATCGGCACGCTGATGGCAAGGCCCAGGACCAGCAGCAGGATGCTGCCCTTCGCCGCGCCGCCGATCGCGATGACATTGTCGATTCCCATCACGGCGTCCGCGATCACCACGGTGCGGATGGCGCTGAACAGCGAGGTCACCGGTGCGTTGCTGAGCTTTTCAGCATGCGCGCCCGATTCGGGTTCGGGCATCAGCAGCTTGCGGGCGATCCACACCAGCGCGAGGCCGCCTGCGAGCATGAACCCGGGTACGGCCAGGATGTAGACCACGACCACCGCCATGGCGGCGCGGATGGCGACGGCACCGAATGTACCCCAGAAGATGACCTGCTTCTGCTGTTGACGCGGCAGGTTGCGGGCGACGAGGCCGATGATCAGCGCATTGTCGCCGGCTAGGACGAGGTCGAGCAGGACGATCGCTAGCAGCGCCGACAGGAAGGCGGTGGAGAAGATTTCGTATTCCACGATTGGACTCCAACGAAGCGGAGATTTGGGTCCCCGCGGCTGCGATCCGGCGGCAGGCGCAGGTTGCGCCGAGGACAGGATCACACACCGGGCAGGGCGTTGGGCGCGATCAGCCGGACGCCCAGGCAGGGCGTCGCGACGGCGCGCAAGCTTCGTTGCAGGTTATATCGGGATTTTGCCCAGGCCTTGCAGGATCGCGGAAACCAAGGTCCGAACCATCGAGACCAGTTCGGTCCGGATCACGCTGATTCCCAGGACCACCGCGCCGCCGGCCAGCATCATGTCGATCAGAGACCAATGCTGGATGGTCAGGACGGCGCCTTCGCCCCCCATGTCGAAGAGGGAGAACTCCAGTCCTGCCTCTCCGAGGGCGAACGGTCCGATGATATCGCCCAGGACGGCGAGCAGCATGAGCAGCACCACCGTGCCCACGAAGATCTCACCGCTCGTCGTGACATGACGAACGGGATCCCTTGCGCATTCTGACCGGTGGATCAGCTTCATCCCTGCAAGATGCCCATTTTGCCGCCGCTGCTCAAGGCCCGTGGTGCGCAATTCGCCCTGGCAGCCGGCTTGCTGACCGATGATCAGCTAGCCGATGAACTTCACGAGCTTCCCGGACGGCTCGCCCAGCACCTCATCCTCCCGCATCACCACCCGGCCGCGGATGATGGTGCCGACGGGCCAGCCGGTGATGTCCATGCCCGCGAACGGTGTCCAGCCCGCGGGGCAGACGATCCAGGATTCCTCGATCCGCCGCTGCTTCCGCATGTCGACCAGGGTGAAATCGGCATCGTAGCCGGCGGCCAGTCGGCCCTTGGCAACGGCGCCGTAGACCCGTGCCGGCCCGGCGGACATCAGGTCCACCATGCGTGTGAGCGACAGGCGGCCGGCGTTCACGTGGTTCAGCATCACCGGCACCAGCGTCTGCACGCCGGTCAGGCCCGAGGCGCAGGTCGGCCAGGGCAGCATCTTCTTTTCGCGCGCATGCGGTGCGTGGTCCGAGCCGATCGTGTCCACCAGCCCGTCGTTCACCGCGCGCCAGGCGGCATCCATGTGCTTCTGCCCGCGGATCGGCGGATTCATCACGGCAAATCCGCCCAGCCGTTCGTAGCAGTCGGGCGCGACCTGGGTCAGGTGATTGACCAGCACCTCGGCGGTGGCGATGTCGCGATAGTCCTTGAGGTAGTCGAATTCCTGTGCGGTGGAGACGTGCAGGATATGCGCGGGGCGGCCGGTCTTGCGCGCGAGTGCCATCAGACGGCGTGTGCCGAGGAAGGCGCATTCCTCGTCGCGCCATTCCATGTGAGAGGAATAGGGGTCTCCCACCTTGTAGTTCGGCTTGCGCGCCTGCAGCCGGTACTCATCCTCGCTGTGGAAGGCGATGCGCCGGCGGCCCGAGCGCATGACCATCTCCAGGTGCTCGTCGTCCTCCACCATCAGGTTGCCGGTCGACGATCCCGCAAAGATCTTGATGCCGCAGCAGCCGCAGGTGAGTTCGAGATTGCCGAGTTCGGGAATGTTGGTCTTCGTGCCCCCGACATAGATGCCCATGTCGCACCAGGACACGCGCTCGACATATTCGCGTTTCCAGGCCATGCCGGCGGCATCGACCATCGAGGGCTCGGTGTTCGGCATGTCGAACACCGTTGCCAGACCGCCCAGGATGGCGCCCTTCGATCCGGTGGGGATCGATTCCACCGACGGGTCGCCGGGGTCGCGGAAATGCACATGCGGGTCGATCAGGCCCGGCAGGACGTGAAGGTGACGCGCATCGATCACCTGGTCCGCGGTGGCGTCTGGGCCTACGCCCAGAGCGACGATGCGACCGTTGCGGACGCCGACATCGGTTTCCTCCGGCCCCCAGGGCAGCACGCAGGTGCCATTGCGGATCAGCAGGTCGTAGTGCGCGGACATGGGTTTGCCCCCCCCCATCGGCTTCGGCTGCGCGGGTCATAGCACCGACGGCTCGGTCTGGGTATGGCGGGATGCCATCCGCAACATGCCTAATCTTTAGGCAGAAGAGCCGTCCGCGAGCGGTGGAGACGGGCCTTCCCCGGCCCTGGCGTGCCGGGGAAGGCGCAACTGTCCTAAACGCAGCGGTTGGCACGCCGGTTGCTTCAAGCAGATCGGGCTCCGCCTGGCGGGGAAACCCATAACAGAACATCAGGGATCACAAGGACCAGCCATGACCCCGGTCGAACCCAAACTCTCGCGCCGCGGCCTCGGCCGGCTTGGCGCCGCTGCCGCAACGCTCGCTGCGATCGGTGCCGTAAAGGCCGCAACCACACCGGCGCGGGCGCAGGCCCCCTCGGGCGGCACCATCAAGGTGGGAATCCTG
Source organism: Acetobacteraceae bacterium (assembly GCA_050181195.1). Taxonomy (GTDB): domain Bacteria; phylum Pseudomonadota; class Alphaproteobacteria; order Acetobacterales; family Acetobacteraceae; genus Rhodopila. The sequence continues at coordinate 16,891 of JBFXDK010000075.1, read as the reverse complement.
CATTCACTCTCCGGCACCATGGCGATCAGCGAGACCACGCTGAAGGACGTCATGCTGATGCTGATCGAGCAGCAGAACGCCAAGGGCGGCGTGCTGGGCAAGAAACTGGAAGCGGTGGTGGTCGACCCTGCCTCGAACTGGCCGCTGTTCGCGGAGAAGGCGCGCCAGTTGATCTCGGTCGACAAGTGCGCCGCGACCTTCGGCTGCTGGACCTCGGTGTCGCGCAAATCGGTGCTGCCGGTATTCGAGGAGCTGAACTCGATCCTGTTCTATCCGGTGCAGTATGAAGGGCAGGAGTGCAGCCGCAACGTATTCTATACCGGTGCGGCCCCGAACCAGCAGGCGATCCCGGCCGTGGATTACCTGATGGCGGAAAACAAGGTGCAGCGCTGGGTACTGGCCGGCACGGACTATGTCTATCCGCGCACGACCAACCAGATCCTGGAAGCCTACCTGAAGGCCAAAGGTGTCGCCGCCGACGACATCATGATCAACTACACGCCGTTCGGCCATTCGGACTGGCAGAACATCGTCGCCTCGATCAAGAAGTTCGGCTCTGCCGGCAAGAAGACCGCCGTCGTCTCCACCATCAACGGCGACGCGAACGTTCCCTTTTACAAGGAGCTCGGCAACCAGGGCATCAAGGCGACAGACATCCCGGTGGTCGCGTTCTCGGTCGGTGAGGAAGAGCTGGCCGGCATCGACACGAAGCCGCTGATCGGCCACCTCGCTGCCTGGAACTACTTCCAGAGCGTGGACGTGCCCGAGAACAAGGCGTTCATCGATGCCTGGAAGAAGTTCACGAAGAACCCGAAGCGCGTCACCAACGATCCGATGGAAGCCCACTACATCGGCTTCAACATGTGGGTGAAGGCGGTCGAGGCGGCGGGCACGACGGCGCCGGACGCGGTGATCGACGCGCTGTTGGGTGTGGCGGTGCCGAACCTGTCGGGTGGCTACTCGGCGATGATGCCGAATCACCACATCACCAAGCCGGTGCTGATCGGCGAAATTCAGGCGGACGGGCAGTTCAACATCGTCTCGCAGACGCCGGGCCTGGTCGTGGCGCAGGAATGGTCGCCCTACGTCGCCGACACCAAGGACCTGATCGGCGACTGGCGCTCGCCCATGAAATGCGGTGCGTTCAATGTGAAGACCGGCGCATGCACCGCCGGCAAGAAGGCCTGATCCTGGCCTGATTGCCGTAACGGGGGCGGCCGCTCCTCCCGGCCGCCCCCTTTGTCTGTCCGGCCCCCGGGGGCCGTGTCGCGGAAGTCGTGTAGGGGAACTGCCCCGATGTCTCGTCTGTTCGCCTGCCTGATCCTGGTCATGCTGGCCGCATTGCCCCTGTCGGCGCACGCGCAGTCGGCCGAGGAGGCGTTCGCGGATCTGGCCTCCACGCGCTTCGATTCGGTCCGTCGCGGCGTGGAGACGCTGGCCGGCTCGGCTCATCCGCGCGCCGCCGCCGTGATTGCCGCGCTGCAGGGCGGGCGGTTGTTCATGCGCGCCGACAAGGCGCTGTTCATCCGGACCGCTGACGGGGATTTCGTCGATGCCGCCACCGGCGCGCCGGCGCCGGACGTGGTGGCCGGCGCGGTGAAGCCGGTACGGGTGAACAACTCGGTCCGCTCCGCCATCGAGGCCGCCCTGGGCGGGCTGCGCCTGTTCGCACCCGATCCTGCCACGCGCATGCAGGCGGCCGAGGCCGTGTTCAAGGCGCACGACCCCGCTTCCCTGCCTGCCCTGAATCGCGCCATCGCCAAGGAGACCGATGCCGGCGTGAAGGCGCGGATGGAACAGGCACGCGCCGCGGCGATACTGTTCTCGGAAGATGCCTCGGAAGCGGACCGGCTGGCCGCAATCGCGGTATTGCGCGCCCGCGGCGATATCGACGCGCGCAGCACGCTCGCCTCACTGTCTGGCCAGCCGCAAGCGGTGGCGGAGGCCGCCGGCACCGCGATCACCGCGATCGATCGCGTGCTGCAACTCTGGAGCATCCTGCAAAGCGTCTATTATGGACTGAGCCTCGGTTCCGTGCTGCTGCTGGCGGCCGCGGGCCTCGCCATCACCTTTGGTGTGATGGGCGTCATCAACATGGCGCATGGCGAGATGGTCATGATCGGCGCCTACGTCACCTTCGTCGTGCAGCAGTCGATGAAAGCCTATCTGCCGGGGATCTATGCGGCCAACCTGCTCATCGCCATTCCGCTCGCGTTCCTGATCGCCGGGCTGATCGGCATTGTCATCGAGCGCACGTTGATCCGCTGGCTGTACGGGCGACCGCTGGAGACGCTGCTGGCGACCTGGGGGTTGTCGCTGATCTTGCAGCAGGCGGTGCGGTCGCTGTTCGGCGCGAACAACCGCGACGTCGATACGCCATTCTGGATGAGCGGAGCGACGGAATTGGGCGGCCTGACCCTGACGTGGAACCGGATGTACATCATCCTGTTCGCCATCCTGGTCCTGGCCGCGCTGATGGCCGCCCTGCGCTACACCCCGCTTGGCCTGCAGATGCGCGCGGTGACGCAGAACCGGCGCATGGCCGCATCGATGGGCATCCGCACGCCCTGGATCGACGCGCTGACCTTCGGCCTTGGTTCCGGCGTGGCCGGCATGGCTGGCGTGGCGCTGAGCCAGATCGACAATGTCTCGCCCAACCTTGGCCAGGGCTACATCATCGACAGCTTCATGGTCGTGGTGTTCGGCGGTGTCGGCAATCTGTGGGGCACCACGCTAGGCGCGTTGACACTTGGAATCGTCAACAAGTTCCTCGAACCGGTCGCCGGCGCAGTCCTGGGGAAGATCGTGGTCCTGGTGCTGTTGATCCTGTTCATCCAGCGCCGGCCGCGCGGCATGTTCCCGCTCAAGGGACGGGCAGCAGAAGCATGAAACTCGACCTGAAATCCTGGCTGACGCTTGTCCTGGTGCTTGGGACGGCCGTGACGCTTGCCGTCCTGAACCAAGCCATGCCGTCGTCCTCGCCATACCATGTGCCCACCTATGTGATCGCGCTGGTCGGCAAGTATCTGAGCTTCGCCATGCTGGCGCTCGCGGTGGACCTGGTCTGGGGCTTCGCCGGCATCCTGTCGCTGGGCCACGCCGCGTTCTTCGCCCTGGGCGGCTATGCGATGGGCATGTACCTGATGCGCCAGATCGGCACGCGCGGCGTGTACGGAAATGCGGAACTGCCCGACTTCATGGTGTTCCTGGGCTGGAAGGAATTGCCCTGGTTCTGGCATGGGTTCGAGTGGTTCGGCTTCGCGATGCTGATGGTCGTGCTGGTGCCGGGCCTGCTGGCGCTGGTGTTCGGCTGGCTCGCGTTCCGCTCCCGCGTCACCGGCGTCTACCTGTCGATCATCACGCAGGCGCTGACCTACGCGTTGCTGCTGGCCTTTTTCCGCAACGACATGGGCTTTGGCGGCAATAACGGCCTGACGGACTTCAAGGACATCCTTGGCTTCCCGGTGCAGTCCGACTCCACGAGGTCAGCGCTGATGGTCATCACCGCCGTCTTCCTCTGCCTGATGTTCCTGGTGGCCCGCTTCGTGGTGCAGTCCCGCTTCGGCAAGGTGCTGATCGCGGTCCGGGACACGGAATCCCGCACGCGCTTCCTGGGATACCGGCCGGAATCCTACAAGCTTGTAGTCTGGGTCCTCTCGGCGGTCATGGCCGGGATCGGCGGCGCGCTTTACGTCCCGCAGGTCGGCATCATCAACCCGTCGGAATTCTCCCCGGCCAACTCGATCGAAGCGGTGATCTGGGTGGCGGTGGGCGGCCGCGGCACGCTGTCGGGGGCGATCCTGGGTGCGGTGCTGGTCAATTTCGGCAAGACCTGGTTCACCGGCGCGCTGCCCGAACTCTGGCTGTATGCACTGGGTGCCTTGTTCATCTTTGTAACGCTGTTCCTGCCCAAGGGCGTGATGGGCCTGTTTGAATGGCGGGCGCGCCGCAAGACGCCCGAACCCACGCCAGTGACGCAGGAGGCGACGCCATGAGCGAAGCGGATACGCTGCTGTACCTCGACGGTGTCACGGTCACTTTCGACGGGTTCCGCGCGCTGAACGCCCTGTCGCTGTATCTGGAAAAGGGCGAGATGCGCGCGGTGATCGGCCCGAACGGGGCCGGGAAGACCACGATGATGGACGTGATCACCGGCCGTACCCGCCCTGATACCGGGCGCGTGGTGTTCGGCACGGATACCGATCTGACCAAGTTGGATGAACCGGCGATCGCCGAGTTGGGGATCGGGCGGAAATTCCAGAAACCCACGGTGTTCGAGCCGCATACGGTCTGGGACAATCTGCTGCTGGCGCTGGCCGGCGACCGGCGCCCGCGTTTCAACCTTTGGGCGCGGGAAACGGCCGAGGAGCGCCGGCGGATCGAGGGCATCCTGGTCACCACGCGCCTGACGGAGCAGCGCGACCGGCGCGCCGCCGATCTCTCGCACGGACAGAAGCAGTGGCTGGAAATCGGCATGCTGCTGGCGCAGGAACCGCAACTGCTGCTGGTGGACGAACCCGTGGCCGGCATGACGGACGCCGAAACCGAACAGACGGCGGAACTGCTGCGGGAAATCAACCGGACCCGCAGTGTGGTGGTGGTGGAACACGACATGGCCTTCGTCCGCGCGCTGGGCGTGAAGGTGACGGTGCTGCATGAGGGATCGGTGCTGTCTGAAGGCTCGATCGACCATGTCAGCGAGGACCCGCGCGTGATCGAAGTCTATCTGGGGCGCTGAGCGATGCTGGAAGTCGATCATGTGGATCTGCACTACGGCGCGGCGATTGCGCTGCGCCAGGTGACCCTGAAGGCCGAAATCGGCGCTGTGACCTGCCTGCTGGGACGCAACGGGGTGGGCAAGACATCGCTGTTGCGGGCGATCGTGGGCGCGCACCCGATCAGTGCCGGCGCCATCCGCTGGGAAGGCCAGGAGATCTCGAAGCTGCCGCAATACGAGCGGGCGCGCCGCGGCATCGCCTGGGTGCCGCAGGGGCGCGACGTGTTCCCGCTGCTGACCGTGAGGGAGAACCTGGAGACCGGGTTCGCCGTGCTGCCGCGCGGCCAGCGCCGGGTGCCCGATGAGATCTTCGACCTGTTCCCGGTGCTGAAATCGATGCTGCGCCGGCGCGGCGGTGATCTTTCAGGCGGGCAGCAGCAGCAGTTGGCGATCGCGCGCGCCCTGGTGATGAAGCCCAGGCTGATCGTTCTGGATGAGCCGACCGAGGGCATCCAGCCGTCGATCATCAAGGATATCGGCCGGGTGATCGCGCTGTTGCGCGGGCGAGGGGAGATGGCCATCCTGCTGGTGGAGCAGTATTTCGACTTCGCCCAGGAATTGGCGCAGACCATCGCGGTGATGGACCGCGGCGATATCGTCCTGGCCGGCAAGCGCGAGGACCTGGACGAACAGGATGTTCGACGTCGCCTCTCGGTCTGAGCATGCGGCCCACCAGCGCGCGGTCGGCGCGTTGCGCGTATCGTTCAAGCGGCGGGGCGCGGCAACGGTGCTGGATGGGCTGCACCAGGCCGGGTGCCTGAAGGCGCGCTTCCCGCGGGTGGAGGCGGCGGACTGGGCGACGTCGGTGACGCTGAATACCTCGGGCGGGATCGCCGGGGGAGACCGGCTGGCGCTGTCCTTCGACCTGGCTGCCGGCACGCGGGCGACGATCGCGGCGCAGGCGGCCGAACGGTTCTATCGGGCGCTGCCCGGTGGCGCGCCGTCATCGGTGCGAACGCGGATCGGCGTTGCGGATGGGGCGGCGGTGGAGTGGCTGCCGCAGGAGACCATCCTGTTCGACCGCTGCGCACTGGACCGGCGGCTGGAGGTAGATCTGGCACCGGATGCCTGGTTCCTGGGCGTCGAGTCGCTGGTATTCGGGCGGGCGGCGATGGGCGAGACGGTGGCCGAAGCCTGGCTGCGCGACGTGATCCGCGTGCGCCGCGGCGAGGAATTGTTGCTGCACGACGCCATCCGGCTGGATGGCACGGTCGACGAGGCGATGCGGCGTGCGGCCGCCGGGAACGGGGCGCGGGCGGTGGCGACGGTGGTGCATGTGGCGCCATCTGCCCCGGCGGCGCTGGACGCCGTGCGTGCGGCGTTCTCTGACGTTGATGGCGTGGAATGTGGCGCCAGCGCATGGAATGGCATGCTGATTGCGCGTATCCTCGCGCCCACCAGTGCTCGGCTGCGCGCCGGCGTGACGGCGGCGCTTTGCGTGCTGCGCGATGGGCGTGCTCTGCCCCGGGTATGGACTTGTTGAGGAACGGACGGAATGAACCTGACACCGCGCGAGAAGGACAAGCTGCTGATCAGCATGGCGGCAATGGTGGCGCGCCGGCGGCTGGAACGTGGCGTGAAGCTGAACTATCCGGAAGCGGTGGCGCTGATCACCGATTTCGTGGTGGAGGGCGCGCGGGACGGGCGGTCCGTCGCAGAACTGATGGAGGCCGGGGCGAAGGTTCTGACCCGGGAGCAGGTGATGGACGGCATCGCCGAGATGATCCCGGATGTGCAGGTGGAGGCCACGTTCCCGGACGGGACGAAGCTGGTGACGGTGCATGAGCCGATTCGGTGAACGATTGTATATACCTATGTTGATACGATCCGCCGACGCCGTCATACGAAGTTCTGGCGACTTCGGGGCGCACACGCCCGAGATCGAGAATGTGTTCCCGCTCGCGGTTCAGCCGGCTCGCAAATGGTTTTCGTCCGTGTGGATCCTATGGAATGAGCGTCTGTATGAAGTCTGAATCCGCCGGCTTCACAGTATTCCCCTCTAACGCGACTGTCCTCCTCACCCCGCCCGCCCTTCTCCGCCAGCCACGTCTTGATCGACGACTGATACGGCACATCCTGCCGGTTCCCCGCTACCTTGATCCTCTCCAACGACGGCACCGGCAGCCGCAGTGAAATCGCCGTCGTGCTCGGCTTCAATCTGGGAAACCGCGCACGTTCCGCATTGCTCCAGTCCAGGTATTCGGTCGAATCGTGTGTCTCCCAGAAGCGGCGTTCCTCCGCCTCATTGACGCATGCCGGCACCGGCTTGAGCCTCCTGTTCATAAAGTGCCCTTTCCCTGCGGTTCATGTCGCGCGTCGAGATCACCCGGATCAACCGTCCGTCCTCCCGCATCGTGAAGGCGATCAGCAGGCCCCGACCGTCGTCCGTGCAACCCAAGGCATCAAATCGCGGCGCGCCCTGGCTGTGCCTCTCATCCGACAGCAGAAGCAGGGGGTTCATTGAAGAACACCTGCTCCGCCTCGCCCTGGCTCACACCATGCCTATCGGCGTTCTTGCGAGCATTGCCCGCGTCCCACTGAAATTCCTCGGCGCGCGTGAGATCAATCACTGGCCGTATATGCCGCACATATACGCCATCGCGACCATACCTCTACCCCCCTGGCACACCGCTTGCTACGCTTCCGCGGTCAGAACCAAGGAGCAGGCATGATCCCCGGTGAACTCCTCCCCGCCCCAGGCGAGCTTGAACTGAACGCCGGCCTGCCCCGCACCACGCTCACCGTCGCCAACACCGGCGACCGGCCGATCCAGGTCGGCTCGCACTACCATTTCGCGGAAACCAACCCGGCGCTGTCCTTCGACCGCGCCGCCGCCCGCGGCCAGCGCCTCGACATCGCCGCCGGCACCGCGGTGCGCTTCGAACCCGGCCAGACGCGGGAGGTAACGCTGATCCCCTACCAGGGCCGCCGGATCGTGCACGGGTTCCGCGGCGACGTGAACGGAGCACTCTGAGCCATGGCCCGCATCTCCCGTGCCGCTTATGCGGATATGTTCGGCCCCACCACCGGCGACCGCGTGCGCCTCGCCGACACCGGCCTGATCGTCGAGGTCGAAAAGGACTTCACCGTCTATGGGGACGAGGTGAAATTCGGCGGCGGCAAGGTCATCCGCGACGGCATGGGCCAGTCGCAGGCGTCGCAGGCCGACGGCGCGGCCGATACGGTCATCACCAATGCGCTGATCATCGATCACTGGGGCATCGTGAAGGCTGATGTCGCGCTCATCCATGGCCGCATCGCGAAAATCGGCAAGGCCGGCAACCCCGACATCCAGCCGGGTGTCGACATCATCATCGGCCCCGGGACCGAGATCATCGCTGGCGAGGGCAGGATCCTGACCGCCGGCGGCATCGACGCGCATATCCACTTCATCTGCCCGCAACAGGTGGAAGACGCGATCGCGTCTGGCGTCACGACACTTGTGGGCGGCGGCACCGGGCCCGCGACGGGCACGGCGGCGACCACCTGCACGCCCGGCCCCTGGCATCTCGCGCGTATGCTGCAGGCGGCCGAGGGCCTGCCCGTCAATCTCGCCTTCGCCGGCAAGGGCAATGCGACAAGGCCCGAGGCGCTGGAGGAGATGATCCGCGCCGGCGCCGCCTGCCTGAAGCTGCACGAGGACTGGGGCAGCACGCCCGCCGCCATCGACACGTGCCTTTCCGTCGCCGATCGTCACGACGTGCAGGTGATGATCCACTCCGACACGCTGAACGAGTCGGGCTTCGTCGAGGACACGATCGCCGCCTTCAAGGGCCGCACCATCCACGCCTTCCATACCGAAGGCGCGGGCGGCGGCCATGCGCCGGACATCATCAAGGTGGCCGGCCTGCCGAACGTGCTGCCCAGCTCCACCAACCCCACGCGTCCCTACACGGTCAACACGCTGGATGAACACCTGGACATGCTGATGGTCTGCCATCACCTGGACAGCACCATCCCGGAGGACGTGGCCTTCGCCGAAAGTCGTATTCGCAAGGAAACCATCGCGGCCGAGGACATTCTGCACGACATGGGCGTGCTGTCGATGATGTCCTCCGACAGCCAGGCGATGGGTCGCGTGGGTGAGGTGATCATCCGCACCTGGCAGACCGCGCACAAGATGAAACAGCAGCGCGGCCCCCTGCCCGAAGACTCCGAACGCAACGACAATGCGCGGGTGAAGCGCTACATCGCGAAATACACCATCAACCCCGCCATCGCGCAGGGCTTCGCGCACGAGGTTGGCTCGATCGCCGTGGGCAAGCTCGCTGATCTCGTGCTGTGGTCGCCGGCGTTCTTCGGCGTGAAGCCGGATCTGGTGATCAAGGGCGGCACGATCGCCCACGCGGTCATGGGTGACCCCAATGCCTCGATCCCGACGCCGCAGCCGGTGCATTACCGGCCGATGTTCGGCGCCGTCGGGCGCGCAATGACGGAAAGCTGCATCACCTTCATCTCGGCTGCGGCGCTGGACGCTGGTATCGGCCACGCGCTGCACCTGAACCGCCGCCTGTCGGCGGTGCGCGACACGCGGGGCGGCATCGGCAAGGCGGCAATGGTGAACAACAACGCCATGCCGGTGCTGGAGGTCGACCCGGAAACCTACGAAGTCCGTGCTGATGGCGTGCTGCTGACCTGCGAGCCGGCCAGCATCCTGCCGATGGCACAGCGCTACTTCCTGTTCTGATGCGCTGCACGCAGATCCTGCCCACCGGCACCTGGGACGCCGGCCGGGAAATCGATTCGGTACTGGTCGACTTCGACCGTCGTCATCGCCGCCGCATCGTGCTTGCCACCGAACGCGGGGACGAGGTCCTGATCGACCTGCCCCAGGCGGTGCGTCTGCGGGAAGGCGACGGGTTGGTCACGGACGCCGGCGTCATCCGCGTCCGCGCTCGGCCGGAATCGCTGCTGGAAATCCATGCGCATGACGAGGGCGAACTGGTCCGGATTGCCTGGCATCTGGGCAACCGCCATCTGCCGGTCCAGCTACTGGGAGACCGCATCCGCATCCGTGCCGACCACGTGATCCAGGAAATGGTGGAATTCCTGGGCGGCCATGCGGAGGAAATCGAGGCGCCATTCGACCCCGAGCCGGGTGCCTATGCCGCCGCCGGTGGGCAACATCATCACCACCATCACGATGACGATGACCACCACCACCACTGATCCCCGCGCGATCCTGCGCCTGCTCGCCTGGCTGTCTCCGGCATTCCCAACCGGGGCCTTCGCCTATTCACACGGCCTGGAATGGGCAGTGGAGGCCGGCGACATCAGCGATGGCGACACGCTGCAATGCTGGCTTTTGGATATCCTGCGTCACGGAACCGGTTGGACCGACACGATCCTGCTGCGCCATGCGCATCGCGCGGCGGACAACGCCGCGACCCTCGCCGACATCGCCGCACTCGCCCGCGCAACGGCCGCCAGCCGCGAACGCCAGGCCGAGGCACTGGACCAGGGGCGCGCCTTCGCGCTCGCCGCGTCAGCATGGAACAAGCCGCATCTGCCGCCCGATCCGCCGTATCCGGTGGCGGTCGGGGCGCTGACGGGCGCGCATGGCATTGCCGAGGACGACGCCGCGGCGGCCTATCTGCAGAGCTTCACCGCCAATCTCATCTCGGCCGCCGTCCGGCTCGTCCCCCTTGGCCAGACAGCTGGTCTGCGCGTGCTGGCCGCGCTGGAACCGGTCATCCTCGCTACCGCGGCGGCGACCCGCAATGCGACGCTGGATGATATCGGCGGCTGCGCCTTCCGGGCCGATCTCGCCGCAATGCGTCACGAAACCCAGTACACGAGGTTGTTCCGCTCATGAGCGCTTCCCCCCATGGCCCGCTGCGCGTCGGCGTCGGCGGCCCGGTCGGCACCGGCAAGACCGCGCTGATGGACGCGCTGTGCAAGCATTTCCGGCAACGCTACGACGTCGCGGCGATCACGAACGATATCTACACGAAGGAAGACGCGGAATTCCTCACCCGCGCTGGCTCGCTGCCGGCCGAACGGATCATGGGGATCGAGACGGGGGGCTGTCCGCATACGGCGATCCGGGAGGATGCCAGCATCAATCTGGCGGGCGTCGCCGAATTGCGCCGGCGCTTCCCCGGTCTCGACCTCATCCTGATCGAATCCGGCGGCGACAACCTGGCGGCGACGTTCAGCCCGGAACTTGCCGACCTGACGATCTATGTGATCGATGTTTCCGCGGGCGACAAAATTCCCCGCAAGGGCGGTCCGGGCATCACACGCAGCGATCTGCTCGTCATCAACAAGATCGATCTCGCGCCCTTCGTCGGAGCCAGCCTGGACGTGATGGATCGTGACGCGCGAAGAATGCGTGCCGACCGTCCCTTCGTTTTCGCCAATATCCGGGATGGGACAGGCGTATCCGACATTGCAGATTTTATCGAAAGGCAAGGCGGTCTGAAATCTTCGTAACCTGGGCTGCGGTTGCCAATTGTCGTGCCCCACGATTAGATGCTCCCAAGGAAGACGGGGGGATGCGTTGATGGTGGGCTTGCTGGCACGACTGGCACTCGGAAGTGTTTTGGTGCTGTCCGCCATGGCCGGCGTCGCCCAGGCCCAGAAGCAGGGTGGCGTCCTGCGTGTGACCCATCGCGACAACCCGCCCAGCGCATCCATCCACGAGGAAGCGACGATCTCCACCGACATGCCGTTCATGGCGGTGTTCAACAACCTCGTCGTCTTCGACCCGGAAAGCTCCCAGAACCGTCCTGACCGCATCCTGCCGGAACTCGCGACCTCCTGGGCGTTGTCCGACGGCGACCGCAAGCTGACGTTCCAATTGCGCGACGGCGTGCGGTGGCACGACGGCAAGCCCTTCACCAGTGCCGACGTGAAGTGCACCTGGGACATCGTGACCGGCCGCGTCGACGGCAAGATGCGGAAGAACCCGCGCAAGTCGTGGTGGTGGAACATCCAGGAGGTCACCACCAATGGCCCGAGAGAGGTGACCTTCCACCTCGGCCAGCCGCAGCCGTCCTTGCTGGTGCTGCTGGCCGGCGGGTTCTCCCCGGTTTATCCCTGCCATGTTCCCGCGAACCAGATGCGGACCCATCCGATCGGCACCGGGCCGTTCAAGTTCGCCGAGTTCAAGCAGAACGAGGGTATCAAGCTGGTTCGCAACCCGGACTACTGGAAACCGGGCCTGCCATATCTGGACGGCATCGAATACACGATCATCCCGAGCCGAGCGACGGCGATCCTGGCGCTGGTGTCGGGCCGGTTCGACATGACGCTGACCGGTGAACTGAACCCAGAGAACGCCAAGGAAGTGCTGGCGCAGGTGCCGCAGATGCAATGCATCGTGCAGCCGTCCAACACCCAGGGCAACCTGCTGATCAATCGCGACAAGCCGCCGTTCAACGATCCAAGGCTGCGGCGCGTGCTGGGACTTGCCATCGACCGCAAGGCGTTTTCGGAAATCCTCAGCCGCGGCATCAACAAGATCGGCGGCGCGATGCTCGCCCCGCCCGAGGGAATCTGGGGCTGGTCGCCGGAATTCATGGAAACCGTCCCGGGGTATGGCGGCGACGTCGAGAAGAACCGGGAAGAAGGGCGCAGGATCATGCGCGAACTGGGCTACGGCCCGGACAAGATGATGCCGCTCAAGGTCTCGACGCGGAACGTCGCCAGCTACCGCGACTCCTCGGTCATCCTGATCGACCACCTCAAGAGCGTCTACATCCAGGGCGAGCTCGAGGTGCTGGACTCCTCGGTCTGGTACGCCAAGATGCTGCGCAAGGACTACGCTGTCGGCATGAACGTGCAGGGCACGGGGATCGATGATCCCGATGTCCAGTTCTTCGAGAACTACACCTGCGGATCGGAACGCAACTACACCGGCTACTGCAATCCCGAACTCGAGAAGCTGTATCGGCAGCAGTCGACAATGACCGACTTCGAGGCGCGCAAGAAACTGGTGTGGGAGATCGACAAGAAGCTGCAGGAGGACGGCGCCCGCCCCGTGGTCTACCAGTCGCAGGGCGCGACCTGCTGGTGGCCGCATGTGAAAGGGCTGAAGCTGGCCGTGAACAGCATCTACAACCACTGGCGCTTCGACAACGTCTGGCTTGAGCGGTAGGGCGGAAAACAGGCCATGGTATCCTATATCATCCGGCGCCTGCTGCTGATGATCCTGACGCTGTTCGGCGTCTCGATCGTCATCTTCACGCTGCTGCGCATCGTCCCCGGTAATATCGCGGACATTTTGTTCGACTCCGCGGGGCTGATCGATCCGGCGGAAAAGGCGAAGATCGTCGCCGATCTCGGGCTGGACCTGCCGCTGCCGCAGCAATACCTGCAGTGGATCGGCGGCTTGTTCCGGGGGGACCTCGGCTTCTCCTATGTTTCGGAGAAGCCGGTGATCGAGGAGATCGCTCCGCGCATCCCGATCACGGCAAAGCTGGCCGTGCTGGCGCTGTTCTTCTCCGTCATCGCCGGCGTGCCGCTGGGCGTTATCAGCGCGGTGCGGCAGAACTCCAAACTCGACTACGCATTGCGGGTCGTCAGCCTTTCCGGCCTTTCCATGCCATCGTTCTGGCTGGGCCTGCTGATCCTGATGGCCTTCGTGCATTACCTCGGCACGATCCCGATCTATGACCGTGAGCCCGAAACCTTCTGGGCCTGGTTCACCATGCTGGCGGTGCCGGCGGCGGCGGTCGGGTTCCGCAGTTCGGCGCTGATCATGCGCCTGACGCGATCGTCGATGCTGGAAGTGCTGCGGCAGGACTTCGTGCGCACCGCGCGATCGAAGGGCCTGCCGGAAGGCTCGGTCACCTACAACCACGCGCTGCGCAACGCCGTGCTTCCGGTCATCACCACGATCGGCATCGAAACCGCGTTCCTGTTCGGCGGCCTGATCGTCACGGAAACCGTCTTCAACATCCCCGGCGTTGCCCGGTTCCTGGTGGAGGCGATCCGCTGGCGCGACTACCCGATGGTGCAGAACCTGGTGATGTTCACCGCCACCATCGTGGCCATCGTCAACCTGATCGTCGACCTCATCTACATGGTCGTTGATCCCCGCATCCGGTACAGCGAATGAGCACGACAGTCTCCTCCCGCGAAGGACCGGTCACGCCGGGGTTCCTGAGCGACCTTTGGTATGTGATGCGCCGCTACCCGCTGGGCGTCGCCGGCGGGATCATCATGACGATCTTCGTCCTGGCAGCAATCTTCGCGAACTACGTGGCGCCGCTCGATCCATTCAGCACCAATGCCCGCGCCTCGCTGGCGAAGCCGGACGACGTCTATCTCATGGGCGCCGACATGATGGGGCGTGATGTGCTCAGCCGCATCATCCACGGGGCGCGCATTTCGCTCGCCGTCGCCATGGGCGCCACGTTCCTGGGCAGCGGCATCGGCGCGGCGCTCGGCCTCGCCTGCGGCTATATCGGCGGCTGGTTCGACCTGCTGGTGCAGCGCGTGACCGAGGTGATGCAGGCGCTGCCCCTGCTGGTCATGGCCCTGGTGATCACCGCATCGCTCGGCCCCTCGCTGGAAAACACGATCATCGCGATCGCGATCCCGCTCATCCCGACCGTCGCGCGTGTCATCCGTTCCAACGTGCTGTCGCTGCGCGAGATGCCCTATGTGGAAGCGGCCAAGGCGACCGGCATGAGCGAAATGCGCATCGCCGTGATCCATGTGCTGCCCAACACGCTGGCACCGCTGATCGTGCTGGCCACGGCGCAGCTTGGCTCCACCATCCTGACCGAGGCGTCGCTGTCCTTCCTGGGCCTCGGCGTGCCCGAGCCATACCCGTCCTGGGGCCGCATGCTGTCTGAATCGGCGGCGGAATATGTTCGCACAGCGCCCTGGCTGGTGATCTTCCCCGGCTTGGCGATCAGCCTGGTCGTGTTCGGCTCCAACCTTCTGGGCGACGCCTTGCGTGACGCCCTCGATCCGCGGCAGCGCGACTGATGGCACCTGTTCTCGAAGTCTCTGGCCTGAGCACCGTCTTCCACACGCGCCGCGGCTTGGTGCGGGCGGTCCAGGACGTATCCTTTACCGTCAACGCCGGTGAGACCCTGGCCATCGTCGGCGAGTCCGGCTGCGGCAAGACGATCACCGCCTTGTCGCTGATGCGGTTGATCCCGATGCCGCCCGGCGAAATCACCTCGGGCAGCGTGAAGCTGGATGGTACCGACCTGCTGAAGGTCGATGACGCCACCATGCGGCAGATGCGCGGCGGGAAGATCGCCATGATCTTCCAGGAGCCGATGACGGCGCTGAACCCGCTGCTGACCGTCGGCAAGCAGATTGCCGAAATGGTCATGCTGCACGACAAGGCCTCGCCCGCCGTGGCCCGCAAGCGCGCTGTGGAGATGCTGCACCATGTGCGAATCCCCGAGCCTGAACGGCGTGCCCGCGAGTATCCGCATCAGATGTCGGGCGGCATGCGCCAACGCGCGATGATCGCGATGGCGCTGGCCTGCCGGCCGAAAGTTCTGGTGGCCGATGAGCCGACGACCGCGCTGGATGTGACCATCCAGGCGCAGATCCTGGACCTGATCGGCGACTTGCAGCGCGAATTCGGCACCGCGGTCGTGCTGATCACGCACGACCTTGGCGTGGTCGCGGAAACCGCGCATCGCGTTGTGGTGATGTACGCCGGCCGCAAGGTCGAGGAAGCGCCGGTAGGCGAGATTTTCGCACGGCCGATGCACCCCTATCTGCGCGGCCTGCTGAACTCCATTCCGCATGTGAACAGCGCCCGCGGTATCGAGATCGACGAGGAGGAAATTCGACTGCAGGAAATCCCCGGCATCGTGCCGCCGCTGAACGACCTGCCGCCAGGTTGCGCCTTCAGTCCACGTTGCCCGCAGTCGACCTCGCAATGCACGGCCGCCCGACCGTCCTTCGAGCAGAAGGCGGACGACCACTTCGCCGCCTGCTGGCAGGCGTAGGCAGGTGACCATGGATCAGACACCGCTCATCGATGTCCAGGACGTTCGGAAGTACTTTCCGATCCGGAAGGGCATTTTCAGCCGCACCATCGGCCATGTGCACGCCGTCGACGGCGTCTCGTTCAGCATCAACAAGGGCGAGACGCTGGGCCTTGTGGGTGAGAGCGGCTGCGGCAAGTCCACCGTCGGCCGCGTCGTGCTGCGCCTGATCGAGCCGACCTCTGGCGAAATCCGGGTCAATGGCCAGAGCTTCACCGGCCTTGCGCGCACCGAACTGCGGCCGATGCGCCGGCAGATGCAGATCGTCTTCCAGGATCCGTTCTCCTCGTTGAATCCCCGCATCCGCGTGGGCGACATCGTCGGCGAACCGCTGATGGTGCATGGCATCGCCAACAAGCGGGACCGGGAGGAGCGCGTCGCAGCGTTGTTCCAGCGCGTCGGATTGCGCGCCGCACAGATGCGCAACTATCCGCATCAGTTCTCGGGCGGGCAGCGCCAGCGCGTTTCGATCGCACGGGCCCTGGCGCTCGATCCCAACTTCATCGTCGCCGACGAACCGGTTTCGGCACTGGACGTGTCGATCCAGGCGCAGGTCATCAACCTGTTGATGGACCTGCAGCGGGAAATGGGGCTGTCCTACCTGTTCATCTCGCATAATCTGGCGGTGGTGGAGCATATCAGCCACCGCGTGGCAGTGATGTATCTGGGCCGGATCGTCGAATACGCCGACAAGAAGACGCTGTTCGCCTCCCCGCAGCATCCGTACACCGAGGCGCTGCTGGCCGCCGTGCCGCTGCCGGATCCCGCGTTGAAACGCAGCCGCCGCCGGGTCGAAGGCGACGTTCCCAGCCCGATCAAACCGCCGCCCGGCTGTCACTTCCACCCGCGGTGCCCCTACGCCGAGGCGCGCTGCAAGCAGGAAGCACCCGTGCTGCGCGAAATCGCTCCCGGGCACCTGGTCAGTTGCCACCTGCGATAATTCACGCTCCACGGATCGGGATCAAAGGGTCTGCGGCCTGTTGCGGTCGACCAGGAGGGCAGAGCCCTCCTGGCAGGCTATATTGACCTACTCCGCCGCCGCCGCCGGCTGCACCGAGTTCGGCCCGAACCGATCGCGGAACGGCTGCGTGTCGATCTCCTCCAGCTCGATCTCCCGCGCCAGCACCTTCTGCTTCCACGCCTGATG
>JBFXDK010000074.1:20150-28791 GCA_050181195.1 Acetobacteraceae bacterium | reverse complement strand
GCCGGCATGCGCGTCGGCGGCCAGCGCACCCTGGTCATCCCGCCCGAGCAGGGCTACGGCGCGCGCGGCGCCGGCGGCGTCATCCCGCCCAACGCCACGCTGATCTTCGACGTCGAACTGCTCGCCGTCCACTGACCCCGCCGCGCGCCGGCCCCGCCCGGCCGCCCACGGCCCAATCCGAAGGAACCGCCCATGCGCAGCGCCGTCATCGTCTCCACCGCCCGCACGCCCATCGGCCGAGCGTATCGCGGGGCGTTCAATGATACGCAGGCGCAGGCGCTGGCGGGGCACGCCATCGCCGAAGCGGTGAAGCGCGCCGGCGTCGCACCGGCCGAGGTCGAGGACGTGGTCCTCGGCGCCGCCCTGCAGCAGGGATCGCAGGGATCGAACGTCGCGCGTCAGGCCGCGCTGCGCGCCGGCCTGCCAACCAGCGTCGCCGGCATGTCGCTCGACCGGCAATGCGCGTCGGGCATGATGGCGATCGCCACCGCTGCCAAGCAGATCATCCATGACGACATGCAGGTCACCGTGGGCGGCGGCGTCGAATCCATCTCCCTGGTGCAGACCGACGATCTGAACTGGAACCGGCTGCAGGATCCGGAACTCGTCCGCACCGTGCCCGGCCTCTACATGTCGATGCTGGAAACGGCCGAGATCGTGGCCGATCGCTACAACGTGTCGCGCGAGGCGCAGGACGAATACGCGCTGCGCTCGCAGCAGCGCACCGCCGCGGCGCAGCAGGCTGGCCGCTTCGATGATGAGATCGTGCCGCTGCCGTCCGAGATGCTGGTGGTCGACAAGGCCACCGGCGAGACCTCCCGCCGCAAGGTCGCCCTGGGCAAGGATGAAGGCAACCGACCCGAGACCTCGCTGGACGGCCTCGCCGGCCTGAAGCCGGTCTTCGCCAACGGCCAGGCGGTGCAGCAGGGCCGGTTCATCACCGCCGGCAACGCGTCCCAGCTGTCGGACGGCGCCTCGGCCGCTGTGCTGATGGAGGAAGCGGAAGCCTCCCGCCGCGGCCTCGCGCCCTTGGGCATCTATCGCGGCATGGCGGTGGCCGGCTGCGACCCCGATGAAATGGGCATCGGTCCGGTTTTCGCGGTGCCCAAGCTGCTGGCCAAACACGGTCTCAAGATCGACGACATCGACCTGTGGGAACTCAACGAGGCCTTCGCCTGCCAGGTCCTCTATTGCCGCGACCGGCTCGGCATTCCCCACGACAGGCTGAACGTGGACGGCGGCGCGATCTCCATCGGCCACCCGTACGGCATGTCGGGCGCGCGCATGGTCGGCCACGCGCTGATCGAGGGCAAGCGCCGCGGGGCCAAGCTGGTTGTGGTGACGATGTGTGTCGGCGGCGGCATGGGCGCGGCCGGCCTGTTCGAGGTCGCCTGACCATGCCCGTCGATCCGCAGATCGCTGTCCTGCTGGAAGCGCGGGCCAAGCTGCCGCCGCTCGACACACTGCCGGTTCCCGCCGCGCGGGAGCAGATGGGCGCCCGCGCCATCCCCGGCCTGCGCATCCCCGAGGTCGCGTCGGTGGTGAACCGCGACATGCAGGGTCCCGGCGGGTCGCTGCCACTGCGTATCTACACGCCGCACGGCACCGGGCCGTTCCCGCTGGTGGTGTTCTTCCACGGCTCGGGCTTCGTGGTGTGCGACCTGGATACGCACGATCCGATGTGCCGCAACCTGTGCGAGGGCGCCGGCTGCGTCGTGGTGTCCGTGGACTACCGCCTGGCGCCGGAGCACAAGTTCCCCGCCGCGCCGGATGACTGCCTGGCCGCGACACGCTGGGCGGCGGCGAACGCGGGCGCGCTGAACGCGGATACCTCGCGCATCGTCGTGGCCGGCGACAGCGCCGGCGGCAACCTCGCCGCCGTCACCGCGCTGCGCATCCGCGACGAGGGCGGGCCGAAGCTGGCGGGTCAGTTGCTGATCTATCCCGTTACCGACTACCACACGCCCGGCACGCCGTCCTACGCGGAGAACGCCGAGGGATATGGCCTGACCCGCGCGGTGATGGCGTGGTTCTGGAACCATTACCTGTCCGACCCGTCGCAGGCGGCGCATCCGCACGCCTCGCCGCTGCGGGCCAACAACCTGGGCCGCCTGCCGCCGGCGCTGGTGATCACCGCGGAATACGACCCGCTGCGGGATGAAGGCGAGCATTACGGGCAGAAGCTGCAACAGGCGGGCGTGCCGGCCGGGATCGTCCGCTGGGACGGCATGAACCACGGGTTCTTCTTCTTCGTTGGCATCGTGGACAAGGCCGGCGCCGCGATGGACGGCGCCTGCCGCTGGCTGCGCGGCGTGTTCGGGACATAACGCCCGCGACCGCCCCGCCGCTGCCCGGGTCCGACGAGACCCCGCCTTACGCTGCGTCCTTCGCTTCCTCCGCCGGAACCGGTTCCGGCCGGCGTGCACGCAGGCGGCGGATGCGGCGCGGATCGGCGTCCAGGATGCGGAACTCGATGCCCGAGGGATGACTGATCACCTCGCCCTTCGCCGGCACCCGCCCGGCCAGGGTGAACACCAGCCCGCCCACCGTGTCGATGTCGGCCTCGCGCTCGTCTTCCGTCAGGATCTGGCCGATCCGCTGCTCGAAATCCTCCACCGACAGGCGCGCGTTCAGGTCCAGCGTGCCGTCGGGGCGTTCCGTGACCATCGGCGCCTCGAGCTCGTCGTGCTCGTCTGCGATGTCGCCGGTGATGGTCTCGACCAGATCCTCGATCGTCACCAGCCCGTCGATGCCGCCATATTCGTCGACCACCAGCGCCATGTGGATCCGCTGCTGGCGCATCTGCAGCAGCAGGTCCAGAACCGGCATCTGCGGCGCCACCATCAGCGGCTTGCGCAGGATCTTCTCGACCGAGAACGCCTCGGGCCGGCCCGCGTAGCCGAACACGTCCTTGATGTGGACCATGCCCACAACGTCGTCCAGCTGCTCCCGGTAGACCGGCAGCCGCGAATGGCCGTCCTCGCGGATCAGCTGGATCGCCTCCTGCAGGGTGACGTCCACGCGCATGGCGACGATGTCCGCGCGCGGCACCATCACGTCGTCGGCGGTGGTTTCCCGCAGGCGCAGCACATTGGCGATCAGGGCGCGTTCGTGCCGGTCGAGTTCCGGCAGCTCCCCGGGCACCTGCGGCGCCTTGGCGGCCTCCTGCATCAGGTCGGCGAGCGACTCCCGCAGGGTCTGTTCCGAACGTCGCCTTCCCAGCAGCGCCTTCAGGCGGTCGAGGAGGTGGGGGCGGGTGGTCATGCGCGCTTCCAGGGGTTGGGAATACCGAGACGGTGGAGAATGCGGGCCTCCGCCATTTCCATACGGCGGGCCTGGCCGGGATGCGTGTGATCCAGGCCACGCAAATGCAGCGCCCCGTGCACCACCAGATGCGCCAGGTGATGCACGGGGCGGCGTGCCTGCGCGGCGGCTTCCCGCCGGATGACACCCAGCGCCAGGATCAGTTCCGGCGCCGGCTGCTCATAGGTCAGCACGTTTGTCGGCTTGTTCCGGCCACGGTGCAGACGGTTCAGCCGCTGCACCATGCGGTCGGTTCCCAGGATCACGGCCGCGCGCGCGCCGGCGGCACGGGCCGCGCGTTCGGCGATCGACGCCGCGCGGGGCACGTGCCGGCGCCAGGCCGGATCAGCGATGATGATGGTAACGTCGTTCTGGATCCCCGCTTGCGCGGGGCATCTACTTGCCGGGTCCATTGTCCTGCTCTTGCGCCCGTCGTGTTTCTCGGCGCTTTTCATCCTCAGCGGCTGCCCGCTGATCATAGGCATCGACGATCCGTGCCACCAGGGGATGGCGGACCACGTCGCGATTGTCGAACCGGACCACACGGATGCCCTGGACGCCTTCCAGCGTATCCAGCGCATCGCGCAGGCCCGAACGCACGCCATGCGGCAGGTCCACCTGCGTCAGATCGCCGGTGATCACCATCCGCGTGCCTTCACCCATCCGGGTAAGAAACATCTTCATTTGCACAGCGGACGTGTTCTGCGCCTCGTCCAGGATGGCGTAGCTGTGCGCCAGCGTGCGTCCGCGCATGAAGGCCAGCGGTGCGACCTCGATCTCCCCATTGGTCATGCGCCGGATCACCTGATCCGCCGGCATCATGTCGTGCAGCGCATCATACAACGGACGCAGATAAGGATCGACTTTTTCCTTCATGTCGCCGGGCAGGAAGCCCAGCCGCTCGCCGGCTTCGACCGCCGGACGCGACAGCACGATCCGGTCGACCTTGCCGGCCTGCAGCATTGCGACACCCTGCGCCACCGCCAGATAGGTCTTGCCGGTGCCCGCCGGCCCGACGCCGAACACCATCTCGTGAGAGCCCAGCGCCTCCATATAGGATGCCTGCCCCGGGCTGCGCGCCGCCACGGCGCCGCGTCGCGTGCGGATCGCCGGAATGTCCGACAGCGGCAGCCGCGGGTCGACATCCGACTCGGCAAGCCGGATCGCCGCATCCACCTCGGCGCGCCCGACGCTCTCACCCCGCTCCAGCCGCCGCCACAGCCCCTGCAGGATGGCCTGCGCCGCCTCGACCCGCGCCGCATCCCCCACCACCGCGATCCGGTTGCCACGACAGGACAGCCGGAGACCCAGGGCCTGCTCGATCCGCACCAAATGCCGGTCATGGTCGCCCAGCAAGAGTGGCAGCAGCAGATTGTCGTCGAACTGCAGGGTGACGGCCTTGCCACCTGATGGCGCCGCCGCGGAGGCAATGGGAGCGGAGAGGTGTGTCAAGCGCTGAGTCGCTCCTGGATAAGGGTTCCCGCGAGAGAGTTCGGAAAATTGGCCACGATGCGCACCGGCTGCTCCCGGCCGATCAGGCCGGCGTCACCGCTTACGTGCACCGGCTGAAGAAATGGTGAACGCCCGGCGATCTGACCAGGGTGCCGGCCGGTCCCGGTAAACAGAACAGGAAGCGTCAGGCCGACGCACCCGGCGTTGAACCGTGCCTGCTGTTCGCGCAACAGCGCCTGCAGGGCCTGCAGGCGCCGGTCCTTCTCCGTCTCGGGCACCTGCGCCGGCGCACCGGCCGCCGGCGTGCCGGGACGCGGCGAATACTTGAAGCTGAACGCCTGCGCGAAACCCACCGCGCGGACCAGCTCCATCGTCGCCGCGAAATCGCGTTCGGATTCGCCGGGATGACCAACGATGAAATCGGATGACAGCGCCAGATCCGGCCGGACCGCGCGCAGCCGGTCCACCAGGCGGACATAGTCGGCGGCCGTGTGCCTGCGGTTCATCGCCGCCAGGATGCGGTCCGACCCCGACTGGATCGGCAGATGCAGGAACGGCATCAGCATCGGCACATCGCGATGCGCGGCGATCAGCGCGTCATCCATGTCGCGCGGATGCGAGGTGGCATAGCGCAGCCGCAGCAGCCCGGGCGTTTCAGCCAGTTCGCGCAGCAGGCGCCCCAGCCCCCAGGTGCCGCCGCCCGGCGCGGCGCCGTGCCAGGCGTTCACGTTCTGGCCCAGCAGCGTGATCTCGCGCGCGCCGGACGCGACCAGCCGGCGCGCCTCGGCCAGCACCGCCGCCGCCGGCCGGCTCTGCTCCGCCCCGCGCGTATAGGGCACGACGCAGAAGCTGCAGAACTTGTCGCAGCCTTCCTGCACCGTCAGGAACGCGGTGACGCCCTGCGGCGCGGCGGCATCGGGCAGGTGATCAAACTTGTCCTCGGCCGGGAAGTCGGTCTCGATCACCGCCCCGCCGGCCCGCGCGGCGCGCGCCACCATCTCGGGCAGCCGGTGATAGGTCTGCGGACCCAGCACGATGTCGACGAACGGCGCGCGCGCCAGGATCTCCTGCCCTTCGGCCTGCGCGACACAGCCGGCCACCGCCAGGATCATGCGCCCGCCGGACGCGGCGCGCGCTTCCTTCAGCCGCCGCAGCCGGCCAAGCTCCGAGAACACTTTCTCGGCCGCCTTGTCGCGGATATGGCAGGTGTTCAGGATCACCATGTCGGCGCCATCCGGCGCCTCGACCGGGGCGTAGCCCAGCGGCGCCAGGACATCCGCCATGCGGCCGCTGTCATACACGTTCATCTGGCAGCCCCAGGTGATGACGTGCAGGCGCTTGCGCTCGGATTGGTAGGGCCGGTCCTGTTCGATATCGCTCATCCGCCATGCTCCACGCCACCATCCCGACCTGATCCGGGAAAGAGCGCGGGAGAAAGCATCGGCGGCGACGGCACGGTCAAGTGCAACGGATCGAATCGGGCTCCCTTTTCAGGCCCGAGTGTGACAGCCAAAGCACGGGTCTTGTCAACAGCGGGTTTTGGCAAGGACGCGAAAAGGCCGGCCGCATGGCCCGCCCATCGCTCCATCACGCGAAGATCGGCTCGTCTGTCGCCGGTTCGCCGGCCGGCGGATCGGCCACCGTCAGCGGTTCAGCCGGCCGGTTCTGGCGCAGCGTCGCCGCCCCGTCGGCCACCGTGCGCCAGACCGCCTGCGAAAGCGTCTTGCGGTCCGGAAACCGCGCGGGATCCAGCGGCGCATGCAGCAGCACCGTGGCGCGCAGGCCGACATGCTGGGCCAGGCGCAGGAAATGCGAGGCGATGTCCATGTCGCCATACCAGGCGAAGACCGGGCGTGTCGCGCGGCCAAGCGGCAGACCGTCCAGGCGGTCATAGACGACGGATACCGGCTGTATCAGCGGCAACCGGCCAGCATCCAGGCCGGCCGCACGTTCCGCGATCGCGAAGAACGACGTGCGGAACGGCAGCACCCGGGATCCATCGGAACTCGTTCCTTCCGGGAACAGGATCAGGTTGTCACCCCTGTCCAGCACACGCCGCATCACGTCCTTCTCGCGCAGCGTGGCGACCCGCTGGCGGGTGACGAACACCGTCCGGCCCAGGCGCGCGACCGTGCCGACCAACGGCCAGCCCGCCACCTCGCCCTTCGCGACGAAACACCCGTCCAGCACCCCGCCGACGACCGGGATGTCGACCCAGGAGGAGTGATTGGACACGAACACCACAGGCCGCCCGTCGCCGCCGGCCAGCCTGCCGATCACCTGCACGCGCAGGCCCAACAAACGCGTGAACACCGCCCAGTAGAACCGCGCGAACCACACCTTGGGGCGCCCCGGCAGCAGCAGGCAGGCACCCTGCATGAGCAGCGACGGCAAGGTCCACAGCACGATCAGGAAACCGCGGAAAAACGCGCGTGCCCGCTGCACCGCCGCCATCCCGGACCGCCCCGGAAACCGTTGAGCACCCGATGACGTTGCGTGGGCGGGAGGAAGAAACAGCCGGGGACGACGGGCCAGATGCCCCACACGCCTTCCTTGACCAGCACCCGTCGTCTCTCGCATGCCACACTCGATAGCCTGACGGGATCGGCTGAACAATGGCGGAACTGTGACCGTTGCGGGAAGAACCCAAGGCTATTTCAGATTTCAGACCCATTCATGGATACTCGTTCCGATGCGCCGTTTTAACGCCCGCCTGCGGCCCGCGCTCCCGTGGGTCAGCGCCGTCCTGATCGGTCTGCTGCCGCCCGCGCTCAAGGCGGCGGACCCGCAGCCCTATGAGGTGACGCTGACCCCGACCGGCATCGGCCCCCTCGATACCGCGATCCAGGACAGCTCCACACTGATCTCGCTGCGCGAATCCTCGCCCGTCGGCGGCTTCGCGCTGGTGGAACGCGCGCGCCAGGATGTCCAGCGATTCGAATCCGCCCTGCATGGGCTCGGCTTCTATCAGGGGCAGGTCAACATGACGATCGGCGGCCGCCCGATCAGCGACCCCGCCTTGCCGGATCTCATCCAGCAGGCGCCCGCCAGCCCGCCGCTGCCCGTGACGGTGCGTGTCGACCCGGGGCCGCGCTTCCGCCTCGGCCGCATCACCACCCAGGGCGAGGTCCCTCCCGCCGCCACCGGCGCACTCGGCCTGGAATCGGGCCAGGACGCGATTGCATCCGACATCCTGGCGGCGCAGGAAAGGCTCTTGAACGCGCTCCGCGAGGCGGGTTACCCGATGGCCGAGGTCAAGCTGCTGCCCGGCACGCTGTACCCGGACCAGGAACGCCTGGACGTCACCTTCGACGTCAATGCCGGCCAGAAGGCGGATATCGGCCCGATCCAGTTCACGGGATTGAAGGACATGAGCGAGTCCTTCGTCCGCGAGCGTCTCCTGCTGCACCAGGGCCAGCCGTTCAGCCCCTCGGCGCTGCAGGCGGCGAGGACCGACCTGATGAAGCTGGGCGTCTTCTCGGTCGTGCGCATGGTTCCGGCGGACCACCTGAATCCCCAGGGCAACCTGCCGCTGACCATCGACTTCACCGAACGCCCGCTGCACGCCGTGGAACTCGGGGCCGCCTACTCGACCGACCTCGGCATCAACCTGAACGCCACGTGGCGGCACCGTAATCTGTTCGGCGGCGCCGAACAGTTGAATCTGACAGCCGCCTTCCAATTTGGCGGCAATGCGACCACCGAACCCGGCTACCAGATCGGCGCCCAGTTCATCAAGCCCGACTTCCTGGCCCGGGATCAGTCGCTGGAAATCAACCTCAACGCCATCAAGCAGAGTCTGCAGGCCTACGATCAGACCGCGCTGATCGAGCGGATTGCCCTGAACCGGCGGTTTTCGGACCATTGGACCGGCAGCATCGGATTG
>JBFXDK010000074.1:0-20050 GCA_050181195.1 Acetobacteraceae bacterium | reverse complement strand
TCAGTCGCTGGAAATCAACCTCAACGCCATCAAGCAGAGTCTGCAGGCCTACGATCAGACCGCGCTGATCGAGCGGATTGCCCTGAACCGGCGGTTTTCGGACCATTGGACCGGCAGCATCGGATTGTTGGGGGAACAGGAACGAATCAAGCAGGAAGGCGTTGAACAACACTACAACCTGATCGGATTGCCCTTGAGCCTGAACTATGACTCAACGAACAGTCTGCTGGATCCGACGGAAGGCGTGCGCGGCAGCGTCATGGTTACGCCTATGCAGTCACTGGGCACGCAGTCCGCAACCTTCTTCATCATGCAGGCCAGCGGGTCCACCTATTTCGACCTGACGAATGACGGACGCAGCGTCGTCGCCCTGCGCGGCCTCGTCGGCAAGATCGCCGGTACCGGCGTGTTCGGCCTGCCGCCCGACCAGCGCTTCTATGCCGGCGGCAGCTCCACCGTGCGCGGCTATCGCTACCAGTCGATCGGCCCCAGCTTCCCATCCGGCCGCCCGACCGGCGGCACCGCGGTTTCGGCCGGAACGATCGAGTTCCGGCAGCGCATCCTGGACAGCTATGGCGTCGTGGCCTTCGTCGATGCCGGACAGGTCACCGCCGACAGCAACCCCTTCGGCGGCAGCTGGCGTGCGGGCGCGGGCGTCGGCGCGCGCTATTACACGCCGATCGGGCCAATCCGCCTGGACGTGGCGGTGCCTCTGAACAAGCAGACCGGCGGCGATTCCTTCGAACTCTATATCGGCATCGGCCAGGCGTTCTGAATGCGGCGTGCTCTGAAATGGATCGCAGGGATCCTGCTGACCCTCATCGCGATCCCCATCGTTCTGCTTGCGATCGTTCTGATCGGCGCCAACACCGAACCCGGGCGGCGGCTGATCGAGAACGTGACGGACAGCGTCACCGCGGGCACGGTTCAGATCGAAGGCCTCGCCGGCCGCTTCCCGGACGCTCTGCGCATCGCGCGGATCACGGTCGCGGACCAGCGCGGCGTCTACCTGGCGATCCATGACGTGGTGCTGGACTGGTCACCCACTTCCCTGTTCGGCGCCACGGCCGATATCGACCGGCTGACGGCCGACCTGGTCGATCTGCAGCGGCTGCCGGAATCGTCCAGCCAAACCCAGACCAGCGGCGGATCGACCGGGCTGCCGGTCCGCGTCCAGCTCGACCAGCTCCATGTCAACCGGCTGGTGCTGCGGGAGCCCGTGGCGGGCCAGGCCGCCACGCTGACGGTGGACGGCAGCGCCGCCCTGCAATCGCTGACCCAGGGCGATGTCAAACTCACGCTGACCGAATTCGACGCGCCGGCCGGCGTGACCCCCAGCACCTACCGCGTCGATGCCTCGCTGCGCCAGGACGGGCTGCGCGCCACCCTGGCGGTCCAGGAGCATCCGCAGGGGCTGATCGCGGGACTCGCCGGACTGCCCGACCTGGGCGCGATCAGCGTCGATGCCCGGGTTCAGGGGCCGATGGACGCGCTGGCGACCACCGCGACCCTGGCCGCCGGACCGCTCAATGCCACCATCCAGGGCACGGTGGACACGGTGCATCAGGCCGCGAACCTCAAGGTCGCCGCCAATGCTCCCGCCATGACGCCGGCACCCGAAATCTCCTGGCAGGCGATCAACCTGGATGGGACGGTAGAAGGCCCGTTCACCCAGCCCAACGTGGACGGCACGCTCGCCGTCGATGCCCTGCACGCCGCCGGCGCCGTGGTCAGTGCCCTGCGCGCCGGCATCAAGGGCAACGCCGGCGAGGTGCGCCTGAACGCCACGGCCGAAGGCGTGCAGCTTCCCGGCGCGCCCCCCGATCTCCTGGCCGGCGCGCCGCTCACGCTTGTCGCCACCGCCCGCCTGGACGCGCCCGAACGGCCGGTGACGTTCACGCTGGCGCATCCCGTCCTGACCGCGCAGGGAAACGCGACGACCGGCACGGTGCTGAGCGCCGATGTCAACCTGGCCGTCGACCGGCTTGCCCCGCTGGCCGCCATTGGCGGCGTGGACCTGCAGGGCCAGACCCGGCTCCACCTCACGGCCCGCCAGGACGGCGAAGCCATCGATGTCGGCGTCCAGGGCACGCTGGGCGTGACCGGCGGCCTGGCGCCGGTGCCGGCGCTGATCGGTGAGGCCGGCCGGATCGACCTCGCGGCCACGCTGCGCGGCAACACGGTGACGATCCAGCGGCTTTCGGTGGACGGCAAGGCGCTCAACGTGGCCGCGAACGGTTCGGCAAGCACCGAACGCCTGGCGCTCGACTGGTCGCTCCGCCTTTTGGACGTCTCCGCGCTGCAGCCCACGCTGCGGGGTGAACTCGCGGCCCAGGGCACGGCGACCGGACCGGCGGACGATTTCGCTGTCACAGCCAACCTGTCCGGCGATATCGGCACCGAACAGGTCCGTTCCGGCCAGTTCACGGCACACGTGACGGCCACCGGCCTGCCCGGCGCCCCGCAGGCGCGGATCGAAGCCGAGGGAACACTGCTCGACGCGCCGCTGTCGCTCGCGCTGGGCGCGAACCTGACCCAGGCCGGCGCCATCAATGTCCAGATCGACCGTGCATCCTGGAAAAGCCTGCAGGCCGGCGGCTCGCTCGCCCTTCCCGCCGGCACGACGGTACCGCTGGGAACCCTGCAGCTCTCGATGAACCGCCTCGCCGACCTCGCACCACTGGTCGGCCAGCCCGTCAGCGGCAGCCTCTCCGCCACGCTGAATTCCGACGCCGGCGCGGCGCGGCTGTCGCTCCAGCTACGCGACGCCGCCTTCGCGAACACCGCGAAGCTCGGCCAGCTGAAGCTGGACGCCGACGTGAAGGACCCGCTGGGCAGCCCCGTCGTGGACGCCACGCTCGCGGTCGACAATGCCGTCGCGAGCGGCTTTCGGGGATCCGCCACCGCCTCCGCCCAGGGGCCGCTGCAGGCGCTGGAGGTGAAGCTGACGGCGAATGCGCCGGAGGTGGCGGGCGCGGCCGCCCGCGTGCAGGCGGCCGGCACGCTGAACGTGACGGACAGCGTCCTGCGGCTCGCCAGCCTGACGGCGTCGTGGAACCAGCAGGATCTGCGCCTGCTCGCGCCGACGCGCATCGGCTATGCCGACGGCGTCTCGGTCGACCAATTGCGCCTCGGCTACCGCCAGGCGGAAATCTTCGCGGATGGCCGCGTCGGCACCACGCTGGACCTGACGGCCCGCATCCGCAACCTGCCGGCGGATATCGCCGCGATCGTCGCGCCCGACTACGCCGCCGACGGCACCATTTCAGCCGAGGCGCGTCTGACCGGCACACCGGCACGCCCGGAAGGCACCGTCGAGATCAATGCCTCGGGCCTGCACCTGCGCTCCGGACCGGGCGAGTCGCTGCCGCCGGCCAGCGTGACCGCGGATGCGCGCCTGATGGGCTCGACAATGCGCCTCAACGCCCGGCTCACCGCCGGATCGGCGCGCCTGACGGTCGCCGGAACCGCGCCCCTGGGCACCGAGGGCGCGCTCGACCTCAAGCTCGGCGGCAATGTCAACCTGGCGCTGCTCGACCCGATCCTCACCGCCCAGGGCCGCCGGGTGCGCGGCCGCGTGACGCTGGACGCCGCGGTCGGCGGCACCATCGCGAGCCCCGCGGTCACCGGTTCGGCGCGCCTGGCGAACGGCGAACTCCAGGACTACACGTTCGGCGCCCACATCACCGACATCACCGCCGTCGTGGAAGGCAACGGTGACACGATCCGCCTGACGCGCCTGACGGGACGAGCCGGTCCGGGCACCGTGAGCGCCAACGGCACCGTCGGCCTGACCGGGGCGATGCCGATCGACCTGCAGCTTTCCGCCAACAATGCGCGCCCGATCGCCAGCGAGATCCTGACCGCGCTGATCGATCTCAGCATGCGGCTGCAGGGCCAGTTGCAGGATGAGTTGACCCTGAGCGGCACGCTGACCGTCCAGCGCGCGGAAATCCGCGTGCCCGAGAAGCTGCCGGCCAACATCGCCACCATCCCGGTGCGCACCGCGGGCGAGCCGCCGCCGCCGCCGCCGGCGCCCACCGCGCTGCCGACGATCAACCTCAACATCGTCCTGAACGCGCCGCGGCAGGTGTTCATCCGCGGACGCGGCCTCGATGTCGAACTGGGCGGGCGCGTGGTGCTGCGCGGCACGGCCGCCAATCCCGTCCCAACGGGCGGGCTGCAACTGCGCCGCGGCACGATCAGCGTCATCGGCCAGACGCTCAACCTGACCGAAGGCACCATCGACTTCTCGGGCGGCGGCCTCGCCAACCCGTCACTGAAACTGGTGGCCTCGGTGACGACGGCCAACCTGATCGCGAACCTGACCGTCAGCGGCAGCGCGAAGGACCCGAAGATCACCCTGTCCAGCGTGCCGGAGATGCCGCAGGACGAAATCCTGGCGCAGTTGCTGTTCCAGACCAGCACCTCCCGGCTCAGCCCGTTCCAGCTGGCACAGATTGCCGCCGCGCTGGCGGAACTGTCCGGCGCCACGGGCGGGCTCGATCCGCTGGGCAAGCTGCGGCAGTCCTTCGGACTGGACCGGTTGTCGGTCGGCAGCAACCAGGCCGGCGATCCGACGATCGAGGCCGGCCGCTATGTCGCCCCCGGCGTCTATCTGGGCGCGAAGCAGAGCACGACGGGCGGCGCGCCACAGGCCTCGGTGCAGGTCGACATCGCCAAGGGGCTGAAACTGGAAGGCACCGCCGGCAGCCGCTCGACTTCCGCCACGGGAGCCGGCGGCGCCGGGGACGCCGCCAGCGTGGGCCTGAAATACCAGTTCGAGTATTGAGAGCAGACCGCCGCAGGACCAGCTTGTTCGCATGCATTCCCGGCGCTACGCACGGGGCGGTGACAGCAGGAGAGTCCGATGGCGGCACAGGCGGTTCGACCGGTCATGCTCATGATCCTCGACGGGTTCGGCTGGCGTGACGAAAGCGCCGACAATGCGGTGCGGCTGGCGAAGACCCCGAATTTCACCCGGCTGTGGGACTCCTGCCCGCATGCGCTGCTGCACACCTCGGGCCGCGATGTCGGCCTGCCCGGCGGGCAGATGGGCAATTCCGAGGTCGGCCATCTGAATATCGGCGCCGGCCGCGTGGTGAAGCAGGAACTGGTGCGGATCGGCGACGCGGTCGAGGATGGCAGCATCGCCGAGGCCGCGGCATTCAAGGACCTGGTCGCGGCGCTGAAAAAGTCCGGCGGCACCTGCCATCTGTTCGGCCTCGTGTCACCCGGAGGCGTGCACTCCCACCAGGATCACGCCGCCGCACTCGCCCGCATCCTGCATCAGGCCGGCGTGAAGACGGTGGTGCACGCCTTCACCGACGGCCGCGACACCCCGCCGCAATCGGCGACCGATGATCTCGCACGCCTGCGCGCGGCGCTGCCGCCGGAGGTACCCGTCGTGACCGTGATCGGCCGCTACTACGCGATGGACCGCGACAAGCGATGGGACCGCGTATCGAAGGCCTATGCGGCGATGGCCGACGCCCAGGGCGAGCGGTTCGATGATCCCGAGACCGCGGTGCGCGCGAGCTACGCACAGGAGAAGTTCGACGAATTCGTTCCGCCTTCGGTGATCGGCGACTACCGCGGCATGCAGGACGGCGACGCGCTGCTGTGCTTCAACTTCCGCGCCGACCGCGTGCGCGAAATCCTGGGCGCGCTGCTGGATCCCGGCTTCGACGGGTTCCCCCGTTCGCGGACGATCCGGTTCTCGGCCGCCGCCGGCATGACGCTCTACTCCGACGCGCTGGCGCCGCTGATGGGCGTGCTGTTCGAATCGGAGATGCTGGAGAACATCCTGGGCGCCGTCGTCGCCGCGGATGGCCGTTCCCAGCTCCGCATGGCGGAAACCGAGAAATACCCCCACGTCACCTATTTCCTGAATGGCGGCCAGGAAACACCGTTCCCGCATGAGGACCGGATCCTCGTCGCCTCCCCCAAGGTCGCGACCTACGACCTGCAGCCGGAAATGTCCGCCCCGGAACTGACGGACAAGGCGGTGGACGCGATCGACAGCGGCAAGTACGACCTGATCGTGCTGAACTACGCCAATCCCGACATGGTCGGCCACACCGGCAGCCTTCCCGCCGCGATCAAGGCGGTGGAGACCGTGGATGCCGGCCTCGGCCGCATCGCCGAAGCGGTGCGGCGGCAGGGCGGCGCCCTGCTGGTCACCGCCGATCACGGCAATTGCGAGCTCATGAAGGATCCGGAAACCGGCGGCCCGCACACCGCGCACACCACCAACCCGGTGCCGGTCTTCCTGATGGGCGGTCATGCCGATGCCATCCAGGACGGCAAGCTCGCGGATATCGCGCCCACGCTGCTCGACCTGATGGGCCTGAAGCAGCCGGCCGAGATGACCGGCCGCTCGATCCTGCGTCAGAATGCGGCGCGCGCCGCGGAGTAGCCTGCCCGGGCTGATCTGTGTGATCGCGGCCGGCGCGCTGGTGGCGCCTCCGGCCGCCTCGCGCGCAACCCAGGAGCAGCTGCGCCAGGCGGAACAGGCGCGTGCCGAACAGCAGGCGGCGCAGAAGGACGCGACGGCGCGGGCGGCGGCGGCCGCGGCACAGGAACAGCGCCTGACCGCCGAACGCATCGCCGCTGCGGCACGATTGCGGCAGGCCGAAATCGCAACAGCCGAGGCCGCGGCGAAGCTCGACGCCCTGGCGGCGAAGCGGCAGGAGGCAGCGGACCGGCTTGCCGCCCGGGCCGAATCGCTGCAGCCGATCCTGCCGCTGATCCAGCGCCTGTCGCTGTTCCCCGCGGAGACGATGCTGGCCGTGCCAGCCCCGCCCGAGGACCGGATTCGCGCCGTGCTCGTCTTGCAGGGCCTGTCCCGGCAGATCGAATCCGACGCCAGGGCGCTGCGCCGCGACCAGGCCGCGCTGGAGGCGGCGACCCGTGCCTTGCAGGCCGAGTTGCCGGAATATGAGAAGGTCGCGGCGGCACAGGCGGCCGAGGCGGCGGCGCTGGATCGCCAGATCGCCGCGGCCCAGGCGACCCGCAGCAAGGCCGAGGACGAAGCCGAAGTCGCAGCG
This sequence comes from Acetobacteraceae bacterium, assembly GCA_050181195.1. GTDB lineage: Bacteria > Pseudomonadota > Alphaproteobacteria > Acetobacterales > Acetobacteraceae > Rhodopila. Next base: position 13,001 of record JBFXDK010000074.1, on the reverse strand, counting down.
AAGCGCGTCGCGGCCTCGGCGATGCAGGCCGACACCATCCGCCAGGCGCTCGCCGAACTGGAAGCCCAGCGCAAGGCCGAGGAGGCACGGGCCAAGGCCGAGGCACTGCGGGCCGAACGCCGGAAACGCGAAGCCGAGGCCGCTGCGGCGCGCCAGCGCCAGGCGGCCCTGTCCCGACCCTCTGGCGAAGGGACCATGAGTTCGAAAGCGCAACCCAAGGGCCAGCTTGTGCTGCCCGTGACCGGCCGTGTCGTCCGGGACTGGGGCGACAGGACGGAAGCGGGGCCGGCGAGCGGCCTGTCCTACCAAGCGGCTCCCGCGGCCCGCGTTGTCTCGCCGTGCGGCGGGCGCGTCGTGTTCGCCGACGCGTTCCGCAGCTACGGGTTGCTGCTGATCGTCGATTGCGGCGGCGGATTCCACATGGTCCTGGCAGGGCTGGAACGGCTGGACACGCGGGCCGGCCAGGCCGTGCAGGCGGGTGAACCGATTGGCGCGATGCCGGACTGGCAGCCGGCCGGCGGCGGAAAGCGGCCGGTGCTCTACATTGAGCTCCGGAAGAACGGACAGCCGGTGAACCCGGCACCGTGGCTGCGGACCAGCAGCTGAATCCCGCTCCTCGGAACGCCCCGGGTGCGGAGCCGAAAGGGTGATGTCCCCATGGCGTGTCGCGGGATGGCATCCATCGCCCACGCCACGCTCAAGCGGTCGGTAGCCGCGTCATGCCGAGCGGGACGGGAGCGCAGGGGTGGGATTGAGCGGATCCGGTTGACGTCTGGGATGTCCGACCCAGATGCCGAGGTTGAACAGGCCCCAGGTCCACACACGATTGCGGCATAGGCCGGCGTTCGATGCAACCTGTGCAGACCTGCATATTGTTCGCCGGTGATTACACGGGTTTCAGTTCTCCTGACGGGGAAACTGTGGAATCTCACATTTGGGGCGTGCGCGCGCCGGAGCGCGGGCTGGCCGGCCGCTTCCGCCCCGTCCCGGCACCCGGGAATTTGCCTTCGCCAGGACGACCGGGCGTAAAAATTTCCTGGCGCAGGAAAGGCGACACGAGAAATACTGGACGCAGACTGTCGGTCCGCGCGAAAAGGTGATCGGCTTGCGTCACTCCAAAGCAGGAATCTAGCATGCGCCTTCCAGGGTGGGGGTGCCGAAGGGAAAGACCACATGGATTTTCGTCAGCGTCGTTGGCGTAACGGATTGCTGCTCGGCACGGCGTTCATCGCCGGACTTATCATCGGTCCGACCTATAACGTGCTGGGACCAGCCGTTGCGCAGGACACCTCGCGGACGGAAATGTACCAGTTGCTGAAAGTCTTCGGCGACGTGCTGGAACGAATTCGCGCCGAATACGTCGAGCCGGTCAATGACCGCCAGGTCATCGAAAACGCGATCAACGGCATGCTTACCGGGCTGGATGCGCACAGCTCCTACATGAATGCGAAAGCATTCAAGGACATGCAGATCCAGACCAAGGGCGAGTTCGGCGGCCTTGGCATCGAGGTCACCGAGGAAAAGGGCCTGATCAAGGTCGTTTCCCCCATCGACGATACCCCTGCTTTCCGCGCCGGCGTGAAGTCCGGCGACATCATCACCGCGCTTGATGGCCGGACCGTCCTGGGCCTGACGCTGAACGAAGCGGTGGACCGCATGCGCGGCCCGCCCAATTCCCGCATCGTCCTGACCATCAAGCGGCAGAACCACGAAAAGCCGCTGGAAATCGCGCTGGTCCGCGAAATGATCCACATCCAGGTGGTGAAGTCGCGGATGGAACCAGGCAATATCGGCTATATTCGCCTCTCGCAGTTCACCGAACAGGCGGCTTCGGGCGTGCGCGCCGCGATCCGCAACCTGAACCGGCAGGCCGGCGGCAAGATCAAGGCGCTGGTCCTGGATCTGCGCAACAACCCCGGCGGATTGCTGGACCAGGCGGTCGCGGTGTCGTCCGAATTCCTGAGCCACGGTGAAATCGTCTCCACCCGCGCCCGTCATCCCGAGGACAGCCAGCGCTGGAACGCCAAAGGCGGCGACCAGCTGGAGGACGCGCCGCTCGTCGTTCTGATCAACGGCGGTTCGGCATCGGCGTCCGAAATCGTGGCCGGCGCCCTGCAGGATCATCATCGCGCGGTGCTGCTGGGCACCCGCAGCTTCGGCAAGGGTTCGGTGCAGACGGTGATCCCGCTGCCCGGCCATGGGGCCATGCGGCTGACCACGGCGCGCTACTACACGCCGGCCGGCCGGTCGATCCAGGCACTTGGCATTACGCCCGATGTGCAGGTCGCCGAATCCCGCGAAGAGCCGGTGCGCTTCGGCGCGGAACGCGAGGCCGACCTCAACCGCGTGCTCAAGAACCAGGGCGGCGCGGCCGCGGCACCGCTGCCGCCGCGCACCGACCTGCCGGCGGTGGTCAGCCAGATCCCCGACAAGCCACCGGAAGGCTTTCCGAAGTTCGATCCGACCAAACCCGATGAGACGGACTTCCAGTTGCAGCAGGCGGTGATCCTGGCCAAGGCGATGATAGCGCAGAAGAGCGCGGCGGCGCGCTAGGACCGCGTCCACCGAAGCGATGGTCCTGGCAGACCGACTGCGTGACTTCTTTGTCGGCTGGCGGGGCCTTCGCCGCTTCTGGTACATCGTCCTGGGTATTCTGACCCTGGGCGCGCTGACGTTGCAGGCGCTGGGTCCGCCAGCGCCGGCTCACAATGTGCCGGTTGCGACGGCACCCGTCGCTGTCGCGCCACCCCCTCCCCCACCCCAGCCGCAAGAACCGGCCGTCCGCGTGGTGCAGCCGAAACCGGTGCCGCTGCCGCCGGCGGACCGGCCGGGACGCGACAGCCCCGGCATGCTGGCCGATCCGGACCCGGCGCTGCAGGATCCCGTGCCAGGATCGGACACGGAATTCCTGCCGCGGATCTCCCGCGACGGGCGCATGCCGATGCAGGTCTATGCCGCCGCCTTCGACCACCAGACGCAGCGCGTCCGGGTGGGGCTGGTGGTCGCCGGGATCGGCATGAACGAAGCCGACAGCCTGGCGGCGGTCCGGACGCTGCCGGCCGGGGTGACCCTGGCGATTTCCCCGTATGCGGGAAGCATCGGCAAGGTGCTGTCCGCCGCACGCATGACCGAGCATGAATACCTGATCTCGATCCCCATGGAGCCGCAGGGCTTCCCGTTGAACGATCCCGGCGGGCGGGCGCTGATGACCAGCCTGTCGCCGCAGGACAACATGGAACGGCTGCGCTGGGTGCTGTCGCGGATCGGCGGCTATGTCGGCGCCACCAATGCGCTGGGCGCCATGAGCGGCGAGCGGTTTTCCGGTATGGCGGACCAGATGGGCACGGTACTGACGGACCTGCAAAGCCGTGGCCTGCTGTTCGTCGATGCTCGCCCCGGCCAGCCGCGATCGCCCCTGCTGTGGAACCGGTCCGTGGACCTGGTCATCGACGATCCGCCCGGCCGGGATGAGATCGACGCCAGGCTCGCGGAACTCTCCCGGCTGGCACGCGATCGCGGCAGCGCCCTGGGCCTCGCCACCGCGCCGCGCCCGGTGACGGTGGATCGCATCGCGGCCTGGTCGAACAGCCTGCGGAACAACGGTCTGGTGCTGGCGCCGGTCTCCGCCCTGGTGGAAGCACCGCCCAAAAGCGGAAAGCCGAACCCATGAACCTGCCGTACCGCCCGAATGTCGGGGCTGTCCTGTTCAACACCCAGGGCCTGGTCTTCGTCGCGAGGCGGGCGGACCTGCCGAACGCCGAAGGCGCCGCCGGCGGCTGGCAATTGCCGCAGGGCGGCATCGACGAAGGCGAGGATCCGCGCGTCGCCGTGCTGCGCGAACTGGCCGAGGAAATCGGCACCGACAAGGCCGAGGTGATCGGCGAACACCCGGAGTGGCTGACCTACGACCTGCCGCCGCCGCTGATCGGCGTCGCCCTCGGCGGCCGGTTCCGCGGCCAGCGCCAGCGCTGGTTCGCGCTGCGCTTCACCGGCACCGAACGCGACATCCGGCTCGATCTGGACCCGCATCCCGAGTTCGACGCCTGGCGCTGGGCAAAGCTGAGCGACCTCCCCTCGCTCGCCGTCCCCTTCAAGCGCCCGATCTATGAGGTGCTGGCCGTCTCCTTCGCCCGCTTCGCCCGCGGCTGATCCGCGGGTGGCGGAGCGGCGGGCGGCGCACGCGGGGCCGGAAGGGTTGCTAAGAAGCCGCGATCCACGCCTATACTGGCGGGTATCAAAGACGAACGACCGGGAGAGTCCCGCCATGCACATTACGCCGCTGCACCCGGGCTTTGCCGGGGATGTATCAGGCATCGACCTGACCAGGCCGCTCAGCCGCGAGCAGGTCGCGGCGATCGACGCGGGCATGGACCAGTACGCGGTGCTGATCTTCCACGACCAGCGCTTCGACGACGACACGCAACTGGCCTTCAGCCGCAACTTCGGCGAACTCGAGATCTCCTCGGGCGGCGAGATGAGCAAGCCCGAGGAGCGCCGGCTGAAGCTGGAGATGGCGGACATCTCCAATCTGGACCACCAGAACCGCCTGCGCGCCGCCGATGACAAGAAGCGCCTCGGCGCCCTGGGCAACATGCTGTGGCATTCGGACGCGTCGTTCCGGGCCATCCCGGCCAAGTATTCGCTGCTGTCGGCCCGTATCGTGCCGCCCAGGGGCGGCAACACCGAATTCGCCGACATGCGCGCCGCCTACGACGCGCTCGACGAGGCGACGAAGGCGGAGATCGAGGACCTGATCACCGAACATTCGAACGCCTATTCGCGCGAGCAGATCGGCTTCGAGCGCGCCGACTACGGGCAGGAGAACCAGGAGAAGCTGCGCCCGGTGCGCCACCGGCTGGTGCGGACGCATCCCGTCACCGGGCGCAAGTCGCTCTATCTCTCGGCGCATATCGGCTCGATCGTCGGCTGGCCGGTGCCCGAGGCGCGCGCCTTCATCCGCGACCTGATGGAGCATGCGACGCAGCCGGAGTTTGTGCATGCGCATGTGTGGAAGCCCTGGGACCTCGTGATCTGGGACAACCGCACGACGATGCATCGCGCACGCCGCTACAACGACCGGACGGACGTGCGGGATATGCGCCGCTCGACCGTGCGCGGCGAGGGCATGACCACGGAACAAGTACAGGAAGCCGCCTGACCAACGACACGGAACCTACGGCACGGACAATCCAGGAGAGAGAGACGACCCATGACGATCAGCATCACGCGGATGCATCCGACCTTCGTCGGTGAAGTGACCGGGATCGACATCACGCAGCCCCTGTCGCGCGCCGAGGTCGACGCGATCGAGGCCGGCATGCACGAACATGCCGTCCTGGTCTTCCGGAACCAGCCTTTGACAGACGAGCAGCAGGTGGTGTTCAGCCGCAATTTCGGCGAACTGGAGGTGACCCTGGCCGGGCAGATGGCCAGGCCCGAGGACCGGCGCTTCCAGCAGCTGGAACTGGGCGACATCTCGAACCTCGCGGGAAACACGAACAAGCTGCGTGAGCGCGACGACCATCGCCGCATGTATGCGCTGGCGAACCGTCTCTGGCACTCGGATGCCTCGTTCCGCGCGATCGGCGCCGGCTACACGCTGCTACATGCGCGGATCGTGCCATCCAGGGGCGGCAACACGGAATTCGCCGACATGCGCGCGGCCTATGACGCGCTGGACGACGACATGAAGCGCGAGGTCGAGGACCTGGTCTGCGAACATTCGATCATCTACTCGCGCGAGCAGATCGGCTTCGAGGTCAAGAGCGACGAGAACGCCGACAAGCTGCGCCCGGTGCGTCATCGCCTGGTGGTTACCGATCCCGTGAACGGGCGGAAGTCGCTGTATTTGTCCTCGCATATCGGCGGGATCGTCGGCTGGCCGGTGCCCGAGGCGCGGGCCTTCATCCGTGACCTGGCGGAGCACGCGACGCAGCCGCAGTTCGTGCATGCCCACAAATGGGCGGTGAACGACCTGGTGATGTGGGACAACCGGACGGTGATGCACCGCGCCCGCCCGTTCCCCGACCTGAAGGAAGTGCGCGACCTGCGCCGCACCTCGATCAAGGGTGTGGGTCTGGAAGTGCCGGCGATGGCGGCGGAGTAATCGCCGGCGACCGAAGATCGACCTGCTGCCGGTTTTCGATCGTCATGGCCCGCGCAGGCGGGCCATCCACGACGTTTTCAGTCTGCATCGGCAGACTCGTGGATGGCGGGGCTGAACGCCGCCACGACAGGACAGTCCCTCCGTGGCACGGAGGGACCACGACAGGGAAGGACGCCATGGACGTCAAACCGCTCCACCCGCTTTTCGTCGGCGAGGTTTCCGGCGTCGACCTGACGCAGCCGCTTCCGGACGACACCATCGCGGCGATCGAGGCCGCGATCGCGCGGCATGCCGTGCTGGTGTTCCGCGACCAGCGCATCACCGACGACCAGCAGCTGGATTTCAGCCGCCGCTTCGGCACGCTGGAGGAAACCCGCGGCACCGGCATCAGCAAGCCCGGCGAGCAGCGGCTGCATCCGGCCTTCGCCGATGTCTCGAACCTCGACAAGGACAACACGGTCCTGGCGCGGGACAACCGCCGGCGGCTCTACAGCCTCGGCAACATGCTCTGGCACTCCGACAGTTCGTTCAAGGCGATACCGGCGAGCTATTCGCTGCTGTCCGGCCGCGTCGTCGTGGACAAGGGCGGCGAGACCGAGTTCGCCGACATGCGCGCCGCCTATGACTCGCTCGACGCCGAGACCAAGGCCGAGATCGAGGACCTGGTCTGCGAACATTCGCTGATCTACTCGCGGGAAACGCTGGGCTTCGGCGACCTGAGCGACGCGGAGCGGGCGACGATGCGCCCGGTGCGCCAGCGGCTGGTGCGGACGCATCCGATCAGCGGGCGGAAGTCGGTCTATCTGTCATCCCATATCGGCAAGATCATCGGCTGGCCGGTGCCGGAAGCGCTGGCGTTCATCCGCGACCTGACCGAGCAGGCGACGCAACGGGCATTCGTCTATACGCATCGCTGGCGGCCGTTCGACCTGGTGATGTGGGACAACCGTTGCACCATGCATCGCGCCCGCCGCTATGCGGCGACTCAGGTGCGCGACATGCGCCGCACCACGGTCTCCAGCGGGCTTATGACCACGGAACAGGACGATCGCGCCGCCGCCTGACGGCGCGATCGTCACCCTGCCCCCACGGCGCGCCGCCTGCCGCGCCCAACCCTTGGCAAGCAAACGGAGGAAACCCGCATGGCCAGCAATCCCATCCCCGCCGCGATCTCGATGGAAGGCAAGCGCGTGCTCGTCACCGGCGCGGCGAGCGGCATCGGACGCGCCACCGCCCTGGTGCTGGCGGACCTGGGCGCCTCGCTGCTGCTGAGCGATCGCGCCGAGATGACCGACGTGCAGGACCGGGTCCGCTCCCGCGGCAATGCGTGCGAGGCGATGCAGGGCGACCTGACCGACGACGCCTACCTCGACGGTCTGTTCGCCGGCGCGCGTCTGCACGCGGTGGCGCATTGCGCCGGCATCCTGTTCCGCGTGCCCTGGGACGAGGATCCGGACTGGCACGCGCGCTTCCATCGCATGATGGACATCAACGTGCGCGTGCCCATGCAGATCACCGGCAAGGCGATCGAGCACATGGCGGGCCATGGCGGCGGCAACATCGTGCTGGTGGGGTCGGTGGCCGGCAAGACCGGCGGCACGTCGCTGAACACGCCGCCGGACTACTCGGCGTCGAAGGGCGCGGTGCACGCGATCATCAAATGGATGTCGCGCAAGGCCGTGACGCGGGGCGTGCTGGTGAACGGCGTGGCACCCGGCCCGGTGCAGACGCCGATGACGACGGGCAACAACACCGCGCCGATGCTGCCGATGCAGCGACTTGGCCAGCCCGAGGAACTGGCCTGGCCGATCGCGTTCCTGTGCTCCTCGGGCGCGAGCTACATGTCGGGCGCGATCCTGGACGTGAACGGCGGCGCGTTCGTGGGTTAGGGGGAAACGACGAGCGGGGCGCCGGCGCCTGGGCCGGCGTCCTTTCGGCGCTACATCTCCAAACCGGCTGGAACGTCCATGATGTCCCGGCCCTTCGTCGCTACGCCGCCTGCAATCCACATGACGCGGTTGCCGTCACCATCTTAACAGGCTATGTGAATATGGATGGTGACGGGATCGAAGCGTTGCTCGACCTGGATGGCGCCGCGTTCGAGATGGCGCCCGGGTTGATCGTCGAGATCACGGCCCGCCGGACAGACCACACCCCGGAACGACCGCATGGGTTGAGCTATGCGCTGATCCTGCGTCCGAAGGAGGGAGGACGGCCGTGGCTCCGGTTCGACAACGCCCACGCCATTGAACAGCCGGGTGGATACCGGCGCAGGCGCGTGATGCATGACCATTGGCACCGGACGGAACGGGACCGCGGCCGCCCCTATGAATTTGTCAGTGCCGCACGGTTGCTGGACGATTTCTGGCGTGAGGTGAAACGGATCTTCGATGAAAAGGGCATCCCCCACGACCTATAGGGTCGGCTCCATCGGCGAGTTCGCTGCCTGGACGAAGCGCGTCGTACGCGATCCCGGGCACGCGGCCGGCGATCCGAAGCAGTGGTTCGACAGCGAGACGACAGCCAGACAATCGCAATCCGGCCACGGTTCCGGCGAGGTGTCAGCGGAAGCGATGGTGAAACTGCTGTCACCCGAGAACCTGGCGATCCTGAATGCAATCAACCGCCACAGACCATCATCGCTGCACGAATTGGCCGCTCTGACGGGACGCAAGGAAAGCAGCCTCTCCCGCACCCTGAAACGGCTGGCTCAGGCGGGCATCGTTGCATTCGAGAGCGGACCCAACCGGCGCCGTGTGCCCTCCCTGATCGCAACCCGCGTACACCTCGAAATCGACCTGACGGGAGCGCGCAGCGCCGTCGCGCTGGAGTGACGGCGCCCGTACCCGCCCGCGGTGACAGGGCGCTGCTTCCCCCCCTACGCCTTCTCCGCGTCCACCCGCACGAACCCCAGCAGGTGATCGACCCGCGCCTGCGCCGCATCCGCGACACTCTGCGCCACGCTGCGGCGCGTCGCGGCAATCTCGCGCACCCGGTCGGCCTCGATCCGCGGACGGGAAATGTCGGGAATCGCCGCCGCCTGGAACCGCGCGGTGATCCGGTCCACCGCCTCGCAGAAGCGCGGATAGTTGGTTGCGATCTCCTGGCGCAATGTCTGTTCCAGCGTGCTCGCCCGGTCGCGCGCGTCCTTGCGCCGCCGCTCCCCGGGGCTGGAGAACATCTTCCACACGCCGGCCAGCGCCACCGCGCCCAGCACCACGGCGCCCACACCGGTCGCCGCCGCCCCGGCCACCGCGGCCGTGGTCAGCAGCCCGGTCTGCACCGCGACGCCGCCCGCCGCCGCCGCCGCCGTGCCGGCCGCCAGCGTGCCGGTCGAGGCGCGATCGCCCGCCACCCGCATCCGCAGCGTCATTTTCGGGTGCGGCACCACGGCGCGGAATTCATGACGAGCCAAAGGCTTGATCGCCTCGTCGCCGACGCGGGTGAACTCGTCGCAGAACTCCGACACCTCGCGTTCCAGCATGTCCAGGTGGTCCTGGTAGCGGCGAGCGAGCTGGCGGTAGCGGCGCTCCAGGTTCTTCACCACCACGCGCTCGTTCATGTCGCCCGAATCGGACCGGCCGAACCACTTCTTGCCCTCGGCCATGCGGCGGAAATCGACCTCGAACTCCTCGACCGCGTCCTCGACCAGCGCGTCCAGATCCTCCTGCAGATGCCGCTTCAGCATCTTCGCGCGCCTTGTGATCGCGGCGAAGCGCTGATCGGCGACGCGCTTCATCGTCTCGGCTGCCTTCTCCAGTTCCGCTGCCTCGCGCTCTGCGTCCACCTGGCTCGCCGCGACGCGCGCGAGGTTGGCGATCTCCGTCGAGACCGACTCGATCACCGCCGGCAGGGCCTGCAGCACCGGCTGCACGTCCCCGGTCTTCTGCGCCGTGCGTACGGCCGCCAGGACCGATGGCTGGGCGAAATCCACCGCGAAACCGCGCGCCTCGGCCAGCAACGGATCCTCGGACCGCACCAGTCGGAACGCCCGCTCCACCAGCGATCCGCCGGAGTCGCGGCCCGACCCGGCCCGCTTCAGTGACTCCGGCAGCGGCACGGCCAGCGCCGCCGCGATCTCGGGCCCGAGCTCCGCGATCGAGGGCTTCGCGTCGACCAGCAGCCGTCCGAACTCTCGCATCAGGTCGGCGCGCACGGGGCCCGTGGCATCGGCCGCGGCACTGCGGAGCGAGGCCAGCGCGGTGCGCGGCTGCGACGGGGCGGACAGCGCCCGCAGCGTCATCACCCGGACCAGCGACGGTTCTTCCAGGACCACACCGATCGCGTCCGCCACCTCCTGGACCAGCTCGAGCCGGCGCGGCGGAATGAAGCCCGCATTGGCACCCAGCGTGCCGATCAGTTCGGCCGCCGCGCGCACCAGGGGGGAGGCGCGCTTCTCGTCCTCGGCCGCCGAAGGGAGGATCAGTTCGTCGGGCGTATCCATGCAGGCGATTCCATCGTGGTGGCGAAAGATATTGTAGCGGAGCCCGGCTCAGCGGTGGGATGGATTTGCCTTCACGTTACAAAGCCTGGTCCTGGGTCAGCCGCAGGAAGCTTACCAGGCAGGCGACGCAGGCGAACACCGCCCCGGCGGTGAGCGCCAGGCTCGCGCCGCGCACGATGTCGCCATGGGCGAACGCGAAGACCAGGGCCACCACCGCCCCGCCGATGGTCTGGCCGGTCAGGCGCGCGGTGGACAGCACGCCGCTCGCGGCGCCGCTGCGCGAGCGCGGCGCGGCGCTGATGATCGCGCGATTGTTGGGCGACTGGAAGAACCCGAAGCCGATGCCGCACACCGCCATCCGCCAGACCACATCGGCGAAGGCGGCATCGGGGCGCAGCATCAGGACCAGCACCAGGCCAGTGGTCAGGATCGCAAGCCCGATCCCGCCCAGCAGCCCCGCCGGATAGCGGTCCGACAGCCGCCCGGCCAGCGGCGCCACGAACACCACCACGGCGGGCCACGGCGTGATCAGCAGCCCGACCTGCGACTGCGTCAGGCCCCCGGCCAGCTGGAAGGAGAACGGCAGCGCCAGCATGGCGATGGTCTGCGCGGTGTAGGAACAGATCGAGGTCCCGACCGACATGCCGAAGATCGGCAACCGGAACAGGTCCACCGGCAGCATCGGCGCCGCCAGGCCCAGTTGCCGGTGCACGAACACCACGCCCAGCAGCAGTCCGCCCCCCAGTTCCAGCGCCACGACCAGCGCGCCATGGCCATGCGCGATACCGTCCAGCCCCATCAGCAGCAGGCCGAACACCAGCGCGTTCAGCACCGCGCTGGTCAGGTCGAAGCGATGGCCGGATCGGGGCGTCTCGGGCAGCGATCGCAGCGCGAGCGCGATGGCGGCCAGCCCGATCGGCACGTTCATCAGGAACAGCCAGTGCCAGGAGGCCACCGCCAGGACCGCCGCCGCCACGCTGGGACCCGAGGCCGAACTGACGGCGACGATCAGGGCGGTGGTGGCGACGCCGCGGCCGAGGGCGGAGCGGGGAAACACGAACCGCACCAGCGCCGTGTTGACGCTCAGGATCCCGGCCGCGCCCATGCCCTGCGCGACGCGCGCCGCGACCAGCATTGGCAGCGAGTCCGCCAGGCCGCAGGCGAGCGAGGCCGCGGTGAAGATCGAAAGGCCCCAGAGATAGACGAAGCGGTACCCGCGAATGTCCCCCAGCGACGCCAGCGGCAGCAGGCTGACCGTGACGGCAAGCTGGTAGGCGTTCACCACCCAGATCGACGCGGACGGCGAGGCGTGCAGGTCCTGCGCCATGGTCGGCAGCGCGATGTTCGCGATCGCCGTGCTCAGGACCGACAGCGTGATCGCCAGCGCCATCGTCAGGATGGCGCGTCGCCGTGCCGCCGCCGGCAACCCGTCAGTTTCGCTCATCAGCCCGCCCGCCGGCGGCGCCGCGCCCCGTTTCGCTCATGGCGGGCAACTTGACCGACGCCCGCTTCCCCAACAAGGTGCGCTGCACAATGAGCACCCATGTCATCGAATATGAGGCCGTGGTCCTGCCGGAGTGGATCGACTCCAACGGCCACCTGAACCTGGCCTATTACGTCGTGGTCTTCGACCTGGCGACCGACGCGCTGTATGACGCGCTGAAGATCGGCAACGCGTATCGGGAAGCGACCAACAACTCCTGCTTCACAGCCGAGACGCACACGGTCTATGAGCGCGAGGTGCATCTGGGCGACAAGCTGCTGGTGCGCGGCTGGCTGCTGGGCGCGGACGCCAAGCGGCTGCATTATTTTCACGAGATGTTCCATGTCGAGAGCGGTGAGCGCGCGGCGGTGCAGGAACTGCTGGCGCTGCATATCGACATGGGCGTCCGGCGCGTTGCCCCGTTTCCGCCGGAGGTGAAGGCATCGCTGGATGAGGCGGTGCGCCGCCATGCCCCCGCGGACCTGCCGAAGGGCGCGGGGCGGAAGATCCTGGCGGTGGGGCGGACGTAGCCGCGGGCGCTCTGTCCCGGGATCGCACGCGGCCCATACCAGCACGTGTTGACGTCGACTTCCTGGTGGTAACCCGCGTCGCGGAGGGGAACGCGAGAATCACCGCCTGCCAATCATATCAAGGCGGTTGAGCTTGACCCGCCGGTGGCGATGACCGTCATGGCGGGGTTCAGCCCCGCCATCCATGACTTCGCCGCCCCGGACCGCGAAAGTCGTGGATGACCGGCCTGCGCGGGCCATGACGATCGGGCACCGGCCGTGCGTCCGCTTCAATAGCGCCTGCCGCAACTCGGCCCGTGCTGGCCTCACCCCCGCAGCAACAACCGCCGCGCATCCGCCAGAACCGACTCCGCCATCGCCCGCAGCGCATCGTCCCCGGCGCTGCTGACCGGATGCGGAATCACCGCGAACGCATAGCCGGGCATGCCCAGCACCCGC
>JBFXDK010000073.1:1329-28989 GCA_050181195.1 Acetobacteraceae bacterium | reverse complement strand
GCCGCCATGGCCGGCGAGACCAGATGCGTGCGCCCGTTCGGACCCTGCCGTCCCTCGAAGTTGCGGTTCGAGGTGCTCGCGCAGCGCTGGTAAGGCGTCAGCTTGTCGGGGTTCATGCCCAGGCACATCGAGCAGCAGGGGTCGCGCCACTCGAACCCGGCCTCCAGCAGGACGCGGTCCAGCCCCTCTTCCTCGGCCTGCTTCTTCACCAGACCCGAGCCGGGAACCACCAGCGCCTGCACGCCATCGGCCACCTTGCGGCCCCTGGCGACGGCGGCGGCCGCGCGGATGTCCTCGATCCGTCCATTGGTGCAGGAGCCGATGAAGACGACATCCACCTTCAGGTCGGTCATCTTCTGACCGACCTTCAGACCCATGTATTCGACCATGCGCTGCAATTGCGCGCGCTTGGCCTCGTCGGGCTCATCCGCCGGGTTCGGCACCACGCTCGTCACCGGTACCACCGCGCCAGGGGTCGTGCCCCAGGTGACCATCGGCGCGATCTCGGCCGCGGTCAGCGACACCGTCGTGTCGTACTGCGCGCCCGGATCGGTCGGCAGTGTCTTCCAGTAGGCGACCGCCTGATCGAACGCCTCGCCCTTCGGTGCGAATTCCCGTCCCTTGATATAGTCGAACGTGGTCTGGTCCGGCGCGATCAGGCCGGCGCGGGCGCCCGCCTCGATCGACATGTTGGAAATCGTCATCCGTCCGGCCATGTCCAGGGCGCGGATCGTGTCACCGGTATACTCGATCACATGGCCGGTGCCGCCGGCCGTGGTGATCTTGCCGATGATCGCCAGCACGATGTCCTTCGCCGAACAGCCAAGGCCCAGCGTGCCGGAGACATCGATCCGCATGTTCTTCGCCGGCTTCTGCAGCAGGGTCTGGGTGGCCAGCACGTGCTCGACCTCGGACGTGCCGATCCCGAACGCCAGCGATCCCAGCGCGCCATGGGTCGAGGTGTGGGAATCACCGCAGACCAGCGTCGTGCCGGGCAGGGAAATGCCCAGTTCCGGCCCGATGATGTGCACGATGCCCTGGCGCACATCCAGGATGGGGATGTAGGGGACGCCGAATTCCTTGACGTTCTTCTCCAGGGTCTCGACCTGGATCCGGCTGTCCTCTTCCTTGATGTCGGCCGGAATGCGCGACCCCACGGTGGGAATGTTGTGGTCGGCGACCGCGATCGTGCAATCCGGCCGGCGCACCGGGCGGCCGGCCATGCGCAGCCCTTCGAAGGCCTGCGGGCTGGTGACCTCATGCACCAGGTGGCGGTCGATATAAAGGATGCAGGTCCCGTCCGGCAGACGCTCCACGACGTGACTGTCCCAGATCTTGTCGAATAGGGTCCGTGGCCTGCTGGCGGACATGGGCGCTCCCCAGGGGTTGCTGTTGGTCGGTTTGCCGGCAAAAACGCGGCACGCGTCAGGCGAACCTGAGCCGGGGCCATGATTTGGACGAACCCGACCGGTTCTGCAACCCGCCATCCAAGCGACGCAGATGCGCGGCGGCGCCTATCCCGCCAGGAACAGACGCGCGGCTCGCCCCAGCACCTGAACGCCGAGGGCGAGGTCCTCGTCCTTCGTGTCCTCCGCCCAGTGATGGCTGATGCCGCCGATCGAGGGCACGAACAGCATCGCCGCCGGCATCACCCGCGCGATGTTCTGCGCATCATGGCCTGCCCCCGACGGCATCGCCTGCCAGGCCCCCGGCGCCAGGTCCTCGGCGGCATTCGACAGCGCCTGCATCATCGCCGGGTCGCACAGCGCTGGGATCGCCTTGGACATCGCCTCCAACGTCACCGTGCAGCGCTCCCGCCGGTTCGCCTCGCGCACAAGGGCGTGCAGCGCTGCCTCCATCCGCTCCAGCACCGGCACCGACACGTCGCGGAACTGGAACAGCACCGTGGCGGTGCCGGGGATGATGCTGGGCGCGCCGGGATCAAGGCTGATCCGCCCCGTGGTCCATGTGCTGCGTTCACCACAGATGCGCGGAAATTCCGCGTCGATCGCCGCCAGCAGCCTGACCGCGGTCAACCCGGCGTCGCGCCGTTCGGCCATCGTCGTGCCGCCGGCATGGTCCTGCTGGCCCTGCACGGTGATCCGCCACTGCCAGATCGCGACGATGCCGGTGACGACGCCGATCCGCAGGCCCGCGCTCTCCAGCTGCGTGCCCTGCTCGATATGCATCTCCAGGAAGCCCTTGTATCGGCCGGGCTCCAGTTGCATGCGCGGCTTGCCCTCCAGCCCCGCCTGGCGCAGCGCATCGCGCAGCGGCGTGCCATCGGTGCGGCTGCGGGACCGGTCGATCTCTGCCTCGGTCAGTTCGCCGATGATCGAGCGGCTGCCCAGGAATCCGCCATCGAAATGCCCTTCCTCATCGGCGAAGGCGCAGACATCCACCGGCAGGCCGGCGCGGGCCAGGGCGACGCCGGCCACGACGCCCAGCGCGCCGTCCAGCCAGCCGGCCTCGTTCTGTGATTCGATATGGGAGCCGACCAGCAGATGCGGTCCAGGGCCGGGATGGCGGCCATGAACATTGCCGATGCCGTCGATCGAGGCCTGCAATCCGCACTCGGTCAGCCGGTCCATCAGCCAGCGCCGCGATTCCATGTCCTGCGGCGAGTAGGTCGGGCGATGCACGCCGGTGCGGAAGGCGCCGATCCTGCGAAGCGTGTGCAGGTCGCGCAGGAATGCGTTCGTATCGATCTCTGTCATGGCGAGCGCTGTCTATACCTCGTAGCGGCTGGCATCGAAGCCGAACGGCAGGCGTCCGGTGGGCTTGATCAGGTCATAGGGCGCGCGCGGCAGGAACTGGCCCGATCCCGGTGCGGCGAGCACCTTGCCGTCCCGCATCGCAACCTCGCCGCGGCGGATCGTCGCCACCGGCCAGCCGGTGACCGACATGCCTTCATACGGCGTGTAGTCGATGACGTGCTGCAGCAATTCGTTGGTGATGGTGACCTGCTTCTTCGCATCCCACAGCACGAGGTCGGCATCCGCCCCCGGCGCGATCGTACCCTTGCGCGGCGCCAGGCCGAACAGTTTCGCGGGGTTCGACGCCGTCAGGCGCACGAACTGGCAGAGATCGATATGGCCCTTGCCCACGCCTTCGCTGAACAGCACCGCCAGGCGTGATCCCACGCCGGGGACGCCGTTCGGGATGTCGCTGAACGGCGCGTTGGTGCCATGCACGCGCTTGCCGACCGGCGACATGTAACCCCAGCCGCTGTGATCGGAGGACACCACATCCAGCGTGCCCAGGCGGATCATGTCCCACAGGCCCGCACTCGCCTCGGCGTCGCGCGGCGACGGGCTGCACATGAACTTCGCGCCCTCGAACCCCGGTCGGTCCATATCCGCGGCGGACAGCACGAAATATTGCGGGCAGGTCTCGCCCCACACCTTCAGCCCGCGCATCCGCGCCCGCGCGATCTCGGTGGCAACCTCGGGGCAGGACACGTGGAACACCTGGATTGGCGTATCCACCAGTTCGGCCAGCGCGATCGCGCGGTGCGTTGCCTCGCGTTCGATCATCGGCGGGCGCGACCAGGCGTGGTATTTCGGCTCCACGTGGCCGGCCGCCAGCAATGCCGCGGTGCGCCAGTTGATCGCCTCATAGTTTTCGCAATGCACGGTCACCAGCATGCCGTGCCGGCGTGCCGCTGCCAGCACCCGCAGGAAGTCGCGGTCGTCGATATGCGAATTCTCGTAGGTCAGGAACACCTTCAGGCTGCGTACGCCTTGCGCCACGACCTCGGGCACCTGGCGGAAAATCACCTCGTCGGATGCATCCGAAATGATCTGGTGGAAGGAATAGTCGACCATCGCCTGCGACGCTCGGCGGCGATACTCGGCCAGCGGTTCCAGGATGCCGCGCCCCTTGAACTGGGCCGAGAAGGTAATGACGCTTGTGGTGCCGCCGGCCAGCGCCGAGGTACTGCCGGACACCCAGCTTTCCTCATCCGCGCTGCCGTTTTCATGCAGCTGTTCGATATGGCAATGTGTATCGACACCGCCTGGCATCACCAGCAGGCCGTCGGCGTCGATGCGTCTGTCCCCCTTCAGGTCCAGCCCGACCGCCGCGATCCGCCCATTCCTGATGCCGATATCGGCACGGAATACATCCGCTGCCGTGACGACCGTTCCACCCGCGACGACGCATTCGAAATCAGACATGGGGGTGCCTCCGTTCCGTACGGCTGCCGTCCTGATGGATATCTGGACCGCGGGGCCGAGGCAGTTTGCCACCAAGGACGGATCGGTGTCCATTCCGCTCGCGCCCGCCATGCGCGGGCAGATCAGGAGGAAACGCTCATGAGCCAGGGAATGATCCGATCCATCCGTCCGGCCGCGGTCGCCGCGCCCGAAACCGGCAGCGGTCCGTCGCGCTGGGAGACGTCCGCGCCCATCCGTTATCCGGATCCGGACATCGTCGTGCTGGATCCCCGGTTCCAGCACATGGTTCTGGGCCATGCCGCCATCGAGCGCGTCGCCACCGGATTCCGCTTCACCGAAGGGCCGGTGTACTACGGTGACGGGCGTTATGTGCTTTTCTCCGACATCCCGAACGATGCGCTGCTGCGCTGGGACGAGATCACCGGCGCGGTCGCGACCCTGCGCAATCCGGCGGGTTATCCGGACGGCAATACGCGCGACCGGCAGGGACGGCTGATTTCCTGCGAACTGGGCAGCCGCACCCTGACGCGCACCGAACATGATGGAACCGTCACGATACTGGCCGCGCATTTCCAGGGCACGCGGCTGACCGGCCCGAACGACGTCGTGGTGAAGTCCGACGGATCCATCTGGTTCAGCGACAACGGCGCCGGTATTCGTGGCAACTACCTGGGCGACAAGGCGCCGCAGGAAATGCCGTTCCGTGTCTACCGCCTCGATCCGCAATCCGGGGACTTCACCATCGCTGTGGGTGACATGGAGCGGCCGAACGGGCTCGCCTTCTCACCGGACGAGTCACGGCTCTATGTCGTCGATACGCCGAACGGGACGAAGACCACGCATGTCTATGACATCGTGGATGGCAAGGCGGTGAACGGACGGGTGTTCTTCGATGCGACGCCCGGCTATGCGGATGGCATTCGTGTGGACACCGAAGGCAATGTCTGGTGCGGCTTCTCCGGCGGTCCCGGCCAGGATGGCGTAGCCGTGTTCGCCCCTGACGGCACCCTGATCGGCCGCATCCTGCTGCCCGAGCGCTGCGCCAATCTCTGCTTCGGTGGCCGCAAGCGCAACCGCCTGTTCATGACGGCAAGTCAGTCGCTCTATGCGCTGTATGTCGAGGCGCAGGGCAATCCTGGCGGCTGAACCGGCTGCGTGCCACAGGCGGGGGGCTTGACCCTCGCCCTATGCCCGCCAACCCTCGCTCGTTCAGCGGGTGGTCGCGGACGGGGTGCGGTCCCGCGGGCGTGTTCGGCTGGCCCATGCCGTCGATCCCGCGGGATTTCGCCGAGACGCTTTGTACGACCTGCTCATCGGCGTCGCGGCAAGGGACGCTGCCTCCCGCATTCCCCTCCCGCCGCCGTCGCTTCTATCCTGCGGCCAGACCCATCCGGAATCAGGCCGCCATGACAGATGCACAAGCGACAGAAGCAACCGGCCCGCTGAAGGGCGTCCGCGTCCTCGACCTGACGGCCGTTGTCCTCGGCCCGTTCGCCACCCAGACGCTGGGTGACTGGGGTGCCGACGTGATCAAGGTTGAAAGCATGATCGGTGACACCGCCCGCAATTCCGGCGTGTTTCGCAATCGTGGCATGGCGTCGGTGTTCCTGCAGATCAACCGCAACAAGCGCTCGATCGCGCTGGACCTGAAGACCGATGCCGCGAAGGAGGTGCTGCGCCGCCTGATCCCGACCATGGACGTGCTGGTCAGCAATATCCGCCCGGCCGGCATGACGCGCCTCGGGTTCGGCTATGACGCCTGCAGGGCCATGAACCCGCGCCTGGTCTACGCGGTGGCCACCGGCTTCGGCCAGGACGGGCCATGGCGCGCGCGCCCGGCCTTCGATGAGATCATCCAGGCCGCCAGCGGCTTCGCCTCGGCCATGGGATCGGACGACGCGCCGCAGTTCGTCCCCAGCCTCGCCGCCGACAAGCTCACGGGCATGGCGATGGTCTCGGCCATCTGCGCCGCGCTGTACCAGCGGGAACGCAGCGGGCAGGGGCAGATGCTGGAAGTGCCGATGCTGGAAACCCTGACCGCGTTCAACAGCGTGGAGATGATGGGCGGCATGAGCTTCGAGCCGCATATCGGCGGTCCCGGCTACAAGCGCATGCGCGAACGCAAGCCCGCGCGCACGAAGGACGGCTGGATCACCATGACGCCCTATTCAGCCGAGAACTGGTGCGAGTTCTTCGAGGCGGTCGGCCACCCGGAGCTGATCGAGGATCTGCAGATCCGCGACCCCGTCGCGCGGGCGCAGAACATCGACGTGGTCTACGCGAAGATGCGGGAGATCGCGCTGACCCGCACCACGGCCGAATGGGAGGAGTTGCTGCTGCGCATCGACGTGCCGCACGCCTCGTTCACCCGCATGACACAGGTGTCGGAACAGCCGCATCTGAAGGGGGTGGACATGCTGCCGGTGGTGGAACACCCGACCGAGGGCGCGATCCGCATCGCGCGCCCACCCACGCGCTTTGCTGACACGCCGGCCAATATGCGCCGTCACGTGCCGCGCCTGGGCGAACACACGGCCGAAATCCTGCGGGAAGCCGGGTTCGGCGACGCCGAGATCGAGGCGATGATCGCCAGCAAGGCCGCCAGGCAGGCCTGACCGCCGGCGTCCGCGCAGATCGTGGCCGCGCGATCGTCGTGCCGGGCCGAGCTAGGGCGCCCGCAGCAGTGCGAGCAGCGGCTCGACTCGCGGCAGGTCGTCCAACCGCCAGACCGTCTCGATCATCTGCCCGACCGGCCCGCCGAATCCGCCATGGTCGGCCAGATCGCGGACCTTGGCCGCGATATCCTCGTCGGACAGCGGCCGTTCCATGCTGCCCCTGGGGTGGTGCACGGTGCGTTCCAGCACGCGCCCGTCCGTCGTGCGTACGGTCGCGGTCGCCGCCCCCCGGGGGCTGGCCGCATCCAACCGCGCCCGGGTGCGCCCGCGCAGGGCCACGACGGCGGGATCGTGCACCGTCGCTTCCTCGAACGCCCGCAACCCGGCTGAACCCAGCAGGAACGACACGGCGGCGCAGTGATGGATGCTGACCCGCGAGTCCCGCTCGTTCGCCACTGCGCGGTCGCCGCGGTCCAGCAGCAACTGGTCGCCCGAGACCGTCACCTCGGCGATCTGGTCGGCGATGAGACCGTGCTCCTGCCGCAACGCCAGGCAGGCGTCGATCACGGCATGCATGACGATGCCGCAGGGATAGGGCTTGTAGGTGTTGGTGCCGATTTCCCAGCGCGTGCCCAGGCCCTCGGTGATTTCGGCCACTGCCGGGGCATCGCCCATGGCCTGCGCCCAGCCCAGCTTTCCCTCGATCGCCGCCGGCGCCGCCTCATACCCCTGTTCGGCCAGCAGCGCGGCGAACAATCCGTTCCGCGCCGCATTCCCGACGCTCACATTCTTCGCCGCACTCGGCAGGTTCTCCACGATCCCCGCGG
The DNA here is from genome assembly GCA_050181195.1 of Acetobacteraceae bacterium. Lineage (GTDB taxonomy): Bacteria > Pseudomonadota > Alphaproteobacteria > Acetobacterales > Acetobacteraceae > Rhodopila. Next base: position 21,369 of record JBFXDK010000073.1, on the reverse strand, counting down.
ACTGGCTGGCGGCGATGCCCAGCGCATGCCAGGTCCGCGTCGCGTCCAGTCCCAGCAGGCGCGCGGCGGCCGCGGCGGCGCCGAACACGCCGCAGGTGGAGGTGATGTGCCAGCCGCGCGCGTAATGCCCGGGCGAGACGGCATTGCCGATGCGGCATTCCACCTCTCCACCCAGCAGAAACGCATGCAGCACCTCGGCGCCCGACAGGCCGCGCTGCTCCGCCAGCGCCAGCACCACCGGGGCCACCGGCGCCGAGGGATGGATCACCGTCCGCAGATGCGTGTCGTCATAGTCGAGCAGATTGCCGCTGATGGCGTTGACGAACGCCGCACCCAGGGAATCGAGGCGCTCCGGGCGGCCGAACACCGTCACGCGGTCGGCCCCCGACAGCGGAACCAGCACGCGTACCGCCATCTCCACGGGGGGCGTCCGCGCGACACCCAGGGAGCAGCCGAGGACGTTGAGCAGGGATCGCTTCGCCTCGTGCCGCAGCGGTCCCGGCAGGCCGTCCCAGCGGGATCCGGCGACGAAACGCGCAAGCTGCTCGCCGGCGAAGGGTCGGGACGTGGCATCGGACATGAAGGCGTCTCCCACCGGTGGCGGGCGGCCGGGGCCGCCGGCATTGTCGCTGCTGCCGTCCGCGTCACGACGGACGAGGCTCCCGGCAGCCGGTCCACGGTCGCATGATGCTTCGGCAGGCGGCAAGCGCGCCTATGCCGGGCAGCGGGGCAATCGCTCTAATAGGCAATCGCTCTAAAATCGGTCGTGCGGCGCCGGCTGCGGCAATCACCGTCCGAAGCACCGTTCATTGTCGTCCCCGGCCTTGTGCCGGGGACCCGTCGCGGCACACGTGCCGGGATGGATCCAAGTGACAAGCATGGGGATGACAGTGGGGGCAGGGTCATTGCCGTGCGCAGCTTCGAGCAATTGCTCTGATGCCGAGCGGGGGCAGGATGGATGGGGCGAGCGGGGCGATCAGCGCAGATCGGCGGCGAACCGGTCCCGCCAGCGTTCCAGGCTGTTCCTGCGCATCACCGCCAGCATCGCCTGGTGCCGTTCCCGCCGTTCCTCGACCGGCATGGTCAGCGCGCGTGCCATCGCCTGTGCCATGCCGGCCTCGTCGTAGGGGTTCACCAGCAGCGCGGCATCCAGCTCCTGCGCGGCGCCGGCGAATTGCGACAGGATCAGCACACCTGGGTCCTCGGGGTCCTGCGCCGCGACATATTCCTTCGCCACCAGGTTCATGCCGTCGCGCAGCGGCGTCACCAGGCCCGCCTGCGCTTCGGCGTAGAGCGGCATCAGCACGTTGCGGGGAAAGCTGCGGTTCAGGTAGCGCAGCGGCACCCAGTCGACCTCGGCGAAGCGGCCGTTCACCCGCCCGGCCTCGCCTTCCAGTTCGCGGCGGATCTCCTGGTAGGTTTCGATATCCGACCGTGAGGGCGGCGCGATCTGCATGAAAGTGACATGGCCGTGCAGGTCGCGGTTCCCGGCCAGGAATCGCTCGAAGGCGGCGAAGCGCTGGCGCAGGCCCTTGGAGTAGTCCAGCCGGTCCACGCTCAGGATCAGCCGCTCCAGCAGGTGCGCGCGCAGCCTGGTCGCCTGGCGGCGGTTCACCGGCGTTTCCGCCTGTGCCCGCACCTCATCGACGTGCACGCCGATCGGGTAGACGCCGGTGCGGACGGTCCGCCCGAACACCGAGACGGTGGCGTTGTGCACCCCGCCGCTTTCCGCCGCGGTGCCGCCGGCATGGCGCAAGACGTAGTCGATGAAGGCGGTGCGATCGATTTCGGTCTGAAAGCCCAGCAGATCGAACTGGCACATCGCCCGGATCAGGTCCTGATGCGCCGGGATGGTCATGAACACGCCGGGAGCGGGGAAGGGCGTGTGCAGGAACAGGCCGATGCGGTTCGTCACGCCCAGGGCGCGCAGCGATTCGGCCAGGCACAGCAGGTGGTAGTCATGTGCCCAGATCAGGTCGTCCGGCTGCACCAGCGGCGCCAGGGCCTGGGCGAACAACTCGTTGACCCTGCGGTAACCGACGAATTCCGGCCATTCGAACCGGCCCAGGCCGATCTGGTAGTGCAGCACCGGCCACAGGGTGCCGTTGGCGAAGCCGCGGTAGAACTCGTCATAGTCCCGCCGAGAGAGGTCGATCGTGTAGAGCGAGATCGGCCCGACGGTGCGGGCCGGTTTCGGGACGGGATTGTCGACGACATCCCCGCTCCAGCCGAACCACAGGCCGCCTTGCTGCTTCAGGGCATCCAGCACGCCGGCGGCCAGTCCGCCGGCGGTGGCTTCACCCTCCTGGATCGGGGCCACGCGGTTGGAGACGACGACAAGCCGGGACACGTCACGAACTCTCCCCCTGCGGGGGATGCCGTGCTGCGGGACGGTTCACGCTGGCATCCCCTTCCTCTGCCTTCCCGTGAAGGAATGGCAGAGGGGGGCGGATATTACGCAGCCGCCGCCAGCGGGTCCATGCGCTGCTTGCGCAGCAGCTCGCGGTAGGGGCCGGGGCGCGCGGCGAGTTCGCCCGGTGCGCCGTCATCGACGATGCGGCCGTGATCCATGACGATGATGCGGTCGAACTGCTGCAGTGTGGACAGGCGATGCGCGATGGCGATCACGGTCCGCCCGGCCATGAGCTCATCCAGTGCCGCCTGGATCGCCTGCTCGGATTCGGTGTCGAGCGCGCTGGTCGCCTCATCCAGCAGCAGGATCGGCGCGTCCTTCAGCAGGGCGCGGGCGATGGCCAGCCGCTGACGCTGGCCGCCCGACAGTTTCACGCCGCGATCGCCGACCATGGTGTTGAACCCGTCCGGCAGCGCCTCGATGAAGTCGCGGCAATGCGCCATGTCGGCCGCGGCCATCACCTCCTCCTCGGTCGCGTCGGGGCGGGCGTAGCGGATATTGTCCAGCACCGTGCGGTGGAACAGGGAGATGTCCTGCGGCACGATCGCCATGATCTGGCGCAGGCTGTCCTGCGTCACGTCGCGGATATCCTGTCCGTCGATCGTCACCCGCCCGCCGGAGACATCGTAGAAGCGCTGCAGCAGCGCGAGCACGGTGGACTTGCCGGCGCCCGAGTAGCCGACGAGGCCGACTCGCTGGCCGGGCTGGATCGAGAGGTCGAAGGATCGCAGCACGGCCGGCCGGCCGGGATAGGCGAAGGTCACCTGTTCGAACGTCACTTCGCCGGGGCCGGGCATCAGGGCGCGCGCATGCGGGCGGTCCGGCAGTTCGTGCGCGATCAGCAGCGCCGAGATCGCTTCCTCCAGCCTGGCGATGTGCTGCGTCAGGTCGACCAGGGCGACGGCGAGGTCGCGGGTGCCGTGCAGGATGGTGAAGGCGAGGGTGGTGACCAGCACGAGGTCGCCGACGCTGGCCTGCCCGCGCTGCCACAGCATCAGGCCCCAGGCGACCACGCCGGCGGTCAGCAGCACGGTCAGCACTGCATGGATCAGCCGCAGGTGCTCGAGGTAATAGAGGCTGCGGCGGCGGGCCGCCATTTCCTGGCCCACACGCTCCCCGATCCTGGCCTGTTCGCGGAAGGTGGCGCCGAATGCGCGCACGACGCCGAAGTTGGAGATCACGTCGACCAGTTCGCCGTCCACGCCGGCTGCATTGCTGGCATACGCGCGATGCAGGGATGTGCCGCGGCGGGCCAGCCAGTAGATGAACAGTCCCAGGCACAGGGCGAAGCCCGACAGCACCAGCGCGAGCGGCGGGTTGACCGAGCCGATGAACAGGATGGCGAACGTCACCGCGATGCAGGGCGGCAGCACGTTCCAGGATCCGGTGTTCTCGACCGTGAAGGCGGCGTTGGCGGTGGCGGAAATCCGGCTTGCCAGGGCGCCCGGCAGGCGTTCCGAGAAGAAGCTGGGTGAATGGCCCGACAGGTGCGCGAACAGGTCGCGGCGGATATCGCCGGTGACGGCGACGTAGGTCCGGTGCGCGGCATAGCCGCCGACGCGCCACAGCAGGTTGTCCGAGGCGATGAGCGCGCACAGCAGCAGGAAGCCGCCCCAGACCAGGGGGCTGCCGGCTTCCGGTCCCTTGGATACGATGTCGATGAGGTTCTTGAGGCCGTACTGGGTCGACACGCTGCAGGCGACCGCCAGCAGGACGGATGTCAATACGGTGACATGGCCCACCGGGTGGCGGCGCATGTAGTGGAAGAGGAAGGCGAGCGGCCGTCCTCTCAAGGCGATCAGGGCATCCCGCTGGACGACAGGCGGCGGCGCGGCCCGGGGCACGCGCCGGAGGGAACCTGGAAACACTTCGATCTTCGCCATCAAGGCGGGCTCCTGAACCGGGATAGGGAAGCGGACCCGGACCGCTTGGCTTATTTCCGACACGAAACCTGCCGACTTTTCGCCACATTCGGAAACTACAAACACATCCTGTTAAGCGCTTTCGGAAGGTGAAGTCAACACAAGAAACGAAGCGCGGGCTACTTCGTAACCCAAGTATAATCGGGGCATCCTCTCCATGCGTATTGCTCAGGTCTCGCCTCTGTTCGAGGCTGTACCGCCGAAGCTCTATGGCGGCACCGAGCGCGTCGTCTACTCGCTGACCGAGGAACTGGTCGCCATGGGTCACGACGTGACCCTGTTCGCCAGTGGCGATTCCGTCACCTCCGCCACGCTCGCCCCAATGCGCGAACAGGCGCTGCGGCTGGATCCCAGCGTCAAGGACTGGGTTGCGACATACTATCGCATGATCGAACTCATCTACCGCCGCAAGGACGAGTTCGATGTCATTCATTTCCATATCGACTATTTTCCGCTGTCGCTGTTCAGCCGCCAGCGCGTGCCGTTCCTGACGACACTGCACGGAAGGCTGGATGTGCAAGAATTTGTGGACGTCTTCAGCACGTTCCCGGATGCGCCGTTCGTCTCGATCTCGAACAGCCAGCGGCAGCCGATCCCGCAATTGAATTGGATTCGAACCGTTCTGCACGGCATGCCCGCCACCCTGCTGACGCCGCAGCCGGTGAAGCAGGACTACGCCGCCTTCCTCGGCCGCATCTCGCCGGAAAAGGGCGTCGACCGCGCCATCGCCATCGCCGGCAAGGCCGGGATCAAGCTGCGCATCGCCGCCAAGGTCGATAATGCCGACAAGGAATACTACGATACGAAGATCAAGCCGCTGATCCAGGGCAACCCGGACGTTGAATTCATCGGCGAGATCAACGACGCGCAGAAGCCCGCCTTCCTGTCCGGCGCGCACGCCCTGATCTTTCCGATCAACTGGCCCGAGCCGTTCGGCCTGGTGATGATCGAAGCAATGGCCTGCGGCACGCCGGTGATCGCCGCGAATTGCGGCTCGGTGCCCGAGGTGATCGATGACGGCGTCACCGGGTTCATCGTGAACACCATCGATGAGGCCGTGGCCGCGGTCGGCAAGGTGCACACGCTGGACCGCGCCAGGGTGCGGGCCACATTCGACCGGCGCTTCACCGCCCGTCGCATGGCCGAGGACTACCTGGACGTCTACGAAACCCTGGCGCAGCCCGCCCCCCGCCTGCGGGCCGTCGCCGGCTGACATCCGCCGCCTGATCCGGCCGCGTCCCGGCCGGTGACGCGACAGGGGCTGGCAGTCCGCTGCCAGCCCCTTTGCATTTTCCGATTAGGCAATCAGCAACGATAAGAGTACAAATTCCGGCGACCAACCGAGGGAAAGCGTCCGCGTCAGATGGAGTCGGTGTGCAGCCGAACCGGAATCAACGGCCTGAACTTCTTCGTGGCCGCGATGCAGACCGGCTTCGGCCCCTTCATCGCGGTGTGGCTGACGCGGCAGCATTGGGACGACACGGATATCGGCCTCGCCCTCAGCATCGGCACCGGCGTGGCGCTGCTGGGGCAATTGCCCGGCGGCCTGCTGGTCGATGCGCTGGGCGGCAAGCGGCGGCTGATGGTGATCGCGCTGCTGGTCATGGCATTCAGTGCGGTGATGCTCGCCCTGCCGGCCACCCTGCCCACGATCTGGGGCGCGCAGGTCCTGCACTCCCTGGCCAGCTGCGTCATCACGCCGGCGATTGCCGCCATCACGCTCGCCGCCTGCGGGCACGCGGCCTTCAGTGAGCGGCTGGGCGTGAACGCGCGCTATGCCTCCCTCGGCAATGCCGCGGCCGGCGGGCTGCTGGGCGTCGTCAGCTATTACTGGTCGGAGGAAACCGTCTTCTGGGCCACCGCGCTGATGGCCATCCCGGCGATCGGCGCCCTGATCATGGTCCGGATCGGCGCGCCGTCACCGGTTGCGGTGGCGTGTGCGGCAGCCGAGGAACAGGACGCGGATGCGCCGGCGTTCAGGCCGATGCAGCTGTTCCGCGAGCCGGCGCTGCACATGTTCGCTCTCTGCGCGGTGCTGTTCCACCTGTCGAACGCCGCCCTGCTGCCGCTGGCGCTGAACGGCCTCGCCCAGCGCACGACGGAAACCGATTTCGCGGTGTCCGCCACCATCATCCTGCCGCAGGCGGTCATGGCCGCGTTCGCGCCCTGGGCCGGCGCGCTGGCGCAGCGGATCGGGCGCCGCCCCGTGCTGCTGGCCGGGTTCGCGGCCCTGCCGCTGCGCGCCATTCTGTTCGCGACCGCGCCGGATGCCGGATTGCTGGTGCTCTACCAGGCGCTGGACGGTGTCAGCGCCACGGTCTTCGGACTGATGATGCCGCTGATCGCCGCCGACCTGACCCGGCGCACCGGGCACCTGAACCTGGCGATCGGCGCGATCGGGCTTGCCGCCGGCATCGGCGCCACGTTCAGCACGACGCTGGCCGGGCTGGTCTCGGACCATGTCGGGCCGGAATACGCGTTCCTGGGCCTCGCCGGCGCGGGCGTGCTGGCCGTGCTGCTGGTGCTCCTCGCCATGCCGGAAACGCGCCCGGGCCCGATGCAGCAGACCCGGACCGCCGCCGTGGCCATCTGATGGCGCAATGCCGCTCGTCGTGCCCGCCCACGGCAAAGGCGGGCACCACGAGCGTAGGGCTTGCGGAACGCAACGCCGCGATGCCCAATGGGCGCAACCGAATTGGGGAACGACAAAGGACGAGGCCGAACACAAGCATCTGTATGAGCCGACGGGCGACTTCCAGTGCCTGCACGAATTCATCCCGGCGGCGCGGGCAAAGCTCTCCGACCATATCTGGGGCTATCTGGTCGGCGCGACCGAATCCGAAACCACGCTGCGGCGCAACCGCCTGGCAATCGATTCGCTCGCGCTGCGGCCGCGCGTCTGCGTCGATGTCTCGAAGATCGATACCTCCACCACCCTGTTCGGCCGCAAGCTGCGCATTCCCGTCATCCTGGCGCCGGTCGGCTCACTGGAATCGTTCGATCCGGGCGGGGCGGCGACGGCTGGACGCGCGTCGTCGGCATTCGGCAATGCGATCATGGTGAGTTCGGTGACCCATCCGGGCCTGGAGGAAGTCGCCAGCGCCACGCCGGGGGCAAAGATCTTTCAGCTCTATGTCCGCGGCGACAAGGCGTGGATCGACGACGTGGTGAAGCGCGCGGTCGACAACGGCTATGACGCCTTCGCCATCACCGTCGACACAGCCGCCTATTCCCGCCGTGAGCGCGACATCGCCGGGCGCTTCGTCAAGCCGTGGCGCGCGACCGCGACCGGGCAGACCTGGCAGGCCGGGTTCACCTGGGACCATGTGAAGCACTTCAAGGACAAGCATTCGGTGCCGCTGATCCTGAAGGGCATCGCCACGGCCGAGGACGCCGCCCTGTGCTGCGAGCACGGCGTGGACGGCGTCTATGTCTCCAACCATGGCGGCCGCCAGCTCGACCAGGGGCGCGGCTCGATGGACGTGCTGCCCGAAGTGATGGCGGCGGTGCGCGGACGCGCCAAGGTGATCATCGACGGCAGCATCTGCCGCGGCACGGACATCGTGAAGGCGATCGCGCTGGGCGCCGACGCGGTCGCGATGGGGCGGATGTATTGCTATGCGATGGCGGCCGACGCGGAAGCCGGCGTGATCAAGATGCTGGAACTGCTGGAGCATGAGCTCGGCGTTGCCATGGCGCTGTCCGGGGCGCGCACGCTGAACGAACTGAACCCGTCCTTCGTGCACCGCAACGCACCGGTGGTCACGCAGCCGCATGCGCACAGTGCCTTCCCGCTCTTGTTCCCGACGCCGGAATACCGGGGCTGAGCACGCGGCCGGGGGAGTCCGGCACGACGGAGGCTCCCCCGGCTACATCAGCCAGGTCACGCCATAGGCGCCAGGGACCAGGATGCCGGTGGCCCAGACCAGGGCCGAGGCGACATTGGCAATCTGGAACGGCATCTGCGGCATCTCGCAGATGCCGGCGATCAACGGCATGACGCAGCGCAGCGGCCCGAAGAAGCGGCCGAAGAACACGCTGGCGGTGCCCCAGCGCCGGAAGAACGCCTCGCCCCGCGGCAGCAGATCGGGGTTGCGCGACAGCGGCCACATGCCGCCGATCTGGCGATGGTAGTGGAAGCCGACCCAGTACGACACCCAGTCGCCCAGGATCGCGCCGATCACGGCGGCCCCCCAGATCGGCCAGAACGGAATGCCCGCGGCGCCGATCAGCCCGCCGAATGCGAACAGGATGGCGGTGGCCGGCAGCAGCAGGGACACGAACGCCAGCGACTCGCCGAACGCCAGCAGGAATACGACCGGCGCGGCCCAGGCCTGGTGCGTGCGCACGAATTCCAGGACAAGATCAACGAACGAAGCGAGGATGGGCGGTCTCCCGGATAGGCGCCGGGAACGGCACCGGTCCTGGCGCGGCGAATATGTCCATGGTTCGATGCGCGGACAACCACGGGAGTGCGACGTTCATGAGCGAGCCGAGTCGTCAGGCCATCACCGTTCCCGGCCTTGAGCAGCCGGCCGAGATCGTCGTGGATCGCTGGGGTATCCCGCATATCCGCGCCCGCACCGCGCATGACGTGTTCTTCGTGCAGGGGTTCAACATCGCCCGCGACCGGCTGTATCAGATCGATCTCTGGCGCAAGCGCGGCCTGGGACGGCTCGCCGCCGACTACGGTCCCGGGTTCCTGGCGCAGGACCGGGCGGCGCGCCTGTTCCTGTATCGCGGCGACATGCAGGCGGAATGGGACGCCTACGGCAACCCCGACGGCGAGGCGATCTGCCGAGCCTTCGCCGACGGGATCAACGCCTACATCACGCTGGCCGAGGCGGACCCGTCGATGCTGCCGCCGGAATTCGCCGCCATGCGGATCAGGCCCGAGCGGTGGGACGCCGCGGATGTCGTGCGCATCCGCAGCCATGCGCTGTCGCGCAACGCCGACTCCGAGGTCACCCGCGCCCAGGTCGCCGCCCGCGCGCCGCTGGACATCGACCGCGCGCGCAAATCGATCGAACCGCCCTGGGAGCTTCGCATCCCCGAGGGCCTCGATCCCGCCGAAATCCCGCCCGAGGTGCTTGACGTCTACTGGCTTGCCACCGTCGATCCGGACATCTCGCCCGAGCGCCTGGCGTGCCGGCCCGAGGATGCGTGGCGCTGGACCAAGGTGAACGACTTCGATGAGGTGCTGCGCGACCCGTCCGCGGAAGGCTCCAACAACTGGGCGATCAGCGGCGCGCGCACGGCGACCGGCCGGCCGATCCTGGCGAGCGATCCGCATCGCGACTACCGCATGCCGTCGCTGCGCTACGTGGTGCACCTGACCGGGCCGAACCTGGATGTGATCGGCGCAACCGAGCCGCCGACACCCGGCGTATTCATCGGCCACAACGACACGCTGGCCTTCGGCCTGACGATCTTCCCGATGGATCAGGAAGATCTGTATGTCTACGAGACCGACCCGGCCGACCCGGACCGGTATCGCTATGGCGACGGCTGGGAGCGGATGACGGCGATCGAGGAGGTCGTCGAGGTCCGCGGCACGGCCCCGCAGACCGTTACGCTGAAATTCACCCGCCACGGCCCCGTGCTGCACCAGGATCATGCCCGCCACCGCGCCTTCGCGCTGCGCACGGTCTGGGGCGAGCCGGGGACGTCGGCGTACATGGGCCGGCTCGCCTACATGGATGCGAAGTCCGCCTTCGAGTTCGGCATGGCCCTGAAGCACTGGTCCGCGCCCACGGTGAACCAGGTCTGTGCCGACCTGGAGGGGGAGGTCGGCTGGTTCGCGGTGGGCAAGGTGCCGCGCCGGCCGAACTGGGACGGGCTGCTGCCGGTGCCGGGCGACGGGCGCTATGAATGGGATGGGTTCCACGCGCAGGCCGCGCTGCCGAGTGCCATCAATCCCGATCGCGGCTATGTGGCAACCGCCAATGAAATGAACCTGCCGCCCGACTATCCCTATGATCGCCGCAGGATCGGCTTCGAGTGGACCGAGCGTTCCCGGTCGGCGCGCATCCACGAGGTGCTGGATAAGCAGACCGCCCACACGGTGGCCGACTCCATGGCGCTGCAATGCGATGTCCTCTCGCTGCCGGCTCGTCGCGTCTGCGCGTTGCTGCCGGACAAGCTGGACGGGCCGGCTTCGCTGCTGGTTGGCTGGGACCACCAGTTGCATGCCGGCAGCGCCGCGGCGGCGCTGTTCGAGGTGTGGTGGGTCAAGCACCTGAAGCCCGCGCTGCTGTCCCGCGTTACCGGCGATCCGGCGGTGCGCGCCCTGCTGGTTCCCGGCGACAACGAGCATCTGCTGACAATGCTGGAGGCGATGGCCGATCCCGCGCCCCTGCTGCGGGAGACCCTGGCGGCGGCGGTCGCGACCTGCCGCGGCCTGCTGGGCGACGATCCGGCCGTCTGGCGCTGGGGCGACCTGCACCACGGCTATTTCGCGCATCCGCTGACCCGCGTCTCCCCGGCCGGACGGGACGTGGGGCGGCTGCCGGTCGGCGGGTCGGGGTCGACGCCCATGAACACGTCCTATCGCGGCACCGATTTCCGCCTGACCGTCGGGGCATCGTTCCGCATGGTGGTGGATGTCGGCGACTGGGACCAGAGCAGGGTGATCAACGCGCCCGGCCAGTCCGGTGACCCCACCTCCGCGCATTACGATGACCTCGCGCCGCTCTGGGCGCGGGGCGAGTATGTGCCGATGCTCTATTCCCGTCCGGCGGTGGACCGCGCCGCGGCGCTCCGGATCATGCTGACGCCGGGGTGAGGGGGAGTCGGGCCGTTCCAGCAGCGGGACGGCCTTATACCAGCCGCCCGAAGCATTGACCCATGCATTGCATGGCGGTCGGCTGGTATCTCTTGATTTCGCGCGCAGCCGCCACACCAACCCTGCGCGCGGAACGGTCGACCATTCGGTCGCCCGGTATTACCTTGACCGGCGCCTTGGCTCAGCCGAGGCAGGCCGGCGACGACGGCCTGCCAGCGCGGTCCAAGCACCACCAGGCCACGCTCGGCAGCGGCATCGGCGACAGAAGGCCAAGGGCGTCCCGGCGTATCGTTGCTAATTCGCGTGCTGCATGTCCTGCGTCTGTTCGGCTGGCGAGCCGATCCAGGCCAGCAGGGCAGGCAGGAAGATCAGGGCCGAGGCGAGCGAACAGATCAGGCTGATCATCAGCAGTTTTCCCATGCTCGCGGTACCCGGATGCGACGACAGGGCCAGCGATCCGAAGGCGGTGGCCGTCGTCAGGGCGGAATAGACGATGGCCTTCGTGGTCGCGGACCCCAGCGGATGGGTCTGCCCGGCGCGCCAGTTCATGACCGTATAGACATTGAACGACACGCCGACGCCCAGCAGCAGCGGCAGGGCGATGACATTCGCATAGTTCAACGGCAGCGGCAGCAGCACCGACGCCAGCACCGTCAGCAATGCCGACATGATCAGCGGCGACAGCACCAGCACCACGTCCAGGATGCGCCGCAATGCCAGCGACAGGATGATCGTGATCACGACAATGGCGTAGATGGCGGCGTTGCGGAACGCAGTGACAATCGTCTCGCTGGTTGCCGCGATGGTCACCGCGGCCCCGGCCGCGTTGGGGGCGACCGCCTGCACCTGTGCGGCGAATCCCTCCAGCCCGATCCGATCCAGTGCCTCTGGCTTCGCGGTCACCTGCACCCGTGCCCGTCCGTCGGGCAGCACCCAGTCGCGCGCGATGCTCTGCGGGATATTGGCCAGCGTGACGGGTTCGGCGCTCAGGGCCAGGCGCAACTGGGCAAGCTGGGTCGGCAGGAAGCGGGTCAGAACCTGGTTGGTTTCCATCAGCACCGCGTCAGGCGCCTTCACCAGCTGGCGCAGATCGGCGGCGATGGCGGCCAGCGGGTGATCGGCCGGCAGTTTCGCGAGCGCCGGTTCGATCTGGGCAAGCGCCGAGCTCGCGGCCAGCCGTACCTCCTCGGGCGTGACCGGCGCGGCGGGCGACTGGGGGGCCAGCGTCGGGGCCAGGATCGTATTGGCATCCGCGATCAGCGCGAGTTTCTGCTGTTGATCGGCGGGAACGAACTGGTTGATGCTCAGCACGCCGGATACTGCGGGCAATTGCCGCAGCCGTTCGGCCAATACCGCCGCCTCGGCCGGACTGGCGGTCATGATATCGATCGTGTACGGATTGGTGATGGGGTTGCCGATCAGGTCCCTGAGCGTCCGCATCGCTTCCGTATTCGGATTCTTGGTGTTCAGCGGGTCGGAGTCGAACTCCAGCCAGGGCGAGGCCGCCACGCCGCCCGCGGCGAGGACGGCGAACGCCGCCACCACCACGACCCGCCATGTCGCCAGGACCGGGTCGAGGCGGGCGGCCCAGCCAAATCCGACGGCGGCGGTCTCGCCGCGGGGGCGGCACAGTGAGATGGCCGCCGGCAGGAACGTCACGGTGCAGAAGAAGGCGATCAGCATGCCGATGCCGGCGATCAGTCCCAGTTCGGCGACGCCCTGGAAGTCGGTGGGCACGAAGGCGAGGAACCCGGCCGCCGTGGTCATGGCGGCGAACAGGATCTGCCCGCCGGCGCTTGCCGCGGTGCCGGCGAAGGCCGCGGCGATGTCCGGACGGAACAGGCGCTGTTCTCGGAAGCGCACCGAGAACTGGATCGCGAAATCCACCGCCAGGCCCAGGAACAGCACGCCGAACCCGACGGACACGAGATTGAGGCGTCCGACCGCCAAGGCCGCGAACATCACGGTCAGGATCAGGCCGAGACCCAGCGTGGCCAGGATCGGCAGGATCAGCCGCCAGGTTCGCACCGCAAGGAACAGCAGGAACGCGATCAGCAAGGCACTGGCGATCATGCCCTCGACCGCGCCTTCGGCCACCGTCGCGAACTCCTCATCGGACAGCGCGATCTGTCCGGTGATCCGCACCCGCGCATCCCCGGACCGGACGTACTCCAGCCCGGCGATGATCGTGCGCAGGGCCTCGGTGGCCGCCCCGCCTGGCTGCAACTGACCGTGATCGAGACGTGGCTGAATCAGGACGAAGCGATAGGGGCCCGCGAGTTCTCCGAGGCTGCCGCCCAGCAGGTTCTGCCACGACAGCGGATGGGGGCGGCCCGCCAGGACATCGGCGATGGCCCGATGGAAGGCGCTGATCGGCTCGCGATAGGTGGCGAGGTCGGTTTGCCCCTTGGTGACGCCGATGCCCAGTAGCGACAGCGCGCCGAACAGGCCGCGGGCCGAGGGATCCGCGACAAGCTGGCCAAGGAAGGGCTGGGCGTCGATCGTCTGGTCCATCAGCGTGGCAAGCTGTTCCGGGTCCAGGAACAGCAGTCCCTCCTTTTCCAGGAACGGGTCGACATCCGGCCGGCGGACGGTGCGGAAATGCGCCTCGTCGGCCGCCACGGCCTTGGCCAGGGCTGCCGCGGTCGCGTCCGCCTGCTCGGGCGTGCGACCGTCCACGACGGCGACCAGAAGGTCCCGGAACTGCGGAAAATCGCGCGCCATCTCCAGCGATTTCTGGCGCCAGGGCAGCGTTTCCGAGAACATCAGGTCGGTATCGGTGCTCACCCCCAGCCGGGTGGCGGCGAACCAGCCCGAGAACACGGCGAGCAGGACGCCGGCCAGAAGAACGATCCACAGATGCCGGCGGCTGTAATCGACCAGGCCGACGATAAGGCGGGTCAGCATGATGGGAGGATGTCTCGGTCAGGGGAATGGGACCTGATACTGGCTCAGGCAGGACGGGTCCATTGTCCCGTGCGTCAACGGTGCCCGGCATGCGCGGTTGACATCAGTGCTTGAGCCGTGATCGCGCCCCCGCTATAGGGCGCGGCTTGCGCCGCCGGTCGGGATCGGCCGCGCCAGAGGGACATCAGCGATGAAGCCAGGCATTCACCCCGAGTACCACGAAATCACCGTCATCATGACTGACGGCACCGAGTTCAAGACACGCTCGTGCATGGGCAATCAGGGCGACACGCTGCGCCTGGATATCGACCCGAAGTCGCACCCGGCCTGGACCGGCCAGCAGCGCATCATCGACACGGGCGGGCAGGTCGCGAAGTTCAACAAGCGGTTCGCCGGTCTGGGCATCAAGCGCTAGGCCATCTCGCACGCCTGGTGCGGCAGGCTGCGCGAAATCCTCTTGAACGGTCGGCCGGCGATCCTATCTCGGTGACATCCGGGGCGCCCAGTCGGGGCTTCGGGGAGTGACCCAGGGCCGGCCCATCCGGGCGGTCCGACCAGAGACCTTGCTTGTGCAGGAGGTTTTCGCATGACGACCTTTGATTTCGCGCCGCTGTTCCGCACCGCCATCGGCTTCGACCGGCTGGCCAGGCTGATGGACAATGCCGCATCCGCCACCGAGGCGACCAGCTATCCCCCCTACAACATCGAGCGCACCGGCGACGACACCTACCGCCTGACCATGGCGGTGGCCGGATTCCGACCCGAGGAACTCGACATCGTGGTCAAGGAGAACACGCTGCTCGTCAGTGGCCGTGTCTCCAATGAAGGTCAGAAGGGTGAGGTGCTGTACCGCGGCATCGCCGGACGTGCGTTTGAGCGCCGGTTCGTGCTCGCCGACCATATCGTGGTCGAGGGTGCCGACCTGCAGAATGGATTGCTGCATGTTGGCCTGAAGCGCGTGGTGCCGGAAGCGCTGAAGCCGCGCCGGATCACGATCGGCAACGCTGCGCCGACCGCGATTACCAGCGAGCCCGCCAACCAGCAGGAAAGCGCTCCAAAAGCGGCCTGACACTCGGCCGGACGTGGAACGAAGGGGCCGGGTTTCCGGCCCCTTTTTGTTGTTATGGGTAAGGGGCCGTGCTAGCAGCGCAGGCGATGCCATCACGACGCGGCTCACCGGGGCGCAGCGCGGATGATGCAGGTGCGGGATGGAGCCCCACGATGACGGTCAATCTCAGCATCCGCAATCTGGACGATGGGCTGGTCAGCCGGTTGAAGCGGCGCGCCGCCCGCCACGGGCGTTCGGCCGAGGCCGAGGTGCGGGAGATCCTGCGCCAGGCCGTGGCCGAGGAGGACGAGCCCGATTTTGAATCCCTGGCCGCGGAGATCCGTGCGCTGACCGCCGGCCGGCATCATACCCCTGCCGAAGTGCTGATGCGGGAAAGTCGCGACGAACGCTGACCCATGGCCCGCTTCGTCGTCGACGAGAGCGTCGCGATCAAGTGGCTGGTGCAGGAGGAGGGCACGGCGCAGGCCCTGGCGCTCCGGCACCATACGCTATGTGCTCCGGACCTGCTGCTGCCGGAATGCGCCAATATCCTGTGGAAGAAGCACCATTTGGATGAGCTGACAGGGCGGGAGACACATGTCTGCGCCGGATTGCTGGCCCGCGCCGAGGTGGAGTTGGTGCCGATGCGCGGCTTGATGGCACACGCAATGCGGCTGTCGCTGCAACTCGATCATCCAGCCTATGAATGCATGTACCTCGCCCTGGCGCAGGCGCGGGATTGTGCGTTTGTCACGGCCGACCGCCGCCTGATCCGCCGGGTCAGGGCCGAACAGCCGGCAGGTCTGGTGATCCAGGACCTGGGGGAATTCGCCGGCTGATCAGCCCGGACGGCGGAAGAACGCGTCCGCCGCGCTGCGGTGGTTTTCCTTGCGGGCGATATCGGCCTCGACGCGGGCGATCTCCTCCTGCAGTTCCGCGATGTAGTCGCGCAGCTCCTGCACTCCCATCATGTCGAGCGTGAATCGCTCGAGGCGGGCGCGCTTGCGGAGGGGTGCATCATCCTCTTCAGCCATGCTCATCTCCCCTGTGCTATCGGCAGATCATAATGGAAGTACCGTTCTTGACCCACCCCTGCCGGCTTGTCATATCCGCTGTCTGGCCGCGCCCGCGGCGCCACGCGTCCGCTGTCATGCGCCCGGTATCCGCTGTCGGCCCCGAGAGTGATAAACGATGAATCTGCCCCTGATGCCCAAGGCCACCGCGGTGTGGCTGATTGAAAAGACGGCCCTGACCTTCACGCAGATCGCGGATTTCTGCGGCATGCATCCGCTGGAGGTGCAGGCGATCGCCGATGGCGAGGTCGCGCAGGGCATTGTCGGCTACGACCCGATCGTGAATGGGCAGGTGACGCAGGAGGATATCCGCCGCTGTGAGGCGGATCCGAATGCGCGCCTGAAGCTCGCCGCCACCGCGCTGCCCGCGCCGAAGCGCCTGCGCGGCGCCCGCTATACGCCCGTGGCCAAGCGGAACGACCGGCCCGACGGAATCGCCTTCCTGCTGCGCAACTATCCGCAGCTTTCCGAGGCGCAGGTCGGCAAGTTGCTGGGAACCACGAAGGACACGATCCAGAAGGTGCGGGACCGGTCGCATTGGAACAGCGCGAACATCAAGCCGCGCGATCCGGTGATTCTGGGTTTGTGCACCCAGTCCGACCTGAACACGGCGGTCGCGCAGGCCAATGAACGGCTGGAGCGGGAAGGGAAGGCGGTGCCGGTTCCGCCGCCGCCGGAGACGGACGAGGCCGCCTGACCGGCGCGACGGAGTTGGCGCGTGTGGTGCGTGCTCAGTTCGCCTGGGTTCGAAGCTTCTCCATCTCTTCCTTCACGTGCAGTTTCTCGATCTTGAGGCGCGTGAGGGTTTCAGTGTCCGGACGGGGGCGCTGGTCCTCATCCAGGATGCGCATTTCGAGGGAAGCGTGGCGTTCCTTCAACGCATCCAGACGGGCATGCAGGCTCATGGGCTGGTTACCTCCGATTGAGACCGGTTGGCTTCCCGCGGCCGCCGTAGCGGCTACGGCGTGTCACGGTAACGCCTTTTCCGGCCGTTCCACCAGCCTTAACCGCCGTGGCAGGGCTCGGTTTTTGTTTTTTTTCCGTGCTAGGCTCGCACCATGCTGACCGACCGGGATTCACTTCTTCGCAAGCTGCACGAGCTTCGCAGCGAGCATCGTGACCTGGACACGGTGATCGCGCGCCTCGCAGACCAGGGTGTGGCCGACCAGCTGCACATGCAGCGGCTGAAGAAGCGCAAGCTGATGCTGAAGGACGAAATCGCCTGGCTGGAAAGCCGGCTGATCCCCGACAGCATCGCCTGACCCGGCATGCCGGCCTCCCCTCCACCTGTTGTCGGCATCATCATGGGCAGCCAGTCCGACTGGGCCACCATGACGCACGCCGCCGAGATGCTCACCCGGCTGCGCGTGCCACATGAAGTCCGGATCGTCTCGGCGCATCGCACGCCCGACCGGCTGCGGGCCTATGCCACCGCGGCCCGCGAACGCGGGCTCCGGGTGATCATCGCCGGCGCGGGCGGGGCGGCCCATCTGCCGGGCATGTGCGCCGCCTGGACATCGCTGCCAGTGCTGGGCGTTCCCGTCGAGTCGCACGCGCTGAAGGGCATGGACAGCCTGCTGTCGATCGTCCAGATGCCGGCCGGCATTCCGGTGGGCACCTTGGCGATCGGGCGGGCGGGCGCGGTGAATGCGGCGCTGCTGGCGGCCTCCATCCTTTCGGTCAGCGACCCGGCGCTGGCCGGACGGCTGGACGCGTTGCGGGCCGAACAGACGGCCGGCGTGGCGGAGGAGCCGAGCGGACCTTGAGTGAAGGGGGATTTCCGCTTCCGCCGAATGCGACGATCGGATTGGTCGGCGGCGGACAATTGGGCCGGATGTCGGCGCTGGCGGCGGCCCGCCTCGGTTATCGCTGCCATATCCTGACGCGGGAAGTCGACAGCCCGGCCGCCCAGGTCTCGCACGGTGTCACCATCAGCGACTACACAGACCCGGTCTCGCTGCGGGCATTCGCCGAAGCCGTCGACGTCATCAGCTTCGAGTTCGAGAATGTCAGCGCCGAGGGGCTGGACCTGCTGGCCTCGCTCAAGCCCGTGCGGCCGTCGCCTGCGATCCTGCGGATCAGCCAGGACCGGATCAGCGAAAAAAGCTTCCTGAACGGTGCCGGCGCGGCGACCGCGCCCTGGATGCCGGTGGACACCCTGGCGGACCTGCAGGCCGCCGTCGCGCGCCTTGGCCTGCCGGCCGTGCTGAAGACCACGCGCCTTGGGTATGACGGCAAGGGCCAGGCGATGCTCCGCTCCCCCGACGACCTGGCGCCGGCGTTCGAACGGCTGTCGCCCAAGCCGTTGATCCTGGAAGGCTTCGTGAACTTCGCCCAGGAAATCAGCGTGGTCATCGCGCGCGGGGCCGACGGCGGTATCTCGGCTTTCGACACCGTCGAGAACCGCCACCGCAACCACATCCTGGACCTGACTCTGGCCCCCGCCCGCATCCCGGAAACCATCAACCACGCCGCGCAGGCAACCGCTCGGCTGGTGGCCGAGGCGCTGGATCTGGTCGGGTTGCTGGCGGTGGAGATGTTCGTCGACGCCGACGGGCGGGTGCTGGTGAACGAACTCGCGCCCCGGCCGCACAATTCCGGACACTGGACGATCGATGCCTGCCCGGCGAGCCAGTTCGAACTGCATATCCGCGCCATCGCGGGCCTGCCTCTGCCGCCGGCGGAGAGACACTCGGATGCGGTGATGAAGAACCTGGTCGGGCTGGAGGAGACGGCGCTGTGGCCGCGGATCCTGGCCACGCCGCGGCTGATCCCGCATCTCTACGGCAAGGCCGAGGCACGCCCGGGGCGGAAGATGGGCCATGTGACGCGGCTTTTCCCCAAGGGCGCGCTGCCCGGGGAATTCGGCGTGCGAGAAGCGTTGAGTGTGCTAAACGACGAAGGAGAGAAGCCGGCCGATACCCGGGCTTGAGGGGGAATACGATGCGGATAGGCAGCGGTTTTTTCGCGACCATCGTCCTTGTGGCGGGCGTTGCGGTCAGCGGACCTGGGCTGGCGCAGCAATTCGGCAATCCATTCGGCGCACGGGGGGGCGGCGGGCTTGGCCCGTATGGCACGGATGCCGGCGCCTCGGCGCATCTGATGCAGCTTCCCGCATCGCCCCGCCTGATTGCCCAGGCCCGTCCCGGTGCCGCCGCGATCGCCGCCGTGCCCGAGGAAAAGAGCGCCGATCTGGTGCATCAGGGCGAAGGCGAAAGCACGATCCTTCAGCAGATGTTCGTAGGCTGCACCGTCGGCGCGTTCCTGGGCGGATTCTCCGTCATCACGGCGGCGGAAGCGGCAGCACCGGCCGTGGCCGCGGCGGGCGCGACGGCGGTGGCGGGGGCTGCTGCCGCGGCGGCTCCGGCGGTGGTCAGCACCTTGGCGAGTGCGGCCGGAATCGGATGCGGCCTGGGCGCATCAACGGCCATCGTCGCTTCGGGTGCCGGGGCAATGTGGCAGTGGGTCGCGCGTTGAAGCGTGATCACGCTGAGCGAAAGCGCGAGCGTGTGAATGACGCGACAGAACCATATGATGGAGCTGTTTCACCCTGCACGGTCGCTGCACAGTCGGGATGACAATGCTCCAAGCATCATTCGGCGCAGCGCCGCAGGTGCGAAGCCGGCCAATGATGCGGTCATCGTGCAAAGCATCATTCGGCGCAGCGCCGCAGGTGCGAAGCCGGCCAATGATGCGGTCACCGTGCGAAGCATTATCCGGCACAGCGCCGGCGGTGCGACGCCGGCCAAATGATGCGCCCATGGTTTGTTGCGAGCGGGCATTCGTGGCACAGGCCATGAATGCCTGCTTACCGGCGGGTGGCCCCTACTGATCCACCACCGACCCATCCACATGCGGGCGCATTCCGATAGGACGAGGCTTGTAGGGAAACC
>JBFXDK010000073.1:0-1229 GCA_050181195.1 Acetobacteraceae bacterium | reverse complement strand
TGTTGCGAGCGGGCATTCGTGGCACAGGCCATGAATGCCTGCTTACCGGCGGGTGGCCCCTACTGATCCACCACCGACCCATCCACATGCGGGCGCATTCCGATAGGACGAGGCTTGTAGGGAAACCGCTTCTCCACGTCTGCCACCAGGTCCACGCCGATGCCCGCGCCACCCGGGATGGCGATGAAACCGTTCCGCTGCTCCGAAAGCCCGGTGGCGAGGTCGTTGCCCAGAAGTTCCTTGTTGCCGTCCAGGTCGGGCGTGCGCGAGGGGTATTCCTGGATCGCGAAGTTCGGGATGCAGGCGGCAATCTGCAGGCAGGCCGCGGTGCTGACCGGTGACAGCGGGTTGTGCGGCACCACCCAGGCGTCATGCGCCTCGGCGATGGCGGCGATCTTCTTGGCACCCGTGATCCCGCCGCACAGACAGACGTCGGGACGCAGGTATTGCACCGCGTTGCGTGTCAGCAGCGTCTGGAACTGATACAGGCTGGTGAAGCGTTCGCCGGTGGCGATCGGGATGTCGATGTGCTCCGCCACCAGCGCCATGGCATCGAAGCTGTTGGGCCGCAGCGGGTCCTCGTAGAACATCGGCTTGTACTGCTCGATCCCGCGGGCAAGCGCGATCGCCTCGGGCGGCGTCAGGCGGCGATGGATTTCGATGCACAGGTCCACATCCGGCCCGACCGCTTCGCGCAGGCGCCGCACGATGTCGATGGCATCCTCGATCTTGCGAGCATGCGACTTGAAGTAGGGGACGCTCTCGTCCTCGTCCAGCAGCGGGTTTAGGTGGCCCAGCGCAGTAAAGCCGGCCTCCTTCAGCCGCACCGCTTCCTCGATCAGCTTGTCGGCGGTGCGTCCCTTCACATGCCCATACAGACGGGCCTTGTCGCGCATCTTCCCGCCCAGCAGTTCGTATACCGGCACCCCGAAATGCTTGCCCTTGATGTCCCACAGCGCGATGTCGATGGCGGACACGGCGCCGGTGATCGCCCCGCCGGTGAAGTGGTTGGCGCGCAGCATGACGTTCCAGTGGTGCTCGATCGGGAACGGGTCCTTGCCGACCAGGTATTCGCCGCATTTGGCGATCGCGGCGGCCGAGGCCTCCAGCTGCCCCCATGTGCCGGATTCGCCCAGGCCGACGATGCCGGCATCGGTGTGGACGCGGACATACAGGAACCGGTCCAGCAGCAGCGGTTCGACCCTGGTGATCTTCATGGCGGCGTCTCC
>JBFXDK010000072.1:0-29558 GCA_050181195.1 Acetobacteraceae bacterium | reverse complement strand
AGGCCCCGGGACGACAATGGATGGCACGTCGATGGGCTTCACACCGTCAGGCGGCTTCTGCAGGGGCGCCGGTTGCGCGCTCGGTGGGCTGCCGGCCCAGCGGAGTCCCTGGCGATGGTCGGCTCAAGGCCGACCATGACGGAGGCGGGCGGCTGCTGCCAGGAGTGGGGGGCGCTGGGCGGTGCTGGTCCGTGGTCGCGAATGCAACCTCCGGGCGGCAGCGCCTCTCCACCGACGGGAGCGCCTGTCCTCCGGCGAACGCGCTTTTCCGCGGGCGGGCCGCTTGGCCTCTGGCGCACGGCGGGTCCGAAGCGGAAGGTCCCGTCCGTCGCCGAGAGTACTCGCCCATCGGTATCAGGCTTGTCCGCGGGTCGCGAATGCCTCGCCATCATTGCCGGAATTGTCACCATTTGCTCATCAATTCATCTTACCGCAAATTGTAACGATACCCCCGGTATTGCGCACGAGTTCGCAACGATACCCCCGCCTTTCCGCATGAATTTGTAACGATCGTCCCGAATCCATTTCCCACCGCCACATGAACTGCTTCGATCGCAAAGATCAACCATATCAATCACATACCCGCCACCACTCCCCCAGTCTCCCAACTCCTCCCCACGGGAACCGGCAAAAATTTCGTTGCAAATCCCGTAATGCCCACCCCGCGAAATTCTGCCCAAATCGCAGGCAATCCACCCGAAACACCCCTACCCCCGCGTGAAATCCCGTGAAAACGCCACGCCTCGGCAAAATCCGCTTGGCGCGGTCCCAAGACCCGCCATAGGCCTGCGGTCAAAGCACCCTCGTGCCACCCAAACCCGCAAAGGACTGAAAATCACTCCCACGTGTGCGAAAATCAGCGCCCATACACTCCACGGCCCAGACCCCCAGGCCCGCCCGCACCCGCTGTGCGCAAAGCGCCGCACGCCCGCGCCGCACGCTGTCCCATGCCCACCGGCCGCCACGCCGCGGACCCGGCCGCTTTTCCCGCCCATGCCCCACCGTGTGCCCGAACGAGCGATCGCCTATACCGTTGATGGGCCGGGCACCCGATATAGTCGCGTTGGTATCCTCCATCAGCCGAGTGATGCGCCTCGCCCGAACAGCGGAGCCAAGTTCATGACCGATCGCCCGTCCCTGCTCGCCGACCTGATTGCCGCTGCCCGCAAAGCGGGCGCAGATGCCGCGGATGCGGTGCTCGTGGCCGGGTCCTCGCTCTCGGTCCAGCGCAGGCTGGGGGAGACGGAGCATGTCGAGCGGTCGGAAGGCCAGGACCTCGGGCTGCGGGTCTTCCTGGGCAAGCGGTCGGCGATCGTGTCGGCCACCTCCCTCGACCCGTCCGGCTTCCCGAAACTGGCCGAACGCGCGGTGGCGATGGCGCGCGTGGTGCCCGAGGACCCGTTCACGGGCCTGGCCGACACCGCCCGGGCGCCCGACCCGGACGATCTGGACCTGAACGACGGCACGGACCTCGACACCGCCGCGCTGATCGAAAAGGCGTCGATGGCCGAGGAGGCCGCGATGGCCGTGCCGGGCGTCACCAACTCGGAAGGCGCCGAGGCGGGCTACGGGCGGACCGAAATCGTGCTCGTCACCTCGGCCGGATTCATGGGCCAGCGCGTCGGGTCCAGCTATTCGGTCTCGGCCACGGCGCTGGCCGGTGAAGGCACCGGGATGCAGCGGGACTACGACCACCATGGCTGCGTGCACTTGGCAGACCTGGACGATCCCGCCACGATCGGCCGTAGCGCGGGGGAAAAGGCGGTGCGGCGCCTCAACCCGACGCGGCCGAAAACCGCCCAGATCCCCATCGTCTACGATCCCCGCGTCGCCGGCAGCCTGCTCGGCCATTTCGCGGGGGCGATCAACGGGGCCGGCGTTGCCCGCGGCACCAGCTTCCTGCGTCAGCACATGGGCAAGCGCGTCTTCAGCGCCGGGATCACCATCATGGACGACCCGCGGCGGGTGCGGGGCCTGCGGTCGCGGATCTTCGACGGCGAGGGCACGCCGACCGCCGCCCGCGCTCTGGTCCAGGATGGCGTGCTGGCCAGCTGGCTGCTCGACAGCCGGTCGGCGCGCCAGCTTGGCCTGACCTCGACCGGGCATGCCGCGCGCGGCACCAGCAGCCCGCCCTCACCAACGGCCACCAATCTGTACATGGAAGCGGGCAGCCAGGCTCCCGCGGACCTGATGAAAGACATAAAACTCGGACTATATATTACCGAGTTGATCGGGATGGGTGTGAATGGGGTGACCGGGGACTACAGCCGGGGCGCGGCCGGATTCATGATCCGCGATGGTGCCTTGGCCGAACCGGTGGCGGAAATCACGGTGGCGGGCAATCTGATGGAGATGTTCGCGCACTTGACGCCCGCCAGCGACCTGCGCTTCCGTCGGGGCACCGATAGTCCCACCGTCCGGATCGACGGCATGACGATGGCCGGCGTCTGACTTGGCCGCCCCTGCTCATGCCGGTTACCGCAAGAACAAGTCCTGGCTTCCGTCCAAGCAGAAGTGAGCGAACATGCACCGCACGAAATTCCTCCTGGCCGCGGTGGCGGCCCTGTCCCTCGCCCTGACGCCGGGATTGGCCGATGCACGGGCGGGGGGAAAGTCCTCGTTTGGCAGCCGGGGGTCGATGACCAATTCGGCCCCGCCCACCACCCGTACCGCGCCTGAGACCGCGCAACCGATGCAACGCACGATGACGCCGAGCACGCCCGCGGCCGGTGCGGTTGGCGGGGCGGCGATGCCGTCCCGTTCGTCGTCGTTCATGTCCGGCCTGGCCGGCGGCCTGATCGGCGTCGGCCTGGGCGGCCTGCTGTTCGGCCATGGGTTCTTCGGCAGCGGCCTCGGCGGGATCGGCTTCCTGGGCCTGCTGCTGCAAATCGGGCTTGTCGCTCTGCTGGTCTGGTTCCTGGTGCGCCTGTTCCGCAACCGCCAGCAGCCGGCCATGGCAGGCGGTCCCAACATGTTCGCCCGCAACACGCAGCCCGACGTGCCGCCGATGGCCCGCGCGGGTGGCGGCGGCGGCGCGACTCCCCCGGCCATTCAGGTCGGCCCCGGCGACTATCAGCAGTTCGAGCGGCTGCTGGTCGCGGTCCAGGCCGCCTGGAGCAACCACGACCTGAACGCCTTGCGGTCCATGACCACGCCGGAAATGCTGGGCTATTTCAATGAACAGCTCAGCGATCAGGCCAGCCGCGGACAGCGCAATGAGGTCACGGACGTAAGGCTGGAATCCGGCGACCTCGCCCAGGCCTGGGCCGAGGGCGGCCGGGAGTATGCCACCGTGGCAATGCGCTTCTCGATGATCGACGTGACGCGCGATCAGGCCGGGCGGGTCATCGATGGCAGCCCGACGGAACGCGATGTCGCGACCGAGCTGTGGACATTCGTCCGCGGCCGGGGCGGGCAGTGGATCCTGTCCGCCATCCAGCAGGCCGGCCGCTAGGGGTGCCATTGGGGGGTGCGAGGCGATCGCCGTCCGGGGATGAATGGCCCGGAACATCGCCTCGTTCCCCTGCGCGCTTCCGGTCCGACGGCCGCACCCGCCTTGACCCACGCCCCCGCGCCCGACCACTCTCCGCCGCAGCACACCAGGCAGGGGGAACAGG
The DNA here is from genome assembly GCA_050181195.1 of Acetobacteraceae bacterium. Classification (GTDB taxonomy): domain Bacteria; phylum Pseudomonadota; class Alphaproteobacteria; order Acetobacterales; family Acetobacteraceae; genus Rhodopila. Next base: position 25,941 of record JBFXDK010000072.1, on the reverse strand, counting down.
TCCATGGCGTCTGATGACAGGAATGGCAGCGACAAGCGCCTGCGCTCCCGCCGCTGGTTCGATGACCCGTCCGATCCGGCGCTGACCGCGCTCTATCTCGAGCGCTATATGAACTACGGGATCACGCCCGAGGAACTGCGCGGCGGCAAGCCGATCATCGGCATCGCCCAGACCGGGTCCGACCTCTCGCCCTGCAACCGCCACCATCTCGACCTCGCCAAGCGCGTGCGGGACGGGATCATTGCGGCGGGCGGCGTACCGCTGGAATTCCCCATCCATCCCATCCAGGAAACCGGCAAACGGCCCACCGCCGCGCTCGACCGCAACCTGGCCTATCTCTCGCTCGTCGAGGTCCTGCACGGCTACCCGATCGACGGGGTGGTCCTGACAACCGGGTGCGACAAGACCACCCCGGCCTGCTTGATGGGCGCGGCGACCGTCAACATCCCCGCCATCGTCCTGTCCGGCGGGCCGATGCTGGACGGGTGGTGGCAGGGCCGCCTTTCCGGCTCGGGTACCATCGTCTGGGAAGGGCGCAAGCTCTACGCGGAAGGCAAGATCGACTACGAGGCCTTCATGAAGATGGTGTCCTCCTCGGCGCCATCGGTCGGCCATTGCAATACGATGGGCACCGCGACCTCGATGAATTCGCTGGCCGAGGCGCTGGGCATGTCCCTGCCCGGCTGCGCCGCCATCCCCGCCCCGTACCGCGAACGCGGCTGGATGGCATACGAGACCGGACGGCGCATCGTCGGGATGGTGCACGAGAACCTGCGCCCCTCCGACATCATGACGAAGCAGGCGTTCGAGAATGCGGTGGTCGCCGCCGCCGCCCTCGGCGCCTCCTCCAACTGCCCGATCCACATGGTGGCGATCGCGCGCCACATGGGGGTCGAGCACGCGCTGGACGACTGGCAGCGCCTGGGGCCGGAGATCCCGCTGCTGGTCGACCTGCAGCCGGCCGGACGGTTCCTGGGCGAGAAATTCCACCGCGCGGGGGGCGTGCCCGCGGTGCTGAAGGAACTGCTGGCGGCCGGCAGGCTGCATGGCGACGTCATGACCGTCACCGGCCGGACCCTGGCCGAGAACCTGGCGGAAACGCCGGATGGCGACCGCGAGGTGATCCGCGCCTATGCCAACCCGCTGAAGGAAGCGGCCGGCTACGTGGTGATGTCGGGCAACCTGTTCGAATCGGCGGTCATGAAGATCAGCGTCATCGACCAGGATTTCCGCGCCCGCTTCCTGTCCAACCCCGACCGCCCCAACGTGTTCGAGGGCCGGGCGATCGTGTTCGACGGTCCCGAGGACTACCACGCGCGGATCGAGGACCCCTCGCTCGACATCCAGGAACAGTCGGTGCTGATCATCCGCAACTGCGGCCCGGTCGGTTATCCCGGCAGCGCCGAGGTCGTGAACATGCAGCCCCCGGCCGCGCTGATGAAGAAGGGGGTGATGACCCTGCCCACCATGGGCGACGGGCGGCAGTCAGGCACGTCGGGATCGCCCTCGATCCTGAACGTCTCGCCCGAGGCCGCGGTGGGCGGCGGGCTGGCCCTGCTGCGCACCGGCGACACGATCCGGATCGACCTGAACAGCCGCAAGGTGGACGTGGTGCTGCCGGAAGGGGAACTGGAGAAGCGCCGGGGGGCCTGGGTGCCGCCCAAAATCGTCAGCCAGACGCCGTGGGAGGAGATCTACCGGTCCATGGTCGGGCAGATGGGAACGGGCGCCTGCCTGGAACCGGCGACGCTGTATCTGAATGTGATCGAAACGCGGGGGGAGGCGCGGAACAACCACTGATTCAAAGGATTATCCTGGCCAGGGCGGCAGTGTCGTGACCGTCCCGCCGCTCCTGGCGGTCCAGCCGCTCATGTCGATGACGAACATGTTGGGCGGCTCGATCAGCCGGTGCGTCGCCCGCGTGCCGTCCAGCGTCCATTCCAGGTATCCGGGCCGGGGAAAGCGGCGGCGCTGCTTCTGCACCCGCGCGACATCCACCATGGCGGTGGGCGGGGCCCAGACGATCTCCATCCCCCGGTGGCGCAGCCGCCGATACACATGCAGGTGCCCACAGGCGATGATCTTCACCCCGCCCGCGGCACAGGTGTCCAGGAAGGCGCCGCGCGCCGCGTGGGGGATCACCGAGGTCGTCCGCTTCGGATCGTCCGGGTCGCGATCGAACGGCGGCATGTGAATGAACAGCAGCACCGGCCGCCCGCCCCTTCCAGCCAGGCAGTCTTCGAAGAACGCGGTCTGTTCGGTCTCCTCGGGCAGCTCGCTCGCCATCAGCGAGGTGTCCAGCCCGATCACCCGCCACGCCCCCACATCCTGGCACCACCAGCGCGGCCCGACATGCCGCGTCCAGGCCGCCACCCGTTCGGCGGTCACCGGCTGGTCCAGGCGGGAAAAGGGCGGCGCCTCGCCGATATCGTGGTTGCCGGGAATGGCACGCCAGGGCACGCCCAGCGCCGCCATCTCCTGCGCCGCGAACGCCAGGTCGGCTTCCACCACCGGGGCATTGAACGCCATGTCGCCGCCATGGATCAGCAGGTCGGGCGGGGATGCCGCCATGTCGCCCCGGAACGCCGCCCAGTTCATCGCGAAATAGCGGTGCGTGGGGGACAGATGGGTGTCGCTGACATGCACCACGCGGACCGCGGCCATTCGTATCCCCCATGACGGTTATGGTTCGTGTTCGAACCCTTGGGGGAAAACGCAGCCGCTGTCCAGCCAGCGCCCCTGACAGGCCAGGCGGCGTCGCCCGACACGACACGGCCCACCCGGCCACCAGAGCACTCCGCCTCCAAGAGGCCCGGCCTCCAAGACGCCCGGCCGCCCGCCCCGCGGACGCACACGGCCGAGCGCAGAGGGGCAGGCGCGGGCGGGCGCTACGCCGGCACGCCCTCGTGCAGGTGGCAGGCCACCAGCCGGTCCCCAACCACCGCCAGCCGCGGTGCCTCGTGCCGGCAGCGTTCCATCGCATGCGGGCAGCGCGGGTGGAAATGGCAGCCCGCGGGCGGGTTCAACGGGCTGGGCACCTCGCCCCGCAGGATGATCTCCTCGCGCGCCTCGTCGGGATGGTTGGGCAGCGCGGCCGAGAACAGCGCCGCGGTGTAGGGATGCTTCGGCGCGTGCGCGATCTCGATCGCGTCCCCGCTCTCGACGATCTTGCCCAGATACATCACGACGATCTCGTGGCTCATGTGCGCGACCGCCGCCAGATCGTGCGCGATGAACAGGTAGGACACGCCCAGCCGGTCCTGCAGGTCGCGCAGCAGGTTCAGGATCTGCGCGCGGATCGACACGTCCAGCGCCGACACCGGCTCATCCAGCACGATCAGGCTGGGCGAGACCGCCAGCGCGCGGGCGATGGCGATGCGCTGGCGCTGCCCGCCCGAGAATTCGTGCGGGAACAGATCCGCCGAACGCCCGGGCAGCCCGACCAGGTCGAGCAGTTCGTGCACCCGGTCGCGCGCGGCCGCGGCCGATACGGTTTCGTTGGTAATCAGCGGTTCGGCGATGATCGCGCTGACCCGCATGCGGGGGTTCAGCGACGCATACGGGTCCTGGAACACCGCCTGCACCGACTTGCGATAGTGCTTCCTCTCGGCCGTATCCATGCGCATCAGGTCCTTGCCCTCGAAGCGCATGCTGCCGCCGGTGGGATCCTCGAGCCCCAGCACCAGTTTCGCGGTCGTGGTCTTGCCGCAGCCGGATTCCCCCACCACGCCCAGCGTGTGTCCGGTCTCGACGGAAAACGAGATCCCGTCGACCGCGCGCACCACGCCGCGCGAGCCGCCGAACACGCCGCGGCGGGCGACGAAATGCTTGCTGACATCGGCAGCTTCCAGAACGGCCATCAGACGGCTCCGACGGTGAGTTTGGCTTCGGATCCGACCTCGTCCGGCGCGACGAGCCAGCATCGCGCGCTGCGGCCGGGTTCCGGCGAAAAGGCCGGCGGCGCTTCCTGGCGGCACCGGTCGAACACGCGCGGGCACCGGGCGGCGAAGGCGCAGCCGCGCGGCAGGGCCGACAGGTCGGGCGGCTGGCCGTCGATCGCCATCAGCCGCGTGCGCTCGCGGCTCATGCGCGGAATCGAATTCAGCAGTGCCTCGGTATACGGATGATAGGGCGCGTTGAAGACCCGCGACACCGGGCCGGACTCCACCACCCGCCCGGCATACATCACCGCCAGCAGGTTGCACATCTTCGCAACGATACCGAGATTGTGGGTGATGAAGATCAACCCCAGCTGGTGCTGCTGCTGAAGATCGCCCAGCAGGCTGAGGTATTGCGCCTGGATCGTCAGGTCCAGGCTGGTGGTGGGTTCGTCGGCGATCAGCAGCCGCGGCTCGCAGGAGATGCCGATGGCGCCCACGATCCGCTGCCGCATGCCGCCGGACATTTCATGCGGGTATTGGGTGACCCGCGTTTCGGCCGCCGGGATGCGCACCGCCTTCAGCAGGTCGATCGCCCGCCGCCACGCCTCCTTGCGGCTGGCGCCCTCGTGCTGGCGGATCGGCTCGCCCACCTGGTTGCCGACGGTGAACAGCGGGTTCAGCGATGCCATCGGATCCTGCAGGATCATGGCAATTTTCTTGCCGCGGATCCGGCGCATCTCGTCATCGGGCAGCGGCACCAGGTCGCGGCCTTCCAGCAGCATCTGGCCGCTGACGATCCGCGCCGCCGGCGGCAGCACGCGCAGCATGGTCAGGGCGAGCGTGCTCTTGCCCGATCCCGACTCGCCGACGATGCCCAGCGTCTCCCCCGCCTTCAGCGTCAGGGATACGTCCTCGACCGCGCGCACCACGCGGGTGCCCTGGGCCGAGACGTAGTGGGTGGAAAGATTGCGCAGCTCGAGAAGCGGCGCGGCGGCGCGCCCGTCAGAGCTGACGAAGCTGTGGGTCGAGCTTGACACGGAGCCAATCTCCCAAAAGGTTCGCGGCAAGAACGAGAAGCGCGATGCAGGTCCCCGGCATCACCGTCAGCCACCAGTATCCGACCATCAGGCCCTGCTTGCCATCGGCCAGCATCACCCCCCAGGCGGGCTTCGGCGGCGGCACGCCCACGCCCAGGAACGACAGCGAGGCTTCCGCGACGATCACCACGCCCAGCATCAGCGTGGCCAGCACGATGGCGGAATTGACCACGTTCGGCAGGACATGCCGCTTCATGATCGTCCATTTCGAGCATCCGGCGACGATCGCCAGGCGCACGAATTCGCGTTCCTTCAGCGACAGCACCTCGCCGCGCACGATGCGGGCGTATCGCGTCCAGTACACCGCGCCCAGGATGATGACGATGTTCATCTCGCTGGGTCCCACGATCGCCGCGAGGAAGATCGCGAAGGTCAGCGCCGGCAGAGCGAGCCATGTATCGACGATGCGCATGACGACCTGGTCCACCCAGCCGCCCAGGTAGCCCGAGAGGATGCCAAGCACGGTGCCCAGCACGCCCGCGAAGATCACCGCGGTGAAGCCCACCACCAGCGAGACGCGGGCGCCGAAGATCAGGCGCGACAGCACGTCGCGGCCCAGGTGATCGGTGCCCAGGATATGATCCATGCTGCCGCCGGTCTGCCAGAAGGGCGGGCGGAACCGCGCGGCCAGGCTGCCGAACTGCGGATCGTGCGGCGCCAGCAGGTCGGCGAAGATCGCGACGAACACGATGATCGCGAGGATCGTCGTGGGAAAGATCGGAAAGTCGAGCCGCAGGCGACGGCGCGCCGGTCGCGCGGGGCTCGCGACGGCCGTATCGGTCGTTGCGCTCATGGGCGTTACTTCTCCATCCGGATGCGGGGATCGACGGTGGCGTAGAGAATGTCGATGATCAGGTTCGTCACCACGATCATGGCGCCGCCCATCAGCACCACGCCCTGCACCACCGGGAAATCGCGGAAGCTGACGCCTTCATACAGCAGCCGCCCGATCCCGGGCCAGGCGAACACGGTTTCCACGACGACCGCCACGTTGATCATCTGGACCAGGTTGATCCCGGCCAGCGTCAGCACCGGGATCAGCGCGTTCTTGAACGCGTGCTTGGTGATGACGACCGCTTCCGGAAGTCCCTTCAGGCGCGCGAGCTTGACGTATTCGGAGCCCAGGACTTCCAGCATCGAGGATCGTGTCATGCGCATATGCGCCGCGGCGAAATACCAGCCCAGCGCGAAGGCCGGCATCAGCAGATGCGCGATGCCGCCGGTGCCCGACGATGGCAGCCATTGCAGATACACCGAGAACAGCAGGATCAGCAGCAGCCCGACCAGGAAGGACGGCACCGACAGCCCCAGCAGCGCGAAGAGCTTGCCGGCATTGTCCCAGAACCGGCCGACCTGCACCGAGGCGAGAATGCCGGTGGGAATGCCGAGCACCAGGGAGAATGCCATGGCGACGATCGCCAGCGTGAGCGAGTTCGGCAGGCGCGCGAAATAGAGATCGAACACCGGCGTCTGGTAATAGAAGGATTCGCCGAGATCGCCATGCAGCAGGCTGCCGATGAACAGCACGTACTGTTCCCAGATCGGCCGGTCCAGCCCCAGCTTGTGCTGCAGCGCGGCGATATCCTCGGGGCTGGCGCCGGGTTCGGTCAGCAGGCTGGTCGGATCACCCGTCAGGCGGATGAACAGGAAGATCGTCAGCGACAGCAGCACCAGCGAGAGCAGGGAGTACCCCGACCGCCTGAGTATATATTGTTTCACATTTCCTCCCTGCCCTGTGCGGGCCGGCAGCTTGACGCCGCGGAAGTGTATCGCACCCTAGTTCGTCTTCAAGGTCATCTCCTCGTAGGGTGCGGTGTAGACGAAGCCCTTGATCAGTCCGATGCCGGACTGATCAACCCGCGGACCCACGGCACTGATGAAGGCAAGCTGCCAGATGCCGACATAGGCGGTCTTGTCGTTCAGCAGGTCCTGCATCTTCCACAGCAGGTCCTTGCGCTTTTCGGTGTTCATTTCCTTGGCCTGCAGCGGGAACAGTTCATCGATGTCGGGATAGCTGCCATAGGTGTAGATGCCGCCCTTGACGACGAAGGCTTCCATCCGCGTCGCGACATTGCCGAACGCGCCGCTCGCGCCCTGGACGATGTTGCGGAAGCGCTTTTCCGAATAGCCCTTGTAGAAGGCCGCGCGTTCCAGCGGGCGCAGCCGGGCGCGGATGCCGACATCCGCCAGGCTGTTGATCACCGCCTCGCCCAGGTTCGAATAGGCCGCGTCGCAGGTGTAGAAACCGGCATCGAACCCGTCGGGATAGCCGGCTTCCGCCAGCAACTGCCTGGCCTTCGCCGGGTTGTATTCCGGCTTCGGCATCTGTTTGTAGAACTCGAAGTTCTCGGGCATCACGCTGCCGGTGATGTGGGAAAATCCCAGCGTCAGCGCCTTGTTGATCGCGTCGTAGTCGACCGCGTATTTGGCGGCCTGGCGCACCCGCTTGTCATGCCAGGGTGATTTCGGGTCCCATTGCTCGGGGAAATACATCCAGTACGGTGCCGAACCGACCGTGGGCTTCAGCGTCAGCCCCGGCGTCTGCTGGATTTCCATCGCGAGCTCGCCGCGGATGGAATAGGCGATGTCGATCTCCCCGCGCTTCAGCGCCACCAGGCGTGTCGCCTCGTCGGGAATGACGCGCAGCACGATGCGTTTGATCGCCGGCGTCTTGCGCCAGTATTTCTCATAGGCTTCCAGCACCAGTTCCACGCCGGGCGTGAACGACACGAACCGGTACGGACCGGCACCGATCGGCGCCTTCTTGAACGCGTCGTCGCCGACCTGTTCGACGTATTTCTTCGGCACGATCCAGCCGGCGCCGGTGGTGTTGCCGTAATAGGTCAGGAAGTCGGGCCAGGGCTCGTTCAGCCGGAAGCGGACCTTGTCGGGGGCAAGGATCTCGACCCCGGCGATGCGTGACTTCATCAGCGCGTGTCCCGCGCCGCGATAGCGGTCGAAGGAGAACTTGACGTCCTCGGCCGTGACGGGATCGCCGTTGTGGAAGGTCGGCCCCTTGCGCAGCACGAAGTCCCAAAACAGTCCGTCCTCGGACATGGTCCAGGATTCCGCGAGACTGGGCGAGGGATTGCCCTGCGGCATGGGCTTGATCATCGCGTCATGCATGGCGAACATCACCATGTAAGGCGTGATGATCCCGAGTGTTTCCGCCGGGTCGAACCAGGTCGGCGCCAGTGACACATGCACGCCGACAGTGAGCGTTCCCTCGGGCGCCGCGACGGCGGGCGCGGCTGGACGGACGGCGCAGCAGGCAATGACGGCAATGGCGATGATGGTGCGCTGGACGATACGCAATACATCGCAACTCGACGCGCACGTGGCGCGACCGAAGACCGATGAACGCATTCTTGCCTCCCTACAGCCCCTGTTCTTCGGAGCCTTGCTTGATTGTAGGGTCAACTACTCAACTATGTAACCTCTTTCTGCCCGTTTCCAGCAAAAAACGCGCGAGGCCGGCAGGCTGCCCGACCCGCCGGACCGGCGTATCTGCGGGCGATCCATCCGTCCTTGTCCCCGGACCTGTTCCAAAGACCCATCGCGGTACCTGCGCGATTGGTCCCCGCAACCAGGTCCAGGGCCGATAGCGGACGGGCAGCCCGAGAGGCTTCCCGCCCGCACGCAATTGCCCAGCGACTACTTCTCGGCCAGCTTGATCTCCTCATACGGCGCAATATAGACGAAACCCGGGATCGACCCGTAGGTGGAGTCGAGCACGCGCGGCCCCGCCGCGCTCAGGAAGCCCAATTGCCAGAGAGGAACGAACATGTTCTTCTCGTACATCAGTTGCTGCATCTTGTGCAGGATGGCGGTGCGCTTCGCGACATCCACCTCATGCAGTTGCTTTGGAAACAATTCGTCGATGTCGGGGTAGCTGCCATAGGAGTAGGCGCCATCCTTCACCACCCAGACCGCGATGCGGGTGGAGGCATTGCCGAACGCCGCGCTGCTGCCCTGGATGATGCCGCGCTTGAAGCGCTTCTCCATGAAGCCGGTGTTGAACGCCGCGCGCTCCAGCGGACGCATCTGCGCGCGGATGCCGACCGCACCCAGGCCGTTCACCGCGGCCTCCCCCAGATTGGCATAGGAGGAATCGCACCAGTAGAACCCGGCATCGAAACCGCTGGGATAGCCCGCTTCCGCCAGCAGCTTCATCGCCTTGGCCGGATCATAGACCGGCGGCGGCGACTTCCAGTAGAACGGCAGATGCTGCGGGATGATGCTGCTGGTGATGCGCGACTTGCCCAGGTTCAGCGCCTTGTTGATCGACTCGTAATCCAGCGCCAGTGCCGCCGCCTGCCGCACCTTGGGGTTCGACCACGGCGATTTCGGATCCCACTGCTCGGGGAAATACATCCAGTATGTCGCGCCATCCGGCGCCACTTCCAGCCGCAGGCCGGGCGTGCGCAGCACCTCCTCGGCCAGTTCGCCGCGGATCGAGTAGGCATAGTCGACCTCGCCGCGTTTCAGCGCCACCAGACGCGTCGCCTCGTCCGGGATCACCTTCATCACGATGCGCTTCACGCTTGGCGCATGCGTCCAGTAGCCCTCATGCGCCTCCATCACCAGTTCCACGCCGGGGTCGAAGGAGACGAGCTTGAACGGACCGGCGCCGACCGGCGCCTTGCGGTAACCGGCGTCGCCCACCTTTTCGATGTATTTGCGCGGCAGGATCCAGTTCGCGCCGGTGGCGCCGGTGTAGAAGGTCAGGAAGTCCGGCCAGGGCTGCTTCAGCTTGAAGATGATCCGCCGCTCATCCGGCGTCTCGATCGAGGCCACCGCGTCATGCAACAGTTTCGCTGACGTGCCTTTGTAGCGCTCGAAGGTGAAGCGCGCGTCGTCGGACGTGATCGGGTCGCCGTTGTGGAAGACGATACCCTTGCGCAGCACGAACTCATAGGTCAGCCCGTCCGGCGACGCCGAATAGGATTCAGCAAGGCTCGGCGCTGGATTGCCTTCGCGCATGGGCTTCACCATGGCGTCGTGCAATGCGTAGACGATCATATAGGTCGTGATCAGCGCCGGCATTTCGCTCGGGTCCAGCCAGGCCGGCGGCAGGGAAACGTGCACGGCGATGGTCATCGTGCCGCTGGGCGCGGCCACGGCCGCCTGCTGCATGCCGGCGAAAACACTGGACGCCATCAATGCCAGGCTGGTGCGGCGTGTGATGGCGCCCGGACGCGCGTTGTCGATCGTGTCGTCCGAAAACTGCATGTGACCTCCCTTGCGGTCCCTTGATCCGGAACCTCACCATAACGCTAGGCGCTTTGTCCGCCTGGTGTCGATAGCGGCACCGGGTGGAGCAGCCGAACCGTATGCGGCGGCACCGCGGCGCCGGCCCCATTGGCCGCGGAAAACGGCTGGCGCACGAGCGCGAAATCCGGGCAGGATCGGATTTCAAGCGCCACGCCGGGCCGCCGCGAACGGCCCTGACCGATGGCGAGGACAGGGCGGAGGACAGCCATGACGGACGCACAGCAGGACCGGCGACAGGTGCACGGCTTCTGCGGCCTGTGCATCGCGCGATGCGGCACCATCGCGACGGTGGAGGCCGGCCGCTTCACCCGCCTCGATCCCGACCCGTCGCATCCCACCGGCGCGGCCATCTGCGCCAAGGGGCGCGCGGCGCCGGAACTGGTCTACAGCAAGGACCGGCTGACGCGGCCGTTGCGCCGCACCCGCCCCAAGGGCGATCCCGATCCGGGCTGGGAGCCGATTTCCTGGGACGAGGCGCTGGATGCCACCGCCGCCGCGATGCGGCGCATCGCCGCCGAGTCCGGCCCGGAAGCGGTGGCGTTCAGCCAGTCCTCGCCATCGACCACCGCGATCGGCGACGGCGCGCCCTTCGTGCGGCGCCTGATGCACGCGTTCGGCACGCCGAACCTGGTCTGGTCGCTGGATATCTGCGGCTGGGGCCGGAACTTCGCCACGCGCTACGCCTATGGGGTGGGAAGCGTCGCCACCGGCAGCGGCGGCGGTGCCATGGCGGATATCGAGAACGCCGGCTGCCTGATCCTGTGGGGCTACAACCCGTCCGTCTCCCGCCTGCCGCACGCCACCGCGGCGGTCGAGGCGGCGAAGCGCGGCATGAAGCTGATCGTGGTGGACCCGCGCCATGCGGGCCTCGCCAGCAAGGCCGATCTCTGGCTCCGGGTGCGCCCGGGCACCGACGGCGCGCTGGCGCTGGGCATCGCCAACATCATGATCCAGCGCGGCTGGTACGACCGCGACTTCATCCGCGCCTGGACCAACGGCCCGATGCTGGTGCGCGCGGACACCGGACGCCTGCTGCGCGCCGCCGACCTGGCCGGCGGGGACGACCGGCGCCACACCGTTGCCTGGGACACGCGCCAGCAACGCGCCGTGCTGCACGACCCGAAGACCGGGCGCTATGACGGCCCAGACGCGCATCTCGCGCTGGAAGGCGACATCGACGTGCCGACGGCACACGGCACGATCCGCTGCCGGCCGGTGTTCGACCATTACGCGGCGCTGTGCCGGCGCTGGTCACCGGACGCGGTCGAAACCACAAGCTGGATTCCCGCCAAGCAACTGGAAGAAGCCGCTCGGCTTCTCTGGGATGCGCGTCCCGTCGCCTATTACGCCTGGAGCGGGCACGAGCAGCACGCGAATACCACCGAGACCGCCCGCGCGATGGCACTGCTGTATGCGCTGACCGGCAGTTTCGATGCGCCGGGCGGCAATGTGATGCTGCCCGCGGTTCCCTCGGCCGCGCTGACCGGCGAGGACCTGCCGACGGCGCGCTCCCTGCCGCCGGCCATCGGCCTGACCGAACGGCCGCTGGGGCCGGCGCGGTGGAACAACGTCTCGACGCATGACTTCTACACGTCCGTGCTGGACGGCACGCCGTACCGGCCGCGGGCCCTGATCGGCTTCGGCTCCAACCTGCTGCTGGCGCAGGCGGACCCGGTGCGCGGCCGGCAGGCGCTGGCGCAACTGGATTTCTACGTGCACGCCGATCTGTTCATGTGCCCGACAGCCGAGATGGCCGACATCGTCCTGCCGGTCGCGTCCTGCTTCGAGCGCGAGGCGCTGCGGATCGGCTTCGAGACCAGCGCCGAGGCGCAGTCGCTGGTGCAGTTCCGCCAGGCGATCGTGCCGCCGGTGGGCGAGGCCCGGTCGGACACCGACCTGATCTTCGACCTCGCCCAGCGTCTTGGCCTCGGCGCGTATTTCTGGGATGGCGACATCGACGCCGCGTATCGCCATCAGCTTGCGCCAAGCGGGATTGTGCTGGAGGCGCTGCGTGCGGAGCCACGCGGGCTGCGCGTGCCTCTGACGACGCAGCATCGCAAGCACGAAATTCCGGGTGCGGACGGTCATCCGCGTGGCTTCGCCACCCCGTCGCGCAAGGTCGAGTTGTGGTCCGAGACATTCCAGGACCATGGCTACGCGCCGCTGCCCAAATTCGCCGAACCCGAGATCGGGCCGGTCACCTGCCCGGACCTTGCCGCCGGTTTCCCGCTGGTCCTGACCTGCGCCAAGCCGACGCTGTTCTGCCAGACCCAGCATCGCGCGCTGCCCAGCCTGCGCCGGCGCGCGATGGAGCCGGAAGTCGAGCTGCATCCGGACACGGCCAAGGCGCGGGGGATCGAAGCCGGCGACTGGGTGACGGTGCAAACCCCGGCCGGCGCGATGCGGGCGCGGGCCTTCCTGAATGCAAGCCTCGATCCGCGCGTGGTCGTCGGCGAGCATGGCTGGTGGCAGGGCTGCGAGGCGCTGGGCGCCGACGCCTACGACCCGTTCAGCCCCGAGGGCGCGAATTTCAACGGCACCGTCGATGCCAGGCTGCGCGACCCGATCAGCGGAACGCCGTCGCATCGCGCCAATCTGTGCGATGTCCGGCCGGCGCCGGCGGGACCAGTCCGGGCGACTGAGTCGGTTGTATCTTCGTAGAAATCAGAATAGGAGGCGCGGACCACTCTTTTCGAAGCTTCAACTGGCCGTTTTCGGCCTGGCGCGGCGCTGGATCGACACGCGATCCGCGCCGTCCGGGTTCGCATCAGCCGGCGGCGTGGATTGCGTGCCTGATCACTGCCGCCGGAGAGGTGCATCGACGATGCGACAGGCAGGCGCACTTGGACGGTGTGGCGTGGAAAGTGCGGCAGGGTCGCAGAGGGACAGGCGCCCGTTTCGTCCCCACAACCGGCCCGCCGGCCGATCAGGGGGCCGCACGGTTACAGCGGCGGTTGCAGCTCGTCGGACTGGTCGCACAATGCATAGGCGAGTGTAATCAGCTCCTCGGCATCCCAATCCCGACCCAGTTCCAAAAAAATGTCCGCCTTGGCGGCAATGCCAAGCACGATATCCCGCACGGTACTGTCGGGCCGAAAGATGAATAGGTCGACATCGGATCCGGCATAGCCACTGTCGGATGCCGCATCGAATTCCTCGGGCTGCCCGTCCATTCTCTGCTCCAGGTGTTTCTTATTGATACTATATCTGAGGCAACAACGAGAGCCGTGTCAAATCGTAATTTTGCACCAACGGGTTCTGTGGCGCGGCCTTATCCGCCGGATTTCGCGCAGTCGGTTGTAGTCAACCGCAAGTCACCGCCGCCGGCGTTCCCGCTGCGCCGTGTAGAGTCCGGTTGCAATGATGATCGCGGCCCCGAGCAACGTCCAGTGGTCCGGCAAGTCCCCGAAGGCCAGGAACCCGGCGATCGACATCCACAGCAACTGTACATAGGAAAACGGCGCCAGCGTCGAGGCCGGCGTGTAACGCAGCGACAGGATCACCAGCCACTGGCCAAGCGAGGAGAGAATACCCTGGGCAATGGAGAGGCTGAGCTGGAGTGTGGTCGGCGGCACGAAGTGAAACGGAATAATCGCACTGAGCACGACAAGACCGGAGACAGCGGACCAGAACATCGTCGTCTCTGCCCGTTCGGTCGCGGTCATGCGCCGCGTCAGGATCACGCCGGTCGCCCAGAACATGGCCGAGGCGACACGGAACAAGCCTTCCGGCTGGAAAGCCCCGCTGCCCGGCCGCAGCACAACCAGGACACCGATCATCCCGCCGGCCAGCGCCAGCCAGCGGCGCGCATCCACACGTTCCCCCAGCAGGGGGATCGACAGGATCGTCACCAGGATCGGGCCGATGAAGCCGATCGTCGCCGCCTCGGCCAGGCCGATATCGCGGATGCCCAGCACGAACAGCAATGAGGAGCAGACCAGGCACAAGCCGCGCGCCAGCTGCAGCCAGGGCAGGCGGACATAGAACGAGGCGCCGGGTATCCGCGTGGTCAGCAGGAACGCCATCAGGACGAAGACCACATAGCGGGTCCAGGTGATCTGCACGATCGACACCTCGCCCGCCAGCTTCTTGGCGAAGGTGTCCGCCACGCAGAAGATGATCGAGGCCAGCAGGTTCAGCCCGATCCCGCGCAGCGGGTTGTCCACATGTCCACTCAACGTCCCGACGTCTCCCCGGATTCCGGCGCAGGAGATCACGCCGGTTGCGGCACGACCACCCCCGGACGCCGCGCATCAGATCCCCGTCCGGCACCCTTCCCGGCCGCGTAAGGTTGAAATGCCGGAAAGGGCAGCGATATTCCCGCCCCATGGCCGCTGCCAAGACCACGCTTCTGCTGCTGCTGATATTCCTGCTGATGCCCATCAGCGTCTCGGCTGTCCTGCACCGGACGGACGCGCCGCGCGAGCATTGGTATGCCGCCGATCGCTCCAGCGCCGGGCTGCTGCCGCCGGCCAGCCGCAATACCGGCGCGGTGGTGCGCGTGTTCGCGGCGAAGACGGTGCGCTGGCGCGGCATCTTCGCGGTGCATTGCTGGATCGTCTACAAGGCGGAAGGGGCGTCGTCCTATACGCGTTACGACTACACCGCCTGGGGGGAGCCGATCCGGCGCAACGGGTTCGAACCGGACGGGCGCTGGTTCGGCCGCGTGCCGGACGTGATCTTCGCCGCCGACGGGGCGGAGGCCGCGGCGCTGATTCCGCGGATCGAAGGCGCCATCACCGAGTACATCTGGCGCAACCTGGGCGACTACCGCGTCTGGCCGGGGCCGAATTCCAATACATTCGTGCAGGCCGTGCTGGACACCATCCCGGAAGCACGGGTGGTGCTGCCGCCCACCGCCATCGGCAAGGACTATCCCTATGACGGACGCTGGCTGCGCCTGGCGCCGTCGCGGACCGGGATCAAGCTGACCCTGGGCGGCTATGCCGGCCTGACACTGGCCTGGGTGGAGGGCATCGAGGTGAATATCCTCGCCGCGGTCATCGGCGTTGACATCCGCCGCCCCGCGCTGAAGCTGCCGGGACTGGGACGCATCGGCCTGCCGGCGCCCGCCTGACGGACGGCGCAGGGGCGCAAGTACGGCTCAGCCATTCATCCGGAAGGAGCACGCATGGAGGATGACGAACCGCCGCGGCTTGCCCTTGGCGGAAAGTTCTACATGACCCCCGGCGGGCACGCCCGGTTACGGGCCGAACTGGACCAGCTTCTGCGGGTCGAGCGGCCGAAAGTGGTCGAGGTCGTCTCATGGGCGGCGAGCAACGGCGACCGCAGCGAGAATGCCGACTACCAGTATGGAAAGAGGCGCCTGCGCGAGATCGACCGTCGCGCCCGGTTCCTGACGCAGCGCCTGAAGAACGCCGAAATCGTCGATCCCGCCCGGCAGACGCAGCGCGACCGGGTCTTCTTCGGCGCCACCGTGACCTATGTCGACGAGGCGGACGCCGAACGGACGGTCACCATTGTGGGGATCGACGAGGCCGACATGGCCGTGGGCAAGGTCAGCCTGACCTCGCCCATCGCCATCGCCCTGATCAAGGCGAAGGCGCGACGGGGGGACGAGGTCCCGGTCCACACGCCCAGGGGTGTGGAAGTGATCGAGGTAGTGTCGGTGTCCTATCCCGACGCTTAGCGCATGACCCGCGTACAACCGCTGCTCCGCCCGGAGCAGTCCTGCGCCGGGCGGGTTCAGGCGGGGGATCGGACCGGCGAGCGGCCCGGCTACGCGTGCCGGGAACGGCACCGTCCCCTTGCAAGCGGGGCGAACCAGGGCCGCGACGCGGCGGCGTCAGCGCCTTCCCAGCAGCGCGCCGAGGGCGAGGCAGACGACGCCCGTGATCGCCAGGGCCGTGAAGGGCTGCTCGCGCACGAAGGTCCCGATCTGATCCGCAGCCCGCCCGCCTTGGTGGGAGACGCCCTGGCGGGCCCATTCGGCGGTGCCGGCAATCGACTCTCCCACCCGGCCGGCGGCGTCCTTCGCCTGGCCCATCATCCCGCCCATGCCGTCCGTCGTGCCGGCGGCGGACTGGCTGTGCGAGGCGGCGGAACTGCTGCTTCCGGCGGCAGCCGCACCCGAGGACGGGTGTTCGGTGGCGGTTGCGTTCGAGGCCGGGGTCTGCCCCGGGGCCGCGCCATCCTTGCTGTGCGCGGCGAGGGCTGGTCCTGCGCCGCCGACGGTCTGTTCCATGAGTGCCTCCACAACTTCGTGTTCGAGGATAACGCATTCGCCGGGCTTCAGTCGCAGTCGACACGATTTTTTCAGCCGAACGCCCGCCCGACGCGCCGGGCGCATCCCCCTGCGACGTGCCAGCCTGCGACGTGCCAGCCTGCGACGCGCCAGCCTGCGACGCGCCAACCTGCGACATGCCAGACAGCGACGACCCGCCCAGGCCGCATCCCGCTCAGGAATGCCGCCGACTGTCGTTGCAGACTGCTCCTGTCCGCACGATTTGGGTTCACACAAAATAGAGATGACAATTCTGCATGACTGACTGATAGAAACAGCAAACCTCCGCAAGCACATGCGAGGGAGGAGACGGTGGAGTCGTCCTGCAGAGGCGATCGCGGACTGTCGCACCAATCGGCGCACGTCTCTCCTGAACGGGACGATGCGATGCGGAGCGTGTCTGCCCCTCCGTCCGCCCACACCGCCCACGTTGCAGTCCTGTTCCTTTCAACGCGGCGGCCGCGCGCGCAGTGGCGTATCGCCTCCGCGCCAGGGCGGACGCGGCGTCGGCCGAACCACGACGGAATTCCTGAACGACTGAAACGAGACGACATGCCGATCGACTGATCCCGTCCCCGATGCAGGGAGCGACCGCATGCAGACGCCGGACGCATCCGCCCCAGCCGAAGCCCCCGGCCGTCTCGGCCTGATGTCCGGGCGCGTCCCCCCGCATCGCAGGCACGACACCGATCCGGCATGGTTCGGCAGCGGCGTCCCGTCGCCGCAACGCCGCTGCGTACGCCCGCGCCAGTTGCGCCGCGCCCCCCGCGCCGCCGCCCCGTTTCGCCTGCAACCGAAAAGCCGGCCTTGCCCATCGCCTGAAGCGTCCCGGCCGGCATGGGCGCGGGCCGCGCGGAGGCAGGAGCGTATTCGTTTCTTTCTCGTCCCACACCGGGCCGGGCATTAGCGCAGGTTTCCGGTCCGCGCCGAACCCGCCGTCAGAACGAAATCACCAACAGGGAGGACGACGCCATGCACACCACACCATCCAGGATCACCCGCCGGACCGCCATCGCCGGCCTTGGCGCGGCCTTGTCGCTGCCCGCCATCCATCGCGCCGGCGCTCAGGGCACCTGGCCCAGCAAGCCGGTGCGCCTGATCATGCCCTATGCGCCAGGCGGCGCCGGCGACACGCTCGCGCGCCCCTGGGCCGACGCCCTGACCCAGAGCTTCGGAAGCCCCTTCGTCGTGGAAAATCGCGGCGGCGCCTCGGGCACGATCGGCGCCGAGGCCGCGGCGCGCTCCACCCCCGACGGCACGACGTTCCTGATCACGCCGAACTCGGCGCTGAACGTGGTGCCGCAGCTGCGCAAGGTCGGCTACGACGCACGCAAGGACCTGATGCCGGTCGGCCGCGTGGGGAACGTGGTGGGCGGTTTCGGCATCCTCCGCTCGCTGCCGATCGGCTCGATGGCGGAACTCGTTGCTTATGCGAAGAAACATCCCGGACGGATCGCCTTCGGGTCCGCGGGCCTCGGCACATCGACACAGCTCCGGCTGGAGACGCTGAAGCTCCGCGCCGGGATCGACATCCTGCACGTGCCCTATCGCGGCAGCGGCGATGCGATGGTCGACCTGCTGTCCGGCCAGGTGCACATGATGAACGAGATCGTCATCTTCCCGCATGTGAAGGCGGGCAAGCTGGCTCTGCTCGCGATCAACAACGACACGCGGCACTGGGACTTTCCCGAGGTGCCGACGATGACCGAGGCGGGATTCCCCGATGCGGACGTGCCGATCTGGTTTTCCGTCTGGGCGCCAGCCGGCACGTCGAAGGAGATCATCGCCATCCTGAGCGAGCGGATCGGTGCCTTGTCGAAGACGCCGGAGACGAAGCAGCGCCTGCGCGAGATCAGCTTCGTGCCGGTGGTGCAGACGCCCGAGGAGGTGCTGGCGTTCTTCGAGCGGGATTGGCAGGCCAATGCGGACGTCATCCGCGAAGCCAGGATCACGCTGAGCTGAGCAGGCATTCGCGGACCAACGGCACCAGGCGCGATACGGCAGGCCGGCGACAAGACCGGCTGCCCGGCAGGAAACGAACCAGGAGACTGTCATGAACACGCATCCCGATCCCGTCCGGCCATCCATGCCGGCCGGCCGCGTCCCTTCCGTCACGCGACGCGATCTGCTGGCCCTGACGGCTGCCGGGCTGGCAGCCGGTCCGGCCGGCGGCGCCGTCGCGGCCCAGCAGACGAGCCAGTTGACCTATGGCGTGCATGTGTCGCTGACACCGTCCTGGTTCGACCCGGCCGAGAGCACGGGGCTGATCACGCCGTTCCTGGTGCTGTATGCCCTGCACGACGGCATGGTGAAGGCGATGCCGGGACAGCCCCAGGCGCCAAGCCTGGCGGAATCGTTCGCGATGTCGAAGGACGGGCTGAATTATGAATTCGTCCTGCGCGACAATATCGGCTTCCACAACGGCGAGCGGGTCACGGCCGAGGACGTGAAGTTCTCCTTCCTGCGCTATCGCGGTTCGGACCACAGCCTGCTGAAGCAGCGCGTGGCGGCGTTCGACACGCCGGACGCGCGCCGCATCCATATCAGGCTCGCGCAACCCTGGCCCGACTTCCTGACCTTCTATGCCGGCGCCACGGCGGCGGGCTGGGTGGTGCCGGCAAAATATGTCGGCAAGGTCGGCGAGGCCGGTTTCAAGAAGGCGCCGGTCGGCGCCGGTCCCTACCGGTTCGTCTCCTTCAGCCCCGGCACGGAACTCGTGCTGGAAGCATTCGACCAGTATTGGCGCGGCGCGCCGCAGGTGAAGCGGCTGGTGATGAAGGTGATCCCGGACGAAGCGACACGCCTGACCGCCCTGAAGCGGGGCGAGATCGACATCGCCTATTCGGTCCGCGGCGAAAGCGCCAAGCTGTTGCAGGACACAACCGGACTCAGCCTGAAGGCGGCGCTGGTGCAGGGCGTGTTCTGTGTCTATTTCGCCGACCAGTGGGACCCGAAATCGCCGTGGCATGATGCGCGGGTCCGGCTCGCCGCCAGCACCGCCATCGACCGCGAGACGATCAACCAGGCGCTGACGCTGGGGCATTCCCGCGTTACGGGGAATCCGATCGTCCCCGACATGTATGCGTTCTTCTGGCAGCCGCCCAAGCCAGTCTACGACCCGGCCCGCGCGAAGCAGATCCTGGCCGAGGCCGGCCATCCCAACGGATTCGATGGCGGGCTGTATTTCTGCGACTCCTCCTACGCCAATATCGGCGAGGCGGTGGTGAACAATCTGCGCGAGGTCGGCATCCGCACCATGCTGCGCCCGATCGAGCGGGCCGCGTTCATCAAGGGCTTCACCGACAAGACCTACCGCAACCTGATCCAGGCGGGACCCGGCGCGTTCGGCAACGCGGCGACGCGGCTGGAAAGCCTGGTGGTGAAGGGCGGGCCGTTCGCTTATGGGAGCTACCCCGACATCGATGCGCTGTTCGACCAGCAGGCGTCCGAGATGGACAGCGCCCGCCGAACGGCGATCCTGCACCGGATGCAGCAGATGATGCATGAACGCACGACGCATGCGCCGATCTGGCAGCTGGCGTTCCTGAACGGGGTGGGGCCGCGCGTGGGGGAATCGGGGTTCGGGCGGATCCCGGGATTCCCCTACACCGCGCCCTATGAGGAGCTGTCGCTGCGCAGCGCTTAGCCCGGGCGCCGGTGCGGCCCGCTGGCAATCCGGCTCAGGGCTGCTTGGCGACGATCCGGCGCTTGCGGCGCGCGAGCCAGACCAGCGCGATCGCCGCCACCGAGGTGACGGTGTAGAGCGAGAACGCGTTCAGGAAGCCGATCATCGCCGACTGGCGATTGATCTCGCGCGACAGCCTGGCGATGCCCGGCAGCGTGTCCATCGTCCAGGCGCCCATGGCCCAGGGGAGTTCCATCACCCGGCTGTAGGGCGTGACCATCTCGGTCATGCGTTTGTAGTTCGCGCCGGTGGACTGCACCACCATCGCGAAGGCGAGGGAGATGAACAGACTGGAGCCGATGTTGCGCAGCAGGTGGAACACGGCCATGCCCTCGCTCATGAACCGCTGGTCGAGCGTGGAGAAGGCCATGACGCTCAGCGGCACCCAGACGATGCCGACGGCCAGCCCCTGCACGAAGGAGTTCAGCAGCAGGTCGAAGGTGCCGACATTCAGGTCCAGCTCCATCAGCCAGACGCCGGACAGCGCCAGCAGGCCGAAGCCCATCGTCATGCCGATGCGTGGATCGATGCGGCCGATGAACATGGCGGCGAAGAAGCCCAGCGACCCGCCCAGGCCGCGGAAGGCGATGATCATGCCGATCGTCGAGTCGGGATAGCCGACATAGGTCTGCAGCAGCGACGGCAGCAGCACCATCGGCGTGAAGTTCAGCATGCCGTAGGTCAGCACCAGCAGCAGCCCCAGCGCGTAGTTGCGGTCGCGCAGCAGGCGGGGATTGAGGAACGGGCGGTCGGCCGTCGCGCTGTGGGCGATGAACACCCAGAAGGCGAGCACGGCCATGACGGTTTCCAGGATGATCTCGGTGGAGTCATACCAGTCCAGGCGCTGGCCGCGCGACAGCACCAGCTGCAGGCAGCCCAGCGCCAGTGCCAGGCTGAGGAAGCCGATCCAGTCGAGGCGGGTTCCGGCACTCGGCGGTTCCTTCGGCAGCACTAGCCACAGCGCGATGAACCCGACGGCGCCGGCCGGAACGATCATGTAGAAAGCCCAGCGCCAGCCATAGGTCTCGGCCAGGATGCCGCCCATCGTGGGGCCGATCACCGGGCCCAGCACGACGGCGGTCATGCCGAAGATGGAACTGACCAGGCCGGTGTAGCGGCGGGGGAAGCAGTCCAGCACCAGGGCGTTGGAGATCGGCACGACCGGGGCGCCGAGGCCGCCCTGCATGATCCGCCAGAGGACGAGCGATTCCAGGGACTGCGCCTGGCCGCAGAGATAGGTGACGATGGTGAAGCCGCCGACGGACCACAGCATGACCCGCCTGCGGCCGAAA
This sequence comes from Acetobacteraceae bacterium, assembly GCA_050181195.1. Lineage (GTDB taxonomy): Bacteria > Pseudomonadota > Alphaproteobacteria > Acetobacterales > Acetobacteraceae > Rhodopila. Next base: position 4,468 of record JBFXDK010000072.1, on the reverse strand, counting down.
TTGGCGACCAGGAACCCGGCCATCGGCGTGACGATGGCGGTGGCGAGGATGTTGAAGGTGGTGGTCCAGGCGATTTCATCGGCCGTCGCGGCCATCGATCCCTGCATCTGCGGCAGCATGGCCGAGGCGACGAGCAGGGTGGTGGAGTAGAGCGTCGATCCGAGGACGACCGCCACCATGATGGACACCCGCCGGGAGAACGAATAGGCGGTGACGAGCGGGGAGTCGAGCGGGCCGTCGGACATGCGCCCAAGCTAGCTTGTCTTTCGCGCCTGCGAAAACCCGGCACGCCCGCGCAATTGCATCCCGCGCCAATGCGCCCCGGTGGCGCGCCGTGGCGGCGCCGATGTGAGACCGCCGGGACGGCTACGCGGCGCGTGGCAGCGCGCGTCCCAGCCCTTCGACCGCGGCCAGCCAGTTGTCCAGGCCGCGCTCCCTCGGCTCGATGACCATATGCTGGACGCCGGCCGCCTCATACGCGGCGAGCGTGTCCTGCATCGCCGCGCTGTCGGTGTTCAGCGGCACGCGCATGGAGATGGTGAACGCCGGCTCTGGCCGGTCCCGTCGCAGGCGAGCGACGATCGCCGCCACATCGGCCGGCGAGGAGCGGCTGCTGCCGTGCCAGCCATCCAGGCGGGCGGCGCGGGCGAGTGCCGCTTCCGATGATCCGCCGATCCAGATCGGAATCCGCGGCGAGGGCGGCGGCAGCATCCGCATCGTCTCGAGCTCGGCTGGGATGGACCGGCCCTTGAAGCTGACGGGATCGTCGTACCAGACCGCCTGCATCAGCGCGATGCCTTCGTCCATGCGCCGGCCACGTTCGCGGAACGGCACGCCGAGGGCGGCGAATTCGGCCGCCATCCAGCCGACGCCGGCGCCCAGGATCAGCCGGCCCTTCGACAGGTTCTGCAGCGTCGCCAGTTCCTTGGCGAGCGGGATCGGGTGGCGCATCGGCAGCACCAGCACGCTGGTGCCGAGGCGGACGCGCTGCGTGCAGGCAGCAGCCCAGGTGAGGGTCAGCACCGGATCGTAGAACACGGCCGACGGCGGATAGGACGCGTCCTGCGGCACGATGATATGCTCGCTGACCCAGACATCATCGAACCCCAGCCGTTCGGCCTGTTCGGCCGCCTGCCGGATCGCGTCGGGACCGGCCTTGTAGCCGACATGCGGCAGATGGACACCGATCTGCATGCTACCCTCCCCTGTTGTTGCCGGGAGCCTAGCGGTCCCGAACGGCCGGGTCACGCCAGGGGCGGCTCGGCACGCGGACCCGCGCGGAAGTGATTACCCGCGCCGAACACCCCACCCAAGGTACGTGGCGTCGCCGCGTTGATATGCGCCGCGGCAGTGCCGCGAAGGTATTCGCGCGGCGATACGGCCTCTAATTCCGGAAGGATCGCCCATGACCTGGAAGACACCGCGCGTCGTCGAGATTTCCGTTGCCATGGAAATCAACTGCTACACCAGCGCGAAGCGCTGATCCCGGCACCGCGGCCCGGGCAGACGGCATGCAGGCGACGCCAGGCGGCACGCAGGGGCTGCGCGCGATCGTGCTGGGATCGGCCGCGGGCGGCGGCCTGCCGCAATGGAACTGCGCCTGCACCGTCTGCCGCCGCTCCCGCGCCGGCGATACGGCGGTGCCGGGCCGCACCCAGACCGGGCTGGCCGTCAGCGCGGACGGGCGGCGCTGGGTGCTGGTGAACGCTTCGCCCGATCTGCGTGGCCAGATCGAGGCCACGCCCGCGCTGCACGCCAATGGCACGCCGCGCGGTTCACCGATCGCGGGCGTGGTGCTGACCGCGGCCGAGATCGATGCCATCGCCGGCCTGCTGGTGCTGCGGGAAGGCCATGCCTTCGCGATGTATGGTTCGGCCGAACACCTCTGGCTGCTGGACGGCAACCCGATGTTCCGCGCGCTGCCGCCGCAACGCGTGCCGCGGCGGATGCTGCCGCTGCAGGAGGATGTCGCGCTGACGGACGCGGCGGGCGAACCGCTGGGCATTACCGTGGAAGCCTTCGCGGTCACCGGCAAGCCGCCGCTGTTCACCGAAACCGGGGATCCGCCCGCCCCGACGCACGACGGCACCACGATCGGCCTGCGGATCACCGGCGATGGCGGCGGGACCCTCGCCTTCATCCCGGGCTGCGCGGGCTTCACCGAAGCGTTGCGCCGACATCTGCAGGGGGTGGACGTCCTGCTGTTCGACGGCACGCTGTGGCAGGACGACGAGCTGCAACAGACCGGCACCGGCACGAAGACCGGTCGCCGCATGGGACACATGAGCCTGAATGGGCCGGATGGAACGCTGGCGGGACTGCGGGACCTGGATGCCGGCCGCCGCATCCTGATCCACATCAACAACACCAACCCGATCCTGATGGCCGACTCACCCGAACGGCATGCGGTGACGCAGGCCGGCTGGGAGGTGGCGTATGATGGCATGGAGATACGGTTGTGACTACCGATGCCCCGCCCCTGACGCCCGATGCGCTGGAGGGCGAGCTGCGTGCGACCGGTGGCGAACGCTACCACGATCGTCATCCGTTCCATCGGCTGCTGCATGACGGCCGGCTGGATCGTGTCCAGGTGCAGGCCTGGGCGCTCAATCGCTATTACTACCAGGCGCGCATTCCCGCGAAGGACGCGACGCTGATCGCCCGCCTGCCCACGGCCGGATTGCGTCGCGCCTGGCGCCACCGGCTGGAAGACCACGATGGCGACGGCAGCGCGCCGGGCGGCGTGGAACGCTGGTTGCGCCTGACCGACGGTCTCGGGCTGGACCGGGACTATGTCACCTCGCTGGCCGGGCTGCTGCCGGCGACGCGCTACGCGGTGGATGCCTATGTGGCATTCGTGCGTGACAGGCCGGTGCTGGAGGCGATCGCGTCCTGCCTGACCGAGATGTTCTCGCCGGACATCATCGCTGAACGGGTGGACGGCATGCTGCGTCACTACGCCTTCATCGACGCCGACACCCTGGCCTATTTCACCCCGCGCCTGACCCAGGCTCCGCGCGATGTGGCCTTCGCCCTGGACCATGTGCGCACCCACGCCCGCACGCGGGCGGAACAGGACGGCGTGCTGGCCGCCCTGCGGTTCAAGTGCGACCTGCTGTGGGCGCAGCTGGACGCGCTGCACCACGCCTATGTGACGCCCGGCCTGCCGCCGCCGGGCGCTTTCCGCGCATGAGTCTCTCGGGCGCCGAGGTGCCGCGCTGGGCGAAGGGCGTGCGGCTGCACGAGGATGCGGCACGCGGCCGCTGGGTGATCCTGGCGCCGGAACGTGTGTTCGAGCCGGACGAGACGGCGCTGGTCGTGCTGCGGCTGGTCGACGGCAGGCGGTCGGTGGATGCGATCGTCGATACGCTGATCCAGCGCTTCGGTGCGCCGAGGCCGGTGATCGCCGCGGATGTCCTGGCGCTGTTCGACGATCTTGTGGAACGGAAGGTGCTGGCCGCATGACGGTACCGCCGCCGCTGGGCCTGCTGGCGGAGCTGACGCATCGCTGCCCGCTGCGGTGTCCCTACTGTTCCAACCCCACCGCGCTGACCCGCCGCAGTGATGAGCTGGACAGCAATGACTGGGCCCGTGTGTTCCAGGAGGCCGCCGGCCTAGGGGTCCTGCACCTGCATCTGTCGGGCGGGGAGCCGGCGGCGCGCGCCGATCTGCCGGCCCTGGTGGCGGCGGCCGCGCGCGCCGGGCTCTACACCAACCTGATCACCTCGGGCCTGGGGCTGGACGGTCCGCGTCTGGCGGCGCTCGCGGATGCCGGGTTGGATCATGTGCAACTGTCGCTGCAGGACAGCGAGCCCGGACCGGCGGACGACATCGCGGGGCTGGCGGGCGCACATGCACGCAAGCTGGATCTGGCCTCCCGGATCCATGCCGCCGGACTGCCGCTGACGGTCAATGCCGTCGTGCACCGGCGGAACCTGGACCGGCTGGACGGGCTGATCGATCTCGCCCTTGCCCTCGGCGCCGGCCGGATGGAGGTCGCGCATGCGCAGTACTACGGCTGGGCATTGCGCAACCGCGCCGCGCTGCAGCCGACCCGGGCGCAGGTCGACGCCGCCGCCGAAACGGTGGCACGCCGGACGCAGGCGCTGTTCGGCGCGATGCGGATCGATTACGTCCCGCCGGATTACCATGCGACGCGGCCGAAGCCGTGCATGGGCGGCTGGGGCCAGCGCGTGATGGTGATCACCCCGACCGGCAAGGCGCTGCCATGTCACGCGGCAGAGACCCTGCCCGGGCTTGCGTTCGAGAGCGTGCGCGACCGCGATCTGCGCTGGATCTGGGAACAGTCGGCGGCATTCAACCGCTTCCGCGGTTCGGCGTGGATGCGGGCGCCCTGCGCCACCTGCGCCTTCCGGGAAGCGGATTGGGGCGGCTGCCGCTGCCAGGCCTTCGCGCTGACAGCGGACGCAACGGCGACCGATCCCGTATGCCGCCTCTCGCCGCACCA
>JBFXDK010000071.1:26503-29796 GCA_050181195.1 Acetobacteraceae bacterium | reverse complement strand
CGCCGCGCTCCGGTTCCGGGTCAGATGAACGACATCCCTCCATTCACCTGCACCGTCTGCCCGGTCATGTAGCCATTGCCGATCACCATCAGCACCGCCTGGGCGCATTCCTCGGGCGTGCCGAACCGGCCCAGCGGAATGCGGGCGGGCGAGGAGGCGACGCCGCCGCGCACCATGTCGGTTTCGATCAGGGACGGCGCGACGGCGTTCACCGTAATCCCGTCCTTCACCAGGCGGGCGGCATAGCCGCGGGTCAGGCCCTCCATCCCGGCCTTGGAGGCGTTGTAGTGCACCCCGACACCGCCAGCGCCCCGCGCCGCGCCCGACGAGATGTTCACGATGCGGCCCCATCCGCGCGCGCGCATCCGCGGGATGACGGCCTGGGTGCAGAGGAAGGCGGATTTCAGGTTCACCGCGACCGTCAGGTCGAACTCCGCCTCGGTCAGGTCGTCGACCGATCGCACGAGACCGATGCCGGCATTGTTCACGAGGATATCGACCGGACCCAACGCCGCCTCGACGTGCTGGATCGTCGAGGCAACCTGCGTTGCGTCCGAGACATCCGCTGCCACGGTGACGGCGCGCTGCCCAAGGCCGCGGATCAGGTCCGCCACCGCCTCGGCCTCCACGGATCGTTCCCGGTAATTCACCGCCACATCGGCGCCCGCCTCGGCAAGCGCGACGGCAATTGCACGCCCGATGCCGCGTGACGCGCCGGTGACCAGTGCGATACGGTTGCTCAGATCAAGATTCGACGGCACGGGCGGGTCCTTTCACCAAGGGACAGGGCAGGCCGGGGGAGGAACGCATGGCGCGACCGCTGCTCTACACGGCTGAACTGGACCTGCCCGAGGCGGATGTCGAGGCATTCAGCGACTGGTACGCATACCGGCACACGCCGGATCTGTATCAGGCGGGGTTCCTCACCTGCACATGCTATCGCGTGCTTGGCGGAGACATGAACCTGTTCGACCTCTACGAAGCGCCGGGTTGGGAGATCTTCGAGAACCCGCGCTATCTCGGGATGCGTGGCCGCGATCCCTATATGGCCGCGCTGATGGAGAAGCGGCGCGACAAGGCGCACACCGTCTATGAGCAGCGGCTGATCCAGCCCGAGCCCGGCGATGGGTGGCTGGATGCGGACTGGATTGCGGTGGTTCGGTTCGACGCACCGCCGGAGGCCGATGCCGAGATCGAGAGCGCCCTGTCCGAGGTGTTTCCCCGCTTCGCCTCTCAGGGTTTACGGAGGATCCGCTTCGCCCATCGTACCAAGGACCATCCGCGCAACCCCACGCATCGGCCGCGCTGCATGGTTGTGTCGGAATGGCCGCAAGCCCCGGCCGAGGGCGCCGATATTACCGCTATGCTGCGGCAGAAATTCGGTCCGGCGCTGTCCAGGCAGGATGCCTTCACGGGAACGCGCATTTATCCCTGGCCGGATCGTCCCGGCTGATCGGCGGGCTCGGGCAGCCGGAACCGCACGGACACCGGGCAATGGTCTGACAGGCGCGATTTCCATTCCGGACCGGTTTCCTGGTATCGCAGGACGGCCAGGGTCTCGGGCCGCATCCAGGTGCGCGCCGTACCGCCGGCCAGGATATGATCGACGAAGGCTTCGCCCGACCAGCAGGGACTGGCGAAACCCTCGGTGGCGCGGGCCAGCGGCGCCGCCTGGCGGAGTTCGGCGATGAAGGGATCTCGCCGGTCCATCCAGCGGTTGAAGTCCCCCATGATGACGAACGGCTCACCGTCCTGTTCGCGCGCCCTGATCCAGATCCGCAATGCCGGAATCTGGCCCAGCAGCAACTGGCAGTCGCGGCTTCCCGCCCGGTCCAGCTTCGGGTTCTGGCAGCCCTGCTTCAGGTGCACCGCCAGGATGCGAAGCGGGCCGCCTTGGGTGGTGAGCGTGATGTCGACCGCGCTGCGCAGGCGCGCGGCGGCATCGCTGCTGTGCAGCTTCAGGTCGGGATGGATCTCATACGAAAGCCCTCGGCGCACCACGATGCCGACACGCTGCGTCAGCCGGTCCCGCGCCATGTGGATGGACCAGGTCTCCGAGGGAAACACGAGGCGCGCGGCACTGTAGCCATCGACCTCCTGGATCGCGATCACGTCCGCATCCAGCTCCCGCGCGTAGGTTCGCAGGCGCTGGAAGTCGTCGGCGGAGCGGGGCTGCAGATCTGGCGGCAGGCCGGGACTGCCGGCATCACGCGTCGTCAGCCAGTTCAGGTTCCAGGTGGCGAGCTTGATATCCGCCGCTACGGCCGCGCGCACGACGAGCAGCAGCCCGATGGTGGCAAGGAGCGGCGCCAGGTTCACGGCAGCACCGCTCGTCTGAGCGAGCCGTGTCTGCCCCGCTCCGCCAGGTCCGGCCGTCCGGAACGGAAAGTCACAGCTTCCCGGCAGGAGTGGAATGCAACGATCGCGCCGGCCCGCGGGGCCGTCACGGAAGGGGACCAGTGGCAACCATGACCAGGCGCTATTCTGGGCTGGGACTCGTTGCTGATTTCTTACTTTTCTGCTCGCCAAGCCACCCGCCGACGATCTCTTGAGGCGGGACACCATACAACGGGGATGGATCAGGACGCGGAGCGGGCGACCGTCGTACCAGCTCTGCGTATCGGTGCCTGCTCTGCCCCACCACTATCGTCCATCTCACCGCTGGCGGCCGCGAGGCATGCCTCGACCGCCTCGGTCAGCGTCACCGCGCAGAGATCAGCGCCCAAGGTTGCGCGCCGAGCATCGTCGCGCGGGACAGGGTCGTCCGGCGTCCACAGGCCGGCGAGCAGCATCGCCTCCGGCGCGCGCTGGCGCAGCCGCCGGAGCGCAAAGCGCAGATGCGACGGCGTACCCCGGACCTCGACCGAGCAGACGCAGATCATCGCCACCCCGGTCGGGTTCAGTGCGACGATGCCCGTCCGCGTCGCCACGGCCTGGGGCAGGACATCGGCGCCGAGGCCGTGCTTGCGCAGCAGCTGCACCAGCATCGCCGCCGCCACCTCGTCCATCGGCCCGCGTCCGGCGATGCACAGCACCGGTGTCTGGCTCCGCCATCTCTCCGGGCGCTCCTCCGGCGGCGGGGCGATGCCGGGCGGCGGGTCGCGGGGCGGCGGAGACGCCTCGCGCCGGAACAATGCATTCGTATCGTCCTGTTCTGCCGCCGGTGCGGGCAGATCGTCGTCGTGATCGTCCAGGTCCTCGATCAGGCTCATCATCGAGTCCTGCACCCGGTGCATCTGCACCGGCGTCAGCACGCCGCGTGCGGCATCGGCCACGGCCAGGCGCAGGCCCGG
>JBFXDK010000071.1:0-26403 GCA_050181195.1 Acetobacteraceae bacterium | reverse complement strand
GAGCCGAACAGCCGGATCATCCGGTCGCGCAGATCCTCCCGCTGGAGTAGCACGAAAATCGTGACGATGAACACGATGGCGGTGGTGGACAGCGGTTCCACCACCGGCCCCAGAATGCTTTCGGCGATTTGAACCGCCGTGGGATCAGGCTGGTGCACCTCCACGGGGATCGGTTTCGGCGTCGCCGCCGCTTCGGAAGCTTGGGGCGGGGCGGCCGGTTCGGCGGGTGGCGCGATCGGCGCGTGGCTGCTCATGTCGTTGATGAAGGCACTGACCCGGTCCAGCGTCAGGCCGCGGAGGGTGCCGATCTTCTGTTCGATCGTGGTCACATAATACGGAACGTCCTGCGCCAGTTCGGCAATCTGCAGCCCGATCAGGCCGCTGATCGCCAGCAGGGTGCCGAGTCCCAGCAGGACGGCGATCAGCACCGACAGAACGCGACCGAGATAGAGCCGGCGTAGCAGGCTGGCCAGCGGGGCCAGAACAAAGGACAGCAGCAGCGCCAATGTTACCGGCAGCAGGACCGACCGGCCGAGGTACAGCGCGGCGACCACGACCACCGCCACGGCGAGGGTCGTCAGCCCGGCCTGGGTGGGTGTGGCGGGGGGATCGATCCGTGCGGGCGGGTAGTCCGAAGCTGGGCGGTGGTCCGCCATGCGAGTGTGTTCCGGTGGGAAATGGCGGTGAACCAACGCGCGAGCAGCTGGATCGTTGCGTTCACAAGGTCAACAGCGCGGCTTTCAACCGTTCTCGTGCCCGCCGGCCGGCGTCGAGATCCGTCGCATTCACGATGGCCAACCGGAACCCGCCGGGCGGCATGGCATGCTGGGCGGGATCCTTGTCCTCATGGAAAGTGATCTGCACGCTGGATACCCCGTCCATCGCGCGAACGTCCTGCAGCAGATCCGCCGGTGGATGGCGGTAGTGACGGCCATGCGGTCCGAACAGCACCACACTGTAGCCGTCCTGCCGGCCGCGATCGTCATGGATCCAATCACCGGCGGTGTGCAGGCGGATGACTGCCTCGACCCAATCCGGGCCGTACAGATCGGGCCACTGGTCGGCGAAGCGCAGATGCGCCTCGATGATGCGTCCACCGATGGTCTCGAAGTTCGCCATGCCGGTGTATCCGGCCAGGTGCCGGCGCGCCCACGTGCCGCACCAGTTCTCGATCTCGGCATCCGCCTCGGCATGGATGTGCCAGTAGTCGAAGGTGCCGCCCGGTGCGGTGGCGCCGGTGGTGTGGCGCCACCAGCGCGGCTCTCCGTTCACCAGCGCGACATCGCTGCTGACATGGCGCCCCGTCAGCAACGTGCACCAGAAATGCCCGGCGGTGAGCGCGTCCCGATACTCCTGCTCCGACGCGATCACCCGGCTGCCCGTGCCCATGCCGCGCAGGTTCATGATCGGCTTCGAGAACACCGGGAACGACGGCGGCAATACCCCGTGCGGCGCGGCGGCCAGCCCCTGCGACAGGGCCACGGCGAGCTTGTCGTAGATCCAGCGATGGTCCGGAAACCATTCCCAGGAGTCGGAATCCTCGGTGGAGATCCGCACGTCCTCGGGGCAGGGGATACCTTCGAAATACTGGAACCGCCACGGATCAGCTTCACAAATCGGCATGGGTTCGGCCCTGTTGGCTGGTTCGGGTCAGCGGCGATACTAAGCATCATCCAGTGGAGGCCCGAAGGTGCGAAACCGCTGAAATGATGCGCTCATCGTATGTTGCAAGCAGCCACGCGTAGCCCAGGCTGCGAATGCCTGCTTGGCCGGATGGGGCCGCGCGCGTGAGTCACCTGCTTGCGTGCGGACCGCGATAAGGGAAAATGCGCTGTACGGGGGACAGGAAGGCCATGAGCAAGCTCGACCGCGCGATCAACATCGACGACCTGCGCCGCATGGCGCGCCGGCGCCTGCCGCGCATCATGTTCGATTTCATCGAAGGTGGCGTCGAGGACGAAGTCGGGCTGGCGACAAACGAGGCGGCGTTCCGCCGCCGGCGGTTGGTGCCGCGCTACTACGTCGACACCACCGGCCGGCATCAGCGGGTGGAGATGTTCGGCCGCACCTGGTCGAGCCCGATCGGGATCGCGCCGACGGGCCTTGCCGGCGCATTCTACCCCGACGCCGAACTGCACCTGGCCCGCGCGGCGGCGGCGATGAACATCCCGTACATGATGTCGGGGGCGGCGAATGCATCGATGGAGCAGGCGGTCCGGCTGGCCCCCGAAAATTTGTGGTTCCAGATCTACGGCGCGCGGGACCGTGCCATTGCCGCCGATCTGGTCCGGCGCGCTGGCGACATCGGCCTGAAGACGATCGTGGTGACCGCGGATGTGCCGGTGTCCTCGAACCGCGAGCGCAACCGGCGCAACGGCTTCGGCCGGCCGCTGCGGTTGGGGATCGGCACGATCCTGGAGTCGCTGCTGCATCCCGTCTGGCTCGCGCATTACCTGCGCCATGGCGTGCCGATGATGGGCAACTGGCGGCCCTACGCGGCGACCGGTGCCAGCGCGGACGACGTTTCCGACATGTTCGCGACGCAGACACCGGACGCGAGCCAGACCTGGAAGGATCTGGAGAACATCCGCCGCCTATGGCCCGGCAACCTGATGGTGAAGGGACTCCTGCATCCCGAGGATGCGCGCATGGCCGCGGGGATCGGCGTGAACGGCATCGTGGTGTCCAACCATGGCGGTCGTCAGCTGGACCTGGCACCCTCACCGCTGGACGTGCTGCCCCAGATCCGCGCGGTCGTCGGGCCGGACATGGTGCTCGCGCTGGACAGCGGCGTGCGCCGCGGCTCCGACATCGTGCTGTCGCTGTGTCTCGGCGCGAATTTTGTCTTCACCGGGCGGGCGACGCTGTATGGCGCAATCGCCGGCGGGACCGAGGGGGTGAAGAAGGCGATCTCCATCCTGCAGAAGGAGATCGATCTGACACTGGGGCAGCTTGGATGCGTCGATCTTGCCGCCCTGGGGCCGCACATGCTGCTGGACAACCTGTGGACGACCGCGCTGCCGAACATGGAGGTTGCGGCGGTCGAGCGGCCTGCGGCACCCGTGCGGGCGAACGCACGGTCCTGACCCGCGCGGTCTGGCGCTGCCTCCGCAGCGGTCCAGCGCGCCGGTTGCGGCGCGCGTAGGGGGCCGTTACCGAGGGGCGGCGCCGTCCAGCAGTTCGTCGAAGATTTCGGCGTTGCCGCAGTATTCATGGCAGCTTTCCGCCGCGGTGCCAGCCTTGAGATCGTGCTGGCAGCGGCGCTTGGCGCTACAGCGGGTGCAGGTCAGTTCCAGGTCGCGCACCAGCGCCGCGGAAGATCCGCGCACCTGATCGGGATGGAGGCCGCGGGCTTCCATCATCCGGTCCATCAGCAGGCTGCTGTCCGGGGCACGCGGCAGCACGTCCAGCAGATCCGCTTCGGTGACACCCAGGTCGTTGGCGATCATCTGCAGGTCGCTGTCCGACAGGCGCGGATTGGCGCCCTGCAGCCAGCCGCGTGTGGCAAACCAGTCGGCAGCCCGGGCCAGCAAGCCGTTTCCGTCGTGACGGGTGGTGGCGTTTCGCATTTCTGCCTCGCTCAGTCGTTCGGGTCAGTGTAGGGATCAGGTTGCATGCCGGGCTTTGATCTGGGTCAAAGAACGGGCCTGAGTTCCGGCCCCGGACCAGGATGCATTCCGGCCCGGGCGTCGGGCGGCCAACCGACGAAACCGTTCAGCGATCTTCGCCGCGGTGGCGCGTCTGCTTCGACAGTGCGTTGCGGGAGGGGCCTGCTTTGACGCAGGCCGGGTTCCGCGCTAGCCCACTCCACATGGCTCCGATCCCCACACATCGCGTCCACCGAACCGGCTTCCGGGGCGGCGCGCGCCAGACCGATCTCCGCGCCGAAAGCCTCGGGGCCATCATCCTTCTGCGTCGCAACCCCGCTGCAACGAGGCCGACATGGCATTGCCGGCCGGCGTGATGTCCCCAGTCACGATCCTGGGGACGATCGGGCGCTTCGTCCTCGATGCCTGCGTGACCACCGGTGCCCTGGCGCGATTCGCCGGCGAGGCGGTGTCGTATTGGTTCCGTCCACCCTTCTATTGGCGTCTCTTCGCCGGGTCCCTGGTGGAAATCTTCTATTTCAGCCTGCCCGTCGTCGCGCTGACCGCGGTGTTCACCGGTATGGTGCTGGCCCTGCAGTCCTATACCGGCTTCTCTCGCTTCTCGGCCCAGAGCGCGGTGGCCAACCTGGTGGTGCTGTCGGTGACCCGCGAGCTCGGCCCCGTGCTGGCCGGGCTGATGGTTGCCGGGCGGATCGGCGCGGCGACGGCGGCCGAGATCGGCACGATGCGTGTCACCGATCAGGTCGACGCCCTGACCACGCTGTCCACCAACCCGATCCGCTATCTCGTCGCGCCGCGTCTGCTGGCCGGCTGCATCGCACTGCCGCTGCTCGTCGTTGTCGCCGATCTTCTGGGCGTCCTCGGCGGCTACATCGTCTCCACCGTCAAGCTCGGCTTCAACTCCGCCGTCTACCTGACCAACACCGTGAATTTCGTGCAGGCCGAGGACGTAATCTCTGGCCTGGTGAAGGCCGCGGTGTTCGGCTTCCTGATCACGCTGCTCGGGTGCTTTCACGGCTACCGCAGCCGCGGCGGGGCGCAGGGCGTTGGTTCGGCCACCACCTCGGCCGTGGTGTCCGCCTCGATCCTGATCCTGGCGTTCGACTACATTCTTACGGAACTGTTCTTCGCGCAGTAGGCGACGCAAAGCCTGTCCCCCTCGCCACCCGCGTCGGGGCGCTCTACGATCCCGGCAAAGGCAAGGGGGACCCGGAATGCCCAAGACCCGTGGACGCGCGCTGCTGATGGCCTGGACCGACGTGCTGGAGGAGTACGAGGCGGAGTTCAACCGCTGGTACGACGACGAACACATGCTGCGCCTGGCCGCCGTGCCCGGCTTCATCTCCGGCGCACGCTACCGCGCCTTGCGCGGCGGGCCGAAATACCTGGCGATGTACGAGCTCGAGGAACACACGGTGCTGCGCACCGCCGCCTTCCTCGACGAGGTGCGCTTCAAGCCCTCGGCGCGCCGGACCAAGGTCTCACCCAGCACGATCGGGCGCAACTTCCTGCTGAATGGCTACCGGCAGATCTTTCCGATCAAGATCAACCCGGCCGACGACACGCACGAACCCGCGCCGTACCTGCAGATGGGCCGGATGGACATCGCGGCCAGCATGGAGGACGAGTTCAACGACTGGTACAACACGGCCTTCATCCCCGGCTTTCTGAAAGTTCCTGGCGTGCTGCGCGCCCGCCGCTATGCCGCGGTCGAGGCCGAACCGAAATACCTGACCGTGTATGAGTTCGCGAGCCCGGACGTCCCCGATACGCCGGAGTGGTCAGCCGCCCGCGTCGGTAATCCCTGGAACCTGCGTATGCGTCCGCATCTGAAACTGGATGAAGGCTCGCCCGCCGTGTTCGAACGCATCTGGCCGGCCTGAAAGGAGAGGGAACCGTGGAATCAGTCACCGGAACCTGGCGCCTGGTGCGCGCAGTTTCGACCGGCCCGGACGGCGAGCCGTTGCCGCCGCCCTATGGCGGCCAGCCCGCGGGCCGCGTGGTGCTGGGGGCGGACGGCCGCATGATGGCCGTCACCTGCGACGGACGGCCCACCCTGCCGGCGGGCGAGAAGCGGGAATACAGCTCCTATTGCGGGAACTACACGTTCGACGGCAAGCAGCTGGTCACGCGGGTGGATGCCGCCTCCGATCCCAGCCGCATCGGGTCGGACCAGGTGCGCGACGTGCGGTTCGAGGACGGGCTGATGGTGCTGCGCCCGCCGCTGCGCCCCTATGGCGGTCAGCCCGAACAGCGGGAACTCTATTGGCAGAAGATCGCGGACGTCTGACCCGACATGAGCCAGCATGCCATCCGGGCCTCGGTCTGCCCGCACGACTGCCCCTCGACCTGCGCCTTGTCGGTCGAGGTCCTGGACGGACGCCGTATCGGCGCCGTGCGGGGCGCCGAAGACAACAGCTACACGGCCGGCGTGATCTGCGCCAAGGTCGCGCGCTATGCCGAACGCATCCACCATCCGGACCGGCTGACCCATCCCTTGATACGTACTGGCCCGCGCGGATCCACACAGTTCCGCCGCATCGGATGGGACGAGGCGTTGGACCGCATCGCCGGCACCTTCGCCGATGTCACCGCCCGGCATGGGTCGGAGGCCGTATGGCCTTATTACTACGCCGGCACGATGGGGCTGGTGCAGCGGGATGGCATCAACCGCCTGCGCAACGTGATGCGCTATTCTCGCCAGAAGATGACCATCTGCACCTCTTTGCCGGAAACCGGATGGAGTGCGGGCGTCGGCATGGCGCGCGGCGTGGACCCCCGGGAGATGGCCCGGTCGGACCTGATCGTGGTGTGGGGTGGCAACCCCGTCTCCACCCAGGTGAATGTCATGACACATGTGACGCGCGCGCGGAAGGAGCGTGGCGCGAAGCTGGTTGTCATCGACCCCTACCGCACGCCCACCGCTGCGGTGGCCGACCTGCATCTTGCACCGCGGCCCGGCACCGACGGCGCGCTGGCCTGCGCGGTGATGCATGTGCTGTTCCGGGACGGCCATGCGGATCGTGTCTACATGGCGCGCTACACCGACTGCCCCGAGGCGCTGGAGGCGCATCTGCAATCACGAGGTCCGGCCTGGGCTTCGGCGATCACCGGCCTGACCGTGCAGCAGATCGAGGCCTTCGCGCACCTGTATGGCAGCACGAAGCGCAGCTACATCCGTGCCGGCTACGGGTTCGCGCGCAGCCGCAACGGCGCGGCCAACATGCATGCCGTCACCTGCCTGCCCGCGATCACCGGCGCCTGGCAGCACGAGGGCGGCGGCGCGCTGTGGTCCAACCGCAGCATGTATCGTTGGAACAAGACGCTGATCGAGGGGCTGGACTGCGTCGACACGCGCATCCGGACCCTGGACATGAGCCGCGTCGGCAGCGTGCTGACCGGCGACCGCTCGGAACTGCGGGACGGTCCGCCGGTGCATGCCATGCTGATCCAGAACCAGAACCCGCTGACGGTCTGCCCAGACAGCAACCGTGTCCGCCGTGGCTTCTCCCGCGATGACCTGTTCGTGGCGACGCATGAGCAGTTCATGACGGAAACCGCCCGCTGGTCGGACATCGTGCTGCCCGCGACGATGTTCCTGGAGCACGACGACCTCTACCAGGCCGGCGGACACAGCCACATCCAGATCGGCCCCAAGCTGATCGACCCGCCCGGGGAGTGCCGCTCGAACCACGAGGTGTTGCAGGGCCTCGCGTCCCGGCTGGGTGCCCGGCATCGCGGATTTGAGATGACGGCGATGGAGATCATCGAGGAGACGCTGCGTGCCTCCGGCCGGCCGGATGCCGCGAGCATACTGCGTGCGCGCTGGGTGGACGCGATGCCGCCCTTCGAGGAGGCGCACTTCCTCAACGGTTTCCCGACGCGCGACAAGCGGTTCCACTTCGCGCCGGACTGGTCGATGCTGGGCGAGCAGCACGCGATGATGCCCCGCCTGCCGGATCACATGCCGACGATCGACGAGGGCGGGGCGGACCGGCCGTTCCGCCTGGTCACCGCGCCGGCACGCAGCTTCCTGAACACCAGCTTTACCGAGATGCCGTCCGGGCGGAAGCGGGAAGGGCGGCCCACCGTCCTGCTCCACCCCGACGATGCGCGCCGCCTTGGCCTGGCGGACGGCGCCAAGGTCCGCCTGGGCAATGCACGGGGTGAGGTGGTGCTGCATGCCCGCATTGCCGAGGGCCAGCAACCGGGCGTCCTGGTGGCCGAGAGCATCTGGCCGAGCGAATGCTTCGAGGGTGGAATTGGGATAAATGCGCTGACGAGCGATGATCCGGCGCCGCCGTTCGGGGGGGCCGTGTACCACGACACGGCGGTGTGGCTGCGCGAGGAGGTTGCGGAACTGCCTCTGGCGGCGGATTAGTCTCGCTTGCGTTCGCCCCGCGTTTCTTTTCTTGGATGTGCGTGCGGTAGATAAAGCGCGGCAATGGTCCGTCCATCCGATTCCAGGCTCACGCTGCCGCCATTCTCCTCCGCCAGCAGGCGCGCGAGCGTGAGGCCCTCACCCTCCTTGGGCCGGCCGTGGAACCCGTGGCCGTCGTCGATGACGGTCAGGCGCGTGTAGACCCCGGGTTCCGTGTGCAGCCGCACGGCGATGCGGCCCCTACGCTGACGCCGCATGCCGTGCTTTACGGCATTTCCCACCAGTTCATGCGCCACGCGCAGGACCGTCTCCCGAAGGTGAACGGGGCATTCGCCGCGGATGGATACGCCCACTTGCACGATCTGGGCGGGATCGCTGAGCAGTTCCACGAGATACCCGCACAATGAGCGCAGCCGGTCCGTCATCGCCTCCGGCGCGCGGGTCAGGCCGAACAGCGCGTCGGAAATGGCCGCGGAGAGCTGAATGCGGCGTTCCAATTGCCTGGCGATCTGTGCGCCCTCGGGCGTGTCGGCCAGGCCCGGAGCCTGGGCCACCAGCCCGATGATTCGTTGCAGGGCGTTCTTGGTGTGATGGCGAAGCTGGCGGAGGTCGATATCCTCGTCCGTGCCGATCCGCGACGAATGCGGCGCTTCGGTGACGAAATCCGTTCCCGTGAAAAGCATGTCCTGCTCCAGGTCACCGGCGCGGGGCGCGGCGCGCCTGCGCTGATCGGTCAGGCGGGGAGCGGCGTGGGACAGCGACATCTCGGGTTCATTCCCTCTGAGGGCTGGATCGTCTGGCGTCTTGTTCACACAAGCGCGATGAGGGGACGGTACGTGGGAAAAAATCCCACGTCAACCGCAATTATCGTTTTTGTGGGTATTTTTCCCACACGAAACTGTGCTATATACGAATCAATCAACTCCGCCACGGCTCGCGATGCCAGACCTGAACCCCAATGCGCCGGTTGCCCCGGCGGCCCTGCTGAAGGCCATACGACGCATGGCCCGTCCGCTCGTCCGGCTGCTGATCCGCAATGGGATCACCTTCCCGGTCTTCGTTGACATGATGCGGGAGCTGTTCGTCGACGTGGCTGCCAGCGATCTGCTGACCGATCCCCGCGCGCGGAGCGACAGTCGGATCAGCCTGATGACCGGGGTGCATCGCAAGGAGATCCGGCGCCTGCGCGAAAGCGCATCGGAGCCGGACGAAATGCCCGAAATTGTTACGATTAACACACTTATCATCGGGCGCTGGCTTGCCCTCCATGGCAGCGACAACGCTGAATGCCCGCGGCCGCTGCCGCGGTCCGCGCCCGACGGAGGGCCAAGCTTCGATGCTCTGGTCGAATCGGTCACCACGGATATTCGCCCGAGATCCATCCTGGATGACTGGCTGAGCCAAGGCATTGCCTCAGTGGATGAGAACGATCAGGTCCGGCTGCATACCGCAGCCTTCATTCCCAGGCCGGGCGGGGAGGAGCAGTTGTTCTACTTTGCCCGCAACCTGCACGATCATCTTGCCGCAGCCGCGGCCAATGTCGCCGCGGCCGCCCGCGCCCCCTTCCTGGACCGCAGCGTGCATTATGACGGGCTGACACCCGAGATGGTCCGTCGTCTGGAAACCGCCGCACGCGGCGCATCGATGCGGGCGCTCGTCGACATCAACCGTCTCGCGGTGGACCTGCTGGCCGACGAAGCAACGCAGGAGCAACCGCAGGAGGCGACGAGTCGGTTCAATTTCGGCGTTTTCGTCTACACCGAGCCGGTATCTCGATCCGCATGACGGCGGACCGCACCCCGGGACCGCTGCCGATCCCGGGTTGAAGGCGCCAGGCGGGTGGAGCGCCGTCGTGACGGCTATCGACGCCACCACCCCCGCTTCTTCTCCACCGGCGCGGTTTCGGTGCCGATCACGATCGGCTTCACCAGAGGTTCGGCGGGTTCGTCATTAGCCGGCGCCGGCACCGTGGTCTCGGCTGTCGCGGCCTCGGCCATGACTGGCTCGGGCGTGGATGCGGGTGTCATGTCCGCGGACGTTTCGGTGCTCGGGTGCACGCTGACGGCTGCCGCCGGAGCGACGGCTTCCACGATGGTCTGCGCCAGGATCGCATCGTCTACGACCACGGCCGGTGCCTCCGTGCCTGTATCTACGGAAACCACGGGTTCCGGTTCCATATCGGGTGCCGTCCCGGCTGCCGGCTCTGATCCCGGTACAGCCGACGGTGCTTCCAGTTCGACCAGCGAATCGGCCGGTGGCGATTCCGCGGGCGCCTCGGCGCCGGGCGTCAGGATGTCCGGATCAGCCGGCAGGTCGGCTGCCGCGGGTTCGCCGTGGCTGGTGGCTGGTTGATGCGCCGGCATTTCGGCCGCTTTTGGCCGTCCGGTCTCGTTCCCCCGTTCCGCCTGTTCCATGACATCGAAGATGTCATACACATGATCGCCGAACGGATTTGCCGGCGTGGGACCCGAGTAGGCGGGTACCAGCTCGGGCTGCTCCGCGCCGGGCAGGCCCAGCGGCGACAGCTCGTCGTCGGACTCCCGCCGCCGGCGCCGTCCGCCACGCCGTCCGCGCCGGCGCCCGCGCGCATCATCATCGGTTTCTGCCTCGGCGCGTTCCGGCACGCCTTCGATGGCGCCGTCGGTCGCCAGATCCGCCGCGGTGACCTCCGGCACGGCCTCCACGTCGGGTTCAACGGCAGCCACCGGAGCGATTTCCGCCGGTTCCGGTGCCGCCGGGGTCAGCGCGAGTTCCTGGGCGTCCGCGGCTTCGCCGGCCTCGGTCTCGCCCGCCTCGTCCTCACCGGCCGCGGTACCGTCCTCGCGCCGTCCACGGCGGCGCCGGCGACGACGACGGCGGCGGCGATCCGCTTCGTCGGAGTCGCTTCCGTCGGCGCGCAAATCCTCGGCCTGTTCCTCGTCGCCCGCCTCATCGGCATCGTCGGGGGCCTCGTCCTCGTCAAGCGCGATGCTCTCCGCCTCCTCGGGCTCGGGCGCGGCGATCGCAGGCACGGGGATCGGGACCGGCGCGGGCAGGTCGGGCGTGATAACCGCCACGACCTCGCCGGCGATCTGCGGCCGCACGCGTTCGATACGGAACAGCGGCACGACCTGGGCATCGTCGGCGGCAATGATGACGCGCATCATGTAGCGCATTTCGATCTCGCGCAGCCGGTCGCGCTTATGGTTCAGCAGATAGAGCGCCACTGGCGTCGAGACATGTACGACGACCTCGGCCGCGCGACGCTTGCTACCCTCCTCCTCGATGCCACGCAGCACATGGATCGCGGCGTTCTCGGTGCTGCGGACATGGCCGGTGCCGCCGCAATGCGGGCAGGTAACGAAATTGGTCTCCGCGAGCGAAGGCCGCAGGCGCTGGCGGCTCATTTCCAGCAGGCCGAAATGGCTGATATGGCCGACCTGGATGCGGGCGCGGTCGTTCTTCAGCGCATCCTTCAGCCGGCGTTCGACCATCGCATTGTGCCGCTTCGACTCCATGTCGATGAAGTCGATGACGATCAGCCCGGCAAGATCACGCAGGCGCAACTGGCGCGCCACCTCATCGGCGGCCTCCAGGTTCGTGCGCAGCGCCGTCTCTTCGATATTCCGCTCGCGGGTGGAGCGGCCGGAGTTGACGTCGATCGCCACCAGCGCCTCGGCCTGGTTGATCACCAGATAGCCGCCCGAGCGGAGCTGGACGATCGGCATCAGCATCGCGTCGAGCTGTGCCTCGACTTGATGGCGCGTGAACAGCGGCGACCCGCTGCCCGCGGCATCGCGCCAGAGCTGCACCTTCCGCGCATGTGAGGGCATCAGCATGCGCATGAAGTCATGCGCGGCGCGCCAGCCATCCTCGCCGTCCACCAGGATCTCGTCGATGTCGCGGGAGTAGACGTCGCGGATCGCCCGTTTGATCAGGCTGGCCTCTTCGTAGATCAGCGCCGGCGCGATCGACTTCATCGTGTGGTCGCGAATGTCGTCCCACAGCCGCAACAGATACTCGCAGTCCCGCTTGATCTCGGGCTTGGGTCGCGCGGCGCCGGCGGTACGGATGATCAGGCCCATGCCGCGCGGCAGGTCGAGCTCGGTCATGATCTCCTTCAGCCGCCGCCGGTCGGTGGCCGAGGTGATCTTGCGGGAGATGCCGCCGCCGCGGGGAGAGTTCGGCATCAGCACGGCGAAGCGGCCCGCCAGCGACAGATAGGTGGTCAGTGCCGCACCCTTCGTGCCGCGCTCCTCCTTCACAACCTGGACCAGCATGATCTGCCGGCGGCGAATGACTTCCTGGATCTTGTAGTTGCGCAGGAAGCGTGGCGGGAGGCGGCGCTCGCGCGGCTCATCGACGCTGTCCTGCTCGCCACCGACCACCTCGGGTGGGGGGGCCTCCGCGATGGCCTCTCCCAGGCCCAGCTCATCGTTCGGTTCGTCGTCCTCCGTCACTTCCGGCTGTGGCTCGGGCACCGCCGGGGCTGGCGCTGGCTGGGGGCGGCGGGTCCGGCGCGAGCGGTTGCGCCGGTCGAACCGTCCCCGCTCATCCGGTGCCTCTGCACCCGACTCTGCTGGCCGGGGAAATTCGAGTGCCGTCTCCGCCGGCGCGGCGGCCAGCAGCGGCGGCTGCGCGGCCAGTGCCCAGGCTGGAATGGGCAGGGGCGGAGCCAGCAGGCCGGGCCGGGAGGCATCCGCCCAGGCCGGCGCCGGCGGCAATGCGGCCCGCAGAGCAGGCGGTGGCAGGTCCGGCGACGGTGCCGCGGTGGAACGGGACGCCGCCCTGGCGGTAGGCGCGTCGGCCGCGGCCTCCGCTGGCGCGATCAGGGACGGACGGGTGGCGTCGGCCCAGGCCGGGGCCGCAGCGGCAGCCGCGGTGAGCGGCGGGAACGCGGCCAGCGCCCAGTGCGCAACCGGCTCGACGGCCGGGACCTCACCGGTCAGGACCGGCTGCTTGATGATGAGCGGCTGCGCGCCGCGCGGGTCCGCCGGTTCGTCGTCGATGTCATCGGCGGCGCCGTTCAGGGCCAGTTCGAGCTCGTCTTCCTCCTCCTCGCGACGAGCCTCCTCGGCTTCCATTTCGATCAGGCGTTGGCGGTCGGCGACCGGGATCTGGTAGTAGTCGGGGTGGATTTCGCTGAAGGCCAGGAACCCGTGCCGGTTCCCGCCATATTCCACGAAGGCGGCCTGCAGGCTTGGTTCTACCCGGACGACCTTGGCAAGGTAGATATTGCCCTTGAGATGTCGTTTGGCTGATGTTTCGACGTCAAAGTCTTCCAGACGGTTCCCGTCCAGCACCACGACGCGGGTTTCTTCCGCGTGCGTGGCGTCGATCAGCATGCGCTTCGTCATGTAGTCCTGAACTCCGGTATGCCGCTCGCGTGCGTGGCGTGGCCCCGTTCGGGGCGCGTGCTGGGGGGCGGCAGAAAAGGCTTGCGGAAAGGGGCCCACGGGTCAGGCCGGGGAAGCGATGCGGATCGTCACACCAACCCATGGCCCCGGCCACGATCGATAGCGATACCGTCGAGGGTAGCGATACCGTAGCGGGCGGGCGGTTCATGGTGTGGCTCATCAGTCCCTGGCATGCGAGTGGTGCGTTCCGTCGCGGAACACGGCCCCTGCGAGAAAGTCGTTTGCTGGCCATCCGGACCGGACGGCCCCGGCGCGCTTCCGGTCCTGGGGAGACGGGCGCGACCCGAGCAGCGATGCGGCCGGAGCGATAGGAGCCAACCCTTCTTTCCCCTGCGGGATAGCCCACCAGAAACTGTCCTGGACGGCCAAGGGTTCTCATGATCGCCGGATCAGGCCAGGAGGCGCCGGTTACCGGCTTCCTCCGGTTGCACCGCCGGAGCAAGCGGACCATGGAGCAAACTGTCCCGCATCGCAAGCATCATGTGCAGCGAGGACACGAAGCGGCCATAATCAATAAGAAAGCTGCACGTCTGCATCCCTTGTGTTAAGCAGGCCCCATGTCCGAGATAGCCCCCATCACGCGCCGCCTGCTGCTGGGCCGCTTCGGTGCCGGCAGTGTCATCCTGGGGACTACTCTGATTCCCCAAGCCGCGCTCGCCGCATCGCGCAAGGCGAAACCAAAGCCCTCGGCCGAGGCGCCATTGGTGATGCTGGACCCTGGCCATGGCGGCAAGGATCCCGGGGCGATCGGAATTTCCGGCACATACGAAAAGCACGTCGCCCTGGCCGCGGCGCTGGAGTTGAAGCGGCAGCTGGATGCTGCCGGCAAGTATCGCGTGGAGTTGACCCGCTCACGCGACGTGTTCGTCCCGCTCGAGGACCGCGTGACACGCGCGCAGGGACGCGGTGCCTCGCTGTTCGTCTCGATGCACGCGGATGCGCTGACCGACTCCTCGGTGCGCGGCGCATCGGTCTACACCCTCGGTACACCGTCCGACGCGCAGACCGCCGCGCTTGCACGTCGGGAAAACAGCGCCGATCGGTTCATTGGCAAGCACTGGCAGGACGCGTCCCCCGAGGTGGCCCGGATCCTGTCGAGCCTGGTGCGTCGGGAAACGCGCGTCGGCTCGATTCGCATCGCCAAGACCCTGGTCGGCAGCCTAGACCGGGACCTGCCCATGCTGCAGAATCCGGACCGGCATGCGAGTTTCCTGGTTCTGAAGGCCGCGGATATCCCAAGCGTGCTGGTCGAAATGGGCTTCATGTCCAACGCGAAGGACGAGGCGGCACTGCGGCGCTCGGATCACCGGCGCGTGATCGCTGGTGCCATGAAACGAGCCATCGACACCTATTTCTCGACCACATTCCGCGCCGATGCCGCTCCGCCGTCCTTGGTCTGGGCCAGCTGAACCAGGCGCCGAGCCAGCCGGAACGGTCGCTGTCGCGGAATTAATCAGCGGGGATCGGAATTGCTGTTCCTATCCATTCAAAAGCGCCATATGCCGCCGTCATGAGCAGCCAAATGACCGCCGGCGAGCCTCTGGCACCCTCGTCCGATCCGAGACGGCGCGGCAAGCCGTCGACACCGCCGCCTCGCCGCCCGAAGCGGGGCGGGTTCTTCGGTCGCCTGGTGCGCGGCCTGATCGGCGGGCTCCTCGGCCTTCTGCTGCTTGTCGGCGTCATCGGCGGCGTTGGCGGCTTGATGGCATACCAGCATTTCAGCGCCGACCTGCCGGATGTGGACGGGTTGCGCAGCTACCAGCCGCCGGTCATGAGCCGGGTGTATGCGGGCGATTCGCGCCTGCTGTCCGAACTGGCGACCGAGCGGCGGATCTTCGTGCCCGAGACCGCCATCCCGAAACTGGTGCGGCAGGCCTTCGTGTCGGCCGAGGACCAGAATTTCTGGACCCATCGCGGTGTCGATCCGATCGCGATCACCCGGGCCGCGGTCTACAACCTGACCCATATGGGGCAAGGGCGGCGGCCGGTCGGCGCCTCGACCATCACGCAGCAGGTCGCGAAGAACATGCTGCTGGACAACCAGCTGTCGCTGGGCCGCAAGATCAAGGAAGCGATCCTGGCGATGCGGATCGAGGAGAATCTGAGCAAGGCGCGGATTCTCGAACTCTATCTGAACGAGATCTATCTGGGCGCCGGCGCCTATGGCGTCGCGGCCGCGGCGCAGGCCTATTTCAACAAGCCGCTGGACCAGCTCAATCTCCAGGAAGCCGCCTTCCTGGCCGCGCTGCCGAAGGCCCCGAACAACTACAATCCCTTCCGCTATCCCGATGCCGCCAAGGCAAGGCGGGACTGGGTGATCGACCGCATGCTGGAGGATCGCGCCATCTCTGCGGCTGACGCCGTGGCCGCGAAGGCCGAACCGATCATCCCCACCGAGTTCCGCCGGCCGCCGCCGGTTGCCGGCGGGGAATGGTTCGCCGAGGAAGTGCGCCGGCAACTCGTCGCGCGATTCGGCCAGGACGTCACCACCCAGGGCGGGCTGATGGTGCGCACAAGCCTTGATCCGGTTCTGCAGCTCGCGGCCGAGAAGGCGTTGCATGACGGGCTGATGGCCTACGACCGCAAGCAGGGCGGCTGGCGGGGGCCGATTGCGCAATTGCCAGTGACCCCGGGCTTCGAGCGTGACTGGCCGGCAGCGCTGAAGGACGTCGCTCGGCCAGCCGGCATGCTGCCGGACTGGCGGCTCGCCCTCGTTCTCTCGACCAGCGATTCCGAGGCTCGCCTGGGCTGGATCGAGGCGCAATCCGGGCAGCCGATCGGGGCGTCGACCCAGAAGACCGCCCCGTTGCTGCTGCAGGATATCGCCTGGGCACGCCCCGTGCGCGATGGCCGGACTGGGCCGCCGCCCCGGAAGATCACCGACGTGATGCGGGTGGGGGATGTCGTGATGATCGAGCCGCCCGCCGCCGCCGAGACCCAGGCGCCCGCCCCGGTCGCCACGCCGCCCGCCCGCGGACGAGCCGCCGCGCCGCCGCCACCCCCGGCTCGCCGGGTCGTCCTGCGGCAGATTCCGCAGGTGCAGGGTGCGCTGGTGTCGCTTAATCCGCAGACCGGGCGCGTGGTGGCGCTGGTGGGCGGCTGGAGCTTCGAGCAGAGTCAGTTCAACCGTGCGACTCAGGCCAACCGACAGCCGGGATCGAGCTTCAAGCCGATGGTCTACCTGACCGCGCTGTCGCGCGGCATCTCGCCCAGCCAGCGCTTCCTGGACGCGCCGATCGTGGTGGACACCGGCGAAGGACGCTGGCGGCCGGGCAATTACGAGGGCACGTTCAATGGCCCGACCCCGCTGCGCCTGGCGCTCGAGAAGTCCCTGAACCTCGTCACCTTACGGGTGGCGCAATATGTCGGGATGGACGCGGTGGCGCAGACCGCGACCGCCTTCCATATGGTGGACAGCATGCCCAGGGTGCTGCCGGCTGCCTTGGGCGCGGTGGAAACGACGGTCATCCGGGAGGCTGGCGCCTTTGCATCACTCGCCGCCGGCGGGCGGGAGGTGACGCCGACGCTGATCGACAGCGTGCAGGATCGCGACGGGCACGTGGTGTGGCGCAACCAGGCGGTTGCGTGCGACCGCTGTAACGATCCAAACCAGACACCGCAGGTCGAGGACACGCGTGCCCAGATCGCCGATCCCGCAAGCGTGTTCCAGTTGGTGACGATGATGCAGGGCGCGGTACAGCGCGGCACGGGATACAATGCGGGGAAGGGCCTCAACCGCCCGATCGCCGGCAAGACGGGCACCACCCAGGATTTTATCGATGCCTGGTTCTCGGGATTCACGCCGGATCTCGTCACCACCGTCTGGGTCGGGTTCGACACGCCAAGTTCGCTTGGCAACAATGAAACGGGCGGGTCCGTTGCCGCGCCGATCTTTCGTGACTACATGGCGGTGGCCCTGCGCGACCGTCCTGTGCTGCAGTTCCCGCAGCCGCCTGGGGTGACGATGGCAAGCTGGGACACCGGTGCGGGCACGGTGACCGATGCGTTCAAGCCCGATCAGGTGCCCGGCGCCTCGACCCCACTCGGCTATGGGCTGAGCGGCGTCTCGGCGGTTGAAAGCGGACCGCCGGCGCCGGGCACGGTGCATGGTGGGGTCGACAACAAGCTGGGCGGGCTCTATTGACCCGCCCCCCGAAGGAGCCTGTAGCCAGACGATGTCCGCGGAATCCGACGCCCTGAACGAACAGATCAAGCAGTCGATCGCACTGCTGAGGAGGCATCTTTGACTGGGATGCCGCCGAAGCCCGCCTTGCGGAACTGAACAACCGCGCCGAGGACCCGGCGCTGTGGAACGACGCCGCCGCCGCGCAGAAGGTCATGCGGGAACGCAACCAGCTTGCCGGCCAGATGGAGGCTGTCCGCCGGCTGGAAACCGAGGTCGCCGACGCGTTGGAGTTGATCGAACTCGCCGAGGCCGATGGCGATGATGCGATGGCCGCCGACGCCGTGGCATCGTTGCAGGCGCTGGCGGAGGAGGCGAAGCGGCGGGAGATCGAAAGCCTGCTGTCCGGCGAGGCCGACCCCAATGACTGCTACATCGAGCTGAACGCCGGCGCTGGCGGCACCGAGGCGCAGGACTGGGCCGAAATGCTGATGCGCATGTACATGCGCTGGGCCGAACAGCATGGCTACAAGGTGCAGTTGCTGGAAGAGAGCGAGGGCGAGCAGGCCGGGGTCAAGTCAGCGACGCTGCTGGTCAGTGGTCCGAACGCCTATGGTTGGTTGAAGACCGAGGCCGGCGTGCATCGCCTGGTTCGCATCAGCCCGTTTGATGCCAATGCCCGCCGGCAGACCAGCTTCGCATCGGTCTGGGTGTATCCGGTTGTCGACGACAACATCGATATCGAGGTCAACGACGCCGACCTGAAAGTGGACACCTATCGCGCGTCGGGCGCGGGCGGGCAGCACGTGAACAAGACGGAAAGTGCCATCCGCATCACGCACATCCCGTCGGGCATCATCGTCGCCTGTCAGACCGATCGCAGCCAGCACCGCAACCGCGCGACCGCCATGGCGATGCTGAAGGCCCGCCTGTATGAGGCCGAGTTGCAGAAGCGCGAGGCGGTAGCGGCGGCGCAAGAGAACGCGAAAACCGATATCGGCTGGGGCCATCAGATCCGGAACTACGTCCTGGCACCCTATCAGCTGGTGAAGGACCTGCGGACCGGCGTGGAAAAGGGCAATCCCGACGCGGTTCTGGACGGCGACCTGGATGGGTTCATGGCCGCCGCTCTGGCGGCGCGGGCCGGCGCGACGCGATCCGAGGCGAGCGCCCAGGCGCGATGACGCGTCCCGGCAAGCCGTACGTCCGCTGCCGGACGGCGGACGTCACCCTGTACGTCACGCCCCGGTTCAGCCAGGTCCGCCAGGCAGGGAGCGCAGGGCGCGGATCACCGGCATGCCGTTGAACAGCCGGCACCATGTCCCTTGTGCCGGCGCGAACCGCTCCACCACGCTCAGCAGTCCGCGATCGATGGGACCGACGAAGGCCTGTTCCGCTCGGGTCGTACACGTAACGGCGGGGCATTGCCCTGTTTGTCCTCGCCCATGTAAAGCGTCATGTGAGGGAACGCGATTTCGATGCTCCGTTCGTCGAATACGTCCTTCAGCAGTTCGCTGTAGGCCCGCCCGAGGGCGAGGTGCTTGCCCGGGATCGTCTTGATCCGGGCACGAACATTGATCGCGGAATCAGCGAAGGCGGTGATGCCCTGCATCTCCAGCGGCCCCAGGATGTTCGCCCCGTGGTCCGTGGCCTGCAGCCGTTCGAAGGCCTCGTGCATGGCCTCCTTCACCTCGGCGATATTCTCGCGATAGGCCACGCCGATTTCCGCCACGTGGTAAGAAAAGTGGCGCATCAGGTTGGATACCTTGTCCACGCTGGAAAACGGCAGGATGTGCAATACTCCGTTCAGGTCGCGGATGCTGGCTGAGCGGATGGTCAGGCGCTCGACGATGCCGGTGACGCCGCCGACACTGACGAGCTCGCCTTCATTCATCGCGTTTTCGAACTGGATGAAGATGCCGGTGATGATGTCCTGAACCAGTTTCTGGGCGCCGAACCCGATGGCCAGCCCCATGACCCCGGCACCGGCCAGGAGTGGAGCGATATTCACCCCAATCTGCGACAGGGTCAGCATGGTCACCACGACCAGCAGGGTGATGTCGAATGCGTTGCGGAACAGCGCAAGCAGGGTGCGCTCCCGCACTGTGGGGATGCTGCCGTAGTTTGGATTGACCCGGTAATCCACCCAGGACGCCACAGCCAGATGGACCAGTCCGCCGATCAACAGGATCAGCGCCACCGATATGGCGGCACCGGTCACCTGGCGTCCGGTACTGGTGGCCAACCAACCCAGAAGGTTCAGCAGGCCCCAGATCTGTGCCACGGTCACCAGGACGCAGATCAACACCACCAATCGCACGACGCGCAGCACCGCCGGAACAAAGGCGTTCAGCCTCGACTCCAGCAGCGGCAGACGGTCGCGGACATCCTGCGGCAGATGCATGCCGGTTGAGATCAAGCGGGAAATCAACGCCATCACGGCCATGCCTATGCCGGCTGCGATCACCGACTGCAGGGTGGCCTGCATCATGAAGGCCAGGGCCGCCCCGGGATTGGTCAGCCAGACGAGCAGGACAGTGACCACATAGGCGATCGCGAGCAGGTGCCAGACGGAGCCGAGATAGGCGCCGATGCGTCCGAGCGTGTCCGCATGCCCGCCATTCAGCCGCGTGGCGAGGAGTGTCCGTACCTGGTCGCGGTTCTGCAGGATGATGGCCACGATGATGGCGGTGGCGGTGAACATGGCCACGATCCGGATCAACTGCGAGCCGGGCTCGGAACCGCTGTACAACATCAGTGGGGCGGCAAACAGGAAACTGTACCCCAGCAGGCTGACCAGACGACTGGTCCAAAAATACCAGTAGGCTGCCGCGGTGTCGTCCAATGGTACCATCCGCAGATGGGTCCGGACCGGCACTGTCAGCAGCCGCAGCGTAACCTTGATAAGTTCCACGGCCAGAAACGCGTTCAGGAACAGGGTCTGTCCGAAGCTGATCCGTCCGCTTGGGCTGAACCCGAAACCACCCACGCTCAGCGCGAATGCATATCCGGCGCCCCAGGCGATCACGACACCCAATGCATCGACCGACTCCGCAAGCAGCAGCAGGATCATGCGCCGGACCGGGCCGGCGTTGATCGCGCGCCGGTCGCAGTCCTGTCCGACGCGGGCGCCGATCCAGCGGAACAGGAGATTGACGGCGAAGGTCACCGCGATCACGGCGACGACCTCAAGGACCGCACCCCAGACGGCGCTCAGGTCGATCGTGGCAGCACCCCGAAAGACCAGGGCGACACTGGCGATGATGCCGCCCACATCCTCGATGGCTGCCATTGCCTGTTCGGCGACGCCCCTCGTGTATTCCGCCACACGGCCGGCGAGGCCCGAGATGGGCGATGGCTCGTCTGGAGAGGGGACGGAGGGAGCGGTACCTTTCAGCCGTTCGATCAGGGCGGCACGCGCCTTGTCGTTCTGCAGGATGCGAACCAGCGTGTCCACATCGGCCGACTCGCTGGCGGGGGCTGTGGGGGCGGTCGGCGCGGTGGCCGCCGGTTGGGCCGAAGCCGCTGTCCCGCTCAAAAGCGGCAGCACAACCACCAGAAAGCCAAACAGAAAACGCATCAGGGTCGAAATCCTATGACTCGCAGTTCCTCGCCAGCTTGCCCGAAACCGGAGGCAGGCCGGCTGTGAA
The DNA here is from genome assembly GCA_050181195.1 of Acetobacteraceae bacterium. Lineage (GTDB taxonomy): Bacteria > Pseudomonadota > Alphaproteobacteria > Acetobacterales > Acetobacteraceae > Rhodopila. The sequence goes on along the minus strand of JBFXDK010000071.1, from coordinate 5,245 downwards.
GCAGGGGCGTGTCAGTAGCACGAGATCCCATGATTCCATGGCGGCAACGCGCGGATCTTCAGCAGCCGGTCGCGGCCAGTGTCAATGAATGACTGGAGAGGGCGACGCACAGCCAGAATCCCGGTCCGGAATGTCGGCTTGTCGATGCGTTCGAACAAGATGAAGCAAGGGCGTCGCGTTCCGGCGGCTTCATCCGTTGGAGTGTTGCAGCCGCGTCCTGTTCGACCTGACCGATGTCGAAGCCTTATCCAATACAAATGCGTACTACCAGGAATCATTCAGATGCTGCAGGAGATCGGACCGTTTCTTTCTGCGTCGGGCGCAGTTTGCATGGGAATACTTCACGCCGAGGAGACATGGAAGTTTGTTCCATTCCGCATTGGTCATCCGAACGGCTCCATGGACAGGCCGTAGGAGGACCGGCGGAACGACGAACCGGTCGTAGCGACAGCAGCCTTGGCCGCGCCCGTGACAATCGCCGCGCGCGGACCCGCTCGCCTTTCCCGCGCCCTGGTCCTCAGGCACTCGAACCAATCCCGGTGTTCGGCGGCACCGGTCCGCCGCGCCGGATCGCAGCTGTCGCCAGGGCGCTGAACGCGACCGCAAACAGCAGGGCGTGAATAGCATGGCCGAGTTCCCATCGGTTCCGCACCGCCATCCAGTCAGAAGGCAGTGACGCCGGTGTCCAGCCATTCAGCACCGCGTTCATCGGCGCGACCAGGATCGCCCACACAGCCAGCCCGGCGCTGGTTGTGATAGCAGCCGTCAGAGCCAGGCCGAAGCCGGCCCGACCGCGCAGCAAGAGCACCAGCGCCCAGCTCAGCAGGATCCCGGCAGGCTCGATTACCGCGCCCACTGCACCGAAGCCGACATACAGATTCTGCTGGACGACCAGCCAGATCGGGCCGGGAAGACGCAGCTTGCCGGGCATTTCCAGCACATGCGCGAATGTCAGGCCGAGTACGAGGCCGACAAGGAGCAGGCTCGCAAAGCGAATGACGCGGATGAGGGTGGCACGCGCGGCAAGGGTCATGGCCAGGCTCACTCCAGTTCCGCGCACGAACGGCAGAGCAGCCCTTGCGTTCCCGATGTCAGGGGCTTCGATGTCAGGGGCTTCGATGTCAGGGGCTTCGATGTCAGAACCTTTCCTCGCCTCGGGCGCGGACCGGATCGGGAAAGTCGCGGTAAAGGGCGAACACGGCGTTCTGCACCAGCGCGTTGACGCCGAAATGGAACCCTTCGACCGGCTCCCTGCGGCCAGCGACACGCTGGAATGCCGCATCGAGCTGCGCCAGGTCGCGCACCTCGATCATCAGGTGGAACTCACCTTGGCCTGGCGGGCCAAGGCCGAGCTTCCGGCGGGTCAAGCGCCAGGTCTGGATCAGGCCTTGTGCTTGCAGGTGTTCCAGATAAGCGGCCACGTTGTCGCTGAACGTGGTGTCGCTGACGCCTGGCTTCAGGTCGCACCAGACATGGTAGATATCCATCGGCTCAATGCGGGGCAGTGAAGAGTGTCGTGGTGCCGGACGGCACCGCGACGGGCACCGCCCTGGCCCGGATCCGCCGCAGCCGGGGCGCCGCGGCACGGCACCGGGCCTCGACCGCCCGGACCGGTGGCGCAGACGAGCATATGGGGATGGGATCGCAGGTCATCCTCAATAGGTCCGGAAAATGCGTGCGATCTCATCAGGATCGTTGGTCACGGTTAGCGCCAGCGCCAGCAGCAGGCGCGCCTTCTGCGGGTTGAGGTTGTCGGCGATCAGGAACCCGGCCTCGGTCAGGCGTGTGCCGCGGAACGTGCGGCCCGATCCGGCGCGCGTGCACTGCACGACCACCACGCCCTGGCCTGCGGCGTCCCGCAACGCCGCCGCCTCGGCTGGCGCCGCGAATCCCGGCGCGAAGCCGGCGGAGATGATGCCCTTCGCGCCGGCCGCGACGAAGGCCCGCACGGCGGTGCCGTCGCCCCCGGCATAGGAATAGGCGATATCGACCCGCGGCAGCGTGTCCAGCGTGCTGACGTCGAACTCGGTGTCCGGGGCCCGGCGGCGCACGGGCTGGCGATAGTAGACAACCGCGTCGCCATCGGCATGGCCCAGCGCGCCGAAGTCGCGGCTGCGGAAAGTTTGCAGGCGCATGGTGGAGGTCTTGGTGACTTCGCGCGCGGCGTGGATTTCGTCGTTCAGCAGTACCAGCACGCCCATTCCCCGGGATTCCGGGCAGGCGGCGACCCGGAATGCGTTCACCAGGTTCATCCCGGCGTCACTGGACAGGGCGCTGGACGGGCGCTGCGCCCCGACCAGCACCACCGGCACAGCGACCTTCACCGTCAGGTTCAGGAAGTAGGCAGTCTCTTCCAATGTCGCGGTGCCGTGTCCGATCACGATGCCGGCCAGGTCCGGATGGTCTCTCGTCAGGTCCCGGCATAGCGCCGCCAGCGCTCTCCAGTCGCTGAAATCGATCGCGGTGCTCGGGATATTGCGATAGCGCACGGGCATGACATCGGCCACGGCCGCCGCGTCTGGCCAATGCGCCAGGATCTGGTCGGCATGCATGACATTGCCGGCCGCGCCGTAATCCAGGATGTCCAACGGACCGCGCCCCAGCGACGCGATGGTGCCGCCCGTGCCGATGAAGGCGACTTTCGGCTTGCTCATGCCACGGCCTCCGCGCGGGCCAGGATCGGCGGCAGGCGGCGATGCCAGTCGGTATCGCGCTGATAGGCATCGGCGACCTTCAGCACGCGCGCTTCGGCGAAGGGACGTCCGGCGATCTGCAACCCGATCGGGCAGCCGTTCGGATCCAGGCCGCACGGGGCGGACACCGCCGGCAGGCCCAGGTAGTTGAACGGCCGCGTGTTGGATGAGACCGCCATGAACCGGCGCTCGGTGCCGGGCGGGCCATGATCAATGTCCGTATCCGCCAGGGTCGGCAGGCAGGTCTTGATCGTCGGGGTCGCCAGGACATCGACCTGCCCGAAAACCTCGCCCGCGAAGGCCTTCAGGATCGGCCCGCGGCGGCTGAGGGATTCGATGTAGTACGGCGCGGGGATCGCAAAGCCCGGATACATCCGCCCGCTGATGTGCTGGCCATAGGCCTGTGGATCCGTGCGCATCCATTGTGCGTGGATGGTGGCGGCCTCGACGCGGGAGACGATGCCGCCATAGGCCGCGACGGCGTCCATCAGGGGCAGTGCCAGCCGGATCACGGTCGCGCCGCGGCCCCGCAGCACCGCCAGGGCCTGCTCGATGGCATCGACCACTGGCTGATCGGCGCCGTCGAAGAACACGTTCGTCGGCACCCCGATCCGCAGGCCGCGAAGGTCGCCATCGAGGGCCGCTTCGTAATCCGGCACCGGTTCCCGCGCGCTCGTCGGGTCCATCGGATCGTATCCGGCGATCACCGCCATCACACGCGCGCAATCGCGCGCGGAGCGGGTGAGCGGGCCGACATTGTCATGGCTGAAGGAAAGCGGCATCGCGCCATAGCGGGAGACGCGGGTCTGGGTGCCCTTGATCCCGGTGACCCCGCAGGCCGACGCCGGCAGGCGGATCGACCCGCCAGTGTCCGATCCCAGCGCGGCATAGGTGAAACGGGCGGCAACGGCGGCGCCGGACCCCGAGGAGGAGCCGCCGGTGATGGCAGGCAGGTTCCAGGGATTGTGGCAGTCCCCGAAAGTCTTGTTGTGACCGGTGGGGTTCTGCGCGAATTCGGCCATGTTCAGGCCGGCGAACACATAGGCTCCTTCGGCTTGCATCCGCGCGATGACGGTCGCGGTATAGTCCGGCCGGAAATCCCGCCGCAGGGCAGAGCCGCAGGTGCTCAGCTTGCCCACCTGGTAATACATGTCCTTGTGCGCCATCGGGATGCCGTGCAGCCGGCCAAGTGGCCTGCGATCCCGTACCGCCTGGTCCGCGGCACGGGCCGCGGCGTCCGCGCCTTCCCTGTCGAGCCAGATGGTGGCATTCAGCCGGGGATTGGTCGCTTCCATGTTCGCCCAGCAGGCGTCCAGGAGCTCGACCGAGGTTGCCTGGCCGGCGCGGACCGCATCCGCGGCTTCGGTCAGCGTCAGGTTTGCGAGTGTGCTCATGCCGCACCCTCCTTCGTGGCCTGCAGGGCGGCCTCAAAGCTCGACGGTTCATCCTCGAACCGGAGGGTGCCATGCAGGGCCTCGAAGGCGCGGATCGTGTCGGCGAGTTCCGCGGCCAGCCGCCTGCCTGGCTCGTTCGGGGCCGATACGCCGAACCATCGCGTGATCGTTTTTTCCGTCTCGATCAGGAACGGGTCCATCTATGCCTCCGCCGGGTGTGTTGCCGGCATTATGGCAGCAAATCCGGGAGAGCAGGGCAATGCCGAACCAAGGAGCGGTGCATGAAACCGATATCCCCGCGCGCCTGGACCGGCTGCCCTGGAGCCGGTTTCATTGGTTGGTGGTTAGCGCGCTGGGTATCGCCTGGATCCTGGACGGGCTCGAGGTCACGATCGTCGGCTCGCTGTCCGGCGCGCTGGCGGAAAGCCCGGTGCTGCGGCTGTCCGGAACGCAGGTGGGCGCGGCCGGCAGTGCCTATCTGCTGGGCGCGGTCAGCGGTGCCCTGTTCTTCGGCTGGCTGACGGATCGTCTCGGGCGGAAGAAGCTGTTCACCCTGACGGTGATCGTCTACGTGGTCGGCACTATCGCCTGCGGCCTTTCCTGGGATTTCTGGTCGTTCGCGCTGTTCCGCTTCATCACCGGCGCGGGCATCGGCGGCGAGTACGCCGCGGTGAACGCCACGATCCAGGAACTGATCCCCGCGCGCCGGCGCGGCTTCACCGATCTGGTGATCAATGGCACGTTCTGGATCGGGGCGGCGCTGGGGGCGCTGGGGGCGTTGGTGGTGCTGGACCCCGAGATCATCTCACCCGAGATCGGCTGGCGGGCCGCCTTCATCGTGGGCGGCGTGCTGGGCCTGATTGTCTTGTTCCTGCGCCGCTTCCTGCCGGAAAGTCCGCGCTGGCTGATGACGCACGGCCAGCCGCAGGAGGCCGAACGGGTGGTGGCGGGGATCGAGGCGCGGGTCGCGCATGAAACCGGACGAGACCTGCCGCCGGTGCCGCCGATCCGGCTGCGGTTGCGCACGGACAGGCAGACCTGGTTCCGCGCCGGCGCGCACGCGCTGTTCAGCCTGTATCGGCGGCGGACGATCCTGGGTGTGGTGCTGATGGCCGCGCAGGCGTTCTGCTACAATGCGATCTTCTTCACCTACGCGCT
>JBFXDK010000070.1:0-29983 GCA_050181195.1 Acetobacteraceae bacterium | reverse complement strand
TGATCCAGGCCGCCGCTGACACCCTCGGGTGTCGCATCGGTCGCCGACAGGGCGGCGTAGGCGAACACGCCGGTCAGCAGCGCGCCGACGATGCCGCCCACGCCATGCACGCCGAAGGCGTCCAGGCTGTCGTCATAGCCCAGCATGTGCTTGAGGCTGGTTGCGGCCCAGAAGCAGATCACGCCGGCCGCCACGCCGATGATGATGGCGGATCCGGGCAGCACGAAGCCCGAGGCCGGGGTGATGGCAACGAGTCCGGCGACAGCACCGGAAATCGCGCCGAGGACCGATGGCTTGCCCTTGGCGATCCACTCCGCGAACATCCAGCCCAACGCGGCGGCCGCGGTCGCGATCTGCGTCACCGCCATCGCCATGCCGGCACGCCCGCTGGCACCCAGTGCCGATCCGGCGTTGAACCCGAACCAACCGACCCACAGCAGCGAGGCGCCGATCACCGCATAGGCCAGATTGTACGGCGCCATGTTGTTCACGCCGTAGCCGCTGCGCTTGCCCAGCACCAGCGCGCAGACCAGGCCCGCGATGCCGGCGTTGATGTGTACGACGGTGCCGCCGGCAAAGTCCAGAACGCCCAGGCCGAACATCCAGCCCGTCGGCGCCCACACCCAGTGCGCAACGGGCGCGTAGACCAGCAGCGACCAGAGTACCATGAAGATGCACATGGCCGAAAACTTCATGCGGTCCGCGAAGGCGCCCGCGATCAGCGCCGGCGTGATGATCGCGAACGTCATCTGAAACATCATGAAGACGGACTCAGGAATAGTCATCGGCACCGCGGCGTCGGTTCCGGCGCCCAGGGTGAACGCCACGTCGACGCCCTTGGTGATGTTCGCGCCGATCCCGCTCAGCAGGAAGCGGGAGAAATCACCGACATACGGGTTGCCGTTGGTGAAGGCCAGGCTGTAGCCGGCCACCATCCAGACGATCGTCACCAGGCAGCAGATCGCGAAGGACTGCATCATGGTGGCGAGAACATTCTTCTTGCGCACCATGCCAGCATAGAACAGAGCCAGGCCAGGAATCGTCATCATCAGCACGAGCGCCGTGCTGGTGAGCATCCAGGCGGTATCGCCGGCATCGATCTTCGGGGGGCCATCCTGTGCGAAGGCCGGTGCCGCAAGCAGCAGGGTCGGCAGCAGAGCGCCCAATCCCCAGGTCAGGCGGGATCTGATCATTGGTCTTGTTTCCCTAGCTTTTTCGGCTACAGCGCTTCGGTGTCGGTTTCGCCGGTGCGGATGCGCATCGCCCGTTCGATATCGAGGATGAAGATCTTGCCGTCGCCGATCTTGCCCGTGTGGGCCGACTTGGCGATCGCCTCGATGACCTGGTCCGCCAGATCGTCCGGCACGACGACCTCTATCTTTATCTTCGGCAGGAAGCTGACGTGATACTCCGCGCCGCGATAGATCTCGGTCTGTCCTTTCTGTCGCCCAAAGCCCTTGACCTCGGAGACCGTCAGGCCCTGCACCCCAAGGGGCGTCAGGGCCTCACGCACATCGTCCAGCTTGAATGGCTTGATGATGGCCATGATGAGTTTCATGTCGGCGTGTCCTGCATTGCCTTTCTCCATGCCACCGCTTCAAAAGCCCGCGGAGGATTGCGGGACGCCACTCAACAATCGTGCCAAGTCCACACATCACGCGAGATCGCCGCCCACATGATCGGTCTGGCGCCGCTCGCGCGGTATTTGCCTAATGATGGTGCAGTTGCATAAAATCACTGCGATGCTCGGCAACCGTGCCAAGCCACCATGCCCGAGGCCAGGAAAGACCCGGTCAAACAAGAAGCTCGGCACAGTTATCCAGCGCAGGACTGCGCAGCGCCAATACTGTGATGTCACGGCCAGGGCCACGGACGACCCCGTTCCGCACCGTCAGGTCCGCGCGGTCCACATCGCTACATCCCCTGTCCGGATCAGACATAGCGACGCACGACGACGCAGATGTGCCGACCGTCGTAGCAAATGCTGCGATCCTGCAGCGGCACCCCGTGAATGGCGGCGCTGCCGGCGTGGTGCCGGCGCGTTGCGGGGGCGTGGTACGCTCTACAGCATCTGCCCGCCGTCCACGACGATCGTCTGCCCGGTGATCCACGATGCCAGCGGCGAGGCCAGGAACAGGACCACGTTTGCGACTTCCTCGGGATGGCCCAGCCGCCCGAACGGGATCGAGTTCAGAATGGCATTGTACAGCTTCGGCGCCTCGGTCTTGCGGCGGTCCCAGACGCCGCCCGGGAACTCGATGGAGCCGGGGGCGACGCCGTTCACCCGGATCCCGTCACGAGCATACATCGCGGCCTGGGTGTTGGTGTAATGGATCACCGCAGCCTTGATCGCGCCATAGGGTGGCTGGCGCGCGGCCGAATGCATCGCCGAAATCGAGGATGTGTTCACCACGCAGCCCTTCGATTCCTTCAGGAAGGGCAGGGCGGCGTGGGTCGCGTGCACGATCGCCATCATGTCGATCGTCATGCTGGACATCCAGCCGGCCTCGTCATCGGTCGATCCAAACGCCGAGGCGTTGTTCACCAGCAGGTCGATCCCGCCCAGCGCCTTCGCCGCATCGGCGATATAGGCCTTGATGGCCGCGGCATCGCCAAGATCGACGGCGGCGGCATGCGCCGTGTGCCCATGGGCGGCGATCTCGCCCCGCGTTCTTTCCAAGGTTTCGGCACCGCGGGCGCAGATCGAGACATGCCCGCCTGAAGCGGCAAATCCGAGCGCGATGGAACGGCCGATACCGCGGCTGCCGCCGCAGATCACCGCCCGCTTGCCGGTGAAATCGAATGTCATGGTCGGCTACCTCCCGGTGTGGCGTCGTGTCGCGATCCCCCCAGGATAGGCGGGATGCCGATCCGCCGGTAGCGCGCTTCTCCCGGCCGCTTGGCTGCGGCACAGTGGCCGCGATGTCCGCATCCCACTTTTCTCGTCACCGGCACCGGCCGGCCCATGCCTCAAAGGCCGGAACGAGCGGATGAGCCTTTCCTTTCGCCTCCGTCATCGCTTCCCCGATCTGGCCATGGACATGGCGTTTGAAGCGCCAACCCCCTGCGTGATTGCCCTGTTCGGCCCGTCCGGCGCGGGCAAGTCGACCGCGATCGCCGCGACCGCCGGCCTGCTGCGGCCAGATGACTGCCGGATCGCTCTGGATGGCGCCGTCCTGGCCGACACCGGGGCCGGGATCTGGGTGCCGGCGGAACAGCGTCGCGTCGGAATGGTGTTTCAGGACTCCCGCCTGTTTCCGCACATGTCGGTGGTCGCCAACCTGCGCTTCGGGTTGCGGCGGGCGCCGGCGGGCCGCATTCGCTTTGACGACGTGGTGGGTTTGCTGGGTATCGGCCATCTACTGGACCGCCGCCCGCATACGCTCTCGGGCGGGGAACGGCAGCGCGTGGCGATCGGACGGGCGCTGCTGTCGCAACCGAGGCTGCTGCTGATGGATGAGCCGCTTGCCAGCCTCGACGTGGCGCGCAAGGCGGAAATCCTGCCTTATCTGGCGGAGCTGAAGGCGTCGCTGCACCTGCCGATCTTATACGTGACGCATGCGCTGGAGGAAGTGACGCGCCTTGCCGATGCGTTGGTGCTGATGGAAGCCGGGCGTGTCACCGCCTTCGGCCAACTGGGCGAGGTGACCGCCCGCTCGGACCTTACTTTCGCGCGTCGCGACGATGCCGGCGCCGTGCTGTCCGCCGTGGTGGCGGAGCACGACTCGGTTCGGCGGCTGACCCGGTTGGATGTCGAGGGGACAATGCTGCTGGTGCCGCTGCTCTCGATGCGGACGGGGCACGCCGTGCGCATCCGCATCCCGGCGCGGGAGGTGATCCTGGCGCGCGAGGCACCCACGGCGATCAGCGTGCACAATATCATCCCTGGCACGGTGCGCCGTGTGTCGGACGATGCGCAGCGTCATGCCGCATTGGTGGAGATCGCTTTGGCCCGCGACGCGTTCCTTGCCCGGGTTACGCCGGATGCGGTCGCGCGCCTGGCCCTTGGCCCCGGCGTGCCGGTCCTGGCGCTGGTGAAGTCCGTCGCGATCGAGGTCCTGGAGGGGTAGAACAGGGGGGCGGGCGAATCTCCGACGGGGCGTGATAATGGCGACGGCGGACGGCACGGTCCCGACCAGGACGCCGGTTCGGCAACCAGCGTGGCCTATGCGGCCAGCAACGGTGCGGTCGCCTGCGCTGAATCGGTCAGCGTCCCCGGATACTCGCGACCGAAGCCGTCGAGGAGTGTCAGCACGCGCTGCGAGTGGGCATGCAGTTCGGCGATCGCGGCCTCGGCCCGTTGAATATCGCCTTCTCCCATTGCGATCAGGGCATTCCGGGCCGAGCGATGAACGCCGGAATGGGGTTCCGCAAGGGCCTGGTAAGATGGGAGATCCCGGGTCGCGGCATCCGCCACGCCGTCATACCAACGGCCGAGACGGCAATGATGGTGGTTGGCGAGTGCGTCGGGGGAAACAGGCGTGCGCGCCGCTACCGGAACGGCCGCTCGTTGCACAAATGCCAGATGGTCATTCTTGATCTGCGCGACCCATTTCGGCAGTGTCGCCAGGCTGATCCGGTCCGCCTCGGCGGTCGTCAGCAATTCGGCGAAGCCAAGATGCAGTCCGGCCGAGCCTTGATGCACAACCCGCGCCTCCCTGCTGCGCCCGCCATCGGCGAGGGTCAGGCTGACACGTTGGCCCGGTGCCGCCCGCAGCGTCGTCACCACGTAGCAGCCACCCTCCGAAATATCGTTGAGCACCGAGGCGGCCGACTGACCGTCCTGTGTGATCACGGCCTCGGCAAGGCAGGGGCGCCTGCGATGCTGCCGCCGGTCCACCTCCCGTGAGGCGGTGCGGACGACATGGATAACCGAATGCCGCAGATCGCTGATGGCCGCGTTCAGCGCCGTGGTGTTCTCCAGCATCTCATTCGATTCCCGCCGAGTCTCGACCGCCTCGGCCGACACCTCCCGTATCCGCTCCGCCATCTCCTCTGCCGACCCGGCGGCTTCGGCGACGCTGCGGGCGATTTCGGCGGTGGCGGCTCCGTGCTCCTCGACGGACGCGGCGATCGATCCGGCGATCACATTCATTTCGTCTGCCGTGCCCTCGATCCGGTTAACCGCCGCGACCGATGCGGCGGTAGCGGCGCGAACCTCATTGATGTGGCGTCCGATTTCGTCGGTTGAGCGCGCGGTCTGGGTTGCAAGCTGCTTCACTTCGCTCGCCACGACGGCAAACCACTTGCCGGCCTCGCCAGCGCGCGCCGCTTCGATCGTCGCATTGAGCGCCAGCAGGTTTGTCCTGGCGGCGATCTCGCTGATCATGTCGGCGACGCTGCCGATCCGGCCGACCTGCGTGTCGAGTGCTTCGATACTCTCCCGCGTGACCCGTCCGGCGTCCATGGCGTGTCCAACGACCGTGGTGGCCTGTGTGACCTGGCCGCCAATTTCCCGGATGGCGGCGGCCAACTGCTCGGTGGCACTCGCGACGGCTTGCGCGTGTTGCAGGGTGTTCGCGGCGGCGGTGGCAGCACCTTCCGCCGAGGATCCGGTGCGGTCGGCGGACCCGCTCATGCTGTCTGCGTGCACCGTCATGGTAGCGATGCGGCGACCGACCTCGGTCATGGCCTCCGTGGCCTCGGCCTCGATCGTCTCGACAATGGCGATCATCGCCTCCCGCTTCATCCGTTCCGCGCGGTCCGCCGTGTCATGCCGCCCGGAAGAACAGCACCGGGGATTGCGGTGCTCGTCGGCCGCTGCCGTCTGGGTGCCGATTCCTTTCTCCGCTTCCTGCACGTCCGGGGCGTGGAGCCGGGCGGCATCCATCGGCTGGCCAAGGGCGCGCAGGACGGCGCGCCTGGTGAGCAGCGCGGAGGCCGCCGCCAGGAGCAGGCCCATGCTGCTGCCCAGCACCTGCGGCCACAGAGCTGCATTGCCGAAGGCGAGGGTGGCACCCAAGCCGATGAGTACGAACGTGCCGCACAAGCCTGTCGGAAGCAGGAGTTGAAGGGTCAGAGGTCAACGTTCGACGTACATCTCGGCACTCACCCGCGCTGGTGACGCGAAAAGTGTCGCCCGGCCGGGTTGAGAAACGGTAAACGCCCGGCGCGTGCCTGCCCCCGGAGAGTCTCCACGCCGGCGTTCAGGCGTTCTCCTTGCACCACTGCGCCACCTGCGCGTGGGTGGCGAACCAGCAGCTGCCCTTCGCCTTCATGTGTCGGATCAACCGCTCCAGCAGGGGCAGGCGCGAACGGTGGCCGATAAAATGCGGGTGCATGGTCAGCAGGAACAGCCCGCCTTCGTCCCAGGCGCCGTCGAACTCGGCGGTGAAGATCTCCTCGACCGCCGAGGGCGGCGTGTAGGGCCGCAGCGCCGAGAACCGCAGGAAGTTGAAATACACTGCATCGTCGCGGATCCATTCCGGCGGCAGTTCGATGATTCCGGTCGGCTGGCCCTGCTCCAGCAGTTCATAGGGGTCATCGTCGGCCATCAGGGAGCTGTCGTACAGCAGTCCCATCTCGCGAATGATATCGAGCGTGTTGACCGAGAAATCCCAGCTCGCCGTGCGCATGCCGACAGGAGTCTGCCCGGAGATCCTTGCCAGCACGTCGCGCGCGCGGAAGGTCAGGTCGCGTTCGGCCTCGCGCGGCAGCGACGTGTTCACCTCGTGGATCCAGGAATGGATGCCGATCTCGTGGCCGTCGCCGGCGATGGCTCGCACCTCATCCGGATGCAGCATCGCCGATACGGCCGGATAGAAGAACGAGGCGGGAATTGATTCCCGCTCCAGCAATGTGCGGATCCGCGGCGTGGCCTGACGAGCGCCGTACTGGCCTTGGGAAATGCGCATCGGGCTCGGGTCGTTGTCGCGCAGCGGGATCGTCTCGTGATCGGCGTCGAAACTTAGCGCCACGGCGCAGCGTCCGCCATTCGGCCAGGACTTGGGCTTCATGCTGCGGCCCGCCCGTGCGCGCCCGACGATCTGACGCCAGGTGTCCTCCGGCCACTGCCAGGGTTCGCCGCTGCCGGCCTTGGTCTCGTTGCTCATGCTTCGGTCCCTCCGCTGCCTGGGACTGCCATGCTGCGCCCGATCGTGCGGTTTGGGAACGCGCCGCGAAACGCGAACGACGCGCCGCAGCGCGATTGATCTGGATCAAGGACGAGTGCCGTCGCGGCGCGAACACTGGCAACCCGAAACGCTGCATCAGGCGGACGGTGCTGTGGCGTGCCCGATCCGCAGAGGAGGAATTTCCAATGGCATTGGTCCAAGGGACGGCGACCGTCGACCGGCTGCGCGAGGAAGTGGCCAGCGTCCGGTACCGAGAGGCAACGACGACATTCTGCCGCCTGGTCAGCGAGGAGAAGCGCCCGCTCAAGTCCATGATCAAGGAGGCGATCGGCGCGGCCGCCCCCTTCGTCCAGGTCCCGTCACATATGATGCGCCTGCCCACCGGCGAGATGCGCGGCGTGAACTATGACCACACGATCCTGGGCTGGCGCGGCGCGATCTCCCTGATGCGCGAACTCGGCGATCAGCGCGGCATCCTGCCCAGCGTGCAGGCCATGTGGTACGTGCCGCAGGGGCTGAATGTGTGGGAGCAGGTGGTCTGCGAGTTCCCCGGGCACTACGCGCGTGACGGCGAGCAGTGCAATCGCAAGTTCCCGGGGCCGGATGACAGCATCAACCGCTTCGACGGGCCGGCGTGGAACGTGCCGAAGGTGTATTTCCAGGACCAGCACCCGATCCTGGACGGCTCGGTGGACGACCGGCTGGTGCGGATGAACTGGGCGATTTCCGAGGGCCAGAAGGAGGAAGCCTACGGGCTGTTCCTGGGCCTGGCGCAGGACCCGGCCAATCGCCAGCGCCTGAAGGACGCGATCCTGTTCGCGGGCATCATCGACCTGCAGGACACGATCATTAATCGCGGCGGCTACCAGAATATCGGCCACAAGGCGCTGCGGGCGCGGGCGCTGGTCGATACGGCCGACTACCTCGGCTGGGATCAGTCGCACGAGCTCATGTACACCGTCGTGCCCGACCTCGGCTGCTCGCCGCGGCTCTACGGCCTGTGGTCGGAGATCAGCAACATTTGTCGGATGGAACTGCCGGACAGTGCGTCCATCCCGAAGCGCTCCGACAAGCCGCTGAGCGAACGGGAACTCGACATCCTGACCGAGGCGCTGGTCTGGGGCGGGCCGTTCGAGGTGAACGCCGCCATCATGAGCCTGTTCCGCCGCGGTGCCGGTATCCTGGACGTGGGCGACGCGGTGATGGTGTGCTTCCAGCGTTATTTGATCGATGTGCTGGAACATCCGAACGCATTCCTGCATCCGACCCACGCGCTGGACTACATGAACGTCGTGCAGTCCTGGACGCGGGATTTCGATAACCCGCACCAGGTGAAGGGCGTGTTCATGGGCGCGCGCTTCATGAACGACACGATCCGGTCCAACGCCAATTTCCCGCGCGATCCCCGGATGGCGCTGGAACCCCGCGCGAACTTCCGCGCCTGGGCGGATGCGATCCCGATCGACCGCATGCTGCCGATCCTGAAGGAGCATGTGCTGGCGCAGGACGCGCCGCGATCCTGCGCGCTGGTCGATTCCTACCTGGAGCGCTCGGCGGAGCGGCAAAACCTGCTGGACACGATCACCTACGCGGCCTGCCACTGGCAGAACGACCCGCACGTGATGCGCAACTGCAGTTCGTCGCTGGAGGAATACCGGCACAACACGACCTCGCGGAAGGACGACATCATCCGCGGCTACGTCAAGCACCAGTCGCGCTACATCAAGCGCGCGCCGACGCATGACTGCTACCAGCTGTTCGCCAGCTATTTCCAACCCGGCCACGCGTGAGGTCCTACAATGAGCACTGATTCCGTGACCCTGGGCGAGGTGTGGCGGCTGCGGAACGCGGCGGCGGTGACGCTGGGCCTGAGCGAGGACCAGATGCGCCGAACGGTGCGGGACGCGAGCGTGGAGGCGCTGCTGGGGCTGCTGGAGACGTTCTCGCCGGCCCGCTCGACCGGGCCCGACTGGACCCGGACGTTCGAGCCGTTGGTAGAACGGCTGTGGCTGTGGCGTGACGACGCGACGATGGCCGCCCTTTCCGACGCGTTCGCCGCCAAGGGGCCGGCCTGGGCGGGCGTTGCGCACGCTCTGTCGCCGGAGGAAGGGGCACGCATCCGCAAAGGCGTGCGCCATCCGGCCTGGGCCCGCCTGCCCGCGTTCACCTCGGTCTGACCGCGGGGCGGGGAAGGGGCACGCCCCACTCCGCATCCCGGATGCCGTGTGGCAGAAACGGCCGGACCGGAAATGGCGCGGGCAGAACGGTGACAGTTCCACGGCGCGTTGACGTCCGGGGTTTCCAGGGCGGCGCGGTCTCGCCATGCTGCGGCGATCGCGCATCCTGGGAGACCGTCCTGCCATGCCTGGAACCGACCCCGCCCTGCTGACCGCCGAGGAGATGCTCGCGCTCTATGCGCGCCGGGCGCTCAGCCCCGTCGAGGTGCTGCAGGCAGTCACCGAGCGGGTCGCGCGCCTGAACCCGGCGCTGAACGCCTTCGCGCTGCTGAACCCGCGTGCGCTGGACGCGGCGGGGGAGAGCGCGATGCGCTGGCGGGCGGGGCGGCCGATCGGTCCGATGGACGGCGTGCCCTGCACGGTAAAGGATCTTGTGGACGTCGCCGGCTTCCCGACCCGCCGCGGCAGCCGCACCACCGACCCCGCGCCGGTGGCAGACGATGCGCCGATGGTCACCGGCCTGAAGGCGGCCGGCGCGGTGATCCTTGGGAAGACCACCACGACCGAGTTCGGCTGGAAATCCCCGGGTGACTGTCCGCTGCACGGCATCACCCGCAATCCCTGGAATATGGCGCATACCCCGGGCGGATCCTCCTCCGGCGCCGGGGCGGCGGGCGCGGCCGGGTTCGGGCCGTTGCATATCGGCACCGATGCCGGCGGGTCGATCCGCATCCCGGCCGCCTGGTGCGGCCTCATCGGGCTGAAGCCCAGCTACGGCAGGGTGCCACAATGGCCGTCCAGCGCCTTCGCCGCGGTGTCCTGCGCCGGCCCCATGACCCGTTCGGTGCGCGATGCCGCCCTGATGCTCTCGGCCATGGCGCGCTACGACGCCCGCGACCCGTTCTGCATGCCCGATGACGGGCGGGACTGGCGTGACGGGATCGAGGCGGGCGTCGCGGGGCTGACCGTCGGCGTGCTGCGCCGCCCCGGTTTCGACGCGCCGGTGGACTCCGATGGGATCGCCGCGGTGGAGCGCGCCGCGCGCCTGTTTGCCGACGCCGGCGCGCTGGTCGAGGAAGCGGAGCCAGGCTTGCCGGATACCTCCACGGTGTTCGGCCGAGTCTGGGGCGCGGCACTCGCGCGTTTGGTCGCCGGGCTGCCCGAGCAACTGCGCGGGCTTCTGGACCCCGGCATCCGCGAGGTGGCAGAGCGGCTGGGCGGGATGACCGCGATCGAGTTCATGGATGCCGAGGCGATGCGCGCGGCCGCTGGCCACGCGATGGCATGCCTGCACCAGCGCTTCGATCTCGTGTTGTGCCCCGTGGTGCCGTCCGGCCCGCCGCTGGCCGATGCGCCGGTCGCCGATCCGGTGCGGGCGCTCTGGACCGAATGGGCGCCCTGGACCTTCACCTTCAACCTGACCCGTCAGCCGGCGATCACGGTGCCGCTGGGGCTGCGCGCCGACGGCCTGCCCAATTCGGTGCAGATCGCCGCGGCGCAATACCGGGATGACCTCGTGCTGCGGGCAGCCCGGGTGATTGAGGTCGCGGAACCATTCCCGCAGGCGGAACCTGGTTCGAAACCGAATCTGTGACTGGCCCGGGCGCAAGCGGCATGGGACGATCCGGCGCCGCCGGCCGACTCGCCGGGCGAGCGATTGAACGGCTTTTCGCGGGGGGGGGCGGGTATGACGATCGCTGCCGCAGCGGACAGGCTGCCCAGGCCGGCATCCGCGGTGGTGCGCGACTCCTCAAAGCGCGATTACCGGCTGGACTTCTTCCGGGGTCTGGCGCTGGTGTTCATCTTCATCGACCATATCCCCGACAACACCGTCAGCTTCTTCACGCTGCGGGTCGCCGCCTTCTGTGATGCGGCCGAGGTGTTCATCTTCATTTCCGGCTACACGGCGGCCCTGGCCTATATGCCGGTGTTCGATCGCGACGGGCTCGCCATGGGCTTCGCACGCATCTACCGCCGCGTCTGGCAGCTTTACGTCGCGCATCTCTGCCTGTTCATCATCTTCAACGCCGAGGTCGGCTACACGCTCAAGTATTTTAACAATCCGCTCTTCGCCGAGGAACTCGCGGTCGGCGACTTCCTGCAGACACCCGGAGAAACATTCATCCGCGTGTTGCTGCTGCAGTTCCAGCCGACGCTGTTGAACATCCTGCCGCTCTACATCGTGCTTCTGCTGGGCCTGCCTTTCGTCCTGCTGCTGATCCGGCGCAATCTGTGGCTGGCCCTGTTGCCGTCCGCCGCGCTGTGGGTTGCCGCGAACCTTCTGGGCTGGAACTTGGCGGGGGTGCCGGAAGGACGGCTGTGGTATTTCAATCCGTTTGCCTGGCAGTTCCTGTTCGTGATCGGCGTGGCATTGGGTCATACCGGACGGACCGGCACGGCACGCCTGCCGGCTTCGCTGTCCTGGCTGCCGATTGTGGCCGTCGGGTTCTGCATCTTTGCGGGGGCGGCGGAGCTTTCGGCCATCCTGCACCAGGTCTGGGGCACGCCGCGGCTGCTGTTCATCAACGTGGCCTGGCTCGACAAGACCATGCTGCCGCCGCTGCGCCTGATCAGTCTGCTCGCGCTGGCGGTGGCCATCGGCGCCTTCGTGCCCCGGCGCGCGCTGTTCATGACTACCTGGCCCGGCTGGCTGCTGGTCCTGTGCGGGCAGAACTCGCTGGAGGTCTTCTGCCTCGGCATACTTCTGTCCGTACTTGGCAACTTCCTGCTCAACCTTGCAGACTACGAACTTGTCGTTCAACTTCTGGTGAATCTTGCGGGGGTGCTGATCATGTTCGGGGTCGGGACGGGCTTGGCGTGGTTCAAGGCAAACGGGCGCGTTCCGCCTCCTGTCGGGCAGCCGGTTCGGCAATGAGCGTCCGTCTCGTCCCGCTTCTCCTTGCTTGCGTTCTGTGCGCCGGGTCTCCCGTGTGGGCGGGGGAGTGTCCGGTGCACGAACCCTTCACCATTCCGCGGGACGCGCTGCCCGCCACCGCATCCGCGCTTGCACGGAAGCAGGTGACGATCCTGGTCCTGGGCGGCGCGGCAGCGATCGGCGCCGCGGCGCACGGCAAGGAATACACCTATCCGGCCCGGCTGGCGGCCCGTCTGCAGCAGGCCTTCCCCGAGGTGACGTTCAACGTCATCGTTGACGCAACGCCGCGCCAGCCCATGGCCGACGCGCTGACAGGCCTCGACTCGGCACTTGCGAAACGGCATCCGGCCCTGGTGATATGGGGCCTTGGGGCCAGTGCCGCGGCACGGGGCGACGATCTGGACAGTTTCATCAGCGACGTGAACGAGGCCATTCACAAGGTGCGAGCCGCCGGTGCCGACCTGATCTTCATGACGCTGCAATATGCGCCGAGTGTGGCGCGGCTGATCAACCTGCCGCCGTATCGGATGGCGGTGATCAACAGCGCGGAGATGGCCGGAGTGCCGGTGCTGGACCGGTATGAGCTCATGCGTTTCTGGAACAGCAGCGATTTCCTGAACCTTGACGCCACCGGCCGGGAGGACAGGATCAAGGTGGCGCGCCGGCTGTACGGATGCTTGGCGGAATTGCTGGCGGGGGGAGTAGAAGATGCGGTCAGGTAGGCGCGCCTTTGCACGGCCGGGATGGGTATCCCTGGCCGGAGCGCTGGTTCTCGCGGCGCTGCGGCCCGTGTCCCTGGCCGCCGCCGAACCGCCCTGTCCCGCGTCCCACACCCAGCACCTGGACCTGCATGCCACCCGGACCGCGCTGACGCATAACGAGGCGGTGACGATCGTTGCGTTCGGCTCCTCCTCGACCGAAGGCATCGGCGCCACCACCCCAGCCCGCACCTATCCCGCTCGGCTGGAAGCCTGGCTGCGGGCGCGCTGGCCCGGAAGCCGGATCCGCGTCCTGAACCGCGGCATCGGTGGGCAGACCGCGCATGAGATGCTCGCGCGGCTCGATGCCGACGTGCTGGCCGCGAAGCCGACCCTGGTCATCTGGCAGGTCGGCGCGAATGCCGCCCTGCGCGGCCTGGATCCCGTGGCGTTCGCGACATTCCTGAGCAGCGGCACCAAGCGCATCCTGGCGAGCGGCGCCGATCTGGTGCTGATGGACAACCAGATCGCGCCGAAGATCCAGCGCGTCGTGCATAGCGGGACGTACGGGGAAATCCTGGCGCGCGAGGCCACGTCGCGCGGCGCGTCGGTGTTTTCCCGCACGGCGCTGATGCAGGAGTGGCGGAAAGCCGATCCGTCGGCCCATGACATGATCGGGCCGGACGGGTTGCACCACACCGACCGCGGCTATGCCTGCCTCGCCGCATCCTTGGGGCGAGCAATCAACGACGCGGTGGGGCAACTGCCCGTGACGGTGACCGCCGGTGTGTCGGGTGGGGCGATCCGCGCGTCCGCGAACCGCTGAGCATCATGCGGCGGAGCGCCGCAGGTGCGAAGCCGGTCAAGTGATGCGCTCATCGTGCATCGCAAGCACGCACTCTTGGCCTGGGCCAAGAATGCGTGCTTGCGGGCGTGATTCCCTGCCGCGCGGCCGGAGGCAGTTACGGCTGCGCCGCACTGACGATCAGATCAGTAGTTCGATCAGGAACGGACCCGACCGCTTCAGCGACTGCGCCAGCAAGTCGGCGAAGCCCTCGGCCGTGTCGGTGCGCGCGGCTTCAACACCCATGGAGTTGGCGAGCATAGGCCAGTTGATGTCGGGATTCCCCAAATCCATCATGTCGAGCGCCGTGCGGCCCGGATTGGCGCCGACATTGGCCAGTTCGCCCAGCAGGATCTGATATTTCCGGTTCGACAGCAGGACGGTGGTGACGTCCAGCTTCTCGCGCGCCTGCGTCCACAGTGCTTGCACGGTGTACATGGCCGACCCGTCGGCCTGCATGTTGATCACCCGCCGCCCCGGTGCGCCGATCGCTGCCCCGGTAGCCATGGGCGGGCCGCCGCCGATCGCGCCACCCGTCACGTTCAGCCAGTCGTGGTGCGGTGCCGCCTTGGTATTGGGGAAGAAGCCGCGACCGAAGGAGACGGATTCATCGGCGATGACGGCACCGTCGGGCATCAGAGCGCCCAGGGTCGCCGCGACTGCCTCGGGCGTCAGCGCGCCACTGCCGGTCCGCGGACGCTCGCCATTGTCCGGCGCGGCAACCTGCGGGGCCTGCAGCGCGTCGGCCAGCCGGGTCAGCGCCTCGAGGATGTCCTGTTCGGGGCGGGCCAGGATGGTGATCTCGGCATCGTCCGGGATCGAGGTCTGCGGCTTGTTGGGATAGGCGAAGAACGTCACCGGCTTGCGACTGCCGCACAGGATCAGGTGCTTCGTGCCCGCCATCGCCTTCACCGCCACATCAACGACATAGGGCACGCGGTCGACGGCTACCCGTCCCTGGCCGCGCGCCATGCGGGCGTTCGACCCCTGCGCCACCAGTCGGCACCCGGTCGCCTGGGAGATGCGCCAGGCCAGGTCCAGGCCTTCGGCGCTGAGCGCCGCGCCGCCCAGCAGAAGCACGATGCCCGATCCGCCGCGGCGCAGCGCCTTCACCGTGTCGTCGATCTGCTTCGGCTCCGCGGTCGGCGTCGGAATGGCGGGCAGGGGTTCACCGACGATGCCGCCTTCGTTCCAGGACGTGTCTGACGGCAGGATCAGCGTCGCGATCTGGCCCGGCGCGATCATCGCTGCCTGCACGGCGGCGGCGGCATCGGTGCCGACCGTCTTCACGTCGGTCGCGGTGCGGACCCAGCCGGACACGCCGCGCGCCCAGCCCTCGGTATCCGCGGTCAGCGGCGCGTCCAGCGGACGGTGATAGGTTGCCTGGTCACCGGGGATGTTCACCATCGGCGTATTGGCGCGTCGTGCATTGTGCAGGTTCGCCATGCCGTTCGCGAGGCCGGGGCCGCAATGCAGCAGCGTGGCCGCCGGCTTGCCGGCCATGCGGGCATAGCCGTCGGCGGCCCCCGTCACCACACCCTCGAACAGCCCGAGGACGCAGCGCATGCCCGGCACGCGGTCGAGCGCGGCCACGAAATGCATCTCGGACGTCCCGGGGTTGGAGAAGCAGGTATCGACCCCGCATTTGAGCAGCGTATGCACCAGGCTTTCGGCGCCATTCATGGTGATCGTCTCCTTGTTTGGCGTTCGCCTATCCGGTTTGGGCGCGATTGGCCAGGGGGCTTCGGACCGCCTATGGTTCCGGTTGACCGGCCGGCTTGTGTGGGGATGACGTGCCGGCCTTGGGACAAAGGCGGGGGACATCGGCCATGGCTATCGAGGGCGTCTACGAGAATTTCCGCATTGATCGCGTGATCTACGGCAAGCCGGCCGCTGCGACGCTCGCTGCGGAAGCCGAGAGGCTGGGAGCGCGGCGCGTGTTCCTGATCGTCAGCCGGACGCTGGACCGCGAGACGGGCTGGGTGGCCGACATGCGCCAGGCCCTCGGGGCGCGTTATGGTGGTTCGTATGACGGGATGCCGTCACACACGCCGCGCGATGCGGTGCTGACGGCGACCGAAGCGGCGCGGGCGGCGCGGGCCGATCTGATCGTGACGTTCGGCGGCGGATCCGGGACCGATGCCGGCAAGATGGTGCGTCTGGCGCTGAAACATGACGTGCGCGGCACGCAGGATTTCGACCGTTTCGTCGCGCGGGTCGGCGCCGATGGGAAGCGCGTAATCCCGGAGTTCGATGGGCCTGACATTCCCCAGATCGCCATTCCCACTACGCTGTCGGGCGGGGATTTCAACCCTTCGGCCGGGGCGACCGACACCCGCACCATGCTGAAGGAGATCTTCCGGCATCCCTCGCTGGTGCCGTCCATCATCATCCTGGATCCGGCTGTCACGGTGAAGACGCCGCAATGGCTGTGGCTGTCCTCGGGCGTGCGGGCGCTGGATCATGCGGTGGAAACGGTCTGCGCGCCGAAGGCGGATATACGCTCGTATCTCGAAGCGGTGCCAGCGATTCGCCTGCTGGCCCGCGCGCTGCCGGCGACGCATGCGGATCCCGAGGACCTGTCGGCGCGCCTCGACGCGCAACTCGCGGTCTGGCTGTCGATGGAGCACAACCGGTTCGGCGTCTCCATGGGCGCGAGTCACGGGATCGGCCACGTCCTGGGCGGGACGTGCAATGTGCCGCATGGCTATACGTCCTGCGTGATGCTGCCGACGGTTCTGCGCTGGAACGCCCCGGTGAATGCCGACCGCCAGGCGCTGGTGTCCGAGGCGTTCGGCCAGGCGGGACGGCCGGCGGCGGATGTGGTGCATGAGTTCATCGCGGGGCTCGGTCTGCCGCGCAGCCTTTCGGCGGTTGGGGTGACGCCGGACAAGTTCGAGACGGTGGCGAAGGCGGCTCTGCTGGATCATTACCTGCACACGAACCCGCGGCCGATTCAAGGCGTGCAGGACATCATGGAAATCCTGCGCCTCACGGCGTAAGGCAGGTATTCGTCGCCTGGACCACGAATCGCCGCTCGCAACAGACGATCAGCGCATCGGTCGATCGGCTTCGCACCCGCGGGCCTCCGCCGAATGCCTGTGCACCGATCAGTGCCGAGTGGCTGGCCGAGAACAGTTTCGAAGCCAACTGACCGTCACGGCGCCGCCTTCCTGTCCGCACGTCCTCGCCGTCCTGTGAGGACACGCGTCTGCTCGGCCTGCTTGCGCTCCTGCCGCTGCCCACCACGTCACATGCTGTCCCCAGAAGGAGCGGCGCGATGTCCGACACCACCCAGGTTCGCATTCTCGGCATCGCCGGCAGCCTGCGAAAAGGCTCCTACAATGCGGCCACGCTGCGTGCCGCGTGCGATCTGATGCCGGACGGCATGCGGATCAATGTGTTCGATATCGCGCCGATCCCGCTCTACAATGAAGACGTGCGCGCCGAAGGCTTCCCCGAACCCGTCCAGCGCCTGCGGGACGGCATCAAGGCCGCCGACGGGGTGCTGATCGTCACGCCGGAATACAATTATTCGGTGCCGGGCGTGCTCAAGAACGCGATCGACTGGGCGTCCCGCCCGCCCGAGCAGCCCTTCGACGGCAAGCCGATCGCGATCATGGGGGCAAGCCCCGGCATCTTCGGCACCGCCAGGGCGCAATACCATTTGCGTCAGTGCTTCGTGTTCCTCAACGGCCTGGTGATGAACCGTCCGGAGGTGATGATCCCCGGCGTGTCGAACAAGTTCGATGAGGAAGGCCGGCTGAAGGACGAGCAGACGCGCGAATTCATTGCGTCCGGCCTGAAGGCGTTCAAGCAGTGGATCGCCCGCGTGAAATAGCCGGCCCGGTCGCTATGCCCGGTTCTGCCGGTGGTATTCCCGGTTCGGCATCATGTCGGTCGCCGATGCCATGCGGTTCGACAAGTTGAAGAACGCGATGGTTTCCGAGAGGTCGAACACGTCCTCGTTCGACAGTCCAGCCGCACGCAGCCCGTCGCGGTCGCCGTCATCCACCAGCCAAGGCGTCGTCGTCATCTTCCAGGTAAAATCCAGCATCGCCCGCTGGCGCGCATCCAGTTTCGCAACCCGGTAGTTCAGCGCCATCATTTCCCCGAGTTCCGGGTCGCCTGACAACTGCCGTACAGCCGCGCCGTGCGCCACCAGGCAGTAATAGCAGCGGTTGGCGGAGGATACGACGACCGCGACCATCTCCCGCTCCAGCTTCGACAGGCCGGACGGAGACAGCATGATCTCGTTATACATCGTCATGAAGTTGCGCAGCCGCTGCGGCTTCAGGCTGTAGGTGCTGAACACGTTGGGCACGAAGCCCAGCTTCTCGACGCATTTCTGCCAGATGACCTTCAGATCGTCATCGAGGCCGGCGGGGTCAGGAACGCCGAGGGCGGAGATATGGTCCGGCTGAGGCATGGTGCGATGATCCCTGGAATGATCCCCTCTGGAACGCCCGTCGGGGTCAGCGGTGGCAGGGGCGCACCTGCCTTCGCGGAGGAAGGGGAGGCGCGTCGCCGATCAGCCGAACACCTCGGGATTGATGGCGTTCGCCTTGTTCGGATTGCCGTCCAGCACGCTCAGGATGTTTTCGGCCGTGACGCGCGCCATGGCGTCCATCGCCTCCACCGTCACGCCCGCCATGTGCGGCGAGGAGATCACGTTGGGCAGTGTCAGCAGGGGATGCGTGGGCGGCGCTGGCTCGACATCGAACACGTCCAGGCCGGCGCCGGCGATATGGCCAGACTTCAATGCGTCATATAGCGCGGGTTCGTTGATGATGCCGCCGCGCGCCGTGTTCACGACGAAGGCGCCCTTCTTCAGCGCCGCCAGCTGCTGCGCGCCGAACAGGTCGATAGTCTGGGGGTTCTTCGGACAGTGAATGGAGACGAAATCGCAGCGCCCCAGCACCGAATTGAGGTCCGACACCGGCTCGCACCCGGCGGCCTTGATCGCCGCCTGGTCGACATACGGATCGTAGATCAGCACGTTCATGTCGAATGCCAGGCAGCGGCGGGCCGAGCGCGTGCCGATGCGGCCGAAGCCGACGATCAGGACGGTCTTGCCGGCGAGCTCCATCGGCGGCGCCTGGTGCCGGTCGTTCCACTTTCCGTCACGCACCAGCGTGTCCATGTGCCGGTTCATCTTCGCCAGTGCGATGATCAGGTGGAACGCCTGCTCAGCGACCGAGGTAGAATTCGCCGTGCCCGCCACCATCAGCGGCACGCCGCGCGCGGTCAGGGCCGGGACTTCCACGGCGTCGTAGCCCACGCCGATGCGCGCCACGACCTGCATCGCCGGCGAGGCGTCCATTTCCGTCTGCCTGTACGGCGTGCCCGACAACGCAATGCCGGCGCAATCGGTCAGCTGCGGCAGCAGGTCGGCCTGCTTGATGCCGGCGGGGTAGATCGCCATTTCGATGTCGTCGCGGGCGCGGATCAGCTTCACGCCGGCTTCCACCATCGTGTGCGGCAGCATCACCTTGCGCTTGTTCGTGGCCATGTTCGGCATCCCCTTCGTTGTCCGGCATGCCGATGGTGCCGTGGTTCACGGCGCGGGCCAAGAGCGATTTGCCTGCCGCCATCATTGTTCCGGCGGCAGGCGGATCGGGTCAGGCGTAGTCGCGGTAGTCCGGCTTGTAGACGTGGGCGCGGATGAACTCTTCCTCGTTCGCCGGCCTTGCAACCTGGGCAAGCCCGGAGTCGAAAACCAGTTTAGCGACGCGCGCCGCGGTCTTGATCTCGGTTTCCAGGATATTGGACTGCAGCGGGTAAAGCAGGCCCTGTCGCCGCTGGTCGTCGGTAACCTGATCGGCCACCGCCCGGGCGGCCTCGATGAACATCGCATCGGTGACGCGCCGTGCCCGCGTCGCGTAGATCGCCATGCCGACGGCGGGGAAGATGTAGAAGTTGTTGGCCTGCCCCGGCAGGAACGTGCGGCCGTCGATCGCGACGGGCGGGAACTGCACGCCGGCGGCAAAGACCGCGCGCCCATTGCTCCAGCGATAAGCCTGCTCGGCCGTGCATTCCGCGTGTTCGGTCGGGTTGGACAGTGCAAGGATGACCGGCTGCTGATTGACGCGCGCCATCGCTTCGATCACGTCCCTGGTGAACGCGCCGCCCATCGTGCTGACACCGATCAGCGTCGTGGGTCGGAATTCATCGACCGCCTTGACGAAGTCGGCAAGCCCCATGGCAGCGTGGGGATGCGCGTAGGGGCGCTGGAAGTCGAACAGATCGGTGCGGGATGACTGCAGCAGACCGTTGATATCGAACATGTGCACGCGGCTGCGGGCCTGCTCGATCGTCAGGCCTTCATCGACCAGGGCCGAACACAGCAGGTTTGCTAGTCCTATGCCGGCCGAACCGGCACCGAGAAACAGATAGCTCTCGTCCTTCAGGCTGGTACCCTTGATGCGGCAGGCGTTGATCATGCCAGCCACCGTAATGCCGGCCGTGCCCTGTACGTCGTCGTTGTAGCAGCAGACTTCGTTCCTGTATCGCTCCAGCAGGTGGACGGCATCGGCGCCCGTCCAATCCTCGAAATGGATGCAGCATCCGGGAAACACGTCCTGGACCGCCTGCACGAACTCATCGACGAAGCTGAACAGGTCCTCGGTCTTCGGACGCGGCTGCCGCAAGCCTAGATACAGCGGATCGTTCAGCAGCCCTTCGTTGTTGGTTCCGGCGTCCAGCAGCATCGGCAGCAGCCCCGAGGGGGGCACACCGGCGGCGGCAGTATACAATTGCAGCTTGCCAATGGGGATACCCATGCCGTTGGCGCCGAGGTCACCCAGCCCCAGGATCCGGCCGCCATCCGTTACGCAGATGACGCGGACGTCCTTCTGGGGCCAGTTGCGCAGCACCTCTCGCACCTGCCCGCGCCGGTTGAGGGACAGGTAGAGACCGCGCGGCTGGCGGAAGATGTGGCCGAACTTCAGGCAGGCCTCGCCGATGGTCGGATCGTAGACAATAGGCAGGAAGCGCGCGGGGTCGGACATCACGGTCCGGTAGAACAGGGTCTCGTTGTGATCGAGCAGGTTCACCAGATAGATGTAGCGGTCCAGGTCGCTGCTCTTGTGCCCAAGCTGCGACAGCACGCGACGAAGTTGCAGGTCCTGCGTCTCGACAACGTCGGGCAACAGCCCGGTCAGGCCGAGTGCCTGTTTTTCGGCTTCGGTGAATGCGGTGGATTTGTTCAGAGCGGGATTGATCAGAACGTCCTCGCCCCGTCGCGTCATATCGGACATGTCTTGCTTCCCCTGGTGTCGGCCATCCTTGATTTGTCGGAGACGCTGGCAGCCGGGCGCGTCAGCCCTTCGCCACGTGCGGATGCACCATCGTTGCGGGATCGACGACGCGGTCGAACTCCTCGCTTGAAACAGCCTTCAGTGCCAGCGCGGCTTCCTTCAACGACAGGTCGTTATCGAGGGCGTAGTGGGCGAGGTGTGACGCCTTGTCGTACCCGATCACCGGACTGAGCGCGGTGACCAGCATCAGGGATCGCTCGACATACTCGGCGATCCGCTTCCGGTTCGGCTGCGTTCCGTCGACCAGATACTTGCGGAAGTTGACCATGCCATCCGCCATGATGCGGATTTGCTGCATGACGTTGTTGATGATCAGCGGCTTGTAGACATTCATTTCCAGGTAACCGCCGGCCCCGCCGAACGCCACGCCGACATCCAGCGCCATGACATGGGCGGCGATCATCGCCAGCGCCTCGCACTGCGTCGGATTGACCTTGCCGGGCATGATGGAGGAACCAGGCTCGTTCGCCGGGATCAGCAGTTCGTATAGTCCGGCGCGCGGCCCGCATGACAGCAGACGGATATCGTTGGCGATCTTGTAGAGTGAGACTGCCAGCGTCTTCAGCGTGCCGGACAGATGCACCAGCGCGTCATGCGAACCCTGCACGGTGAATTTGTTAGGTGCGGAAACGAACGGCAGGCCGGTGAGGCTGGCGATTTCCGCCGCAACCGCCGTGTCGAAGCCTGGCGCGGCGTTGATTCCGGTTCCCACCGCGGTGCCGCCCAGCGCGAGCCGGCAGACACCGGGCAAAGCCTGGTTCAGGCGGTCGATATTGTCGTCCAGCATGCCGACATAGCCGGAGAATTCCTGGCCGAGGGTCAGCGGTGTCGCGTCCTGCAGGTGCGTGCGGCCGATCTTGACGATGCTGTCCCATTCCCGCGCCTTTGCGTCGAGCCCGTCGCGCAGGCTGGAGAGTGCCGGCAGCAGATGACGCGCAATGCCGGTCGCGGCAGCCATATACATGGCGGACGGGAACGAATCGTTCGACGACTGCGACATGTTCACGTCGTCGTTCGGGTGTACCGGTTTTTTGCTGCCCAGCGCCTCGCCGCTGATCTGGCTGGCGCGGTTCGCGATCACCTCGTTGACGTTCATGTTGAACTGGGTGCCGCTGCCGGTCATCCACACGTGCAGGGGAAACATGTCGCGATGCTGACCGCCAAGGATTTCATCGCAGACCCTGACGATCAGTTGTGATTTCGCATCGGTCAGGCGACCGCTGGCCTGATTGACCCGCGCCGCCGCCTTCTTGAGCATGGCATAGGCGTCGATCATCTCCCGCGGAATCAGGTCCGTGCCGATACTGAAATGCTCAAGCGAGCGCTGGGTCTGCGCGCCCCACAGACGGTCGGAGGCGACTCTGACCTCGCCAAGACTGTCGGTTTCAATGCGAAAAGTGTCTGACGGCGTGTCCGCGGAGCCTGTCACGTTCGCCTCCGGTCTCTTTCAGCGTTTATTAATCGTAAGGTACAGGAGGGCTGCCGAATGATCACAACTAACTGAGCTGCGATCCCGACATAAATTGCAAAAATGTTACAATCTACGTTGCAGGTTGGCGACATAGCCGCGATTCCAAGTTGGTGCCAAATGCACTTCATTCATGACCACATGCTTCGGCAGGCAGGCGATGTAGCGGATCAGGTCGCCGCAGTCCGCCGGCTGCACCATGCGTGCCCGTACCTCGGGTCCAACCGGGTTTGGTCGCTGGTCCAGGATCGGGGTTGCGACCTCACCCGGCAGGAAGACGGTGGAGCGAATGCCGTTCACGCATTCCTGCATGTTGAGGCCGTGGCTCATGGCGACGATGCCGTGCTTGGCCGAGGTGTAGATCGGCCCCGACACGCCACCAATGAAGCGGCCGGACATCGACGCGGTGTGGATCAGCACCCCGTCCTGCTGCGCGCGCATGAAGGGCAGGGCGACGGTAACGCAGTACATCGGCGCGATCAGGTTGCCGCTGACCATGTAGTGGATGCTTTCCGGCGTCAGCTTGTCCCAGTTGCGGTCCAGGATGTTGACCCCGGCATTGTTCACCAGGATGTCCAGCCGGCCGATCTCGGCGCGGATGAAGTCGCCGACGCCACGCACCTGGTCCGCCACGGTCAGGTCGGCCGGCTGCACATGCGCGGTGCCGGTCTGGCGGATGCGCGCGGCGACGGCTTCCAGCGGGTCGCGGCGGCGCCCGGTCAGGATGATCGTCGCTCCTTCCTCGGCCAGGGCGAGCGCGGCGGCCTCGCCGATGCCGCTGCCGGCGCCCGTGACCCAGGCAATCTTTCCATCGAGCTTTCCCACCGGCGTCGCCTCCTGTCCTGAACGGATGCGCATTCAACGGGGGGAGGCGGCGCGCGTCCAGCCCGGCCGGTGACGTTGCCGCGCGGTTCCGCTAGAAGCGCGGGCATGTTGCGCCTGACGGTCGCGTGGCCCCGGAGCCTGACTTGCCTGCTGCTGCTTCTGCAGTGGTCGGCCGGTCCGTTGCCGGCCAGGCACGCGGATGCGCTGTCGCTTGCGCTCCATGGGGCGCCGCTGTGCAGTGCGGCCGCGGGTCACCCGACCGCGCCGGATGACCGCTCGCCCGCGCCGGACACGTGCTGCTGGACCTGCATTGGTCCGGTGCTTCCCCTCCATCCCGCGATGATCGCCGTCGCGGTCCCCCTGATCTGGGGGGAGGCTGCCGATCCCCCGACTCCCGCCGGACTGCCGTCCGGCCCCGCGTTGGCCTCGCCGCTGCAACCGCGCGCACCGCCGCCTGCCTGACCGGACCAGGACCCACGCCGGACCGCATGCCCGGCTCTCTCCCCTTCCGTATGGGACCCGAACCATGTTTTCACGCCGACAGGCCGCGCTGCTCGCGGCCGGCTTCCTCTGCTTCGCCGCGCCGACCGCCGTCTACGCACAGCAGGCCACGATCACCGTCGAGCAACCCTGGACCCGCGCTGCCCAGCAGGGCGGCGTCGGCGGGGTATTCATGACCCTGCACAACACCGCATCCCAGCCTGACAAGCTGGTGTCCGTCAGTTCGCCCATCTGTCGGACGACCGAAATCCACACGACGATCAAGGAGGGCGACGTGATGCGCATGCGGCCGGTGGACGCGATCGACGTTCCGCCCGGCGGCATGACTGAACTGCGCCCGGGTGGGATGCATGTCATGCTGATCGGGCTGTCGAAACCGCTGACCCAGGGTAGTATGGTGCCGCTGACCCTGACCTTTGAACACTCTGCCCCGGTCACGGTGCAGGTGCCGGTGGAAGCGGCGGGCGCTCCGCGCCCCAGCGGCCAGGGCCACGGTCAGCACCGGTAAGGCCGGCAATTGAACCGGCCGCAGGCCGGCCGGTTCTGCTGCCATGTTTCCAAGGACCCACGATGACCGGGATCGACTTTGCTGCGGCCGACTTTGCCGCCCGCCACTGGACCGCTTCCGACCCAGGGCCGCTGCCCGATGGCAGCGACGCGCACAAGCGCGCGTCCTGCCGGATGTTCCACGACACGTTCAACCCGTACAAGCCCTCGATCATCGATTGGCCGGTACTGGCCCCCGATGCGCGGGACCGGCTGATAACCCTGCCGATCTGGGACATCGCCGTCCGCACAGAGGGCAAGGCTCGCCTGCGCATGCAGGCCTATGCGGACAGCCTGGCCGACCCGGAATGGCGTGAGGCGATCGGGCTGAACGCCTGGGAGGAGGGGCGGCACAAGGACGTGCTGGCGAACCTGGTCCAGGCCTATGGCATCGCGCTGGAACCGGAACCGGTCTACGTGCCGCCGAAGGATTCGGAATGGGCTTATCTGGTTACCGGGTTCAGCGAGTGCATCGACAGTTTCTTCGCCTTCGGTCTGTTCGCCCTGGCCAAGCGGTCCGGCTTCTTCCCGCCGGAACTGGTGGATACGTTCGAGCCGGTGATGCAGGAGGAATGCCGCCACATCCTGCTGTTCGCCAACTGGCTGGCCTGGCATCGCGCGCGCCTGCCCTGGTGGAAGCGCCCCTGGTTCGAGGCTCGGGTGGCCGCGGTCTGGGCGTTCCTGGCCTGGGAACGCATCGGCATCGCCCGCGGCATGGATGGCGGCAAGCAGGAGGACAACAATTTCACTGTCACCGGCAGCAAGGCGGTCGCCGATACGGATGTCAGCACACGGACATTGATGATGCTGTGCCTGGAGGAAAACGACCGCCGGTTCGCGGGTTATGACAAGCGGCTGCGCCGGCCGACGACGACGCCGAAGTTGGTGCGGTTCGCGTTGCGGTTCATGCGGTAAGGGGCGTCAGGCGCCGGACTGACGCGAGGTTGCCCGGCGGTGGACGTTGCGCTGCCTGCCGTAGGCACTGCCGATCTGCTGAATCGCGGCGCCGTCGAGGTGCGTGACCGTTTGTGCGTTGTCGACGCGGGCCTTGGGAAGCCGGACTGCGTTATTCTCCGCAAATGGCTTCGCCAACGCAAAAGCCCTCGAACACGCAAAAGACTTTCGATTTTAGCCGCAGGTGCCCGGCGCTGCGCCTGCGATGCACCGGCTGGCGCTTTGGCATCCGCGGCCTGGCTGGAGCAGGATCGCGCTGAGCGGAGTCGCACCAGCGCGTGAATCATGTGATCAAAGAAGGATACAGAACGTGCTGACCGCATGAGGTGAGTACGCCTGAGGCTGAGGCGCCGGTGGTCGCTGGCAGGACGGCAACCAGTGACCGTCGGCGTTGCCTGCTTCAGGCAGCCCGGTCGATCCTCGCTGCCTCGGTATCAAGCAGGATACCGGGGGCGCGGTGCCTCATCACCCCAATGTCGCCCGCGCCTGCATCGCGATCCCGCCGCTCGGCCCCATCGCGAACAACTCCGCCTCGTTGTCGTTCGCCATGCGACCCGCCAGCGTGAACGGTGCGATGTCGAAGATCGGCGAGCGCGCCCGCATCACGAACTTCACCAGCGGCCGGCTGGTGAAATCGCGCAGCAGGTCCAGCAGGCATTGCTGCGAGAACGGCCCGTGCACCACCAGCCCCGGATACCCCTCGACATTCATCGCGTAAGGACGATCGTAGTGGATGCGATGCGGGTTGAAGGTCAGCGCCGAGTAGCGGAACAGCGACACCGGATCGGGCGTGATCGTGCGCGTCCAGGTCATGCCGGGCGGCGGCGGCTCGGTTTGCGGGATGCCGGATTTCTGCCCCTCGGGCACCGCCTCGCGGAACACGCTGACCGCGTCCTCGGTCAGCGCCAGGCCGCGTGGCGTGTAGATACGCCGCGTCTGCGTGGCGACGATCAGCGTCCCCGTGCCGCCCCTGCGCAACTGCACGTCGCTGAACTCCGTCTCCCGCCGCAGCGTGTCGCCAACCAGGATCGGCGCATGGAATGTCAGCGATGCGCCGGCATACATGCGTCGCGGCAGAGGCATCTTCGGCAGCACGCCGCGTTCCAGCGGCAGCCCGTCCGCGCCCAGGTTGGACAGGCGGCTCGCTTCAGGGAAATACGCCAGGTGCCAGCCGGGCGGGACCGGCTCGCCTTCGACCGGCGCCGTCTCGTCACGGTCGAACGTCACGACCATGCCGCGCAGCGGGGCGGCGGTGGCGACATCGTGGTCCTCCACCTTGCGGCCAAGCTGCGCCCGGATCGGTTCGATATCGATGTCAGGCATGGGCGAGCCATCCTTGCAGTTGCGCCGCTTCCTCGCGGCACCGTTCCGGGCCGCCCAGGATCTGGCGATTGAAGCTGATGCGCTTGAACCAGTAGTGCAGGCCGAGCAGATCGGTGAATCCCATGCCGCCATGCGCTTCTGTGGTGAGGCGCGCGACCTCGCGCCCGACATCGCTGACATGCGCCTTGGCATGGCAGGCCGTCAGGCGAGCTTCCTCGGGCAGCGCGTCCTGCGCATGCGCGGCGTACCAGACCATGCCGCGGCAGGGTTCCAGGATGGTGACGCAGTCCGCCAGCATGTATTTCACGCCCTGGAAACTGCCGATCACGCGGCCGAACTGCACGCGTTCCTTGGCGAAGGCCACCGCGGCATCCAGCATGTGCTGTGCCGCGCCAAGGCTGTCGGCGGCCAACACCACGCGGCCGGCATCCAGCACCCGGCGTGCGGCAGCCATGGGATCGTTCGCCGCGTCCAGACGTTCGGCGGGCGCGGATTCGAACGTCACGTCGACCACCGGGCGGGTGCGGTCGATCGCGCGGTGCATCCGCGCCGATACGCCCGTCGCGTCGGCCGCCACCACGGCGGCATGGCCATCCGGTAGGTACACCAGGAAATGCGTGGCGCTGCTCGCGTCCATCACGCCGGTGATGCGCCCGCTCAGCTTGCCATTCTCCAGGCGCGCGGTGGCGGATCCGGTCTGTCCGGCGATGCCGGCGGGGAAAGCCACGGCGATGCGTGCCTCGCCGCCCGCCACCATCGGCAGATACTCGTCTTGCTGCGCTTCGGTGGCGCTGTTCATCAGCGCGAGCGGCGCCATCACGGTGGCGGCGGTGAAGGGGACCGGGGCGGCGGCATGGCCCAGCGCCTCGGCCGCCACGACGGCGTCCAGCATGCCGAGACCGGCGCCGCCGAAGCGTTCCGGCACCAGCAGGCCCTGCAGCCCGAGTTCCAGCAGCCCGTTCCAGATGTCGTCATCAAAGCCGGTGCCGGGGTCGGCGAGCGCGCGCAGGCGTTCCATCGGCAGCCGGTCCTTCAGGAAGGCGCGCAGTGAGTCGTCGAACTGGCGCTGTTCCAGGGAGAGTCCGAATTCCATGGATCAGCGTCCCCCGATCGCCACGGCGTTCTGCACCTTCGGTTCCCGCGGCAGGTCGAGCCCGCGCTCGCCGATGATGTTTTTCTGGATGTTGTTCGATCCGCCGCCGATCATCAGCCCGACATCGTACATGTAGTCGATGTTCCAGGTGGTGGCGTCGTCGTCTTCCGCGTCCTCGCCCGCGGACTCATAGGGCAGACCTGCGGCGCCCAGCGCATCGACCGCGAGCGACGACAGCCGCCAGCCCAGCATCGTGCCGCCGTATTTGACGATCATGCGCTTCACGCCGGAATCGACGCCCTGCGCCGCCTCGGTCAGCAGGCGGAGGTTATGGGCCTTCCAGGCGATGACCTCGCCCTGCAGTTTCAGCAACCGGTCGCGGTACTCCGGCTGATGGATCAGCTTGATGCCGTCGATCTCGGATTCGTTCAGCAGCTTGATCAACTGCTCCAGGCGCGCGGTCATCTTGCCGGCATCGCCGATCATCAGGCGCTCGTGCTTCAGGGTGACGTTCGCGACGTACCAGCCCTTGCCGCGGCCCAGCACGATCTGGGTTTCTGGCACTTTCACGTCGGTGAAGAAAACCTCGTTGAACTCGCTGCGCCCGGTCATGGTCTTCAGCGGCCGACGCTCCAGCCCGGGGCTGTCCATTGACAGCAGCAGGTAGGACAGGCCCTCGTGCTTGGATTTCTCGGGTTCCGTGCGGCACAGCAGGAACATCATGTCGGCGTAGTGGGCGGAGCTGGTCCAGATCTTCTGGCCGTTGACCACCCAGCACCCGTCCTTCAACTCGGCCTTGGTCTGTGCGTTGGCCAGGTCACTACCATTGCCTGGTTCGCTGTAGCCCTGGCACCAGATGATGTCGCCGCGAATCGTCGGGCCAACATAGGCCTTCTTCTGCTCATCGGTGCCGACTTCCAGCAGCGTGGGCACCAGCATGGAAATGCCCTGGTTGGTCAGGCCGGCATAGACATTGGCGCGTCCGAACTCCTCGGCGATGACGGCGGAGGCCATGACATCGGGCTTGGCGCCGAAGCCGCCATATTCCTGGGGGATGGTGCGGCCGGCATAGCCGTGTTCGACCAGCAGTTTCTGCCAGTCCAGCGTCTTCTGGTCCGGCCGCTTGCGCCCGCCGCCGACTTTCGGGGATTTGTGGCCGTGCTGGGCGATGAACGCGCGGATTTCCGCCTGCAGCGCCTGGTATTCCTCGGACAGGCTGAGGTCCATCTCTTCCTCCTGGTCTCGTTACGGCCAGTCTAGACCGGAGCGGGGCGGAGGCCAAAAGGGCGGGGAGCGGAAAGGACGTCCCCCGCACCCGGGGAACGCCCCGCCCGCTTCAGGCCGCTGGTTGCAGGATGTGGATCACCCGCGATGCCACCAGGTCCCGCGTCTTTGCGCCATAGGCCGCCATGTGCGGCGACTGCGCGTGCGCTTTCAGGTGCGCGGGGCTTTCCCACTTCTCGATCACCACGAAGGTATCTTCGCCGTATTTCGTGGGTGAGCCGTCGGCGTCGATCGCCGGCCCGTACTCGATGCACCCCTCCTCGGCGTGGCAGGCGGGCATGTTGGCCCGGAACATTTCCAGGATTTCCTCGCGCTTGCCGGGTTTGGCGGTGATGAAAGCCAGGACATGGATCATGATGTGTCTGCTCCTTGGATGGACGCGCCAGGCGCGCGCCCATGTATGATGGGGCAAACGACCGGGGAAACGAAGCCATGAGCTATGACGCGCCCTATGCCGGGCTGAAGGTGGTGGATCTCAGCCAGGGGGTCGCCGGCCCGTACTGCGCGATGATGCTGGCGCAATATGGCGCGAACGTCCTGAAGGTCGAACCGACCGACACCGGCGACTGGTCCCGCGCGCTGGGCACCGTCTATGGCGACCACACCGCCTATTCGATCCCCGCCAATATCGGCAAGCGCTCGATCGCGCTGGACCTGAAGCAGGATCGCGGGCGCGATGTGCTGTGGCGGCTGATCGAAGGCGCGGACGTGTTCCTGCAGGGCTTCCGCCCCGGCGTGATCGAGCGTCTGGGCTTCGGCTATGACGCGGTTTCCGCGAAGGAGCCGCGCATCCTGTACGTCTCGGTCTCCGGCTTCGGCCAGCGCGGCCCCCTGGCCGAACGGCCGGCGATGGACCCGGTGCTACAGGCCTATACCGGGCTGATGGCGGAAAACCGCGGACAGGACGGCATCCCGCACCGCATCCCGATCATCTCCATCGACATGAGCACGGCAATCTTCAGCTTCACCGCCGTCGCCGCCGCGCTGCATGCGCGCGTGCATG
>JBFXDK010000069.1:0-30216 GCA_050181195.1 Acetobacteraceae bacterium | reverse complement strand
CCCCTCAGTTCAGAAAGATCTTCCCCGGATTCATCACCCCGCGCGGGTCCAGCGCCTGCTTGACCGACCGCATCACCGCCAGGGCTTCGGCGCCGTGCTCCTGCTCCAGGAACTCGCGCTTGCCGATGCCCACGCCATGTTCGCCGCTGCACGACCCGCCAAGCGCCAGCGCCCGGGCGACGATCTTCTTGTCCAGTTCCCAGGCGCGCGCCAGCCCGTCCGGCTCGGGCGGGACCAGGATCACGGTGTGGAAGTTGCCGTCGCCCACGTGGCCCACGATCGGCGCCGTCAGGCCGGATGCCTCGATGTCCTGCTTCGCGCCCAGGATTGCCTCGTCGAGCCGCGAGATCGGCACGATCGCGTCGGTGGCGATCCCCTTGTGCCCCGGCTTCAGTGCCAGCGCCGCCCACAGCGCGTCATGGCGCGCCTGCCACAGCTTGTTGCGTTCGGCGGCATCGGTCGCCCAGCGAAAGCCCCGGCCGCTGAAGCCGCTGGCAATCTCTTCCGCCTGCTGCGCCTGTTCCTTCACCCCGGCCTCGGTGCCATGGAACTCGAAGAACAGGCCGGGCATCGGCTCCAGCCCCTCCAGCTTCGAGTAGCCGATGCAGGCGGCCATCTGCACCTCGTCCAGCAATTCCATGCGCGCGACGGGGATGCCGCATTGCAGGATGGCGATCACTGTCTCCACGGCGTCCTTCAGCGTGGGGAACTGGCAGGTCGCCGATGACATCGCCTCGGGGATGCCGTGCAGGCGAAGCTGGATTTCGGTGATGACGCCCAACGTGCCCTCCGAGCCGATGAAGAGGCGCGTCAGGTCGTAGCCGGTGGCGGATTTCCGCACGCGCCCGCCGGTGCGGATCACCCGTCCGTCGGCGAGCGCCACCGTCAGGCCCATCACGTTCTCCCGGATCGTGCCGTAGCGCACCGCATTGGTGCCGGACGCGCGGGTCGCACACATGCCGCCGATCGTGCAGGCGGCGGTGCCGGGATCGACCGGGAAGAACAGGCCGGCGTCGCGCAGATGGGTATTGAGCTGTTCCCGCGTCACGCCCGCCTCCACCCGGCAATCCATGTCGGGCTGGCTGACATCGATGATCCCGGTCATGCGCGACAGGTCCAGCGTGATCCCGCCGCGCACCGGGGTCACATGTCCTTCCAGCGACGTGCCGGCTCCCCACGGCACCACCGGCACGTGTTCGGTGTTGCACAGGCCCAGCAGCCGAGCGGCTTCGTCGGTGGTCTCGATGAACGCCACGGCGTCCGGCAGCACCGGCGGCTGGGTGTCCTGCCCGTGGCTGTGATGCTCCCGCAGCGTCGCGTTCGTGGTGATACGGTCGCCCAGGAACTGGCGCGCGGCTTCGATGACGGTTTCAACGGGCATGACCGGTCCCCTGCTGTGCTGGCCGCACGATGTGGCGCGATGCCGCGGCGCTGGCAAGCGGCGGCATCGCGCCATTATCGTGCCATTGGATGTCAGGAAGGAACGCACGAGCATGCAGAGCCTGAAGGACGCGCGCGGATTGCCGGTCATGTCAGGATCGGCGGCGGAACTCGACGCGATCGACACGTTCACCGCCCGCCTGCTGCGGCTCGATCCGGGGCTGGAGGCGATCCTGGAGGACGCGGCGCGCTTCCCCGCCACGCCCATGATCCAGCTTCTCGCCGCCAGCCTGTGCCTGTTCGGCCAGACGCCGGCATCCGACAGCAGCGCCACCGCCTATCTGGACGCCGCGGCCGCCGCCATGACAGGGGAACGAGAGGTTCGGCTGCACCAGGCGCTCTCGCTATGGGCTGGCCAGGACCACCTGGGTGCGGTGGCGGCGCTGGAGGCGATCACCGAAGTCTGGCCTACCGACCTGCTGGCCGCGAAGATCGCCGAGTTCCAGTATTTCGTGCTGGGCCAGCAGCACGAATCAGCGCGATTCCTGGCCCATATGCGGCGGCTGCACGCGGCCAACAGCGACCATCCCGATTTCCTTTCGATGCTGGCCTTCGCTCATGAACTGCATGGCGATGTCGAGGATGCGCGGCGGGTGGTGGAGCGGTCGCTGGCCCTGGAAGCGCGCAACCCCTGGGCCGATCATTGCGTCGCGCACCTGCATCTCAGGACCGGCGACAGCGAACGCGCGATCGCGGTGATGCAGGGATTGCTGCCGGTGTGGGAAACGACGGCGCGCTTCATCCACGGACACAATGCCTGGCACCTGGCGGTGGCGAAGCTCGACCGGCTGGACCGTGACGGCGCGATGGACCTGTTCCACCGGCATGTCTGGGGTTTTTCGCCGGACTTCGTGGCGGAGCAGATCGACGCGATCGCCCTGCTCTGGCGGCTGGACATGGCAGGCGGGGCAGCGGACCTGCCCTGGGGCGAACTGGCGGACAGGGCCGAACAGCGTATCGCCGCGCAGTACATGCCGTTCCTGGACGCGCATTACGCCTATGCGCTGGCGCGCGCCGGCCGCAATGACGCCTTGCAGGCGCTGCTCGCGAACGTCGATGCCCGTTCGGCGGCAACGGACGCCGAGGCACCGCGAAGCTGGGCGCCGGTAGGACGCTCGCTGGTCCACGCCTCGGCGTGCCTGGCCCGTGGTGACGCGGCGACCTCTGCGCGGTTGCTGGGACCGGTGATCGCGGATGTCGCCGTGGTGGGCGGCAGCGACGCCCAGGTCGACCTTTTCCGCCAAGCCTACTTCCACGCCCTGGTCGGATCCGGACGCAAGGCCGATGCCCGGGGATACTGGACGGCGGTCATCGGGGACCGGCCGCCCACGCCACTCGACCGTCAACGGCTGGCACTGGCGGCCTGAGCCCGGCCCCTCCGCAGTCCGGCCCGTTACCACGGGCCGCTCGCTCGGCGCCGCGTTCGAAGGCGCGCCCGTCCCGCGGCATTTCCCTTGGGGCGCCACGTCCTACACGCGGATGAAGCCGACCAGTTTCTCCACCTCGGCGACGATCGGATCGGCGATGGCCGCGGCCCGTTCGGCGCCGTCGCGCAGCACCGCCTCCACACTCGCCGGATCGTCCAGCAGGCGCCGCGTTTCCTGTGCGATCGGGGACAGCCGGTCCACCACCAGCGTGGCCAGCGCGTCCTTGAACACGCCGAACCCCTTGCCGCCATAATCGGCAAGCACGCCGGCGGCATCGGTATCGGCCAGCGCGGCGTAGATCCCGACCAGGTTCCGTGCCTCCGGCCGGTTCGCCAGTCCGTCTGGTTCGCTGGGCAGCGGTTCGGGGTCGGTCTTGGCGCGCCTGATCTTCAGCGCAATCGTATCCGGATCGTCGTTCAGGTTGATGCGGCTCTGCTCCGACGGGTCGGATTTCGACATCTTCTTCGTGCCGTCGCGAAGGCTCATGACCCGCGCGGCGGTGCCCAGGATCAGCGGCTGGATTTCCGGGAAGAAGTCCACCTCGTAGTCATGGTTGAACTTCTGGGCGATGTCGTTCGCGAGTTCCAGGTGCTGGCGCTGGTCCTCGCCCACCGGCACGCCGGTCGCCTTGTAGGCCAGGATGTCGGCCGCCATCAGGTTCGGATAGACATAGAGACCGGTCGAGGCATTCTCCCGGTTCTTGCCGGCCTTGTCCTTGAACTGGGTCATGCGGTTCAGCCAGCCGATCCGCGCCACGCAGTTGAAGATCCAGGCGAGCTGGGCATGCGCGCGGACCGAGGATTGCAGGAACAGGATGTGCTTGCTGGCGTCGATGCCGCAGGCCAGCAGCACCGCCGCCATTTCCCGGGTCTGCTGCACCAGGGCCTTCGGGTCCTGCCATTCCGTGATCGCGTGCAGGTCCACCACGCAATAGATGCACTCATGCTGATCCTGCAGCGCCACCCAGTTGCGGATCGCGCCGAGGTAGTTGCCGAGGGTGGCGACGCCAGAGGGCTGGATGCCGGAAAAGATGCGCTGCATGGGCTTGATCAATGGTCCTGGGTTGAGGCGGCAGAGATGGCCGATCCGCCCCGGCGGCGCAAGGCGGCACCGTCTGGCGGCGGGTCGGCGGTGAGCCTACCATCCCCGGCAAAAGCGGAGGAAATGCCATGCTGCCCACCCCAGGCTTCCATCATCTGCATCTGCGATCCGCCGAACCCGATGCCGCGATCGGCTTCTACATGCGGCAATTCCCCAGTTCCTCACGCGGGGAATGGGCCGGGTTCCCAGCGCTGTTCTGCCCGAACGACTGCATGATCCTGTTCGAGCAGGCCGATGCGCCGCCGGCAACCGAGCCGCAGAGCGCGATCTGGCATTTCGGCTGGCATGTGACGGATGTGCGGGCTTCGGCCGCGACGTTCGAAGCCCGCCCCGAGGTCGCGGTCGCCCCGCTGTATACCGGCGTGGGCGACGGCGCGGTGACGGTCAGCAGCGACACCTGGTTCAAGACCGGCGACATGCTGGGTGTGACGAAGGCGCAGATCGAGGCCTATCGCGCCGCCGGGACGCCGCCACCCGGCGGGCCGGGCTTCGCCTATTTCCGCGGCGGACCCGAGGCGGCGCTGTTCGAGATCGCCGGCAACTACCCGGCCGAACGCTTCAACCACATTCATATGTGGCAGCAGGACCCGCTCTGTGCCCAGCTATGGTACCAGCGCGTGTTCAATGCACCGTCCCGCGCCAGTTTCGGTCCGGTCACGGTGACGCCGGAAACCTGCAAGGTCCCGCGCTCCGCTGACCGCACCTTCCCCGCCCTGAACCGGGAAGGAATGTTCCGTGCGCCCCGCGGCGGCGTGACCTTCGGGGATGTCGACATCATCTGGTACGCCAACCAGGGTGAATCCCCTCTCGCTTCATCGCTCGGCCAGTTGCAGGACCATTTCGCGCTGCGGGTCGCCGACCTGGATGCCTGGGTGGCGAAGCTGCGCGGGGACGGCGTGACGTTCCTGTCGGACGTCTATACTCTAGGTGATACACGCGCGGTGATGATCGAGGGGGCGAGCAAAGAAGGGATTGAATTGGTTGAGGGGTAATGCGGATCGGGTCAGCGAAAATCGCGGGTGCGCACCCGGATGCCATAGCTGGGCCTGGGGCCGTGCACATGGATGTCGCGACCGGTGCGACCGCCGACGCCTTTTTCATTTGTATGATCTCCTGTGGTGACACCCTCCATCCGGGAGGACGCGTCCTCCCGCTGGCTGACGCTGCGCAACAGCTCCGACAGGTCCGTCATCCTGTCAGCCACCACGTGGATCACACCGCTTTCCTGCTGCAGCTTGCCACGACAGGCGAGCATGCCGGCGGACAGGATCAGCCGGCGCTGCGCCTCGAACAGCGATGGCCAGACGATCAGGTTGGCGTGGCCGGTTTCATCCTCGATCGTCATGAACAGCACGCCGCGCGCGCTGCCCGGACGCTGGCGCACCAGCACGATGCCCGCCACCTCCACCCGCCGTCCATCGCGGATCCCGGCCAGGTCGGCACAACGCACGATGCGGCGCGCATCGAGTTCGACCCGCAGGAACGCCACCGGATGGCGGCGCAGGCTGAGGCCGGTGGCGCGGTAATCCTCGACCACCTGCCGCCCCTTGGTCATGGGCGTCAGGATGACGGCGGGTTCCCCTGCTTCCGCCGCGGCCTCGAACAGGGGAAGCGGTGCTTCCGACAGCCCCTTGATCGCCCATAGCGCCTGGCGGCGGTCAAGGCCCACGGCGCGGAACGCATCCGCCTCCGCCAGACGTTCCAGCGCCGCCACAGGCATATGGGCACGACGCCATACATCCTCGATCGAATGATACCCGCCGGCACGATGCGCGATGATCTCATCCGCATGGATGCTGGCGAGCCCCTTGGCCATGCGCAGGCCAAGCCGCACCGCGCGATGGGGTCCGTCGGCCGGTTCCAGCGTGCAGTCCCAGGCCGAGGCGTTCACGCAGACCGGGCGCACCGCGACGCCGTGTTCCTGCGCATCGCGCACGATCTGCGCGGTGGCGTAGAAGCCCATCGGCTGCGCGTTCAGCAGCGCGCAGCAGAACACGTCGGGGTAGTGGCATTTCAGCCAGGCCGAGGCATAGGCAATCAGCGCGAAACTCGCGGCGTGGCTTTCGGGGAATCCATAGCTGCCGAACCCCTCGATGCGGGAGAAGGTTTCTTCCGCAAACTCCCGGTTGTAGTTACGCTCTATCATGCCTCCGATCATCTTGTCGCGGAACGCGTGCACGCCGCCGGTGAACTTGAAGGTGGCCATGCTGCGGCGGAGCGCATCGGCCTCGCCGGGCGTGAAGCCGGCGCAGACGATGGCGACCTGCATCGCCTGTTCCTGGAACAGCGGCACGCCCAGGGTCTTTTCCAGCACGCGGCGCAGCTCCTCGGTGGGGTAATCCACCGGCTCCAGCCCCTCCCGCCGGCGCAGATAGGGGTGCACCATGTCGCCCTGGATCGGGCCGGGACGCACGATCGCCACCTGGATCACCAGATCGTAGAACGTGCGGGGCTTCATGCGCGGCAGCATCGACATCTGCGCGCGCGACTCGATCTGGAACGTGCCCAGCGTGTCGGCCTTGCGGATCATCGCATAGGTCGCGGGATCCTCCTGCGGCACGCCGGCGAGATCCATCGTCACACCGTGATGCTGCGCCAGCAGGTCGAAGCCGCGCCGCATGCAGCCCAGCATGCCGAGGCCGAGAACATCGACCTTCATGAAGCGCAGCGCGTCGATGTCGTCCTTGTCCCATTCGATCACCTGGCGCTGCGCCATCGCGGCCGGCTCGATCGGCACCAGATCGTCCAGGCGATCCTGCGTCAGGACGAAGCCGCCGGGATGCTGCGACAAATGGCGTGGGAACCCGACCAGCGCGCGCGTCAGGTCCAGGGTCAGGCGAAGGCGCCGGTCCTCGGGGTTCAGGTTCAGTTCGGCGACGCGTTCCTCGGTCACCTCGTCCTCCCCCCAATGGGAAATCTGCGAGGCAAGGGCCGCGGTCACGTCCTCGGTCAGGCCCAACGCCTTGCCGACGTCGCGCACCGCGCCGCGGCCGCGATAGCGGATGACGGTGGCGCACAGCGCGGCCCGGTCCCGGCCATAGGTGTCGTAGACCCACTGGATGACCTCCTCGCGCCGCTCATGCTCGAAATCCACGTCGATATCCGGCGGCTCCTTGCGTTCGGCGCTGACGAAACGCTCGAACAACAGGCCGCTGTGGGTGGGATCGATCGAGGTGATGCCCAGCACGTAGCACACGGCGGAGTTGGCGGCCGAACCGCGGCCCTGGCAGAGGATGTTGCGGGAACGGGCGAAGCGGACGATGCTGTCCACCGTCAGGAAATACGGCGCGTAGTCCAGTTCGTCGATCAGGGTGAGCTCGTGGCGCAATTGCCTCGCCACGTCATCGGGGATGTTGCCGTTGTAACGGGAAGCGGCACCGTCCCAGGTCAGGCGTTCCAGCGTCTGCTGCGCGGTCAGGCCGGGAATATGCACCTCGTGCGGATACTGGTAGCGCAGTTCATCCAGCGAGAACCGGCAGCGTTCGGCGATATCCAGCGTGCGGGCAACGGCGTCGGGATGGCGGGCGAACAGCCGCAGCACTTCCCCGGGCGGCTGCAGGTGCCGGTCAACCGAGCGTTCGCGACGGAAGCCGGCTTCGTCGATGGTGCAGCCTTCGCGGATGCAGGTCAGCACGTCCTGCAGGATGCGTCGCCCGGGCGCGTGATACAGGACATCGCCGGTGGCAACCGTCGCGACCCGTGCCTGGCGCGCGAGATCCTCGGTCTGCCGCAGCCGGACCGCGTCGTTGGGGCGGCGCCGGAGAATCAGCGCGACATGCGCGCGGTCACCGAAATCCGCCCGCAGTTGCTGCAAATTTTCCCGGGTGATGCCGTCGCAGAGAATGGCGAGCAGGCCCTGGCCATGGGTGGCGAGATCGTCCCAGGCCAGCGTGCACGCTCCCTTCCCCGCCCGTGTCTTTCCCAACGTCAGCAGGCGGCACAGGCGCGACCAGGCCGCTCGATCGGTGGGATAGACCAGCACGGAGGCGCCATCGGCCAGGTCCAGGCGGCAGCCGGCGATCAGCCTTACCCCGGCTTCCTTCGCCCGCTGGTGTGCGCGCAACATCCCGGCCACGGAATTGCGGTCGGTGATACCCAGGGCGGGAAAGCCCAGGACAGCGGCCTGGGCGAAGAGTTCCTCGACATGCGAGGCGCCCCGCAGGAAGGAGAAATTCGTGGTGACCTGGAGTTCGACATAGGTGGACATGGCGGCCGAACCAGCTCAGAGGATGCCCTTCCGTCAGCGCGGGATTGAGTCCCGCCATCCATGACTTACGGAGTATGTATGGACAAAAGTCGTGGGTGACGTGCCCGCGCACGCCATGACAAGGAGGGCCGGCGACAGACCAAACCAACGCGGACCGATATCACTCCCGCCCCATGACGGTCGGCGGCTGGCTGTCCGGCTGCTTCATCAGCACGAAGCCCGCACCCTGCAGATGCCGCACCAGCCGATCCGCCGTGATGCGCGCCATCATGGCATCCGCATGGCTCACCCGCTTGCGCCCGTCATAGCGCAACGCGAACGCAAGATTCTCGGCGATCTCCTCCATCGTGGCGGGGCGCAGGCGCTGGTCTTCGCTCATTGTCTCTCCTTTCAGAAAAACCCATGCAGGAACCAGCGCATGTCGCCGGTCAGGGTGTCGGTGCCATCGCCGCGGCGGAACAGCCAGAAGCGCCGCCCCTCCTCATCCTCGACGCGGAAATAGTCGCGCACCGAGCGCGTCTCCCC
Source organism: Acetobacteraceae bacterium (assembly GCA_050181195.1). Classification (GTDB taxonomy): domain Bacteria; phylum Pseudomonadota; class Alphaproteobacteria; order Acetobacterales; family Acetobacteraceae; genus Rhodopila. Next base: position 21,516 of record JBFXDK010000069.1, on the reverse strand, counting down.
GTCGCGCTTCCACCATTCGCCGGCGATGCGCTCCGGCCCGTCGGCATGGCGGACGCGATGACGGACCCGCCGCCAGGTGAAGGCGACGGGCGGATGGTCCGGCAGCAGTGCCATTGCCTCCACCGGCTGCGGCGGATCCAGCAGCCGGACCGGGCGCGGCAGGTCGGCCGGCCAGCTTGCGGGCCGGTGCTGCGCCAGGACCGGCAGGCGCCGCACGGCGCGTTCCGGCACGTCGCTTTCCACCGGCGCGATGCGATACACGCGCTCCGCCCCGAACCGGTTGGCCAGCCGGTCCACCAGTGGCGCGATGTCCTGTCCGGCGTCATCCGCCTCGGTCAGCCGGACCGAGGCCTGGACATAGGCCAGCCGCTCGACCCAGGGCGCCACCAGCCACATCGCCTCCACGCCCAGGCCGGGGTCGAGCTGCTCCAGCCGCTCATCCAGCATCCGCGCGAGATGGCGCGGGTTGCGGCTGGGGCGGGCGGTGCCGATGCGCAAGGCCTGGACGGAGCCGTCCACCCGTTCGAACAGCAGGTCCAGCCGGCGCGTGCCCTGCCCGGCCTTTTCCATCTCCGCACACAGCGCCTGCGTCAGGCAGGCGATGACGGTGGAGAAGGCTTCCGCCGTCAGCAGCGGTTCGACGAAGCCGCGCCGGATCTGCGGCACGTCGGGGGGAAACACTGGCACGATCGGCTCGAACACCCGGCCCAGCGCCTGGTCCAGCCGGGTGGCCAGCGCCGCACCGAAGCGGCGGACCAGCGGCGCGCGTGGCAGTTCGGCCAACTGGCCGATCCGCTCGATCCCCAGCAGGCGTAAGCCTTCCAGCATGTCGGCCGCGGGACGCAGCGCATCGACCGGCAGGGACGCCAGGACCGCCGCCACGTTCCCGGGCGGGACCACCGCCTGCCCGTTCCCGAAGCGCGCCACGGCATGCGCGGCGCCGGGCGTGTCGGCGACCGCGGCCCGCGCGGACAGGCCCTGGGCGGACAGATGGCCGACCACGTCGCGCAGCAGGGCGCCTTCCCCGCCGAACAGGTGCGCGCAGCCGGTGATGTCCATCCAGACCCCGTCCGGCGGATCGGGGGCGGCCAGCGGTGCATAGCGCAGGCACCAGGCGGCGATGTGGCGCAGCGCCGCGGCATCCGCCTCTGGATCGGCCGGCTGCACCGCCAGGCCGGGCACCATCGCCTGTGCCTGGGCCAGGGTCATGCCAGGAGACAGGCCGGCGCCCCGTGCAGCCATGTCGGCCGCGGCGATCACCCGGCGGCGGCCATCATGATGGGCGGTGACCAGAGGCGCCCCGGTATCACGCGTACCGGCGTGCCGCCCGTTCAGCCGATCCGTCGCGAGTGTCGGAAACCAGAGCGAGACGACCCGTCGCATCGCATCCCTCCACGATCCAGGAACCCGGCTCCCCGCCGCGGCATCTCGTCAGTTCCAGCCGCCATCGCGCCCGCCCCAGCCCCGGCGTTGCCGGCGCCTGCGGCAACACCGGCGGGGACGGCAAGGCCGTCACACGCCAGCGGGTGACGGCGGCACTCGGCTCATCCAGCACCGGGTCATTGAAACTGCGGCTTCGCCGCAGCACGACGGCCAGCACGCCGCTCTGCTCCGCCGCCAGTTGCAGGCGGCGGGAAGCGACCAGGGTCAGGCGGCCCGCGACTTCCCCCACCACCGAGGCCAGGCCGGTGTGGCGCAACCCTTCCTCCATCGCGGGCAGCACGTCCCTGCCGGCTTCCGTGAACACCACCCGATGCGGGTGCAGCCCGCCCCCCGCGAGGCCCGGAGCGAACAGGTCAGCCTGCCGCAGCACCCACAGGACCGGCCCTTCCATGCGCGCCAGCAGACCGGCGATGAACAGCGTCGCGGCCGCCGCATGCTCGGTGTCCGGTCCCGCCCCCGCGGCCTCATGCAGCGCCCCCAGCCTCAGCCCGCCACCCGGCAGCGCCTGGTCGATGGCAGGAATATCCAGGGCAACGGCGCCAGCCGAACGGACGGAGGTAAGACCATGCTCGATCCGTGCGATGCGGTTGCGCAGTTCCTGCAGCAAGGCCGGACGGGAGGCGATAGAAGAGAACATATAGGGAACATAAAAACAAAGCCGGCAGCGAGTCGAGGGGAGAATCGGTCTGTCACTCTAATTTTCCCCTGGAACCGACCGGCAGCCGAAACCGAACGGCCGGGGGTCGCGCCGCCTCAGCGGGCGGTGGTCTCGCCTGTTTCGGCCATGACGGACCGGGCCCGGCCAGCGGAGATCACGGCGGCCCCGCGCAGGTGGCGTTCCACGAAATACAGCGGGCGCTGCTTGGTCTCGTTGAAGACGCGGCCGAGATATTCGCCGATCACGCCCAGCGTCACCAGTTGCGCGCCGCCCATGAACAGCACCACGGCCATCAGGCTGGGATAGCCCGCGACCTCATTGCCGAAGATCAGCGTCCTGGCGATCACCTCCAGCAGGTAGACCGCTGCCAGGACCGCGATCACCAGGCCCAGATAGGTCGCGAGCTTCAACGGCATGACGGTGAAGCCGGTGATCCCCTCGATCGCGAGGTTCCACAGCTTCCAGTAGCTCCATTTGCTGCATCCCGCCTGCCGCGGTGCCCGGTCGTATGGCACCGCCTTGCTGGGAAACCCCACCCAGGCGAACAGCCCCTTCATGAAGCGGTGATGCTCGCGCATCTGACCCAGCGCCTGGACCACGCGGCGGCTGATCAGGCGGAAATCGCCGGTATTGGGCGGCATCCGTACGTGGCCAAGCTGCCGCATCAGCCGGTAGAAGGCGCGCGCAGTAGCCTGCTTGAGCCAGGTCTCGCCTTGCCGCTGCCGCCGCTGGGCGTAGACCGTGTCGAAGCCCTGCCGCCAGCCGGCGACCAGTTCGGGGATCAGTTCCGGCGGGTCCTGCAGGTCGGCGTCGATGATGATCACCGCCTCCCCCGCCGCATGATCGATCCCGGCGGTGATGGCGATCTCCTTGCCGAAATTGCGGGAGAGGCTGATCACCGTGATCAGCGGATCGGCGCGGTGCAGTTCCTCCATGATCGCCAGCGTGGCGTCCTGGCTGCCATCGTTGACGAAGACCGCCTCCCAGCTTTCCCCCAGCTCGTCCATCACCCGCCGCAGGCGTGCGTAGAAATCCAGCAGCACCGCGGCCTCGTTGCAGGCCGGCACGACGATCGAAAGCGTGGGGGCGGTGATCAAGGCGTTCATGGCAGCGGCCAGCCCTCGGCGGAACCCGGAAGCGGAAACCCTGTCTGGCACGCCCCTGTTTAACAGCGCGTGAAGACCCGGCCCGGGGACGGTGCTCCCCCCGTGACGGCCGCTCGGCGATGATCGAGATCAATGCCCCGGAGGCCGATCGGGCGTCTGGTCCGCCCCCAAGGATGCAGCATGGACGTGTGAATGGAAGCCGAAGCACCCAGCGATGGGAGGGTTGTCGCTGTCCGGGGAGCGGTGATCGACATCGCCTTCGCCGGTGGCGGCCTGCCGCCCATCGAGGATGCCTTGCTGATCCAGGACACGGACCAGCGCACGGTGATGGCCGAGGTGCAGGCCCATCTGGACGCGCGGACCGTGCGGGCGATCGCGCTGCAGGGCACCACCGGCCTGCGCCGTGGCGATGCCGTCCGTCGCCAGGGCGGCCCGATCCAGGTGCCGGTCGGGGACGCGGTGCTGGGCCGTCTGCTGGACGTCACCGGACGGATCGGCGACAAGGGCGGGCTGCTGCCCCCGGACGTCCCGACGCGGCCGATCCACCGCCCGCCGCCGCCGTTTTCCGCGCAGAATGCCGCGTCCGACCTGTTCACCACTGGCATCAAGGTGATCGACCTGCTGGCGCCGCTTGCCCAGGGCGGCAAGGCGGCGATGTTCGGCGGCGCCGGCGTCGGCAAGACCGTGCTGGTAATGGAACTCATCCACGCCATGGTCGCCGGCTACCAGGGCATCTCGGTCTTCGCGGGCGTCGGCGAACGTTCCCGCGAAGGGCACGAGATGCTGCTGGACATGACGCGCTCGGGCGTGCTGGACCGCACCGTGCTGGTCTATGGTCAGATGAACGAACCGCCCGGCGCGCGCTGGCGGGTGGCGCTGACCGCGCTCGCCATCGCTGAATATTTTCGCGACGAAAAGCGCCGCAACGTGCTGCTGCTGATGGACAACGTATTCCGCTTCGTCCAGGCCGGCGCCGAGGTTTCGGGCCTGCTGGGACGCCTGCCCTCCCGCGTCGGCTACCAGCCCACCCTGGCGAGCGAGGTCGCCGCGCTGCAGGAGCGGATCGCCTCGGTGGGCGAGGTGTCGGTCACGGCGCTGGAAGCGGTCTATGTGCCGGCCGACGATTTCACCGATCCCGCCGTCACCACGATCGCCGCGCATGTCGACAGCATGGTGGTGCTGTCGCGCGGCATGGCGGCCGAGGGGATGTATCCGGCGGTCGACCCTATCGCCTCGTCCTCGATCCTGCTCGATCCGCTGATCGTGGGCGAGGAACACGCCCAGGTCGCAATCGAGGTCCGCCGCACGATCGAGCATTACCGCGAACTGCAGGACGTGATCGCGCTGCTGGGTATGGAGGAGCTTGGCGCCGAGGATCGCCGGATCGTCGAGCGCGCGCGCCGGCTGCAACGCTTCCTGACGCAGCCCTTCACCGTGACCGAGGCGTTCACCGGCGTCCCAGGCCGATCGGTCGCCATCGCCGACACGATCGCCGGCTGCCGCGCCATCCTGGACGGGGCGTGCGACGACTGGCGGGAGAGTTCGCTCTACATGATCGGCACGCTGGAAGAAGCCCGTGCCAAGGAAGACGCCGCCCGCCATCAAGGTGCGGCGGCATGAGCAGTACACTGCACCTGACGATCACCACACCGTCCAGCGTGCTGGTCGACAGCACCGATGTCCGCGCGGTGCGGGCCGAGGATGAGAGCGGCGGATTCGGCATCCTGCCTGGCCACACCGATCTGCTGACGGTGCTGCCGGCCTCGGTGGTGCGCTGGCACACGGCTGACGGCACCACCCGCTATTGCGCCGTGCGCGGCGGGGTGATGACGGTCACCGACGGCAGCCGCGTCGCCATCGCCTGCCGCGAGGGCGGCCTCGGCGAGGACCTCGGCACCCTGGAAGCGGGGATGCGGACCCTGCGCGCGGGCGAGGCGGATGCCGACAAGCGGGCGCGGGTGGAACAGATGCGCCTGCACGCGCGCGCCGTGCGGCAATTGATGCGTGCCTTGCGGCCCGGCGCCTCGGGCGGCGGAGAACCGCCGGTCCTGAAGGGCGATGCGCCATGATCGCGCCCGGCAATCCGGATAGCCCCGATGAACTGGCCGATGCCGCTCGTCGGGCGGCCCGACGCTCCCAGGAAGGGAACGCCAACCCCGAGCCGTCTCTTGGTGCGCGCCTGGGCCAGATCGGTGTCCTCGGCTGGGCCATCGTGGTGCCGACGCTACTTGGCCTGTTCCTTGGCCGCTGGCTGGACCGGTCGCTGGGCACGGGCGTGTTCTTCTCCGCGCCGCTGATGATCATTGGCGTCACCATCGGCTTCTGGTCCGCCTGGAAATGGATGCATCGCGCATGACCGGAACCCTCGGGCTGCATGCCCTGTTCGGCTTGCTGGCCGGATCGCTGATCGGCTTCGTCCATTTCGGCTCGTTGTGGTGGAACACGCGGCTGTTCGGACGCGGCGATGCCCTCCCGGCGCTCGGGCTGCAGGTCCTCCGCCTCGGCCTTCTGGCGCTTGTGCTGTTCGGGCTGACGAAGGCCGGCGCGGTGCCGTTGCTGACTGGCACGCTCGGCCTGCTGATGGCGCGCCGCGTGCTTCTGCGCCGCCTGGGCGGGGTTGCATGATCGAATCGCCGCTGATCCTGGAGCCGCTGTTCACCCTGGGCCCGGTGCCGATCACGGCGCCGGTGCTGGTGACCTGGGGGATCATGCTGGTGCTCTGGGCGTTGTCCGCCCTGGTGACGCGTCGCCTGGCACTGGTGCCATCCAGGACGCAGGCCGTGCTGGAACTGGTGATCGAGGCGATCGACTCGCAGATCCGCGACACGATGCTGGCCGATCCCCGGCCCTACCGGCCGCTGATCGGCACGATCTTCGTCTTCGTGCTGGTCGCCAACTGGTCCTCGCTCATCCCCGGCATCACGCCGCCCACCGCGCATCTGGAAACCGACGCCGCGCTCGCGCTGATCGTGTTCTTCGCCACCATCGGCTACGGCATCCGCACGCGCGGCCTGTCCGGCTATGTGAAGACCTTTGCCGAACCGAACTGGGTGATGATCCCGCTGAACCTGCTGGAGCAGATCACCCGCACGCTCTCCTTGATCGTCCGGCTGTTCGGCAATGTCATGAGCGGTGTGTTCGTGATCGGCGTCGTGCTTTCGCTTGCCGGTCTTCTGGTGCCGATCCCGCTGATGGCGCTCGATCTGCTGACCGGTGCCGTGCAGGCCTATATCTTTGCGACCCTGGCCACCGTGTTCATCGGCGCCGCCGTCGGCGAACGCCAACCATCCCCCATGCAGCCGGAACGGAAGGCACCATGAACCTGATCCAAGTCGTCAGCATCGCATCAGCGGCATTCGCCGTCGGCATCGGCGCGATCGGTCCGGCGCTTGCCGAAGGACGCGCGATCGCCGCGGCCATGGATGCCATTGCCCGCCAGCCGGAGGCCGCCGGCACGCTGTCTCGCACCCTGTTCGTCGGCCTCGCGATGATCGAAACCACGGCGATCTACTGCCTGGTCATCGCGCTGCTGGTGCTGTTCGCCAACCCGTTCCTGACGTGAGTCCCGGGCCGCGATGCGGATCGACTGGTGGACGCTGGGCCTGCAGGCCGTCAATGCCCTTGTGCTTATCTGGATTCTGGCACGCTTCCTGTTCCGCCCCGTCGCCGCGATCATCGACGAACGCCGGGGAGCGGCACGGCGGCTGCTGGATGAGGCCGATGCCAGGCGCGCCGCGGCCGAGAAGGAACAGCGTCTCGCTGCGGAAGAGGCCGACAGGCAGGCCAGGGCCCGGGGCGAGGTGTTGAAGACGGCTGCCATGGAGGCCGAGGCGGAGAAATCCGTGATCCTGGCCGATGCCCAGGCCGGCGCCGATCACTTGCGCGCGGCAGCCGAGGCGGACATCGCCCGCGTTCGGCGGGAGATGGCGGCGTCCGTGTCCGACCGGGCAAGCCGACTGGCCGTCGATATCACCGCCAGGCTGCTCACCCGCCTGCCGGAGACGTCGCGGATCGCGGGTTTCATCGATGGCCTGGCCGCCGCGCTGGCTGTTCTCCCCGCTACCACCCAGGCCGGCATCGGTGCGGACGGCGCGCCGGTCCGGCTGAAAGCCGCGCGCGCCCTCAGCGACGCGGAAGCCGAGGCCTGCCGGATGGCGCTGGGAAGGGTGCTGGGCCGGCGCGTGACGCTGGCCGTGGAGGTCGATCCGGCCCTGATCGCGGGCCTGGAGATCGAGACACCGCATGCGGTCGTCCGCAACAGTTTCCGGGCCGACCTCGACCGGATCGCCGCGGAGTTGACGCATGATGGACAATGACGCGGAAGAATGGCTGCGGCGCGGCCGCGAGGCGCTGGCGCGGACCAACCTGTCGCCGCAGGCGGACTCCGTCGGACGTGTCGAGCATTTCGCCGACGGCATTGCCCGCATTTCCGGCCTGCCCGATGTCCGGCTGAACGAGTTGCTGCAGTTTGAGGGCGGATATGCCGGCTTCGCCCTGACGCTGGATGCCGATGCGATCAGCGCCGTGCTGCTGGACGACGCGCCGGTCCAGGCGGGCAGCCGCGTCACCGGTACGGGCGACGTCATCCGCGTGCCGGTCGGTCCGGGCCTGCTGGGTCGCGTGGTCGATCCGCTTGGCCGGCCACTGGACCACACGGCCCCGATCACGGCCGAGACACGGGAGCCGGTCGAGCGGCCGGCGCCATCGATCATCGAGCGCGATCTGATCGACCAGCCCGTCGAGACCGGCATCCTGGTGATCGATGCGCTCTTCGCCCTGGGCCGCGGGCAGCGCGAGCTGATCATCGGCGATCGCGCCACCGGCAAGACGGCGATCGCCGTCGATGCGATCATCAACCAGAAGAATTCCGACCTGATCTGCGTCTATGTCGCGGTCGGCCAGCGGGCGACGGCGGTGGAACGGGTGATCCAGGCGGTGCGCCAGCATGGCGCGCCCGAACGCTGCGTGTTCGTGGTCGCATCCTCGGCCGCCGCGCCAGGCCTGCAATGGATTGCGCCGTTCGCCGGCGTCACCATCGCCGAATATTTCCGCGACCGCGGCCAGCATGCGCTGGTGGTGATCGACGACCTGACCAAGCATGCGGCCACCCACCGGGAACTGGCGCTGTTGACGCGCGAACCGCCGGGACGCGAGGCCTATCCGGGCGATATCTTCTATGTCCACGCGCGTTTGCTGGAACGCGCGGCGAAGCTGGCGCCGGAACGGGGCGGCGGATCGCTGACTGCGCTGCCGGTGGCCGAGACGGATGCCGGCAATCTGTCCGCCTATATCCCAACCAACCTGATTTCCATCACCGACGGGCAGATCGTGCTGGATTCCCGGCTGTTCGCCGCCAACCAGCGCCCGGCCGTCGATGTCGGCCTGAGCGTGAGCCGCGTCGGCGGCAAGGCGCAGAAGCCGGCGCTGCGGCAGGTGTCGGGCCGCATCCGCCTGGACTACGCGCAGTTCCTGGAACTGGAGATGTTCACCCGCTTCGGCGGCATTTCCGACACGCGGGTCGAGGCGCAGATCCGGCGCGGCGAGCGGATCCGCGCAGTCCTGGCCCAGCCGCGCTTCGCCACGCTGCGTCTCGCCGATCAGGTCGCGCTGCTGGCCGCGCTCGCCGAGGGCGTGTTCGACACGCTGCCGGTCGCTGTGATCGCCCGGGTGCGCGCGCGGATCGGTGCATATCTTGATGCCAATGCCGCCGAGGCGGTTGCACAGGTGACCCGGAGCGGGCGGCTGGAGGAGTCGGTGCGAACCGCTCTGGCCGCGGCCGTCCGTGCGCTGGCGATTGATCTCGCGGCGGCACCATGACGGGGTGGGTGGCATGAACGGACGGGCACCATGGCCGAGCGGCTGAGCGATATCGAGGCGCGGATTGGCTCGGTGCAGCAGTTGGCGGCGGTGATCACCGCCATGCGCGGCATCGCCGCCGCCCGGTCGCGTGAGGCGCGCGGCCACCTGACGGGGATCCGCGCCTATGCAAGGACGATCTCGCTCGCCATCGGCAGTGCGCTTGCGTTCTTGGCCGAGGATGACCCGAGGCCGCTGTCGCAGGCGGGAACCGACGGGCACGCGATCATCGCGCTGTGTGCCGAACAGGGCTTCGCCGGCGTGTTCAGCGAGCGGGTGCTGGACGCGGTGCAGCGCCTGTGCACGGGTTTGCCTGGGCACCGGACGGAAATCCTGCTTGTGGGCGACCGCGGCCTGCTGGTCGCCGGGCAGCGGCGGATCACGCCCGCCTGGTCCGTGCCGATGGTCGCGCATACGGGGCAGGTCGCCTCGCTCGCCGGGCGGGTCGCGGATGCGCTCTATGAGCGGCTGGAGGACGGCGCGATCTCACGAGTGACGATGGTGCATGCGGTGCCGGAGCCATCCGCGGCGCCACGGATCATGCAGAAGGTGCTGGTGCCATTCGACTTCAGCCGCTTTCCGCTTTCACGCCGAGCCGTGCCGCCGCTGATCACGCTGCCGCCCACCGTGCTGCTGGCGCGCCTGGCCGAGGAGTATGTATTCGCCGAACTGTGCGAGGCCGTGATGCTGTCCTTTGCGGCCGAGAACGAGGCGCGGATGCGGGCCATGATCATGGCCCGCGGCAATGTCTCGAAGACGCTCGATGAACTGGTCGCCCGGTCGCGGCAGTTGCGTCAGGCCGCGATCACCGACGAGATCATGGAACTCGCGGGCGGTTCGGCGGCGAATGGCTGATTGCGCTGGCGTCCGCGATCACCCGGCCAGGGCGCGCTTGAGGGCCTCGTTGATCAGGGCCGGATTCCCCTTTCCGGCCATCGCCTTCATGGTCTGGCCGACGAAGAAGCCAAACAGCTTGTCCTTGCCCGATCGGTATTCCGCGACCTTGTCCTGATTGGCCGCCAGGATCTTCGCCACCGCCGCGTCGATCGCGCCGGTGTCGGTGACCTGCCTCAGGCCCTTTTCATCGACAATCGTGCCGGGGGCTTTGCCGGTTTCCACCATCGCCTCGAACACGTCCTTGGCGATACGGCCGTTGATCGTGTTGTCGGCCATCAGATCGAGCAGCCTGCCCAGGTTATCCGCCGACACCGGCGGGTCCTCGATCGTCCGGCCGGTCCGGTTCAGGGCGGCAAAGAAATCCCCCATGATCCAGTTGGCGGCGATCTTCGGGTCGCGGTTGCTGGCCACTGCTTCGTAGAACGAAGCGGTTTCCTTCTCGGCTGTCAGCACGCCCGCGTCGTAGGCCGTCAGGCCATAATCCCGCATGAACCGCGCCTGCTTGGCGTCCGGCAGTTCCGGCAGCGCCATGCGGAGCTCGTCGATCCATGTCTCGTCCAGCACCAGGGGCAGCAGGTCGGGATCGGGGAAATACCGGTAGTCGTGCGCGTCCTCCTTCGAGCGCATCGGCCTGGTCACGCCGCGCCCGCTGTCGAACAGCCGCGTTTCCTGTTCCACGGTACCGCCGGATTCCCATACCTCGACCTGGCGCGCGGCCTCGGCCTCGATCGCCTGCATCACGAAGCGGATCGAGTTGACGTTCTTCACCTCGCAGCGCGTGCGATACGGCTCCCCATGCTTGCGGACGGAAACGTTGACGTCGGCGCGCATGGAGCCTTCCTCCATGTTGCCGTCGCAGGTGCCGAGATAGCGCAGGATCGAGCGGAGCTTGCGCAGATAGGCGCCGGCTTCCTCGGGGCTGCGGATGTCGGGTTCCGATACGATCTCCATCAGCGCGACGCCGGCGCGGTTCAGGTCGATGAACGACTTTGTCGGATGCTGGTCGTGCAGCGACTTGCCGGCGTCCTGTTCCAGGTGCAGCCGCGTGACGCCGATGGGCTTCGTGGTGCCGTCGGAGAGCTGCACGTCGATTACGCCGGCGCCGACGATCGGATGCTCGTACTGGCTGATCTGATAACCCGCGGGGAGATCGGCATAGAAATAGTTCTTCCGGTCGAAGCGGCTGACGACGTTGATATGCGCGTTCAGCCCGAGGCCGGTGCGCACCGCCTGCGCCACGCATTCGCGATTGATGACCGGCAGCATACCGGGGAAGGCCGCATCGACGAAGCTGACCTGGGTATTCGGTTCGGCGCCGAAATCGGTGGCCGCGCCGGAGAACAGCTTGGCCTTGCTGACCACCTGGGCGTGGACTTCCAGCCCGACCACGACTTCCCAGGAACCGGTGGAGCCTTGGATGTGGTATGCCATGCCTGTGCCTTTCTGCCGACGACCGCCTGTTCACTTAGAGCATTTTCATCCTGACTGTGCAGGGCGAAAATGCTCTATTATATTGTTATGTCGCGTGATTCACACGCTGGTACGGTCCGCTCAGCGTGATCACGCTCTCATCAGCGTTGCGTGTCCGGGCAATGCGGGGGGCGAACTCGCCGCATCGAATCGACTGGGCGTCATACCGGCCAGCCATCAGGCCGACCGGTATCAGACACTCGCCGCCAGACCGAGACGGTCCGCAATCTCACGCAGGCGCCTGTCGCGCGTCCACAATCGGACAGCCGCGCTCGCCTGCACCGATGCAAGAAGATGGGCGTCCACATGGCCGATGCCCAGACCACCGAGTGCCTGATGATCGATGAAGCGCAAAACGTCATCGTTGCTGACGACCGGGGCACTCGGTAGCCGCTACAGAGGTCCCAGGACCCGATCGGGCTGGCGCAGTCGTCCGAGTGCGATTTCACCGGTCACAAAGGGATGGCAGAGCACGACTCCTGTCCGCAACAGTCGCACCAGGTCTTCATCGCCTGCCCGCAGATGGTCGATCCAGACAGACGTATCGACCAGGATCACGCAGGGTCTGACCGCCGCCGGTGAGGAACTGCCAGATCGGGCTCGGACCCTCCCAGGCGAGCCAACTGTCGAGCGCTTTCCCGCTCGATCAGTGCGCGCAGCGCCGCCTGGATCAGCGAGGAATGTTCGGTCAGCCCCGTCAATGCCTCAGCCTGAGCCACCAATGTGTCATCGAGGGCAATCGTGGCGTGCATCGTCCCGCTCCTCCGAACCTACTTCCCAGCCCGGATCGCCGGCAGCGCCGCGAACCCCGCGGCCCGTTCGATCTCCGCCCCCACGGCGAACATCGTCTCCTCGTCGAAATTGGGGGCAATCACCTGCAGCCCCAGCGGCAACCCGTTCGCGTCCAGCCCCGCCGGGACCGAGATCGCCGGCACGCCGGCGAGGTTCGCGGGCACGGTGAACACGTCGTTCAGATACATCTTGATCGGATCGTCCATATTCTCGCCCTGCGCGAACGCGGCCGAGGGCGCCGTCGGGGTCAGCAGCGCATCCACATGCGCAAAGACGTCCGTGAAGTCCTTCAGGATCAGCGCCCGGATCTTCTGCGCGCGCAGGTAGTAGGCGTCGTAGTATCCCGCGCTCAGCACATAGGTGCCGATCAGCACGCGGCGGCGCACCTCCGGCCCAAACCCCTCGGCGCGGGTCCGTTCATAGAGATCGCGCAAGTCCTCGCCGTCGCGCCGCAGGCCGAACCGCACCCCGTCATAGCGGGCGAGGTTGGACGATGCCTCGGCCGGGGCCACGATATAGTATGTCGCCAGTCCATATTTCGTGTGCGGCAGCGATACGTCCACGATCTCGGCGCCGGCGGCGCGCAGCCAGTCCAGCCCCTGCCGCCACAGCGCCTCGATTTCGCCGGGCATGCCGTCGGCGCGGTATTCCCTGGGCACGCCGATGCGCAGCCCTTTCACGCCACGCAGGCAGGCCGCCTCATAATCCGGCACCGGCACGTCGGCGCTGGTGGAGTCCCTGGGGTCATGCCCCGCCATCGACCCGAGCAGGATCGCGGTATCGCGGACCGTGCGGGCGAACGGTCCCGGATGATCCAGCGAACTCGCGAACGCCACCACCCCCCAGCGCGAACACCGCCCGTAGCTGGGCTTCACCCCCACCAGGCCGCAGAACGAAGCCGGCTGGCGGATCGACCCGCCGGTGTCGGTCCCGGTCGCGCCCATCGCCAGGCGCGCCGCGACCGCCGCGGCGGACCCGCCCGAGGAGCCGCCGGGCACCAGGACGGCGTTGTCGTCCTGCCGCCGCTTCCACGGGTTCTCCACCGGGCCATAGGCCGAGGTCATGTTGGACGAGCCCATCGCGAACTCATCCATGTTCGCCTTGCCCAGGAACACCGCGCCGTCGCGCAGCAGGTTCGCGGTGACGGTGCTCTCATAGGGTGGCACGAACGGCCCCAGGATCTTGCTGCCCGCGGTCGTACGCACGCCCTGGGTGCAGAACAGATCCTTCACCGCCACGGGGATGCCGGTCAGGCTCCGCTGGTCACCGGCCGCCAGCGCCTTGTCGGCCGCCCGTGCCTGCTCGAGCGCCTGGGCATGGCTGACGGTGATGTAGGCGTTCAGGCGCGGGTTCAGCGCCTCGATCGCATGCAGATGCGCAAGCGTCAGTTCCTCCGCCGTGAAGCGGCGGGCACGCAGCCCGTCGCGCGCCCCGGCGATGGTGAGGTCGGTCAGGTCGCTCATTCGACCACCTTCGGCACCGCGTAGAAATCGCCGATCCGCTCGGGGGCGTTGGACAGCGCCTTGTCGGGGTAGCCGCCATCGGTCACCACGTCGTCACGCATCTTCAGCGCCATGCGCGCGCCGCCGGTCAGCGGTTCCACGCCATCGACATTGACCTCATTCAGTTGCTCGATCCATCCCAGAATGCCGTTGAGTTCATGCCGCAGCGTCTCGACCTCGGCTTCCTCCACGCGGATGCGGGCAAGAGTGGCGATGCGGCGAACGGTCGCGGGATCGAGCGACATGGCGGGTCCTTGGCTGGAACGAAGGCGCGGGACCATACCGGCGAGGCCGGGCCGGTTCAACCGGAGGGCGTGGGGCGCCCGCGTCCGGGTTCCGGCGACGCCTTCGCGGGGATCGCGTCCGGTTCCCCTGTCATCATCGCAAGCCGGCCAAGCAGGCTGGCCAGTTCGGCCTGTCTTCGCGTGCCTGTCTTGGAGAATATCCGGAGCAGATGGGTTCTGACAGTGGCCGAGGAGAGTCCCAACGCGAGAGCCGTCGCGGCAACGCCATGGCCTTGGCCGACGATCTGGGCCACGCGCGCTTCCGTGGGCGTCAGGCCGAACGTCACCCGCAGAAGTCGCAGTGAAATGAGCATGTCTTCGCTTGGCGGCACAACAAGCAGCATCGCTCTCGCATGACCGATCGAGCGTGCCACATTGTCCGCCGCCAGCGGCACAATCATGATCGTGCATGGACTTTCGGTTGACGCACGCCAGAACGTCACGACGCTTGCGGCCTCCCCACCGCCCATCTGTCCGCACGCACGGGCGATCGCGTGACGCAACGCGGATGTCTGATCCTGGGTTGGACCAAACAGCCCGGCTGCACCCCCGCCGGACAGGAGGCGCGCGTCCCGCAGCAAGGCTTCCCCCGGCCTGTTGGCAAGAACAACCCTGCCGGCCGCATCGATCAGAAACACCGAACAACGCAGCCGGCCGAGTGCAGCAAGAGCGTTGTCCCGCTCCAGCGTCACCCCTTGCAGGTGCAAATGAGTCCGCACGGCGATCCGCACGTGCGGCACCAGCAGCCGTAGCAGATGAATTGCGTCCGCATCGAAATGCGCGGCGCGCGCCGGAACAGCAAAGGCCATGACGCCGGGCTGAGAGCCAGTGGCCACGGTAACGGCAAGGCAATCATCCACCCGCTGCGGCCGTAACCAGTCATTGTAGAATTCAGTACGCAGCATGTCGGCCCGGTTGACGACCATCCGCTGGGTGATCACCAGACCTTCCGGTTTGCACAGCAGCGCGGGCATGACCGGATCCAATCTCCGGTAGTGAGTCCGATAGGTGGCGAGCGCCATCGGATCTATGCCTGTCGTTTCGATGATGTCGGGCGCTCGTCCGGATCCTTGCATGATCAGGCCGCCAAGCTCGGCGCCGGTAGCGTGTTTGATGGAATTCAGCACGGCGCTCCATCCGCCAGGCGATACCGCTGCGTTGTGGATCGCCGCCACCAGGTCGGAGAAGACGCCTATGGAACGCACCGTGCCGGCTCCCCGCACACAATCGTGAGTGTGACTGTCCACCAAATGGTGGACGCATCGGCCGCCGTCGCGTGGTCACTGTTTCGCGAACCGGCGCCATCGCCGGTTCATTTCGAACGAAATAAGACGGGAGAGGTATCCATGACCCATTGCATCGCCCGCTTCTATTCAGGAACCGCCGCCGCTGACATCACTTCCATTGTTGCGCTCGCCCGTTCCGAACTGATCCCCGCCATCGCCAAACTTCCGGGATTGCGACGATATTCGGTCCTGACCTTGAATGATGGCCGGATTGGATCATTCAGTGTATGGGGTAGCCGGCAAGCCGCTGATCACGGCGGAGAAGTCGCGGGAGCCTGGGTCAGAAGCAAGCCGGATCTGGCGAAGTATCCGCTGGACCTTACTCTCAGGGGCGAGGTCGGCCTTGCCGTGACGGGCACAGGTTCGACGGGTTCAGAGGCTCGACCAGGCCATGCGGTTGCCCGCCTATACCGGACCGACAAATCCCTGGCGGAAGTCGATGCCGCGATCGAGCAGGAAGGATTGGCGGCAATCAGGGCGATCCCGGGATTGCTGAGGTACACCACCGCGAAGCTCGACGATGGCAGGATCGCCAGTTTCAACGCATTCGAAAGTGAGTCCGCCGCCCGCGCGTCGGTCGAAAAAGCGCGAGAACTGCGTCAACGGAGCGGCTCAAGGCTGAGTCACGTCCTGCCCGACGATCCAGAGGTGCTGGAAGGCAGCCTTCTTCTCACCCACAGCAAATGATCGGCAGCGCCAGGGAGAATTTGATGTCATCAGTCGGATTCAAGGCGGCACGGGATGTCCTGCTCCCTGGCGGCTCCAGCCTGCGCGCCGCTCGGCAAGATTTCCAGTGGCCGCAGCTCGATCGTTTCAATTGGGCCCTGGATTGGTTCGACGCGGAGCTTGCCGCAGCGGACAGCAAGGACAATTGCGCGCTGCGAATCGTAGGCGACAGCGCCGAAAATGTCAGCTTCGCCGCAATGTCCGCTCGCTCGAGCCAGATCGCCAACGGTCTTCGCGGTCTCGGCGTCAGACGGGGCGACCGCATCCTCCTGATGCTCGGCAATGTCGCTCCGCTTTGGGAAACGATGTTGGCGGCGATGAAGCTGGGGGCGATCGTGATCCCCTCCACATTGCTGCTGACCGTCAATGACCTGGCGGAACGCGTCAGGCGCGCCCGCGTCCGTCACCTGATCGTTTCCGGGAGTGAAACCGGAAAGTTCGCATCGGTCGATCCGGATGTGTCGCGCATTTGCACCGGAGTGGCGCCGCCCGGTTGGCTTCCGTTTGACAGTCTGCGGGACGCCTCCCCGATCTTCGTGCCGGATGGTGAAACGCGGGCCGACGATCCGATGCTGCTGTATTTCACATCCGGCACGACCTCCCAGCCGAAGATGGTGTTGCACAGCCATCGCACATTCCCGGTCGGACATCTCGCAACGATGCATTGGATCGGCGCCCGGCCCGGCGACGTGCACATGGCGGTTGGGGCACCCGGCTGGGCAGGCCATACGTTCATGGCGTTTTTCGGGCCGTGGAATGCCGGCGCGACGGTTCTCATTCTGAACCAGCCACGATTTGACGGCCGCGCTATCCTGGATACGCTGGTCGCACACCGGGTTGCCAGCTTCTTCGCTCCCCCAACGGTCTGGAGAATGCTGCTGCAGCAAGCGCTGACCGAATGGCCGGTCGTACTGCGCGAGGCCGTTGCGGCGGGAGAACCGCTCAATCCCGAGGTCATCGAGCAGGTAAGAGCCGCCTGGGGGCTGACGGTACGGGATGGCTGGGGACAGACCGAGGCGACCGTGCAGATCGCCAATGCGCCGAATGATCCTGTCAATGTGGGCGCATTGGGGACGCCGCTCCCGGGCTGCTCGGTCACGATTCTGGATGACAACGACAACGTCGCGGACGAAGGCGAACTTGCCCTGCCTCTGGACCCCAGGCCGCAAGGATTGATGGTCGGCTATCTTCGGGATGACGGAACCCTGCAGCCAATCGAGGGCCGGCATTATCGAACCGGGGATGCGGTACGGCGCAATGCGGATGGCACCTATACGTATGTTGGGCGGACCGACGACGTCTTCAAATCGTCGGACTATCGTATCAGTCCGTTCGAACTGGAGAGTGTCCTAATCGAACATCCCGCGGTGGTCGAAGCCGCGGTCGTTCCCAGCCCGGACGAATTGCGCCTGTCGGTGCCCAAGGCATTCATCGCCCTTGCGGTCGGCCATGAACCAGACCGGAACACTGCGTTGTCAATTTTCCAGCATAGCCGGAAGCGCCTTGCAGCCTACAAGCGAATACGCCGCATCGCGTTCGCGGACCTGCCAAAGACCGTATCCGGCAAAATCCGGCGGGTTGACCTGCGGAGGCAGGAGGCATTGCGAGGAACGGAATCTCCATCTGTGGAAGAGTTCCGAGAGGAAAATTTCCCAGAGGTTTCCGCGTAGCCCGGCGCAGGTGTGATCTTGGCTGGCTCTCCAGTCAGGACCATAACCGCGTCATGGCGTTGTTGCAGATGCAGGAACTTCGCGGTCTGTTGGAACGCGACCAGCGGCTGATTGGTCTCGACCCGGGGACCCGCACGATCGGTGTGGCGCTGTCGGATGTGCGCCTGACGCTCGCCTCACCCTATGGCAGCCTCAGACGTGGCAAGCTGGCGGCGAACGCGGCGGACATCCTGGGGATCGCGCGCAAGGAAGGCGCGGGCGGCCTGGTCGTCGGCCTGCCGCTGTCGATGGACGGCTCCTTCGGTCCGGCGGCGCAGGCGGTGCGGGACTGGACCCGCGCGCTGTCGGATGCCACGGGCCTGCCCGCCGCGCTGTGGGATGAGCGGCTGTCGAGTTCCGCCGTCAACCGGTTCCTGATCACCGAAGCCGATCTCGCCCGCGGCAAGCGCGCCCAGGCGGTGGACCGCGCCGCCGCCGCCTGGATCCTGCAGGCAGCGCTCGATGCCAGCGTCGGCAACAGGACCTGACCGCCAGAATCAGGCGAAGATTTCGCCCAGCCGGCGGATGGACGCCAGCACCCTGTCCTGTGGCAGGCCGGGCCACTGCACCCGCATGACGAAGTGGTTGACGCCCAGCTTCTCCTGCCAGCGGGCGATCTCCTCCTTCACGGACACCTTGTCGCCGATGATGAACCGGTCGCGTGCCATCTCCTCGAAGGTCATGTCCTTGGTCGGGCTCTCCATCCCCCACGCGGCATAGGAGTTATACTTGTATTCCAGCGCCGCCCGGCATTCCTCCATCGCGGTCGCGTGGTTCGCACCGACATAGCATTCGCGGGCGATGGGGAACTCGGTCACCTGTTTGCCCAGGCCTGCCAACGTCTCGCGATAGATGCGCATCAACGGCTCGGTTGCGCCCAGCGTGGTGGCATTGGCGATCAGCCAGGCATCGCCGATGCGCGCAGCACGCTTCACCGCCGCCTCGACCAGGCCCGCCACCCAGACCGGCGGACCGCCCGGGCGATGCGGCATCAGGCTGATGCCATGGTCCTTTACCGAATAGAACCGCCCCTGGAAGGTGATCTTCCCGCCCGCCCACAGTTGCCGCATCAGCGCGATGCTTTCGGTGAACCGTGTGGCCCGCTCCCGCAGCGAGATGCCGAACGCGTCGAACTCGCCCTCGCGATAACCCAGGCCGACGCCCAGGATGAAATTTCCCTCGCTCAGCACGTCCAGGGTCGCGGCCTCCTCGGCGACATGCACCGGGTTGAGCAGCGGCAGCAGCAAAATGTTGCCGCCGACCGTCATGCCCTTCGCCTCGGGCAGCAGATAGGCCATCAGCGGCGTGATCTGCAGCATCTGCAGCGGGTCGGTCAGGTAGTGATGCGGGAACAGCACGGACGAGAACCCGCACTGGCGCGCCAGGCGGACCTGTTCCACCAGTTCCGGGACACGGGCCGCCACGCTGTCGCCCTCGGGGAACTGGGTGTTGATGAAAAGACCGACTTTCATGGCTGCCTTTCGCATGTGAGCCTGCTGCGCCGCCGATGACCGGCGCAGCGGCATCATGCCCGGCAGACCGCCTCCCGCAAAGCTGGCGGCCCGCATCCTGTCCCGACATCTCCGTCCATGGGCGCCCATCGGCGCCACCGTCTTCCGGTTGACTTCCGGCCGCCCTGCCCCTACGCCGCCGCCTCCCTGACAGATCAGAGCAACGCCCCATGTCCCGCCGCAAGCCGCGCGGCCGCCCGCTGGACGGGTGGCTGATCATCGACAAGCCGCCTGGGCTGACCAGCACCGACGTCGTCAACCGGGTCCGCCGCCTGTTCGACGCGCAGAAGGCCGGCCATGGCGGCACGCTCGATCCGCTGGCCACCGGCATTCTGCCGGTCGCCTTCGGTGCCGCCACCAAGACGGTGCCTTACGTGATGGATGGCACCAAGCTGTACCACTTCACCCTGCGCTTCGGCGAGGCACGGGACACCGACGATGCCGATGGCCAGGTCATCGCGACCTCGGACGTGCGTCCGGACGATGCGCGGGTCCGCGCCGAACTCCCGGCCTTTCGGGGTGATATCATGCAGGTGCCACCCGCCTTTTCCGCCGTGAAGGTCGCCGGCGAGCGGGCCTATGACATGGCGCGAGAGGGACGGGCACCAGTGCTGGAGCCGCGCCCGGCGCGCGTGGACCGTTTCGAACTGATTGGGCGGCCCGACGCGGATACCGCGGTGTTCGAGGTGGCCTCGGGCAAGGGCGTCTACATGCGCAGCCTGGCCCGCGACCTTGCCCGGGCCTGCGGCGCGCTGGGCCATATCACGGCGCTGCGGCGGCTGCGGGTGGGTCCGTTCACCGAGGCGCAGGGTATTTCGCTGGACCGGCTGCGCGGACCGGATGATACCGCGCCGGCCTCCCCGTCCCTGCTGCTGCCGGTCGCGACCGCGCTTGGGGACATTCCGGCCCTGGCGCTGAACGAGGCAGAGGCCAGCGATCTTCGCCATGGCCAGGCCATCAGCCTGGTGGCGCTGATGGGCCGCATTCCGGCCGCCGCCGATCCGGACGGCGGCGTGGTACGGGCGATGCTGGGCAGCCGCGTGATCGGACTTTGCCGGCTGGAGGATGCCCTGCTGAAGCCCGAGCGCATGATGTAGGCGGGATCATCGCTTGCCCGTCCGATTCCGCTGGACAAACCCCCTGCAAGCGCCCATACCCCCGCCGCTTTCCCGGACCTTGTGGGCCCGGTCCTGACCGCGCTGGCCGACATCCCGGCGCCGGCCTCGACCGAACCGCAGGCCGCCTCCCCCAGATCGAACCGGACCGTCCGGCTCGCCACAGGGGCCGGAATCCTGGCCCGCCCGATCCCGTGGATCGGCTGTTGCCATGGCGGGAAGCCGCGCAGGGGGGCCGCACCGTTCAGCGGACAGCCTCGGACGGATGTCCTCACCCGCATCCCCACGCGCGTTGCATCAACCCTTTTTTTCGGAGACTGACCCGATGTCGATTACGGCAGAGCGCCGGACGGCGCTGATTGGCGAATACGCAACCGGTGCGAACGACACCGGCAGCCCGGAAGTCCAGGTTGCCGTTCTTTCTGAGCGGATCAGCAACCTGACCGAGCACCTGAAGACGCACGCGAAGGATTTCCATTCGCGCCGCGGCCTTCTCATGCTGGTGGGGCGCCGCCGGAGATTGCTCGATTACCTGAAGGCGAAGGACCAAAAGCGATATGAAACGCTCATCGGCCGACTGAATCTGCGTCGGTGATCGCGTTTTCCGCACGTCCGATGTCGGAAACGGGCTGACGAATCCACCAGGCGTCCTATATGGGGCGGGTGGAACCTGGGATCCTCGCGTCATCCTGGCGCGGGGCAACAAGCCCTTGGGGGCGGGCCTCAGCCCCCGGACGCCGCGGCACGCGGTGGAGCAGCTGACCGCCGATCCGGCACGTTCCTGAAGGAGCGGGAACCGCGACGGCGTTTCCGGCCCCTTGGCCCGCGGCCGCGCCCGATCCGCGCGGTCCGCCCTCCACGGGACCCGAGACGCCGCCTCCCGGCCAGACAGGTTACGGATCGTAGGACATGCGTCCACCCGCACGCGCAAGCGAAGGATGGATACATGTTCAATTATTTCCGCAAGGAATTGGAATGGGGCGGGCGCAAGCTCGTCCTGGAAACCGGAAAGATTGCGCGTCAGGCGGATGGCGCGGTGATGGTATCCTATGGCGAAACGATCGTGCTGTGCACGGCGGTGGGCATGAAGTCCGCCAGGCCTGGACAGGATTTCTTCCCGCTGACCGTCAACTATCAGGAAAAGGCCTTTGCGGCTGGCCG
>JBFXDK010000068.1:0-30289 GCA_050181195.1 Acetobacteraceae bacterium | reverse complement strand
GCGCGCCGGGCAGTCCGGGATGCAGCACCTGCGCAACTTCCGGCCGCCCCCGCAGCCAGTGCGCAACCAACATGGCGGCCTCCATCTGCGTCTGCAACCGTACCGCCATGGTACGCATTCCCCGCAGCGTCAGCCAGCAATCGTCGGGACTCGCATATTGGCCCAGCGCACGCGCGCCGGCGTGCAGCATATCCCAGTCGGCATCGCTGTTCACCGTGATCGCGCCGATCAGGATATCGGAATGCCCGGCAGGATACTTGGTCGCCGCCTGGATCGAGACATCGACACCATGCCGGAACGGTTGGAAGTGATGAATGCCCCAGGTGTTGTCCATCAGCACCTTGGCGCCATGCGCGTGCGCGGCGCGGGCGATCGCGGGGACGTCCTGCACCTCGAACGTATGGCTGCCCGGACTTTCCGTATAGACGACAGTGGTATTGGGGCGCATCAGCGCCGCCATGCCGGCCTCGTCGACGCACGGGTCATAGTAGGTCGTTTCCACTCCGTAGCGCTTCAGCATGCCGTCGCAGAAGTTGCGCGCCGGCCCGTACACATGATCGGGCATCAGGCAATGATCGCCGGCCTTCATGAATGCGAGCAGCGGCGTCGTCACCGCTGAAAGCCCAGAGGAGACGATATAACAGCGCGTGCCGCCCTCGACCTCGGCGATCATGTCCTCGAGCGCCCAATGCGTCGGCGAGCCACCGAGCCCATAGGTCAGCACCCGCTCGCCGCGCCTGGCCTGCATCGCCTTGCGTTCGGCAACCGTTGGCACCAGCACGGTGGAACCGCGCATCAGGGGCGGATTGACGAAGCCGTGCTCGTGCTTGGACTTCCGTGCGGTATGCGCAAGGCGGGTGCGGAACCCGCGCTTCGGGGTCTCGGTCATGCTCACTTCGTCTCCACGGGCGTATCCGGCCGGCCGCCCCATTCCGTCCAGGACCCGTCATAGACCGCGCCGTCCGGCAGGCCGGCGAGGCGCAGGCCCAGCGTCAGGATGCAGGCGGTGACGCCGGACCCGCAGCTTGTCACCACCGGACGGCCGCCGTCGACGCCGGCCGCGGCCAGTCGAGCCTTGACCTCGGCGATCGGCTTGAACGTGCCGTCGGCGTTCAGCAGGTCGGTGTAGGGAAGGCTGGCCGATCCCGGGATGTGGCCGCTGCGCATGCCGGCCCGCGGTTCGGGGGTCTCACCGGTGAAGCGCCCGGCGGCACGGGCATCCAGCACGAGCTCCGCCTGCGACGGCACGTTGCGGAGCAGATCGCCCACGCCGCGCAGCCGCATGGGGCGGTAGTCCGGCCGGAAATCGGCGGGTTGCGGCGCGCGCGGGGCGCCCGACTCGGTGGGTCGGCCCTCGCGTCTCCATTTCGGCAGGCCGCCGTCCAGGACCGCGGCGTTGTCATGGCCGAACAGGCCCATCATCCACCAGCCGCGCGCGGCCGAGGCCAGGCCTTTCTGGTCGTAGAACACGATGCGGGTCGCATTGCCGACTCCCATGCCGCCCAGCAGTTTTGCGAAACGGCCGGGCGTCGGAACCATGTGCGGCAGATCGGTGTCGGGGTCGGCCACCTCGTCGATGTCGAAATAGCGCGCGCCCGGGATATGCGCCGTCAGGAACTCGGCCTTTCCATCCCGGTTCTCGTTGGGGAGGTATTTGGTGGCGTCGAAGACGATCAGGTCCGGCTTGCCGAGTTCCCCGGCAAGCCAGTCGGTCGATACCAGCGGCTCCATGCGTCCCCCCTGCGGTCGATGCGTTCCGGGAGTGTGGCCTGTGGGAAGGGGGAGTCAATCGGGGATGTTCCGCCCAGGACCATCATATGCTCTGGCTCGTCGCATGATTCACGCCCTGCCAGCGTTCCGCCCAGGGCGATCATGCGCTTTGGCCCAACGCATGATTCACGCCCTGCCGGCGTTCCGCCCAGGGCGATCATGCGCTTTGGCCCAACGCATGATTCACGCCCTGCCGGCGTTCCGCCCAGGGCGATCATGCTTTAGCATCCCCGGCACCAGCCATCGCCAAATTGCGCAAGCACGGGGGGAAGAATGCATCCGAAAGGAAAACTGTGCGTGGTCACCGGCGCGGCCAGCGGCATCGGAGAAGCCGTCGCCCGCGCCTATGCCGAGGCCGGGGCACGCGGCGTCGTGGTAGCGGATACCAACGCCGAAAAACTGGCGCAGGTTGCGAACGATATCGATGCCCTGGCCGTGCCGACCGATGTTTCGCGGGAAAGCGACATCAAGGCGCTGATCGCCGCCGCGGAGGCGAAGTTCGGCCCGGTCGATGTCTACTACTCGAATGCCGGGATCATCCGCTACGGCATGCAGGAACTGTCCGACGCGGATTGGGACCTCAACTGGCGGGTCCATGTGCTCAGCCATGTCTTCGCGGCCCGGGCACTGCTGCCAGGCATGCTGGCGCGCGGATCGGGCTACCTGCTGAACACCGCATCCGCCGCCGGACTGCTGACCTCGGTGACCTCCATGCCCTACGGGGTGACCAAGAGCGCGGCCGTCTCGCTGGCGGAACACCTTGCGATCCAGTACGGTGACCGCGGCATCCGGATCTCGGTGCTGTGCCCGCAGTCGGTCCAGACGGGCATGACGGCCAGCGGACCCAGCGTGGCGAGTGCCGATGGTGTCATGAGCCCGGCCGAGGTGGCACGCATCGTCATTCAGGCGATGGAAGCCGAACGCTTCATGATCCTGTCGCACGACGTCGTGCACGAATACGAACAGCGCAAGGTGTCCAATCGCGACCGCTGGCTGGCCGGGATGCGCCGCCTGCGGCAGCGGATCCATGGCACGCCCACCGGTCGAACAGGATCATGACCGGCACAGAAGACACCTGAACAGACCGCCGGACGGACCGCCCGGTTCGGCTCCGACGGCTTGCGTTGCCTCGGGTTTGCGGCCTCGCCCGCTGCATCCTCGCAGCGTCACGAAGTCGCGGCGGCAAGCGGATCCGTTACGTCAGAGCGATGATGATCCGCCGGTTCTGCTTGCCCTTGTTCTCGATCTTCACCACCTGCACCGGTCCGATCTCGCCGGTGCGGCCGACATGCGTGCCGCCGCAGGGCTGCAGGTCCACCAGCGCCTCGCCGCCGATGCGCATCAGCCGCAACCGCCCGGTGCCGCGCGGCGGCTGCACCGACATGGTGCGCACCAGGCCCGGGTCGGACTCCAGCACCGCCTCGTCCACCCATTCGATCCGCACCGGATGATCCGCCGCGATCAGCGCGTTCAGCCCGGCCTCGACCTCCTCCTTGGGCGGCGGGTTCGGCAGGTCGAAATCCAGCCGCGACCGATCGGCGCCGACGGAACCGCCAGTGACCGCGGCGCCCTTGATCAGGCTGCACAGCAGGTGCATCGCGGTGTGCATGCGCATCAGGCGATGCCGCCGCTCCCAGTCGATGCCGGCCTCCACCCGGGCGCCGACCGGCGGCAGCGCGGCCCCGGCGGCGGGCAGGTGCAGGATCGCCTCGCCCTCGCCCTTCACCGCGTCGGTGATCGCCGTCTCCCCACCCTCCCAGCGCAACAGGCCGCTATCGCCCGGCTGGCCGCCGCCGCGGGCGTAGAACACGGTGCGGTCCAGCACGATACCCTCGGGCGCGCTGGCCAGCACGGTCGCCTCGGTGCGGGCGAGCGTCGGATCATCCAGGAACAGGCGTTCGGTCATGGCGTCTTCCAGTGTTGGCGCAGCCAGTCACGGCGCGCGGCCAGCCAGAGCAGGCCGATGGTGGTGATGGCGTTGGGGAACCGGCCGGTCAGGGCATGGTCGATGGCTGTTGCCGCCGGCCAGACACGGACGCGAATATCCTCGTTCTCGGTCGCGACCCCGCCGGTGCCGGCGATCCCGTCCGGGCCGGCCGGCGGCGCCTGGACGCGGCCCATGAAGATGTCGCAGGTCTCGTCCGTGCCGCCGGCGCTCAGGATGTAGTGGCCGGCCCATTCCACGCGATCGGCGTCCAGCCCCATTTCCTCGCGCATCTCGCGGCGGATGGTGGCTTCGGGCGTTTCGCCGTCCTCGCACAGGCCCGCGGGCAGTTCCACCAGCACGGGATCGAGTCCCGCGGCCAGGGCGGGGAAGCGGAACTGCTCGATCAGCACCACCGCATCCGCGGCCGGATCATACGGCACCAGCGCCGCTGCGCGTCCGCGCCGCCACAACTCCCACGAATGGGGCTGGCTCGGGCTGCCGTCGAAGCGGCGGTGGCGGAAGCGGATGACGTCGAGCGGGAAACGGCCGGACCAGACGCGCTTATCCTCCAGGATCTCGACAGCGGGATGGCTCGGGATGGGCGCGGGCGTCCGGGGCGGCATCCCCGCATCCTAGCGCGCTTTGCACCGGAACACACACACGCTTTCCAGGCGCGCCGACCACAGGAACTGATCCACCGGCGTGGCGCGGTCGAGCCCATACCCGGCGGCCGCCAGCACCGCGGCGTCGCGCGCCAGGGCGGCGGGGTTGCAACTGACATAGGCGACGACGGGCACGCGGCTTTCAGCGATCGCCGCCATCTGCGGCTTCGCCCCGGCATAGGGCGGGTCCAGCACCAGCGCGGCAAACCCCGCCAGTTCCTTTGCGCGCAGGGGCTGGCGCGCCAGGTCGCGCTGGGTTGCGGTGATGCGCCCGGCCAGGCCGGTCCCGTTCACGGCCTGTCGCAGCGCCGCCACCGCCTCGGCATCGCCTTCCCACGCCGCGACCGGCGCCGTCCGCGCCAGGGCGAAGCTGATCGTGCCGCAGCCGGCGTAGAGTTCGGCGATGCGGCCGACCCGCGGCATCGCCGCCAGCACGGCGTCGACGATCGCCGCCTCCCCTGTCCGGGTGGCCTGCAGGAAGGCGCCGGGCGGCGGCTGAACGGGCACACCGGCGAGCGCGGTCGTCGGCGGACGCAGCACGCAGACCGGTTCGGCCGCCTGCGTGCCGGACGCCCACGCAATCCGCGGCAGGCCGTGGGCGCGGGCAAACGCCGTCAACGCCGTCCGGTCGGCAAGCGACAGGGCGGCATCGGTGCGGAGCAGCATGTCGGGACCGGAGTCGAGCAGGTTCAGCACGACCGATGCCTCCCGCCGCACCGCCTGCAGCTGCACAAGAAGGAGCCGCAAAGGCGGGATCAGAGCGACCAGGGCGGGATCGGCCACCGGACATTCCAGGAGGTCGATGACCTCCGCCGAACGCGACCGGTGCAGGCCCAGCAGGAGCGACCGGCCGGCGCGACGGACCGCCAGGTCGAGCCGGCGCCGCTGCCCGGGCGCACCGCCGACAAGCGGTGCGATGGCGGGGTCGGGGAAACCGGCACGCGTCAAGGCGGCGGCCAGCTGATCGGTCTTCCAGCGTTGGTACGCGGCAACCGACCAATGCTGCAAGGCGCAGCCGCCACAGGCCCCGAAATGCCGGCATGGCGGCGTGGCACGCTCCGGCCCCGGTTCCAGCACCGCGTCCGCCTCAGCCGCCCATCCCTGGCCGCGGCGGGCGACGGGACGCGCGCGGACGCGCTCGTCTGCCATGGTGAAAGGCACGTAGAGGGGCGCGCCGTCCGGCATCGTCGCGATGCCGTCGCCGTCGGCGCCGATCCGCTCGATCGTGACCTCCAGCGGCGGCGGCAACGGTGCGGGACGCGCCTGCCGAGGGGTACGCCTTACGGGCACGCGGCAAAATCTTCGAACGCGCCGGATCGCGGCGTGCTGGCGCGCACGATACCGCACAGGTCGCGCCGGCCGGCCGCGTCACTCGTTACCGGCGATGGCGGGGTGGTCCAGCCAAGATCGAGCATCGCCGGATTGCGGAAATGCGCCCGCGCCGGATGCCAGCCCAGGAACAGGCCCAGCAGCATGGCGGCTTCATTGTCACGGGACCGGATCACGCCGCCGTCGCGCGGGCGCAGCACCCCATCCACGAGGTTGTACATCACCTCGGCCGAGGATTCGGGGAACCGCACATCGATGCCGGCGGTATCGAGCAGCGTATTGTGCTCGATCACCGAGCGCGCCGATCTGTTGACGTAGATCCCGACATCGGAACAGAACGCGATCAGGTTGTCGCGGATGACGCCGCCCACCTGCTCGAAACCGGACCGTCCTTCGTCCCGCATCACCGGTCTTCCTGTGCCGCCGCCGCCAAGCGACAAGCCGATGCGCTGGCCCCGCACACCGCGCAGCTTCCATTCGCACAGCACGACGTTGCGCTCGATGATGTTCTTCTCGCCGGCGCCCTTGACGAAGGCACCATAGGTCGCACCGCCCTCCCCGTCCCGCACGAAATCGGCGATCAGGTTGTCGCTGATCGTCCAGCCGCTGGCCGCCACCAGGTCGACCGGCGTGATCGGTGCCGTCGTGAGACGCGGATGCGTGTTGACCAGCGTGTTGCCCTGGATCAGGCCGTGGTCGGGGAACTGCCCCCGCTCGCCATTGACCTTGATCTGCGCGTTCAGGTCCTCCAGGCGATTGTTGCGGATCACCACGTTCGTCGCGCCTGCCGCGACATGGAACGCGTGCTCGCACCAGCGGTGATCGTCGCAGCGGCCGCGGATCACCAGGTTTTCGAACCGCCACCAGGGGGCGACGATCTTGAAGGCGACGACCATCCGCGTGTCCAGCACGGCATCGCCCAGGCGGGTCGCGCGCACGGTGATCGGGGCCGTCGCCGTTCCCGGCTGGGCTGCCACAATCTGCGCGCATTCCTGCGGGTTGTGACCCGGCTGCAGCTGTATCAAATCGCCGGGAATCGCCGATCGCCCCGCCGCGGCTAGATCGGCGTTGCCCGCCACTTCCCGCAGGCGCTCCTGGGGCAGCGGGCCGGACCGTTCGACGCCGGCGCCGATCCGCGCCGGCACTTTCGCCTCGCCTGCCCGGTCCAGCCGGTCGGCCCGTTGCAGGTAGTCCGCCACCAGCGCTGTGCCGCCGACAATGACCGGGTTGTGCCGGTCGGCGCGGCGTTCCAGGTAGGGCGCCCACTCCCTGGGCGTCCGCTGCTGGTCATGCAGGAACCAGAGCAGGCCGGCGGCGGCGAGGACACTGCCGACGACGCCCAGGACCAGCAGCGCGCGGATCAGCCGGAACAGGAACGACCGGCGCGGTCGCACCGCCTCGCCGTACTCGTTCACCAGATGCGTCCGGACGCGTCGCGACGGGGCAAGCTCAGCCATATTGCGAATTCCCACTGTGCGGCCGGCGGCAATCGCCTGTCGCCGTCCAGGCCTCCGGCCTGCACCGGCATCGGCGCAATCTAGTAAGCCGCACGCACCGGAGGCGCAATGAATCTTCGTTTCACCGCCTCATGCCGCGGCCCGCGTCCCGATCAGCGCGACGCGAGTTCGGGAAAATCCTCCTCCCGGAACTCGGCCGGATCGCGTGCCCCGGCGGCGGCGCGTTCGGCTTCCGCCTGGCGCAGTTCCACCCGGCGGATCTTGCCGGAAATCGTCTTCGGCAGATCGGCGAATTCGATCCGGCGCGCGCGCTTGTACGGCGCGACCGAGGCGCGGATGTGCTGGAAGATCGACAACGCCGTCGCGCGATCCGCCGCCGCGCCCGCGGCCAGCATGACATAGGCCTTCGGCACCGCCGTGCGCGTCGGATCCGGCGCCGGCACCACCGCTGCCTCGGCCACCGCGGCATGCTCGATCAGCACGCTTTCCAGTTCGAACGGGCTCACCCGGTAATCCGACGCCTTGAACACGTCATCCGCCCGCCCGACGAAGGTGAAATACCCGTCCTGATCGCGGGAAGCGACGTCGCCGGTGCGGTACACCTCGGTCCCGCGGGAGGCGAAACTGCCGTCATCCTGCTGGTAGCCGATCATCAGCCCGGTCGGCGGCGGATCCAGCGCGATGCACACTTCGCCATCCCTCGCGTCCTTGTCGTCGGGGTCCAGCACGCGGATACGGAACCCGGGCAGCGGCAGGCCCATCGAGCCGGGCTTCACCGCCACGCCCGGCGAATTGCCGATCTGCGTCGTGGTTTCGGTCTGGCCGTAGAAATCGCGGATCGTCAGGCCCCAGGCGGCACGCACCTGCTCGATCACCTCGGGGTTCAGCGGCTCCCCGGCGGAGCAGACCTCGCGCAGGCTGGTCTTCCGCGTCCTCAGGTCCTCCTGCACGAACATGCGCCAGACGGTGGGCGGCGCGCAGAGCGTGGTCACGCCGTTGGCCGCGATCGCGTCCAGCATCGCCGGCGCGTTGAAGCGCGGCTGGTTGGCAATGAAAACGGTCGCACCCGCGTTCCAGGGGGCGAAGAAGCAGGAATAGGCGTGCTTCGCCCAGCCGGGAGACGAAATATTCAGATGCAGATCCCCCGCCTTCAGCCCCAGCACATACATCGTGGAAAGATGCCCGACCGGGTAGCTCTGGTGCGAATGCAGCACGAGCTTCGGCTGCGCCGTCGTGCCGGAGGTAAAGTACAGCAGCGTGGGATCGGTGGCCTTCGTCTCGCCCTCGGGCGAAAACGCGGCGGGGGCCGACAGCAGGTCGTCATAGCGATGCCAGCCGGGGGGCGGGTCGCCGACCGCGATGCGGGTCACACTGGGATCGAGGCCGTCGAACTTCGCCGCATCCGCCGCCGCCGTCACCACGTGGCGCACGCGCCCGCGGGTGAACCGGTCGCGCAGGTCGTTGCTCGTCAGCAGCGTGGTCGCCGGGATCATCACCGCGCCCAGCTTCATCGTCGCCAGCATCAGGTCCCAGAGCGGCACGACATTGCCCAGCATCAAGAGGACGCGGTCGCCGCGCTTCACACCAAGAGCGCGCAGACCGTTGGCGACGCGGCTGGACCGTTCGGCCAGTTCGGCGAAGGTCAGCGTCGCCGCACCGTCGCCCACGATCTTCAGCGCCGGCTTGTTGGCCAGCTTCCCGCCCGCGAGTTCCGCGTCGAACCAGTCGAGCGCCCAGTTGAACCGGTCCAGCACCGGCCAGCGGAAGTCGCGATACGCCGTGGCGTAGTCCTCGCGATGGGCCAGCAGGAAATCGCGCGCCGCCTTGAACGCGTCCGCACCCATGGGTTCCTCCGTTTCTGCGCGTCGGGTTCGTCCGCGCCACTATGCCAAGGATGCCGGCCGGTTCGATAGGGGGCGGGACGGTTCCACCGGCGCCGGCATTTGCCGCCCCTCCGGCCTCGGCCTACCGTCGCGGCAACGACGCCAGATCGCCCGGAGGATATGCCATGCCCACCCCGCCGCCGCCCACGCCCCGCCCCGCGCATGCGCCCCTGGCGCTGGCGGGCGTGCGGGTCGCCGATTTCTCCCATTTCATCGCCGGACCGCTGTGCGGAATGATCCTGGGCGACATGGGCGCCGAGGTGATCAAGATCGAAAAGGTCGACGGCGGCGACGATTTCCGCCGCCTGGGTCCCGCCGTCACCGACCAGGAAGGCGCGCCGTTCCTGTGGACCAACCGCAACAAGCGCGGCATCGCGCTGGACCTGAAGCAGCCCGAAGGCCAGGCGATCGCGCGCACCATCGTCGCGCAATCCGACGTGCTGCTGGAGAATTTTTCCTCCGGCGTGATGGAGCGGTTCAACCTGGGCTACGACGCGCTGGCGGCGGAAAACCCGCGGCTGATCTACTGCGCCGTCTCCGCCTATGGCCGCTCGGGGCCGCTGCGGAACCGCCTCGGCTTCGACCCGATTACCCAGGCGGAAAGCGGCTTCATGGCGATGAACGGCGAACCCGACCAGATCGGGCTGCGCGCCGGCCCGTCGATCATGGACATGAGCACGGCGATGATGGCCTGCAACGCGACGCTGGGCGCGCTGTTTTCCCGCGAGCGTACCGGACGCGGCCAGTTCATCGAAACCGCGCTGTTCGACCAGGCGGTGACGATGGTGGGGTTCCATGCCCTGAACTATCTGGTCAGCGGCCGCGAGCCGCAGCGATTCGGCAACAATAGCCGCGACACGGTGCCGACCGCAGCGTTCGAGACCGCCGACCGCCCGCTGTATATCGCCTGCGCCAATGACCGCACTTGGCAGCGCCTGGCCGCACAGGTGCTGGACCGGCCGGAACTCGCCACCCAGGCCGACTACGCCACCACGCCCGACCGTATCCGCAATCGCGACGCGCTGCTGGAAATCGTGCAGGAGATCCTGCGCAGCCGGCCCCGCGCGCACTGGCTGGCGCGCATGAACCAGGCGGGTGTGCCGGGCGGCGCGATCAACTCGATTGCCGAGGCGTTCGACGGCGAGGAGATTGCGGCCCGTGGCCTGGTCTCCACCATCCCGCATCCCACCGCGGGCAGCGTGCCGAACGTCGCGCTGTCGATCCGCCTCCATGGCACGCCGCTGGCCGACCCCGTGGCCGCGCCGACGCTGGGGCAGCACACCGACGCGGTGCTGCGGGATCTGCTGGGCTATGACGCGGCGCGGATCGCGGCGCTGCGGGAAAAGGGCGTGGTGCGATAGCGATCGTGAACACCGGCGGCGGCGGACGCCGGTATGATCGCGGGGCCGCGAGGCGCAAGAAGAAGACAGGAGGAAATCATGGCGTTACGCAGGTTCATCATCGAACGCGACATACCCGCGGTCGGATCCATGGAACGGGAGCAGTTGCGCGGGGCAGCCGCGAAGTCGAACGAAGTGCTGACCCGGCTTGGCCCCGATATCCAGTGGGTGGAAAGCTTCGTCGCGGCGGACAAGACCTTCTGCGTCTATTTGGCAAAGGACGAGGACATCATCCGCCGGCATGCCGAGATCAGCGGCTTCCCCGCCACCAAGATCACCGAAGTGCGGAAAATGATCGATCCGACGACCGAGCACGCCGCCTGACGCGGCCGAACACGAGAAGCGGCGGCGCGGCGCGGTTCGCGACCGGTTGACCGCGGCGGCCCATGCCCGCTGGTCGGAAAACCTACTGGCTGGTTGACTTTTCTGCCCCGGCATTTATCCCAGCGCCACGTTCCCCGTTGCGCAAGGATGCCCCTATGCCGGATGCCACGTCTGCCGCCCCCCAGGAAACCGATGTCGTCATCGTCGGCGCCGGGTTCGCGGGCATGTACCTGCTGCACCGGCTGCGCAACGCGGGGATCAGGACGCGGGTGTTCGAAACCGCGACCGGCGTCGGCGGCACCTGGTACTGGAACCGCTATCCGGGCGCGCGCTGCGACGTGGAGAGCATGCAGTATTCCTACTCCTTCCTGCCGGAACTGGAGCAGGAATGGAACTGGAGCGAGCTGTTCTCGGCCCAGCCCGAAATCCTGCGCTATGCCAACCATGTCGCCGACCGCCTGGACCTGCGGCGGGACATCCAGTTTGAAACGAAAGTGACCGACGCGACGTATGACGAGGCGGCGCATCGCTGGACCGTGCGCACCGACCGCGGTGACGTCGTGTCCTGCCGGTATTTCGTGATGGCGACGGGCTGCCTTTCGGCGGCGCGCAAGCCCGATTTCAAGGGCGCCGACAGCTTCAAGGGCCCGACCTACCACACCGGGCACTGGCCGCATGAAGGCGTGGACTTCACCGGCAAGGTCGTGGGCGTGATCGGCACCGGGTCTTCCGCGATCCAGGCGATCCCGGTGATCGCGGAGCAGGCGAAGGAACTGTACGTCTTCCAGCGGACGCCCAACTTCTCGATCCCGTCCCGCAACGTGAAGATGACCGACGGCTACGCGCGGTCCTGGAAGGACGTGTATCCCGAGCGACGGGAGGAGGCGCGTCAGACCCGCAACGGCGTGCTGGCGAACCCGAACGACATCTCGGCCATGGCGGTGGATGAGGCCGAACGGCAGCGCATGTACGAGGAACGCTGGAAAAGCGGCGGCACCACCTTCATGGCGGTGTTCAACGACCTGATCTTCAGCAAGGAGTCGAACGACACGGCGTCGGAGTTCGTGCGCAACAAGATCCGCTCGATCGTGAAGGACCCGAGAACGGCGGAGCTGCTGGCGCCCAAGGATCATCCGATCGGCACGAAGCGGATCTGCGTCGATACGAACTACTACCAGACCTACAACCGCCCCAACGTGCATCTGGTGGATGTGCACAGCGCACCGATCGAGGAGATCACGCCGGACGGGCTGCGCACCGGGGGCGTGGAATACAAGCTGGATGCGATCGTCTATGCGACCGGGTTCGATGCCATGACGGGTGCCCTGACATCCGTCGCTATAAGGGGACGCGGCGGGGAGACGCTGAAGGACAAGTGGGAGGCGGGACCGCGCACCTATCTGGGCCTGATGACGGCCGGCTTCCCCAACATGTTCATGATCACCGGGCCGGGCAGCCCGTCGGTGCTGAGCAACATGATGGTGTCGATCGAGCAGCACGTGGACTGGATCACCGACTGCCTGGTGAACCTGGGACAGCGGCAGATGGATTGCATCGAGGCGACACAGGCGGCCGAGGACGCCTGGGTGGAGCATGTGAACCAGGTGGCCTACACGACGCTGTACCCCTCGGCGGCATCCTGGTACATGGGCGCGAACATCGAGGGCAAGCCGCGGGTGTTCATGCCATATATCGGCGGCGTCGGCCGGTACCGGCAGGAATGCGATGAGATCGTCGCCAAGGGCTACGAGGGTTTCGTGATCCAGGGGCCGGTCCGGCGGGCCGAGGCGGCGGAATAGGGACGCGGATCGGCGAAGGATCCGCGGGCGGGGTCAACGCGGAGATCGACGCGGTCACGGCTCCGAGGCCGGCCTACGGGCGAGCAGCGCCCGCAAGCGCGGATTGTCGGATGGCGGTGCGCTGAGCGCCGCCACGGATTCATCCCAACGCCCCTCATCCAGCACGAAAGCCCGCCGATCGGCCAGCGTCGCATGTGCGGCATGGAGGCTGCTGTCGAGCAGCAATTCGGAAAGCGTC
The DNA here is from genome assembly GCA_050181195.1 of Acetobacteraceae bacterium. Lineage (GTDB taxonomy): Bacteria > Pseudomonadota > Alphaproteobacteria > Acetobacterales > Acetobacteraceae > Rhodopila. The sequence continues at coordinate 17,500 of JBFXDK010000068.1, read as the reverse complement.
TTGTTCGGCGCGCTGGCCGCGCGTTGAAGTGTCCGTTTGGCCGAGGGCGTCAGGCGCAGATCGACGCGCTTCGGACAATGCGGGTGACCATGCGCGGCAGCAGTCTTTTACAGCGCCCGGGCTGCCGCTGATGGCGATTGGCGGCGGCCGGTTTCGCAGTAGGCCTCGATCCAGTCCGTGCGGCGGCCGGTTCGTGACCACAGGACCGGAAAGAAACTCTCGTCCATCGTGCAATCGCCGGTGCGCTGATAGCGGCGGTAGATGTAGCCCCCGGGACGATCGCTGAAGCGCGCCTGCTCGGGCACCAGATGCACGCCGATGGCGCGCCGGATGCGGTCATCCGTCACATTCGCCGCGGAGCCGTGCCAGATCTCGCCCGCATGGAACACGCATGATCCCGCTGGCACCTTGATGAGGACCGGATCGGGCGGCGTGATCCCCGCGGCGGCAGCGGCGGCGCGCATATGGGCGCGATAGTCGTCCGGCGCGTGGAAACCTTCCGGGATGGGCGTCAAAGGCCAGAGATGCGAACCCGGTACATACTCCAGCGTGCCGGCGTCTTCGTGCGTGTCATCCAGGGCAACCCAGCAGGTGACCGTTGCCTGCGGATCGAGCACGTCCAGGAACGAGGTGTCCTGGTGATACGAGACCGGCTTCGTGCGCGGCGGCTTCCACCAGATCGTATCCTGGCCAAGGCGCGCGCCGGACCAGTCCCCAAGCATCGCGGCTGCTCGGCCGATATCGCCCGAGAGGGCAAGGCAGGCAACGGTCAGATCCGCCTTCCAGGCATTCGCCATGTGCCGGGTGACATCGGGCAGGCTCATGCCCTCGCGCCAGTACCACTCGTCCGGGTAGATGCCGGTATCGAAGCGGCCGGCAAACAGCAGCGGAAAGCGCTCGCGCAGCGCGGCAACGCGCGCCTCGTCAAGGATGCGTTCCACCACCAGAAACCCGTCGCGGCGGAAACGGGCGATCTCATCCGCGCCAATATCGGCAAGGCGTGGCAGGTCAAAGGCGGGCATCTGCGTCATCCTGTTCGGCCAGGGGTCCTGGCCCAGCATATCGTCGGGCGCGGCCCTGGACCACCGAAGGGATTGCGAGGGGCGGCCCCGCGAAGGGAACCAAGCAAGGTCCTGCCATCCTGGACATGAAGAGCGGCAACATTACCGGCTTTGATCAACCTTCTACTCGGTGGAGGCGTTCGAAGGGGCTGCCGCATGTATGGCCGTGGCGCTGCTGGTCACCGCGAATTGGCTTCGCCACGCAAAGAACGCCGAACACGCAAATCTCGATGCATCAGCGGCCGAGGGGATCATCCCCGCTGCCTGAATCGGGCGATACTGGCGTTGATACGTTTGCCTTGCGTCTCCGCACAACCGGTCGTTGGACCCTTGCCATGCAGCGGACCCATCGGGCCAGCCGGCGGATTGCAGCCGTGGACCTGGGCGCACACGGCGGAAACTGGAAGGAGTTTGCGTGTTCGGCGTACTTTGCGTGGCGAAGCCATTTGCGGAAAACAGCGCAGCTTGCCGTCCCCCATCCGGTGCCGCCGATGCACAAACCGTTACAAACATGAATTACTCATCGGTCCAGCAGATAGACAGTGCGTCTCGGCAGACAACGTCCACTGGTGTCCGCTCCCGCGTCGGCTGCGTTGGAGACCGTGGGACACTCAGGGTTCAAGTGCAACCAAGTCGCGTCAATCGCACGGATGAACAATCACCCAATACTTCCAGTCCCACCACGGCCCACACAAGTAGCCCAGTCAGGCTGACGTCATCATGACGCCGCTGCGTCAGGCGTGGAACCTGCCCCCTCCCCCCGCCACCATCCCATGCTACCCTCCGTCCCCCACCGACCGGAGACGCCCAATGGACCCCAGCGCCCTGCCCTTCGACGCCGACGCAATGCTCGACGGCCTGCGCGCCTGGGTGGAATGCGAAAGCCCGACCTTCGACGCCGCCTCGGTCAACCGCATGATGGACATGGCCTCCCGCGCCCTGATCCTGGCCGGCGCCCGGGTCGAGCGCGCGGCCGGCGTTAACGGCTTCGGCGACTGCGTGCGCGCGACCTTCCCCCACCCCACGCCGCACATCCCCGGCATCCTCCTCATGGGCCACCTCGATACCGTCCATCCGCTCGGCACGCTGGAAAACCTGCCGTTTCGTCGCGAAGGAAACCGTGCCTGGGGTCCTGGCATCCTGGACATGAAGGGCGGCAACTACATGTCGGTCGAGGCGATCCGCCAGCTGCAGCGCGCCGGCGTCGCCACCAGGCTGCCGATCACCGTGCTGTTCACCAGCGACGAGGAAGTGGGCAGCCCCTCGACCCGCGACCTGATCGAAGCCGAGGCCGCGCGCCACAAATACGTGCTGGTGCCGGAGCCGGCGCGCCCGGATGGCGGCGTCGTCACCGGCCGCTATGCCATCGCCCGCTTTAACCTGGAAGCCATCGGCAGGCCGAGCCACGCGGGGGCGCGGCCGGGGGACGGGCGGTCGGCGATCAAGGAAATGGCGCGCAAGCTGATCGAGATCGAGGACATGACGACCGAGGACTGCACCTTCAGCGTCGGCGTCATCCATGGCGGTCAGTGGGTGAACTGCGTGACCACCACCTGCACCGGGGAGGCCCTGAGCATGGCCAAGCGGCAGGAGGACCTCGATCGCGGCGTGGAGGCGATGCTGTCGCTGCGGGCGTCGTCCAACGAGGTGCAGTTCAAGGTCACCCGCGGCGTGACGCGCCCGGTGTGGGAGGCGAACGCCGAAGGCATGGCGCTGTATGAGGTCGCGCGCGGCATCGCCCGCGGCCTCGGCTATCACATCAACCCGCAAAGCTCGGGCGGCGGGTCGGATGGGAACTTCACCGGCGCAATGGGCATCCCGACGCTGGACGGCCTCGGCGTGGCCGGTGCCGGCGCGCATACGCTGGATGAGCACATCCAGGTCGACAGCCTGTCCTATCGTGGCCGGCTGATGGCCGGGCTGCTGGCGGTGCTGGACTAGCGCGGCCATCGATCCAAGCGAAGCGCCAGCTGGTGGGGACCAGGGATCGATCAGGTCCAGCACGCGAAAGCAGGCAGACCATGCGCCGTCACGCCACCCGGGCGGGCCTGCGGCGTTCCGGCATCATGCGATTCCTGATCCCTGCCCTGTTCCTGCTGTGCGCGCCCGCCGCGGCACAGTCCCTGTCGCCCGAGGCGCAGGCGATGCTCGCCGCGCATAATCAGGTGCGCGAGAAGGTGGGTGTTCCGCCGTTGTCGTGGTCCGACACCCTGACGCAGGCGGCTGCGTCCTGGGCGCAGCATCTGGTCGAGACCGGCCGGTTCGAGCATGAATCCGGCTCGCCCTATGGGGAAAACCTGTATGCGATCACCGGCGCCACCGCCTCGCCGGCGCAGGTGGTGCAGGCCTGGGCGTCGGAGGCAAAGAACTACGACCTGAGCAGCAACCAGTGCTCGGGTGTCTGCGGGCACTACACCCAGATCGTGTGGAAGGGGACGCAGCGGGTCGGGTGTGCCGCCAGGCGCAGCGGCGGCCGGCAGGTCTGGGACTGCAAATACGACCCGCCCGGCAACGTGGTTGGCTACCGTCCGCACTGACGGTTTCCTTGCCTACGACCCGGTCGACCAACGCGTTGATCCATGCAAGGCATGGCGGCGGCCCGGGATCAGGGCCGACGCGCCACCAGGCGGATGCCGCCGAGGCTGCCGCTGTCATACAGATGGGCGATGACCGCGTAGAACCGCTCCTGCGCGGCATAGGCGCCCTCGCCGTGCACCCGCGCATAAGCCTCGCGGTCCGCACGCCAGGCCGCAAGCCGCTCCGCGGCGAACGGTGCCCAGTCACCGGTCAGGTCCGTCGTCTCGACATCAACGAAGCCGCCGGCCCGCATGTCATCGGCATAGGTTTCGGGGCTGGTAACGGTCATGCCATAGACGACGTGACGCAGATCGTTCAGGTCGCCGGGCGTGAAGGGCGCGCGCATGCACAAATCCTCGACGAGACACTGGCCGCCCGGACGCAGGGCCCGCGCAAGCCGTCCGAACATGCGCGCCCGATCCGACAGGTGCAGCAGCGCCAGCCAGCTCACGGCCGCATCGAAGGATGCGTCCGGAAGCGGCACGACAAGGGCGTCGCCGCAGACATGCGTCACGCGATCATCAAGGCCGCAGCGTCGGGTCAGATCCACGCCCAGTGCGTGCAGCTCCGGCTGCAGTTCCAGCGCGGTGACATGGCATCCGAAGCTGTGCGCGAGAAAGCGCGCCGGTCCGCCAATGCCGGCGCCGACGTCCAGCACGCGATCACCCGCGCGCAGGCCGAGCCGCCTGGCGGCGAAGCGAATCGCCTCGGTGCCGTGGTAGTGCCACTGATCCAGATCGAACAGCAGCTCGGGCGGGATGGGGTCCGCGGCGCCGATGCCGCGCGCGGCCAGTCCGCGCGTGATGCGGTCCAGATGCGTGTAGAGCGGCATCGCCTGGATTAGAGGTTCGTCGGTCATCGTGCCTCCTCGGACTGGTGTCTCGGCAGGTCGCGTCAGCCATCTCGCGCCGGTCCGGGACGCGGGATCCCCGCGCAACGGCCGCGATCCGCGCAGGTCCGGCCAGGTCATCGATCCCGGTGATACCGGGTTCCCCCTGCCACGCGGATCAGGCGCGCCGGATTGGCGTTTGCCTTGCGCGATGGGCCGGCGCATGGGGCTGACTGTTCCAGCGAAAAGGTGCCGCGCATGTCGTTCCAGGCGGTGTTGCCGATCGTTCTGCTGCTCTGCTCCAATGTGTTCATGACCATCGCCTGGTATGGACATCTGCGGTTCACCGACCGGTCGCTGTGGCTGGTGGTTGTCGTATCCTGGGGCATCGCGTTCTTCGAATACTGCCTGGCGGTGCCGGCCAACCGCATCGGCTACGGCGTCTATTCGCCGGCGCAGCTCAAGACGATCCAGGAAGTGATCACGCTGCTGGTGTTCACCGGCTTTTCGGTGCTGGTGCTGAAGCAGACGATCACGCTCAACCACGTGGTGGGCTTCGCGCTGATCGCCGCCGGCGCGTGGTTCATCTTCCGCGGCCCGATCGGGGGATAGCGCCGCTTCTATTCCTTTCCCAGCGTCACGCCCGCCAGCTGTTCATACACCTTCACCACGGCGGAGCCTTCTTCCTTGTTCAGCCCCGCGGCGCGCGCCATCTGGTACATCTGCTGCGACACGTTCGCCAGCAGCACCGGCACGCCCAGCTGCTTCGCCAGACCCGTCTCCAGCTCCTGATCCTTGTAGGAGATGTCCACCGTGCCCGATGGTGCGAAGTTGCGGCTGAGCATGCGGCTGCCGCGGGCACGCAGCGCGAAGGAGTCACCGGAACTGACCGTCAGCACGCGATAGAGCTGGTCCATGTCGAGCCCGGCCTTGGCGCCCATCACCAGGCCCTCGGCGATGGCAACCGTATTGACGTGCAGCAGCATGTTGTTGATCAGCTTGGTGGTGATGCCGTTGCCCAGGCGCCCGGCGTGAAAGACGTTGCCGCCCATGATGTCGAACAATGGCTTGCACTGCTCATACGCCGCCATGTCGCCGCCGGCGATGATGGAAAGCGTGCCCTCGGCCGCCCCTTTGGTGCCGCCGCTGACGGGGGCGTCCAGCACGGTGATGCCCATCGGCTCCAGCTTCGCCGCCATCTCCCGCAGCTTGAACGGATCGATCGTGCTCATGCAGATCAGCGTGTGACCGGGCTTGGCACCGTGCACGAAGCCGCGCTCGCCCAGGATCACCGCTTCCGCCTGCGCCGTGGTTTCCACCATGCAGATGAAGCGCGTGGTCTGCTGCGCGACGGTCTGGGACGACGCGGCGACCTCGGCGCCCGCCTCGGACAGCGTCTGCACCTTGCGCGCGTCGATGTCGTGCACCACCAGCCCGACGCCGGCCTTCAGCAGGTTGCGCGCCATGGGCCCGCCCATGTTGCCCAGGCCCACGAAACCGACCTTGTCCGCCATGTCGCCGTTCCCCCGTTGACGTTGTCCCGCGACTGAACACCCGGGGCTGGCCGGGCGCAACTCGGGTCACCCTCGCTTGACCTGGGGCGCCAACCGGCGGCTACTCAGGCCGCACACGCAAAGGAGGAAACGCCATGCCAGTCCGCCTCGTCGTCTCCATCACCGCCAATCCCGGCAAGGGGAATGAACTCGCGAAGGTCTACAAGGACCGCTGCGCCGAGGTCATGCAGGAACCCGGCTGCATGCAATTCGAGGTGTTCCAGAGCGTCGTGAACCCCGACAAGCTCGCGCTGCTGGAACTCTGGGCCGACCAGGCGGCGCTGGATGTGCATGCCAAGGTGAACGAGACCAGGGCGCCGCTGCCCCCCGGCCTTCGCGCCGGCGGCGGGGAGCGGGAGGACTACGCGTACAACCGCACGCGATAACCGTCGTTACTGCGACAATTGTTCCTGAACCGGGTCCTGTCCGGCCGGTGCCGGCAGGACCCTTCTCATGCGTCCGGCGCCTCGCGCGCCCGGCGCCGTCCCTTGCCTTTCTGGTTCTCGGCCTGCCACGCCACCAGCCCTTCCTCCCGCGCCTTCGTCGCCAGCTTGTCCGCGCGTTCGTTCAGCTTGATGCCGACATGGCTGCGCACCCAGCGCCATTCGATCTCGTGGACCTTCCCCGCCTCCAGCACGCGCTGCCACAGGTCCATGTTGCGCACCGGATCGCCATTGACCGTGCGCCAGTTCTTGCGCACCCAGCCCTGGTGCCAGCGGGTGATGCCGTTCTTCAGGTATTCGCTGTCGGTGTGCAGCAGCACATGGCACGGGCGCTTCAGCGCCTCCAGCCCCTCGGCCGCCGCGGTCAGTTCCATGCGGTTGTTGGTCGTCTCGGGGTCGAACCCGCTGAGTTCACGCTCCACGCCGCGGAAGACCAGGATCGCCGCCCAGCCGCCCGGGCCGGGATTGGGGCGGCAGCCGCCATCCGTCCAGATCTCCACAACCTGGTCGGGATCGGGCGGCAGTGAGACGGTGACGTCCTCATATTCCATAGGCGTGCTCATCCCGGGCTGACAGATGAAACCGCAGGCGACGCAGATATTCCAGCGGATCCTTGGGGGTGACCAGCGCGCCGGGCGGCGTGTTCAGCCAGTCATACAGACGCGTCAGCAGGAACCGGATCGCCGCCCCCTGGCACAGCGCAGGCAGCGCCGCCCTCTCCTGCGCGCTCAGCGGCCGCACCGCGTCATAGGAAGACAGCAGCGCGCGGGCCTTGGTGACGTTGAAGGAAAAGTCGGTCTCGAAGCACCAGGCGTTCAGGCACACCGCAATGTCATAGGCCAGCAGGTCGGTCGCGGCGAAATAGAAGTCGATCAGCCCCGACAGCCGCTCGCCCAGGAAGAACACGTTGTCCGGAAACAGATCGGCATGGATATGCCCGTCCGGCAGCCCCTTCGGCCAGGCGGCCAGGATGCCCGTCAGTGCCGCATCGAGCATGGCGACAAGGCCAGGCTGCACCTCATCGGCGCGAGCGCGGGAGCGGTCGAGCAGCGGCATCCAGCCATGCGGCCCCAACGCGTTCACCCGCCGCGGCGCATAGTCCGCGCCGGCAAGATGCAGCGAGGCCAGCGCCGAACCGACCAGGATGCAATGGTCCACCCGCGGCCGGCGCGGCCACACGCCCGGCAGGAAAGTGGTGATCGCGGCATGACGCCCGCACAGCGCGCGCAACGCTTCGCCGTCCCGCCCGCGCACCGGCTGGGGGCAGACGATGCCGCGCCGCGCCAGATGCTCCATCAGGCCCAGGAACCAGGGCAGATCGGCCGGATCAACGCGCTTTTCGTACAGCGTCAGGATGAAGTCGCCGGCCGTGGTGCGCAGCGAGTAGTTGGAGTTCTCCACCCCTTCGGCGATGCCGCGGAACGCCACCATCGTGCCGATATCGTATTCGGCCACGAAGGCGGACAGCGCTTCGTCACCAACTTCGGTATAGACCGCCATGGCCGGTCAGGCCGGACCGCTCAATGGGTCCAGTTTTCCAGGCGTCCGTAGCGGAAATTGTCGGCATAGGCCTTGGGGCGCACGCGGCGGTGCTGCGGCAGTTCCACCACATACGTGAGGCCGTTGCGGTCGGCGTAGGCGATCGCCTCCTCCTTGGTGGCGAAGGTCAGGCGGACCTGCTTCTGCGTGTCGGCGCTGCCGATCCAGCCCATCAGCGGGTCCGGCCGGCGGGGTGAGGTCGGGACGAATTCCAGCTTCCATTCATGCGTCTTGGCCCAGCCGGACTGCATGGCGTTCTTCGGTGGCTGGAAGATGCGGGCACGCATGAAGACACTCTCCGTTCGCTGGTCGGGGCGGCGGGATTCGAACCCACGACCTCCTGTACCCAAAACAGGCGCGCTGACCAGGCTGCGCCACGCCCCGATTAGACCGCGCGGAACCTATGGGGCCGGCGGCGGCAAGGCAAGCGTTACGGTGGATTCCCGAAAATCCGCTGCCGCACCGTGTCCCCCACGCGGATATCCAGCCGCGCGGTGGTGCCGCCGGCGAGTTCCAGCGTGGCGCGCACCGGACCGCGGCTGTCGACCGCAGCCAGGCTGTGCGGCACCGTGTTCTCGGCGATCGAGCGGATCGTGCCGTCGGCATTGATGAACACCATGTCCAGCGGCACCAGCGTGTTCTTCATCCACATCGTCGATGACCGCGGGTAGCCCCAATCGAACAGCATCCCGCCGTCGGCGGGCACCGAGGTGCGGAACATCTCGCCCACCGCCTGCTGCTGCGGTGTGATGGCCATTTCCACCATGAATGTGTGCTGCGTGCCGTCACGGGTGACGATCACCAGCTTTTCCTTGGGCAGTTCCGGCTGCGGGCCGGTCGGCTCGGTGAATTGCGCCTGCGCGCCGAACGGGACGGCGAGCAACAGGGCGAGAAGCATGCGGCGCTTCATGCGGGACGTGTCTCCTGCAGGGTGATCTCGGCCAGGCGCTTGATCTCCTCGCGCACAGGACCGCGGCGCGGGGCATCGCGCAAGGTGGTGAACCAGTGTTCCGGCGGATTGCGTCCCGCCGCCCGGTCGAGCCGCAGCCCACGCAACGCCAGTTCGGCGTCCGGCGGCAGCCGGTCCGGCATGGGATAGCCATTCAGCGCACCCCAGATCGCGGCCCAACAGCGACCCACCGTCCAGGGATTGTAGCCGCCGCCGCCGAGCACGATCAGTCGCGGCGCCAGGCCCATCATCGCCCGCGTCACCGCGATATGGGCATTGTTGGACAGTGACAGCTTCGCCAGCGGGTCCTCCTCCAGCGCGTCCGCCCCCGCCTGCAGCATGATCGCCTGCGGTTGCTTCGCCGCGATCAGCGGCACGATCGCATGCCGCAGCAGCCAGTCCATTTCGGCATCGTTGAACCCGGGCGGCACCGGCAGATTGCGCGCATGCCCGCCGGCGCGGTCCTCCGCCGAACCGGTGAACGGCCAGCGCCCGGCCTCATGCACGCTGATCGTCAGCACGCGGGGATCGTCGTGGAACGCGTCCTGCACGCCGTCGCCGTGATGCGCGTCGATGTCCAGATAGACGATGTTCGTCAGCCCCTGATCCAGCCACGCCAGCAGCCCCAGCACGGGATCATTGAGGAAACAAAATCCGGCGGCGCGATCCGGCCGCCCGTGATGCGTGCCGCCGCCCGGACAGTGCACGATCCCGCCGTCCGCCGTCAGCCGCGCCGCCAGCATCACGCCACCCGCGGACACCGCAGGGCGGCGGAACATCTCAGGATAGATCGGATTGCCCTCGGCGCCGAGGCGAAACCGCGCGCGCACCGTGTCCGGCACGGATTGCGCCGCTTCGGCTTGCCGCAACGCCTCCAGATACGCCGGGTCGTGGAAGCGCGCGAGCGCCGCCATGTCCGCCATCGGTGCCTCGCGATACACCTCTTCCGCCAGCCAGCCCAGCGCTCGGCACAGATCCATGCAGACCGAGACACGCGGCACGGTCAGCGGATGTTTCCCGCCATAGCTGGAATGCCGGTAGATCTCGTGACCGATGAACAGCGGCGGCGAGGCAGGTGTCACGCGGCGTCGGTTTCCCGCAGGATTTCCGTGCGCAGCGGCAGCACCTCGCCCATCCACATGGCGTTCTTCGTGTGGTCGTCACGGGGGCGGCCGGCCTCGGGATGCACCAGAACCGTCAGGCCCATCCGGTTCATCATCAGGAACGGCACCAGCGTCGGGAACAGGTCTGGTGCGAAGGCAATCTGGTACATGGCGGTCGGATGCGGACCCACCGGCACGTCGTGCCAGCGCCCCATGCGCACCGTGAAGCGGTCCTCCACCCAGGACCGCAGCCGAGCGGCCCGCTCCCGGCTGAGCGCATCGTAGTAGATATGCGCGTGGTAGTCGTGGATCGCGCCGATCTCCGTCGCCTCTGCCATCGCATCTCTCCCGTTTCCGTGACCCGACTGCGCCGAGTGACATGGCTTAGATCAATGAGACCCTGGCACGCCAGAGGCGATACCGCGCCCCGTTGAGCAAGGAGATCAGCGATGCCCAGGATGAAAGCTGCCATCTTCGTCGAAAAGGGTCGCATCGTGCTGGACGAGAAGCCGGTCCCCGATGTGGGACCGCTGGATGCCCTGGTGCGCATCACCACCACCACGATCTGCGGCACCGATGTCCATATCCTGAAGGGCGAATATCCTGTCGCGAAAGGCCTCACCATCGGCCACGAACCGGTCGGCGTGATCGAGAAGCTCGGCTCCGCCGTGCAGGGCTACACCGAGGGCCAGAGGGTGATCGCCGGCGCGATCACACCTTCCGGGCACTCCAATGCCTGCCTGTGCGGCCTGCTCAGCCAGGATGGCGCCGGCACGAAGCACGGCTTCAAGGCGATCGGCGGCTGGAAGTTCGGCAACACGATCGATGGCTGCCAGGCCGAGTACGTGCTGGTCCCCGACGCGATGGCGAACCTCGCCCCCGTGCCGGACGGGCTGACGGATGAGCAGGTGCTGATGTGCCCGGACATCATGTCCACCGGCTTCTCGGGCGCGGAAAGCGGCGCCGTCCGCATCGGCGACACGGTGGCGGTGTTCGCCCAGGGGCCGATCGGGCTGTGTGCCACGGCGGGCGCGCGCCTTTCAGGCGCGACGACGATCATTGCCGTCGAAAGCGTTCCGGCCCGCATGCAGGTCGCGCGCGGCCTCGGCGCCGATCACGTGGTGGATTTCCGGGCAGTGAACCCGGTGGACGAGATCATGCGCCTGACCGACGGACGCGGCGTGGACGTGGCGATCGAGGCGCTGGGAACCCAGGCGACGTTCGAGGGCGCGCTGCGGGTGCTGCGCCCCGGCGGCACCCTCTCCAGCCTGGGCGTCTACTCCTCGGACCTGACGATCCCGCTGGGACCCTTCGCCGCCGGCCTGGCGGACACCAGGATCGTGACGACGCTGTGCCCGGGCGGGAAGGAGCGGATGCGGCGGCTGATGGCGGTGATCGCCGCGGGACGCGTCGACCTGAAACCGCTTGTCACGCACCGTTTCAAGCTGGACCAGATCGAGCAGGCCTACGACCTGTTCAGCCACCAGCGTGACGGGGTACTGAAGGTGGCGATTACACCATAACGTTGCGGTGAGCCTACCTGACGGCGGGCGATGGTTCCGGTATTGTCTTGTCGGATGTGGAATTGTCTCGACAGGGTCCCGGAATGCCGATTGGCAGACCATCCGACCCGCCGCAAAGGAGCCGGACGCGCGATCATGGTGGCAAGCATGCGAGTTGCAGAATGAGCGCGGCGGCGGGCGAGTGCCTGACCGGTCTGCTGGACCGGTTCCGCTGCCCCAACTGCGCACAGCGCCTGCAGCGCGACGTGGCGCCGCGGCTGGTCTGCGCCGGGTGCGGGCATGCGGTCGCGATCCGGGACGGGGTCGTGGATTTCGTGGCTGGCCGGTTCGGAACGATCCTGGATGCCGAATCGTATGATCACGCCCACGGCATCGACGACAAGCGGGCGGAGCAGCATGTCGATGAGATCCGCCGGCGGGCCGGTGCGCGCTGGCCCGCCAAACTCGGTTCGGTGATCGAAATCGGCTGCGGCACCGGCTATCTCTCGCGCGTCCTCGCCGCCTCGGCGAATGTCAGTGATCTCATCCTGACGGATGTATCGATCGACATGCTGCGCCGCTGCCGTCAGAACCTGGAGCGGCTGGGCCTGCTGAACCGCATTCCCATCGCGTTCGCCACCTACAGCGGCGCCGAGGGCGGACTGGCGGATCGCGCCTTCGACACCTGCGTCGGCGGGTCGGTACTCCATCATATTCCGGACGTGCCGCACTTCCTGTCTGACATGCAACGCCTGTTGAAACCGGGCGGTCGAGCGTTCTTTATTGAGCCGAATTTGCGGTATTATCGGGCGACGGCGCAAATACTGTGCGATATTCTGGCCTTGTCCTTCGCACGCCAGCCCGGAGAATCCGCCGGCCGGCAACTCGCCCTGAACTGGACCGCGGGACTTTGGCAGCGGCTGCGTCATCAGGGCGACATCGAATTCCTGTCGGGCCTGGAGGACAAGCACCTGTTCATGGGTGACGCGTTCGAAAGCATCGCGCGCGACATCGGGTTTTCCGTAACCAAAGCCATTCCCTTCGGTTCCGATCCGTCAGGCGCGTCCGCGATCGGGCCGGCGCTGCACCAGATCGGCGTCGAGGAGGACTTCATCACCGAGGTCCTGGACCTGATGCCGCACATCCGGTCGCGCTACATGGACCTGCTGCACAGCCAGGACCTGTCCCCGAGTTACCTGCTGTGGCTGGAGAAGTGGAACAACACGCCGCGTCGGCGGGCCAATGTCGCGAACCCGGCGCCGCGTCAGCCGTCTGACAATCTGCTGCGGCGTCACCACTTCGCCATATCGGCGGAACAGGTATCAGGCGGAATTTCCGTCAAGATCGACGGCTGGTTCGTGTCACTCGCCGAGGCTGCGTCGATCCGCGTCGTGGTGGACGGAAATTCGCACGTGACACCGGTCTGGCGCCCGCGTGGCGACGTGCATATGGCGGTCAACCGCGAAGGCCTGTACCCCTCCTGGCACTCGCTGTGCAGCGGCATCCTCGACGACCTGTATTTTCCGGACGTGATGCCCCGGCGCGGCGCGGTGGACCTGAGCATCGATGCCGTGCTGACCAGCGGTGCATCAGTTCCGATCGCACCCGTTCAGCACCTGCCGCTCGGCCAGACGGTCAATGTCTGACCCTGTGCTTGATCGCAGGGTCTGAGGCCGGCATGAGGTGACCGGCGACGGCGGCAGGGGGCGTGATCAGCCCGCCGCCTCCAGCAGGCGCCGCACATCGCGCTTGGTCACCTTGCCGTACCCCGATTTCGGCAACTCCGCCCAGAACACGAACCGGCTTGGCCACTTGTAGCGGGCGAGGCGGCCCTCCAGATGCGCGGTCAGTTCCGCGTCCGTCGCCTGCGCCCCGGATTCCAGCACCAGCACGGCAACGCCCGTCTCGCCCCATCTCTCATCGGGCATGCCCAGGACGCAGGCCTCGGCCACCGCCGGATGCGTCAGCAGCACCTCCTCGATCTCCCGCGGATACACGTTCGACCCGCCGGAGATATACATGTCCGATGCTCGTCCCGTGATGTAGACGAAGCCGCGCGCGTCCATGTGGCCGAGATCGCCGGTGTGGAACCAGCCGAACGTGGTTGCCTTCGCGGTCGCTTCGGGATTGTCGTGGTAGCCGTTGAAAACACCCGGGCCGCGCACGCAGATCTCGCCGGTCGTGCCTGGCGGCAGATGGTTTCCGGCATCGTCCAGGATGGTGACATCCATGCCGGTGCGTGGAAAACCGCAGCTGCCGACCGGCATCTCCTCGTCGTTCTCGCTGTGCAGATGCGGCGGCAGGACGGTGATGTTGCCGGTCACCTCCCCCATGCCGAAATACTGCACGATCACCTTTCCCAGCTTCGCCAGCGCGTGCTTCTGGTCGGCGCGATACATCGGTGAACCGGCATAGATGACATGACGCAGGGACGAATGGTCATACCGGTCCACCGAATCGTGCCGCGTCAGCATGGTCAGGATGGTCGGCACGGTGAACATGTTGCTGACGCGCCATGTCTCCACCAGCCGCCAGGCCTCCTCGCAATCCAGCCGTTCGCTGGGCAGCAGCACGGAGACGGCGCCGCGCGCCACCTGCGGCAGGGCATGCACGCCGGCGCCATGCGACAGCGGCGCGACCACCAGCGACGCATCCTGTTCGGTCGTGCCGGGCATCAGGTCGCACAGATGGTTGCAGACGACATATTCCAGCTGCCCGTGCGTCAGCACGCCGGCTTTCGGCCTGCCCGTGGTACCGGAGGTGTAGAAGAACCAGGCCGGGTGGTCGCGATCGACATCCACCGGCCGCTCGATCCGCGTCTCCGAAGCGGCGAGCGCATCCCAGTCCAGCCCGCCCCCGCCGATCGATACTTCCAGCATGCAGACCGCATTGTCCGCCCGGGCCGCGGCGCGATGATCGGGAAAGGCCGCGTCGAAGATATGCACGCGGGCGCCGGAGGACTGTGCGAGATAGGCGACCTCGGGCGGCGTCAGCCGGAAGTTGGTGGGCACCCAGGTCGCGCCGATCATCCAGCTCGCGAACATGGTTTCCAGCACGGCGTTGGAATTGCGCGCGTGCACCAGCACGCGATCCCCGTGCTTCACCCCGCGTTCCGCCAGCGCGCCGGCCGCCGCCTGCACGCGGTCCAGGAACGCGGCCCATGTCCAGACGCGGTCACGCCAGGCGATCGCCGGGCGGTCGGGGAAGCGGCGCGCCGACTGCACCAGAAGATGCGCGAGGTTGGAGGTTGGGATCACCGTTGCCTCTCCGGTGGCGCCGCCGTGATGGGCGATGTCGGGGCAGGATGGGCCGGATCAGGCCGGCTCCATGGCCGGGGCGGGGCACCTGTCCCCTCCCCGGCCATGGCGGTCAGCGGACCGGTTCCAGGATCGAGACGTAGTTGGCCACGGCGGCACCGCCCATGTTGAACACGCCGGCGACGTCGGCCTTGGGCAACTGCATCTCGCCGGCCTGCCCGGTAAGCTGCATCGCCGTGATCACGTGCATCGACACGCCCGTGGCACCAATCGGATGGCCCTTGGCCTTCAAGCCGCCCGAGCGATTGACCGGCAGCTTGCCGTCCTTCGTGGTCCAGCCTTCCAGCACCGCACGCGCGCCCTGGCCCGGCGCGGTCAGGCCCATCGCCTCATACTCGAGCAGTTCGGCGATGGTGAAGCAGTCATGCGTCTCGACGAACGACAGATCGTCCAGCTTCAGGTCGGCGTTGCGGAACGCCTGCGCCCAGGCGCGCTGCGCGCCTTCGAACTGCGTGATGTCGCGCTTGCTGATCGGCAGGAAGTCGTTGACCTGCACGGCGGCCTTGAAGCGCACCGCCTTGCCCATCTTCCTCGCGGTTTCCTCGTCGGTCATGATCAGCGCGGCGGCGCCGTCGGACACCAGCGAACAGTCGGTCCGCTTCAGCGGCGGCGCGACATACGGGTTCTTTTCCGACACGGTGCGGCAGAAATCGTAGCCGAAATCCTTGCGCATCTGCGCATACGGGTTGTCGACGCCGTTCTTGTGGTTCTTCGCCGCGATCGCCGCCAGCGCGTCGGACTGGTCGCCGTACCGCTGGAAATACTTCTCGGCGATCTTGCCGAACACGCCGGCGAAGCCCGCGGGGATGTCCGACTCCTCCTTCTGGTAGCTGGCCTTCAGCAGGATGTCGCCGACTTCCTTGCCCGGGGTCGCCGTCATCTTCTCGACGCCGATCACCAGCGCGAAGCGGCCGCGGCCGGACAGCAGGAAATCGCGCGCGCCATGGATCGCGGCGGAGCCGGAAGCGCAGGCGTTCTCATAGCGCGTGATCGGGCGGAAGCGCAGTTCCGGCACGTGCTGCAACACCAGCGAGGCCGGGAAGTCCTGGCCCGAGAACCCGTTGTTGAACAGGCTCACGAAGCTCGCCTCGATCTCGTGCGGCTCGATGCCGGCGTCCGCGATGGCGGCCCCGGCGACGCGGCCGATCAGGGATTCGATGTCCGGGTCTTCCAGCTTGCCGAAGGGCGAGTGCGCCCAGCCGACGATGCAGGCTTCGGTCATGATGGACCTCCAATCTGGATACTGGCGGGTAGGTCTAGCGTATTTCCGGCGGTGCGGAAACCGGGGGCCGGCTATAGAGCGGGCCGGGAAATCCGCTATGCTGGCGCGAAGAACCGGAACGGGGGAAACGCAGCATGCCGGACACCAACGGGCGCGTGGCGCTGTATGCCAATGTCGGCACGACGCTGACGCAGTACGACGTGGATGTCGACGCCGCCACGCTCACCCGCCGCGGCAGCGTAACACTGCCGGCGAATGTGCAATACGCCTGGCCGCACGTCTCCCGCCGCTTCCTGTACGTGGCGACCAGCGACAGCGCGTCCGGGATGGGACGGGCCGGCAACACCCACCATGTCAGCGCCTTCCGCATCGACCCGGCGAGCGGCGCGCTATCGGCCCATGGCGCGCCGATCCCGCTGCCGCACCGCCCGATCCACATGGCAACCGATGCGGCCAGCCGGCACATCCTGGTGGCGTTCAACAACCCCGGCGCGATCCGCATCTACCGCATCAACGACGACGGCACCGCCGGCGCCGAGGTGATGCAGCCCCCCGAGGTCGATCCCGGCATCTTCCCGCACCAGGTGCTGGCCACGCCGGACAACCGGCTGATCATCCTGGTTGCGCGCGGCCATGACGCGGCGAGCGGCAAGCCCGAGGAACCGGGCGCGCTGATGGTGTTCCGCAACGACGACGGCGTGCTGCGCGAGCAGGCGAAGATCGCGCCCGGCGGCGGCTACGGGTTCGGCCCGCGTCACCTGGATTTCCATCCGACGCAGCCCTGGATCTATGTCTCGCTGGAGCGGCAGGCGGCGGTCGACATGTTTGTGCGCGACGGCGACGCGCTGGAACCGGCACCGCGCTTTCGCGAAACCACGCTGCAACGCCCGAAGGATCCCGCGATCCACCAGCCGGTGGGCACGGTGCATGTGCATCCCAATGGACGCTTCGTCTACGTGGCCAACCGCGCGTCGGACACGGTGGACGGCAACGGCCAGAAGGTCTGGGCCGGCGGCGAGAACTCGATCGCCGTGTTCGCCATCGATCAGCGGACCGGCAAGCCGACCGTGATCCAGCACGCCGACACGCACGGCATCCATCCCCGCACCTTCCATATCGACCCCAGCGGGCGGCTGATGGTGGTGGCGCACATCATGGGGATGAAGGTGCGCCGGGGTGATGCGATCGAGGAGGTGCCGATGCGCCTGTCGGTGTTCCGCATCGGCGAGGACGGGCACCTGAGCTTCGCCCGCGCCTACGATTTGGAAACCAGCGGCAACGGCATGTGGTGGATGGGGATGGTGGCACGGTAACACAACGCGGCGCGGGGGCGCCGGCCCGCGCCCCCATCCGCCGCCCGACGTCCGCCAGCAACACCCCCCAAAGCCATGAATGGCCGGCGCGG
>JBFXDK010000067.1:26127-30739 GCA_050181195.1 Acetobacteraceae bacterium | reverse complement strand
ATAGGCGGCGATGGTCGTGCGGGCAAGCTGGACGAACCCCTTGTCCTGGTCGCTGGTCGCGCCGGCCAGCGTCGCGTCATCGCCCCAGAACGCGTGATCCGCCTGGTGCACGACCAGTTCCGCGTTCGGAAATACCGCCTGACCCGCGCCATCCACCAGGCCGCCGACATGGTCGGGGTGCAGATGCGTGCACAGCACCGTGTCGATGTCGCCGGCGGCGATCCCGAGTGCCGCCAGGTTGTGCGTCAGATGGCCCATGTCCGGTCCCATCACGCCACCGCATCCGGCATCGACCAGCACGATCCGCTCTCCGGTCCGGACCAGGAAATTGTTCACGGCCAGCCGGGGCGGGACGGCACGGAAACTCGCCCGGTGCAGCGCCTCGGCCTCGGCGGTTGGGAAATTCGCCAGGAAGTCGAACGACCCCTCGAACATGCCGTCGTTCAGGGCGGTGACCAGCACGTCGCCGATCAGGCGGTGATGCACGCCCAGCGCCTGGCGGGTCGGATAGGGTGGCTTCGCCATCGGGGTCTCCTCGGATCAGGTTCGGCGCAGCACCGTGCCCAGCAGCGAAGGCGGAAGCAACCCGCCGAAGCGCGCCGCCGCGCCCATCCACCATGGAAAGGTCAGCCGCACCTTCCCGGCGGCGATCCCGCGCAGAATCAGGGCGGCGGCCCGGTCGGCGTCCATCAGCCCGGGCATGGCGCGCCGGTTGCCGGCGGTCATGGCGGTACGGACATAGCCAGGGCAGACGCTGGTCAGGCCGATGCCGTCCCGACGCGCCGACGGAGCACTCGCCACCATCCAGGTATCGATCGCGGCCTTGGTGGCGCAATAGGACGGGGCACCGGGAATTGGCAGGAACGCCGCAATCGAGGCGATCACCGCAATCCGTCCCCGCAGCCCGTCCGGCCCCGGCGCCTGCGCGCGCATCGCCGACATCGCCGGCAGCACCGTGTTCAGCACGCCGTCCAGGTTGGTGGCGAACACCGCGCGCGTCTGATCCGCGCGTTCCGCCGCACCGCCGGCAATGCCCGCGGCGATGCCGGCATTCGCAATCACCAGGTCCAGGCGGCCGGCAGCGGCGATCCAGCCCTCCATCGCCGAGCGGTCGGCAACGTCCAGCACCCGCGGCAGGACCGCCGCACCCCTGTCGCGGCAGGCGTGCGCCACCGCATCCAGCCGTTCGGCATTGCGGCCGGACAAATGCAGGCATGCGCCCGGACGAGCGAGCGCGAGGGCCACGGCCTGGCCGATGCCGGCCGAGGCGCCGGAAATCAGGGCAGAGGAGAAGGTCGGCATGGATGACAGAATAATCCAGGTTCGCACGCGGCGGAGCCACTGTTAGAACCGCGCCATGCACGCACCTCTCGCCTCCATGACCGGATTCGCCCGCACCGAGGGAACCGCCGGCGGCCTGTCCTGGGTATGGGAACTGCGCAGCGTGAACGGACGGGGCCTGGACCTGCGCTTCCGCCTGCCGCCCGGCTGGGACGCGCTGGAACCCGCGTTCCGCGAGGAAACGGCCAAGAGCCTGAAACGCGGCAATGTCACCGCCAACCTGACGGTGAAACGTGAGATCGAGGCGCGTCTGTCGGTCGACCCCGCCGCGCTGGAGCAGGCGCTGTCGCTTGCCATGGACCTGCACCAGCGCATCCCCGGCAGCCCGGTGCCGCGCGCCGAGGCGCTGCTGTCGCTGCCCGGCGTGATGCGGCAGGCGTCCACCGATCCGGCCGAGGAACGTGCCGCGGCGATGGCCGATGTCAGGACAGGGTTCACCGCCGGACTTTCCGGCCTGGTGACCGCCCGCCATCAGGAAGGGGCGCGGCTGCGGACCGTGATCGCCGCGCTGCTGGCCGAAATCACCGCCCTGCGCACACAGGCCGCGACGGAAGCGGCCGACCAGCCGGCTGCCCAGCGCGCCCGGGTGATGGAAAACCTGCAGGCGCTGCTGCGGGAAGCATCGAACCTGCCGGAGGAGCGGATCGCGCAGGAGGTCGCGCTGCTCGCCGCGCGGTCGGATGTGCGGGAGGAGCTGGACCGCCTGTCCAGCCACATCCAGGCCGCGCATGCGCTGCTGGACGAAGGCGCCGCGGTCGGCCGGCGCTTCGACTTCCTGGTGCAGGAATTCAACCGCGAGGCCAACACGCTGTGCAGCAAGTCCGCCTCGGTGGAGCTGACCGCGACCGGGCTCCGGCTGAAGGCCGCCATCGAGCAGATGCGCGAGCAGGTGCAGAACATCGAATGAGCGTCATGCTTCCCCGTCGCGGCGTCTGCTTGGTCCTGTCGGCCCCGTCAGGCGCCGGCAAGACCGCGATCACCGACGCGCTGATCGAGCGGGAGCCGTTGCTGCAACGCTCGGTCAGCGTCACCACCCGCGCGCCGCGGCCCGGCGAGGTGGACGGCGTGCATTATCATTTCCGCACCGAGCCGGAGTTCGCCGCCCTGGAACGCGATGGCGGGTTGCTGGAATGGGCGCGCGTGCTGCAGGGCACGCATGCCTATGGCACGCCGCGCGAACCCGTGGAGCAGGCGCTGGCCGAGGGCCGCGACCTGGTGTTCGACATCGACTGGCAGGGCCACGGTTCGCTGCGGCGGAAACTGCCGAACGATGTCGTGGGCGTGTTCATCCTGCCGCCCAGCCTGGCTGTGCTGGAAGCACGGCTGCGCCAGCGCGCGGGCGACGACACGGCCGAGATCGCACGGCGCATGCGCGTGGCGCATGACGAGATCAGCCATTGGGCCGAGTTCGACCATGTCGTCGTGAACGACGACCTCCCCACCGCCATCACCACCATCCATGCCATCCTCCTCGCCGCTCGGCATGTTACCGCCCGGCTGACCGGGGCGGCGGATTTCGTGCGCGGCCTGGGCGGGCCCACGACATGCGGCGCGGCGCCGCCCTGAAACGCGGAATGGCTCAGCCGAGGGATGGCTGGGACAGGCGATCCTCCATCACCACCCGTTCGTGCCCGTCGCGCTCGCTGCGGATGCGGTAGCGGACATCACGCCCCTCGACAGGCAGCAAACGCTCGACCCGGTAGGCGCCTGGCGGCACATCGCCGTCATGACGAGCGGGAGAGAGGTTGACGGCGTCGCCGACCTTGAATTTGTGGATTGTCCTCATTGCACACCTCCGGAGTTCAAGGACGCTCTCCCCCAACAAGTCGCGCAAAGGGATGATCGAAAAGCGCTGTTGCATCCGGACGTGGGAGGTGCGGCGCTGCATTGCCACCATCGATGCGCATCCGCTGGCCCTGGCGCCGCTTCTTGTGTATCGCGCAGCGGACCGCTGCGGGGTGTCGCTCTCCGGGATGGCCCGAACGGGCGACAGGACAACGCAGCCGAACCGCCGATAGCCACCCCACACCACAAATTGTAGAACGTCCCGACCCCGACGAAGGACCCCGATCATGCCCTTCCGCACCCTCGACTCCCTGGACGCCGCCGGCAAGCGCGTGCTGCTGCGCGCCGACCTGAACGTGCCCGTCCGTGACGGGAAGATCTCCGACCTGACACGCATCGAGCGCCTGTCGCCCACCATCCGCGAACTCGCCGGCAAGGGCGCCAAGGTGATCGTCTGCTCGCATTTCGATCGGCCCAAGGGCAAGCGCGTGCCGGAAATGTCGCTCAAGCCCATGGCCGATGCGCTGGGCCAGGTGCTGGGCAAGCAGGTGCGCTTCGCCGAGGACTGCGTCGGCGTTGCCGCCGAACAGGCGGTGGAGCGCATGGCCCGCGGCGACGTGCTGGTGCTGGAAAACACCCGCTATCACGCGGCGGAGGAGAAGAACGACCCGGCATTTGCCGCCCAGCTCGCCTCGCTTGCGGATGTCTTCGTCAATGACGCGTTCTCGGCCGCGCACCGCGCGCATGCCAGCACCGAAGGCGTGGCGCACAGGCTGCCCGCCTATGCCGGGCGGCTGATGCAGGCGGAGCTCGAGGCGCTGGAGGCGGCCCTGGGCTCGCCCGTCCGACCCGTTGCCGCGATCGTCGGCGGCGCCAAGGTCTCCACCAAGCTGGACCTGCTGGGCAACCTGGTCGGCAAGGTCGATGTCCTGGTGATCGGCGGCGCCATGGCCAACACGTTCCTCGCCGCGCAGGGCCATCAGGTCGGCAAGTCGCTGCAGGAGGCCGAAATGCACGGCACCGCGCGGGACATCCTGGACGCCGCGAGGAAGTCCGGCTGCGAGGTGATGCTGCCGGTCGATGTCGTCGTTGCCGCCGAGTTCAAGCCGAACCCGCCGACGCGGACCGTGGGCCTTGATGGCGTGCCGGCGGATCAGATGATCCTGGATGTCGGCCCCGCCACCGTCGCGGCGCTGGTCGCCCGCATCGGGTCGCTGAAGACGCTGGTGTGGAACGGTCCCCTCGGCGCCTTCGAAACGCCGCCCTTCGACGCGGCCACCGTCGCCCTGGCCAAGGCGGTGGCCGAGGCGACCGAGGGCGGCAAGCTGCGCAGCGTGGCGGGCGGTGGCGACACCGTTTCGGCCCTGCGCCATGCCGGCGTGATCGACAAGATGAGCTACGTGTCCACCGCGGGCGGCGCCTTCCTGGAATGGCTGGAAGGCAAGACCCTGCCGGGCGTGGCGGCGCTGGGATAGACGGCGGCGCC
>JBFXDK010000067.1:0-26027 GCA_050181195.1 Acetobacteraceae bacterium | reverse complement strand
GCGTTCTTGGCCGACAGCGCGATCAGCAGGATCAGGCCGATCTGGATATACAGGTTGTTGTCGAGCCCGACCGCGGTCAGCACCGAGGCCGGCCCCAGCAGCGACAGCGGCACCGACAGGATGACGCTGACCGGCGACAGCCAGCTTTCGTACTGCCCGGCCAGCACCAGATAGACCAGCAGGATCGCCATGCCGAAGGCGAAGAACAGCTGGTTGCCCACCGCCTTTTCCTGGTACGACATCGCCGACCAGTCATAGGACACGCCGGGCGGCATGGTGGCGGCCGCGACCTCCTCCATCAGCGCCAGGGCCTGGCCGCTGGAAAAGCCCGGTGCGGGCGATCCCAGGATGGTTGCGCTGGGATACAGGTTGTACAGCTGGATCAGCGACGGACCAACGGCCGGCGTGATCTTCACCAGCGTCCCCAGCGGCACCATCGTGCCGTTCGCGGTGCGCACCGGCAGCAGCTCCAGGTCGCGCTCCCGTCCGCGGAAATCGGCCTCCGCCTGGATATACACCTGGAAGGTGCGGCTGAATTTGTTGATCTGCCCGACATAGGCTGATCCGACATAGGACGCGAGCGTCTGGAACACCTGCCCGACCGTCACGCCCAGGGTCTGCGCCTTCACGCGGTCGACCTCGACGTTGAACTGCGGCACGCCGGCGCGGAACGAGGTCGCGACGCGGGCCAGGCCGCTCTGCGACGCAGCGGCATCGACCACGGCGTTGGTCACGCCTTCCAGCTTCGTCAGGTCACCGGACCCGTCCCGCAGTTCCACCTGCATGGTGAACCCGCCGGAGTTGCCGATGCCCTGGATCGGCGGCGGCACGATCACCAGCGTCGACGCCCCCTCGACCGCCTCCAGCGCCCGGGTCAGCGCCATGTAGATGCTCCGGAGATCCTGGCCCTCGTGCTTCTCGCGCTCGCTCCAGTCGGTCAGGGTCACGTAGGCGACACCCGCATTGGCCAGCGAGGCACTGTTGTCGATGACCGACATGCCGCCGATCGACACGACATTCGCCACGCCCGGCACCTTGCCGGCAAGCGCCGAGGCCTGATCCAGCGCGGCCTTGGTGCGTTCCAGCGACGCGCCGTCCGGCAGCATCACGCTGATCATCACATAGCCCTGGTCTTCCAGCGGCAGGAATCCGGTCGGGATGCGGCTGAAGCCGACGAACGCGATCGCCACCATCACCAGGCCGACGACGGCGGTGATGCCGGCATGGCGCGCCATGCCCCCGACCAGGCGGGCATAGCCGCGCTCGACCGGCATATAGGCGGCGTTGAACGCGCGGAAGAAGACGTTGCGCTGGTCCATCGGCGTCTCGCGCCGCAGCCACATCGCGCACTGGGTCGGCTTCAGCGTGGCGGCATTGATCGCGCTCAACAGCGCCGTGGCGGAAATCACCAGCGCGAACTGCGCATAGAGCTGTCCGGTGAGTCCCGGCAGGAAGGCCGAGGGGATGAACACCGACATCAGCACCAGCGTGATGCCGATGATCGGGCCGAACAGCTGGTCCATCGCCTTGATCGCCGCGTCGTGCGGACTGAGCCCCTGCTCGATCTGGTGCACGGCACCTTCCACCACCACGATCGCGTCGTCGACCACGATGCCGATCGCGAGCACCAGGGCGAACAGGGTGGACAGGTTCACGGTGAAACCCAGCGCCGCCATCGCGGCAAAGGCGCCGATGATGGTCACCGGCACCGTGGTCGCCGGCACCAGCGTCGCACGCCAGTCCTGCAGGAACACCAGGATCACCGCCAGCACCAGCACGCCGGCCTCGATCAGCGTCTTGTAGACCTCATGGATCGAGGCATTCACGAAGGTCGTGGTATCGAACGGCACGCTGTAGGTCAGTCCCGCCGGAAAGGACTTCGCGAGTTCCGCCATCTTGGCATCGACCGCCTGCGCCACCGACAGCGCATTCGCGCTTGGCGTCTGGAAGATCGCGATACCAGCGGCGGGCTTGCCGTTCACGTTGAAGGTCTGGCTGTAGGTCTGCGCGCCCAGTTCCACCCGGCCGATATCGCGGATGCGCGTGACGGCGCCGTCGTCGCCCGTCTTGACGATGATGTTGGCGAACTGCTCGGGGTCGTCCAGCCGCCCCGCGACGTTCAGCGTGTACTGGAACGTCGTTCCCTGCGGCGCCGGCGGCGTGCCGATCTGCCCGGCCGTGACCTGCTGGCTTTGCTGCTGCAGCGCCTGGCTGACATCATCGGTGGTCAGGCCCCGCGCCTTGAGCTGGTCCGGGTTGAGCCAGATCCGCATCGCGTACTGGCCGGCGCCGAACACCGACACCTGCCCCACCCCCGGCACGCGCGAAAGCTCCGGCACCAGGCTGATCGTCGCGTAGTTGGCCAGGTACAGGCTGTCATACTGTCCCTGGTCCGCCGTCAGCGCTACGATCTGCAGGATGGAGGTGGATTTCTTTTGCACCACCACACCCTGCGCCTGCACCGCCGTGGGCAGCGACGACAGCGCGGCGGAAACCCGGTTCTGCACCAGGACCTGGGCGAAATCGAGGTCGGTGCCGATCGCGAACGTCACCGTCAGCGCGTAGCTGCCGTCCGAGGCGCTGGTGGACTGCATGTAGATCATGCCTTCCACGCCATTCACCTGCTGCTCGATCGGCAGGGCGACGGTGTTCATCACGTCCGTGGCGCTGGCACCGGGATAGCGCGTGGTCACCGATACGGTGGGCGGCACGACATTCGGATATTGCGAGACCGGCAGCGCGTAGATCGACACGGCGCCGATCACCACCATCAGGATGGCCAGGACATTGGCCAGTACCGGGCGGTTGATGAAGAATGCGGAGATCATGGCGGCTCAGCGTGCCGCGGTCTTCGCCGGCGCGGTCTCGGCCACGACCTTCTGGCCGGGCACGGCACGCTGCACGCCGGCCACCACCACCTTGTCGGCCGCCGTCAGCCCGCTCTCGATCACCCGCATTTCCTCGACCCGGTCGCCGATGGTCACCCGGCGCTGCTCCACCACCCCCTCGCCGTTCACCACCAGCACGTAACGGCCCTGCTGATCGGCCCCAAGGGCGACATCAGGGACCAGCATCGCATCGACATCCCGCTCGATCGGCACGCGCACCCGCACGAAATAACCGGGCAGCAGCGTCATCTCGGGGTTCTTGAAGCTGCCGCGCACCGCCAGCGTGCCGGTCGAGGCATCGATGTTCGGGGCGACGTAGTCGATCAGGCCCTTGCGCGGGTAGCCCTGCTCGGTTTGCAGCCCGATCTCCACCGGCACCACGCCCACCGGGTCGATCTTGACCTTGCGCTTGGCCAGCGACTCGCGGATCCGCTGCACATCGGTCTCGCTCAGGGTGAAGTTCACCCAGATCGGGTCCATCTGGATCACCGTCGCGAGCTTGGTGGGCGTGGTGCCGCCGACATATTCGCCGGTCGACACCAGATGCGCCGTTGCCACCCCGTCGAACGGCGCGTTCACCTGGGTATAGGTGTATTCGATCGCGGCCTGCTCCACCGAGGCCTCCGCCACCGTCAGATCCGCCCGCGTCGCATCGCGCTTCGCCAGGGCGACGTCCACCGCGGATTGCGAGGCGAAGTCCTGCTTGCCCAGCTGCGACTGGCGGACATACTCGGCCTCGGCCTGCTTCAGCTGCGCCTGGGTGGCCGCCTGCTGGCCCTGCGCCTGCTGCAGCTTCGCCAGATAGGGCCGCGGCTCGATGACGAAGAGCTTGTCGCCCTTCTTCACCTCACTGCCGTCCTTGTAGCCGATTTCCTGCAGGAAGCCGGATACCCGCGCCACCAGGTCCACCTCGTTCACCGGGGCGGTGTTGCCGGTGGCTTCCACATAGCGGGTGATCTTCTGCTGCACCGGGTTCGCCACCGTAACCTTGGGCGGCGGCGGCGCGGCGAACTGGTTGGTCGGCTTGCAGGCGGACAGGCCAGCCAGCAGTCCCGCACCCAGAACCCACGCGACAAGGCCCATGCCAGTGCGGCCGAACGTCACGGCACCACGCATTTGCACCTCTTCCCCCAAACGAACATGGCCGTTACGCGCCACACGCGGCCCAGCAATTGCGCCCTTGTAGGCTACCGCACACAGGCGGCGCAATCACGGCGTCGGATCATTCGCGGCGATCGGGAGAGAAAAGAACCCAGTACCCGCTTTGCTCTTTGCGTCAGCCCGCCAGCCGGCGCGCGCGCAGCGCGGCCAGGCCCAGGCGGGCGGTGCCGTCCGCTGCGAAATTCGCGGGATCCAGCCAATCCAGCAGCGCGTCCCGCCGTGACGGCCATTCGTCGTCGGTGATGCTGTACCAGTCCGTGTCGCGCTGGCGGCCCTTGACCACCATGTGCTTGCGGTGCCGGCCTTCATAGGTGAAGCCCAGCCGTTCCGCGGCCTGCTTCGAAGGCGCATTGAGGGCGTTGCACTTCCACACCAGCCGTCGATAGCCCAGATCGTCGGCGGCACGCCTCAGCAGCAGATAGATCGCCTCGGTGCCGGCGCGGGTGCGCTGCATGCGCGGGCTGAACCAGATGCTGCCGAGTTCGATCGATGCATTCTTCGGCTGGATGTCCATCAGCGCCATCCAGCCCGACACGACGCCGGTCGCCACCGGGCGCACGGCCCAGGCCATCGGATCATGCTGCGCGGCGAAGTCCGCGACATGGCGCGCCATGGCCGCCGCGGTGGGGAACGGCCCCACGCCCAGATAGGTCCAACTGTCATCGGCGCCCTGCGCCGCCTGCCACAACTCGGGCGCATGACGGGGATGCAGCGGCTCCAGCACCACATGCTGCCCGCTGATCGGCACACGGGCCGGCAGGGGGCGCGGCGTCGCGTCAACCTCGGGTCCGATCGGCAGGGTCATGTCGCGTCTCCTCCGCAGGCCGCCAAACCTGGCGGCCCGCGGCCGGACGGGCAAGCACGATGATGCCCCTGACACGACATGGCCGGCCGGGACGACGCCCGGCCGGCCATGCGTTGCGTCAAGACCCCTGCGCCGGACGCAGGTGCCTACTCGGCCGCGCCCGCCATCACCGTGCCGCCGCCGTCGCGCGCGATGCCGCGTTCGGCGCGGCCGGCGAAACGGCCGGAACGGCCGGCGCGCGCAAGGTCGCCCACCGAGATCACGCCGACCAGGCGCTTGCTGCGGTTCACCACCGGCAGGCGATGGACCTGCTGTTCCGCCATGTTGTCCGCGGCATGCTCCAGGTCCTCGTCCTCGAAGACGTATTTCAGGTCCTGCGTCATCACCTCCCGCACCTTGGTGCGGGCGGGATCCTTGCCCTCGGCCACCAGGCGCAGCGCCACGTCGCGGTCGGTCACGACACCGACCAGGCGGTCGCCCTCGCC
Source organism: Acetobacteraceae bacterium (assembly GCA_050181195.1). Taxonomy (GTDB): domain Bacteria; phylum Pseudomonadota; class Alphaproteobacteria; order Acetobacterales; family Acetobacteraceae; genus Rhodopila. Next base: position 20,688 of record JBFXDK010000067.1, on the reverse strand, counting down.
CACCGGCAGCACGCCCGTGTCCGCCTCGCGCATCATCCGCGTTGCCTGCTGCACCGTGTCGTCGGGCGTCGCCGTCCGCACGTCCGATGTCATGACATCCGCAACGACTGGCTGCCGCTCCTCACCATTTCCACGCTCCTGACGGTGCTCGCGGATCTGCATCTCCAACGGACGCAGCGTATGATCCGCCGCGTGGCGCGCGACGCGGATGATCGCGCCGGTGCCCTGCAGCAGCGCGTCCATATACTCCCGCATGAAACGATGCTGCATCTCGAACACCGCGCCAGGGTCGGTCATGCGCAGCAACTCCTGCGTGACGCGCAGGTTGGACCGCATGACGTCGCTGACCAGGTTCGCGGTGGTGTCCTGCAGATCGCGCAACCCTTCCGTCGCGGCACCCTGCGGCAGCATGAAGCTGCGGAAGCCCGACGCGGTTTCCCGCGCCGCCTGCGCCATGCAACGGCCGAGGGATTCGAACTGATCCGCCGCCTGCTCCAGAATCTGCCGCTGTCCGTGCGCAACCGTTCCGGCGCTGCGCCGCATGGTCTCCATGCCGACATCGGCACTGACGCGGGTGACCTCGGCTCCGGCCGCCCCGCCGCGGCGCACCGTTTCCCCAAGGGTCCGGCCCGTCTGTTCCGCCGCATCACCGCCCTGGCGCACGGCCCGTTCGGCCGAGGCCGCGGCGGTCCGTTCGGCCGCTTCCACCTGGGCAATGGCGGCCTCGATCTGCTGTTCGCCGTCCGCGCGCCTGGCGGATTCGGCCCCGGACGCGGCCGCGGTGGAAGCCGACGACGTGGAATGGGCCGGCTTGGTTTCTGGCGTCTGTGCCATGACTCGCTCCTTTTTCCAGGACATGATCATTCCCGGCACGTTTCCTTCGGATAACGGTAAGCGGCGATCGCGGACGCACGGCCGGAAGCGCCGCTTCCCCGGCCGACAATGATAGACGCCTCTTCGATTGCCAGACGATGTTCGGCGGACGCGCGGCGCATGCGATCTGGCTCCGCATCGCGCACCTTCTTCCAGGCATCCGCCGCCCGTTCCCGGGAAACAGGGAGCGCTTAGCACAGGCCGTACGGCAGTCACACGGCTTCGCACAAAGTTGAGTGTGGGTGCCGGCCCCGCCGCGCTCATTGCTGGACAGCATCTTCGTGGCAACGTCACATGGTTTCAAACTGAACCATGTCGATTACGCACCATAAGGCCGGCCGGACCGCGCCCGCGCCCCTCGCGCCGCTAGGGGGACGTGGGTCATCAACCGCACCGGCGGGCACACGGGTCCGGCACCGTTGCGCATTCCGCCGCGCCTGCTACGCTGCAACGCACAAGGGTTCACCGGAGGGTCCCGCCATGGACGACGCCGCCACCGCCTCCCCCGCCGCGACCACCGACCGTATCCCGGTGCTGGATATCGGCCCCTACCTCGCCGGCGTGCCCGGCGCGCGCGAGGCGCTGGCCGAACGGGTGGCCCGGACCTTCAAGGATACCGGCTTCCTGGTGATCGCCAACCACGGCATCGACCAGAAACTGATCGACAACACCTTCGCCGCGGCGTCCGCCTTCTTCGACCGCGAGGAGGCGTTCAAGCTGCCGCTGAAGGTCGGCGACCTCAATATCGGTTACCTCCCCTACGGCGCGCAGATCGTCCGCACGTCCAAGGTGAACAACAACACCAAGCCGAACCTGAGCGAGAGTTTCTACATCACGACGGACCTCTCGGCGGACGATCCGCGCATCGTCGCGGGCAATCCGCTGTACGGCCTGAACCGCTGGCCGCCCGGCATGCCGGACTTCAAGGCCGCCACGCTCGCCTATTTCAACGCAATGCGTCCCCTGGCACAGAAAATGGTGTCCGTCGTCGCCACCGCGCTCGGGCTGGAACCCGATTACTTCGTCAGGGATTTCGGGGAACCGACCACCACGCTGCGCCTGATCCGCTACCCGTCGCATGACGGCGCCGAGGACAACCAGTTCGGCTTCGCACCGCATATCGATACGAACTTCCTGACATTGCTGGCACAGTCCGCCCTGCCCGGGCTGGAAGTCCGGACACGCGAGGGCACCTGGATCCGCCCCCCCTCCATCCCCCACACCTTCGTCGTCAACAGCGGCGAAATGCTCGGCCGTTACTCAAACGATTTATTCACGCCGACGCAGCACCGGGTGATCAACGCCAGCAACGCACTGCGCCACGCCATCCCGTTCTTCTACGGCCCCGGCCTGGATGCGGTGATCCGCCCGGTTCCCACCTGCGTTTCGCCCGACAATCCCGCGCGCTACGAACCGCTGCTGTACGCGGACCACCGCCGGAAGCTGAACATGACGAATTTCGACCATCGCCGGAAGACCGCCGCGGCAACGGAGACGCCATGACAAACAGGATGACGGGCTGCCTGACGGCGGCCCTGCTGGCAGCGTTCACTCTCGCTGCCCCCGCACAGGCCGAACAACGTCCCTTTCGCGCGGTGATGAACATCGAGCTGCAGGTGCTCGATCCGCACACCACCACCGCCACCGTGACCCGCGCCTTCAGCTACATGGTCTACGACATGCTGGTGTCGATGGACAGCCAGGGCAGGTTCCACCCGCAGATGCTGGACTCCTGGAAGACCAGCGACGACCGGTTGACCTGGACCTTCACGCTGCGCCCCGGCCTGACCTGGCACGACGGCAATCCCGTCACCGCCGAGGACTGCGTCGCCTCCCTGCGCCGCTGGGCGAAGACCGACGGGTTCGGCAAGAGGCTCATGAGCGCGACGCAGGACCTGCGCGTGCTGGACGCCAACAGTTTCGAACTGAAACTGTCGCGCCCCTTCGCCTTCGTGATCGAGGCGATCGGCAAGCCGAATGCCATCCTGCCGGTGATGATGCCCGCCCGCATGGCGGCGAACCCGCCCGCCAAGCAGAACGTCGAGGTGACGGGATCGGGGCCGTTCACCTTCAAGCGCGACGAATGGCGCCCCGGCGACCGCGCCATCTTCCGGCGCAACCCCGCCTACAAGCCGCGGCCCGAACCGGCGGACGGGCTCGCGGGCGGCAAGGTGGTGCACTTGGACGTGGTGGAACTGGTCAGCATGCCAGACCCGGCGACCAAGGTCGCGGCATTGCAGACCGATGCGATCGATTACCTGGAGATTCTGCCGATCGACTATGTCGAACTCATGCGCAAGGACCCGAAGATCAAGGTCATCCGCCAGCCGCCCATGGCCCAGATCACCGGCGGGCTGTCGATCAACAACCTGACGCCGCCGTTCAACGACGTGAGGATGCGCAAGGCGCTGCAGGCCGCGCTGGTCCAGTCGGAGATCATGGCCGGGCTCGGCCTGCCATCCGACATGTACTTGCCGTTCTGCCAGTCGGTCTTCCTGTGCGGCGGCCCCTACCAGTCCACCGACGGCACCGACGCCCTGCGCAACCCCGGCGCCGAAAAGGCTAGGGCGCTGCTGAAGGAAGCCGGTTACAACAACGAACGTATCGTGCTGCTGCACAGCACCGATTCCGCGATGATCAACCCGATCGCGCTGGTCGTGATCGACCAGCTCAAGCAGGCCGGGTTCAACCTGGATGTCGTGGCATCCGACTACAGTTCCCAGGCGCAGCGCCGGCTGCGCAAGGAACCGGCCGACCAGGGCGGCTGGAACCTGATGCCGGTGGTCTGGAGCGGCTACGACATGATCAACCCGCTGTCGCACTACGCCACCTCCTATAGTTGCGGCGGCACCTATCCCGGCTGGAACTGCGATCCGGACATGCCGGCGCTTGTGGCGAGATTCGAGGTGGAACCCGATCCGGCGAAGCGCCAGGAACTGGCGCGGGAGATGCAGGTCCGCGTGCTGGACCAGGCGCCGCAGATCTTCCTGGGACAGTTCGCGCCGCCCACGGCATACCGCGCCAGCCTGCAGGGCGTGCTGCAGAACGGCATGCATGTATTCTGGAATATCAGGCGAAGCGAATGATAGGCTGGCCGTTGCCGCATCGCCGGCTTCCCGCCGGCGGTGCGGCAACGGCCTGAAGAAAAGAAGTAACGGGAGAACGTTCGATGCCTCGCCGCATGATCTGGGCAGCCGGCCTTGCCGGGCTGCTGGGTTCGACTTGCCTCTATACCGATGCCCGCGCACAGATCGCCGTTTCGTCCAATGACGGAAAGGGCGTACTGGTCAACGGCGTGAACACGGTGCCGGACGATCCGGTGCCGGACAATATCGTCGTCATCGACCTCGGCGCCTCGCCGCCGAAGGTGCTGGCGGAAGTGAAGATGCCCACCAGCCTGGTCGGGCCGCCGTCCAGCGTGGCGGTCTCCGCCGACGGGTCCTACGCCCTGGTCACCGCCGCCACGAAGATCGACCCCAACGACAAGAAGAAGGTGGCACCGCACAACATCGTCAGCGTGGTGGACCTGAAGGCCTCCCCGCCCGCGGTAATCGCGACGCATGAAACCGGCACCGGCGCCTCGGGCGTCGCGATCAACAAGGCCGGCACGCTGGCGCTGGTGGCCAACCGGCTGGAAGGCACCGTCTCGGTGTTCACCATCTCCGGCAAGACGCTGACGCCAGCGGGCAAGGTGACCCTCGGGGACGCGAAGTCGCAGCCTGCCGCCGTCGCGTTCACGCCCGACGGCAAGCGGGCGTTGGTGACGCGGGACGGCGACAGCAAGGTCTCGGTCCTGACCATCAACGGCAATACCGTCGAGGCATCGAAGCGGGACATCCATGGCGGCCTCAGGGCCTATCCGCTGGGGATCAGCCCCAACGGCGACTGGGCCGCGTTCGGCAATGTCGGCATGGGCAACGGCGATTCCGATACGGTCAGCCTCATCGACCTGAAGGCCGACCCGCCACGCGTCGTCGACACCATCACCGTCGGCCAGACGCCCGAGGGCCTGGTGGTGGCGCCCGACGGCAAGCACATGGTGGTCACGGTGATCAATGGATCCAGCAAGCCGCCGGGATCGCCGTTCAGGAACGACCATGGCCTGGCCGTTGTGCTGGCAACCGACGGCAAGAAACTGAGCAAGGTAGCCGAGGGAAACAGCGGCACCTGGTGTCAGGGCGCAGCCTGGAGCCGCGACAGCAAGACCGTGCTGGTGCAGTGCATGCTGGAGCAGGAAATCCAGGTCTTCGCCTTCGACGGCAAGGGGCTGACCAGGACCGGCGCGATCAAGGTCAGCGGCGGCCCGTCCGGCTTCGGCACGTCGCAATAACGTTCATATGAACCAGGAAACCGCCCGGGCAGACGGCCCGGGCGGCGCACGTCCCTCGCCCCGGATCGGCCGGCGGCGCGGACGGCCCTCCTACGCGTCCACCTTCTCCAGCTTCTGCAGGCAGCGGATCCGCGCCGGCTTCGGCGTGTTCGGAAACGACCGCGAGAACGAGGTGTAGGCCACCTCCCCCACATACAGCGCGCCGCGGGAATCCACGCACATCCCGTGCGGCGAGATGAACTGCCCCGGCCCGGTGCCGCGGGCGGGCGTCTCCTCCACCCGCGCCAGCAGCTCGCCCTTGCTGTCCAGCACGCTGATCCGCGGCCCGATATTCGGATGATCGCGGTTCACCGGCAGATGCGGCCCGAGCTCCGCGATATAGCACAGCGGGCACTTCCCCGGAGTCATGTACAGGCCGCTTGGCCGGTGCAGATTGTTCCACTGCGTTTCATACTTGCCATTGCCGTCGAACACCTGCACCCGGTGGTTCTCGCGGTCGGCGACATACACCCAGCCATCCGCGTCGCAGGTGATGTTGTGCGGGATGTTGAACTCGCCCGGCCGCGTCCCCGGCCCGCCCCAGGACAGCAGCAGCCTGCCGTCGGGGGAATATTTGTGCACCCGGGCGTTGCCATAGCCGTCCGAGACGAAAATGTCCCCCTGCGGCGACAGCGCGGTGTGCGTGCAGCGGTTGAACGGCTCGCCGCTCATGTACGGCGTGGCGGTGCCCGGGATGCCGATCGTCAGCAGCACCTTGCCGTCCAGCGTGCACTTGCGCACCGTGTGGTCGCCATCGTCGGTCAGCCAGATCGTGTCGTCCGGCCCCATGTGCACGCCATGGGCGTTGCGGAACACGCCCTCGCCCCAGGAGCGCAGGAAATTCCCGTCCCGGTCGAACACCACCATCGGGTGCGGCCCGCGATTGAACGCGTAGACATTGTCGTGCCGGTCCACCCCCACCGCCGCGACATCGCCCGCGTCCCAGCCCTCGGGCCATTTCGCCCAGCCCTCCACCGGCCGGTAGGCATACGCACCGCGGCCCATGATCCCGCTCATCTCGGTCTCCCTCCCCTGTCGGTCACCCGGATCCCGATCGCCGCGAGCGTGCGACGTTGACGGGCTGCTCTGATTATGGCTGGTGTGCGGAAAAATGATACGGGAGACGATGAGCACGCGCCGGCCCGCACGGGCAGAAGGCGCGGTGGGGGGACTGGCCGCGGCCTCGCGGCCGCATCGAGCGGGAGAACATGCTGCGCATCCTGAGCCTGTCGGGCTTTCTGTTCGCGTTCTGGCTGGTCCTGTCCGGGCATTACACGCCGACGTTCATCGTCATCGGCGCCGTCTGTTCGGTTGCCTGCGCGCTGCTCGCATCGCGCATCCATATCACCGATGCCGAAGGCCATCCCGTCCACCTGCTGCTCCGCGCCACCACCTACTTTCCCTGGCTGGCGTGGGAAATCGCGAAATCGGCCTGGAGCGTGACCAGGATCGTGCTGCACCCGTCGCTGCCGATCTCCCCCACCATGACCGTCGTGCAGGCCGGCCAGCGCACCACGCCGGGCATCGCCACCTATGCCAACTCCATCACCCTCACGCCCGGCACGATCTCGGTGCAGGTGCAGGGACACGCGATCACCGTGCATGCGCTGGTGCGCGACGGCGCGGATGACCTGGAAGGCGGCGGCATGGACCGGCGCGTGACGCGCTTCGAGGGGTCGGCGTGATCTTCGCCGCCGCCATGCTGGCCATCCTGGTCTCGCTCGCGCTGGCGGTCACCCGCGCGATCAAGGGGCCGACCGTGTTCGATCGCGCGCTCGCCGGCAATTCGGTGGGCACGCTCGCCGTGCTGCTGCTGGCGGTGCTGGGCTTCCTGACCGAACGGCCGGAATTCCTGGATGTCGCGCTGACCTACGGGCTGCTCAACCTCATCGGCACCCTGGCGGTGCTGAAATTTTTCCGCCATGGCGACCTGGCCTATGACATGGACAGCCAGGAGGAACGGGGCTGATGCAGATCCCGCTGCAGATCGCGGTCTGGGCGTTCATCGCCGCGGGCGGGTTCTTCACCGTGGTCGGCATGATCGGGCTGCTGCGCATGCCGGACCTCTACACGCGTATGCATGCGGCGAGCATCACTGACACGCTGGGCGCCGGCTGCCTGCTGACCGGCATGATGCTGGGCGCCGGATTCAGCCTGGTCAGCCTGAAGCTGCTGTTCATCCTGGCGCTGATCTTCTTCACCGGTCCCGTCGTCACGCATGCGCTCGCCCGCGCGGCGCTGCATGAGAACATCCGCCCTGTCCTGGCCGAGGATCGCCGGCCGCCCGATGCGGGCCGGGGGCGCTGATGGAAAGCCTGATCAACACGGTGCTGCTGACCCTGCTCGCGGTGGTGACGCTCGCGATCATCGGCCAGCGCAGCCTGTTCGGCATCGTCATCCTGGGCGGCGTCTACAGTTTCCTCATGGCCAGCCTGATGATGGCGCTGGACGCGGTCGACGTGGCGATGACCGAGGCCTCGGTCGGCGCCGGCATTTCCACCGTGCTGATGCTCGCCGCGCTGAACCTGACCCGCACGATCGAGATGCCGCCGGTGCGGCGGAACATCGTGCCGCTCGCTCTGTCGCTGATCGTCGGCGCCGCCCTGGTCTGGGGCACGCGGTCCCTGCCGCCCTTCGGCACGCAGAACGCCGTCATCCATCAGCACGTCGCCCCGCGCTACCTGCAGGAAACCCTTCGCGAAACCGGCGTGCCGAACGTCGTGACCTCGGTGCTGGCGGACTATCGCGGCTTCGATACCCTTGGCGAAACGACGGTGATCTTCACCGCCGGGATCGGGGTGATGCTGCTGCTGCGCGGGCGGCCGCGCCGGCCGGGGCCTGGCGGGACGAAGACGGAGCCGAACTGAGATGTCCGATCTGATCCTGCGGATCGGCACCAAGCTGGTGCTGCCCTTCATCCTGCTGTTCGCGCTCTATGTGCAGTTCCACGGCGATTTCGGCCCGGGCGGCGGCTTCCAGGCCGGCGTGATCGTCGCCGCCGCCGTCATCCTGCTGGCGCTGACCTTCGGCATGCGCACGGCCCAGCGCGTGGCGCCCCGCGCCCTGATGGCCCGCATGGTGCCGCTGGGCGTGCTGATCTACGCCGGCACCGGCGTCGCCGGATTGCTGCTGGGCCGCAACTTCCTGGACTACGCGGTGCTGTCGCACGACCCGGTCCACGCCCGGGAATTGGGCATTTTTCTCGTTGAGGTCGGCGTGCTGGTGACGGTCAGCGGCACCATGACGTCGCTGTTCTACGCCTTCGCCGAACGGGGACGCTGATGGACACCCTGGTCGAAGCCGCGCGTCACTACAACTATGTCATCACCATCTTCCTGATGATCGCCGGGCTGTACATCGTCATGGCCCGCGGCAACATGGTGAAGAAACTGGTGGGACTGGGGATCTTCCAGACCTCGGTCTACCTGGCATACCTGGAACCCGGGAAGATCATCGGCGGCACCGCGCCCATCATCAATCCCGGATTCACCCTCTACACCAACCCGCTGCCGCATGTGCTGATCCTGACGGCGATCGTCGTCGGCGTCGCCACCCTGGCGCTGGGCCTCGCGCTGGTGGTCCGCATCAACGAGGCATACGGCTCGATCGACGAGGATGAGATCTTCGGCGGAGACCAGGATTCGTGACGCGTATCCTGCCGCACCTGCCGGCCCTGACGGTCGTCGTCCCGCTGATCGCGGCCCTGCTCGCCGGGCTGCTGCGCCGCGGCACCATCGCGTTCTGGCTCACGCTGCTGGTGTGCTGGCTCCTGCCGGTCATCACCATCGCGCTGATGGCGCAGGTGATGGCGCATGGCCCGGTTACCTACGCCATGGGCGGCTGGGATCCACCCTGGGGCATCGCCTATCGCGTCGACCTGCTGAACGGCTTCGTGCTGGTGCTGGTGTCCATGGTCGCGGCGGTGATCATGCCCTTCGCCCGCCGCAGCGTGGCGCACGAGATCGAGGCCGACCGCCAGGCCTGGTTCTACTGCATGTTCCTGCTGTGCCTGACCGGACTCCTGGGCATCACCGTGACCGGCGACGCGTTCAACGCCTTCGTCTTCATGGAGATCTCGTCGCTCTCGACCTATGTGCTGATCGCGCTGGGCCGCGACCGGCGGGCGCTGGTCGCCTCGTTCCAGTACCTGATCATGGGCACGATCGGCGCCACCTTCTACGTGATCGGCGTGGGCCTGCTGTACGTGGTGACCGGCACGCTGAACATGGTCGACCTGGCCGAGAGGCTTGGCCCCGTCATGGCCGACCAGTCCCGCACGGTGATGACGGCGCTCGCCTTCCTCGTCGTCGGCATCAGCCTGAAGCTCGCGCTGTTCCCCCTCAGCACCTGGCTGCCCGGCGCCTATGCCTTCGCGCCGTCGATGGTCACCACCTTTCTCTCGGCCACGGCAACCAAGGTCGCGGTCTACCTGCTGGTGCGGATGCTGTTTGTGGTGGTCGGCCCCGCGGCGGGCTTCATCGCCTCGCCCGCCACCGACATGATCATCGCCCTGTCGGTGGCCGCGATCTTCGTGGCCTCGACCATCGCGGTGTTCCGGGTCGATCTCAAGCGGATGCTCGCCTACTCCTCGCTGGCACAGATCGGCTACATCACCCTGGGCATCGGCATCGCCAACCAGGCGGCACTGACCGGCGGCATCGTGCATCTGGTGAACCACGCGATCGGCAAGGCGGCGCTGTTCATGGCGGCCGGCTGCATCGTCTACCGCACCGGATCGCTCAGCCTGGGCGATCTTGCCGGCATCGGCCGGCGCATGCCGGTGACCATGGCGGCCTTCACCATCGCCGGCCTCGCCCTGGCCGGCGTGCCCGGCACGGTCGGGTTCATCTCCAAATGGTACCTGGTCGTGGGCGCGCTGCAGGACGGGTCGCGGCTGCTCGCCTTCCTGATCGTCGCGAGCTCGCTGATCACCTTCGTCTATATCGGCCATGTGCTGGAAGTCGCCTGGTTCCGCCCGCCGGCGATCGGCGTGGCACGCGCCACCGACCCGCCGCCGTCGATGCTGTTGCCGCTGGTCGCACTGGCCGGCGCCAGCATCTGGTTCGGCCTCGATACCTCGCTCACGGCCGGAATCGCCGGCCAGGTCGCCACGATGCTGCTGGCACCCGTGCCATGATCGCCCCCGAGACCGTCATGGTGATCGCCCTGCTGGCGCCGTTCGTCGGCGCCGCGATCATCCCCGTCTACTGGCGCCGGCCCGACATGCGCGAGGCCGTGACCCTGATCGCCGCCGCGGTGCTGTTCCTCGCCACGCTTGGCCTCGCGGGTCCGGTCCTGGCAGGCGCCCGTCCCGCGCTGCATCTGCTGGATGTCGCGCCCGGCATCAGCGTGGCCTTCGCGATCGAACCCCTGGGCATGCTGTTCGCGCTGATCGCGTCGGGGCTGTGGATCCTGACATCGGTCTACGCCATCGGCTACATGCGCGGGAACGACGAGCCGCGGCAGACCGGGTTCTATCTGTGCTTCGCCATCGCGCTGGGCAGCACGATCGGCGTCGCCTTCTCGGCCAACCTGTTCACGCTGTTCCTGTTCTACGAGGCGCTGACGATCTCCACCTACCCGCTGGTGACGCACAGGCGGGACGAGGAGTCGCTGCGCGCCGGCCGGGTCTACCTGCTGCTGCTGATCGGATCCTCGACCGTCCTGCTGCTGCCGGCGATCATCGGCACCTGGTCCCTGGCGGGCACGCTGGATTTCACCGCCGGCGGCATCCTGGCCGGCAAGGCGGGTCCGGTCGCCGTCACCGTGCTGCTGCTGATGTTCGTCTTCGGCATCGGCAAGGCGGCGGTGATGCCGCTGCACTGGTGGCTGCCCGCGGCCATGGTGGCGCCGACGCCGGTCAGCGCCCTGCTGCACGCCGTCGCCGTCGTCAAGACCGGCGTGTTCTGCATCGTCAAGGTCGCCGTGCTGATCTTCGGGATCGATCTGCTGGCGGCCACCGGCCAGGCCTCCTGGCTGACGGCGGTCGCCGGGGCCACCGTCCTCGCGGCCTCCCTCGTCGCCCTGCGCCAGGACAACCTCAAGCGGCGCCTCGCCTACTCCACCGTGTCGCAACTGTCCTACATCGTGCTGGGTGTCGCGATCCTGGCGCCGGTCTCCCTGGTCGGCGCGGCGATGCATATCGCGGCCCATGCCGTCAGCAAGATCACGCTGTTCTTCGCGGCGGGCTCGATCTACACCGCCGCGCACCTGACCGAGGTCAGCGAGCTCGACGGCATCGGCCGCCGCATGCCCTGGACCATGACCGCCTTCACCATCGGCGCGCTGGGCATGATCGGCCTGCCGCCCACCGCCGGCTTCCTGGGCAAGTGGTTCATCCTGACCGGGGCGATGCAGACCGCGAACTGGCTGGCGGTCGGCGTGATCATCCTGAGCACCATGCTGAACGCCGGGTATTTCCTGCCGGTCGTGTACCGTGCCTTCTTCCTGCCCACGCCGCAGGCGGACCATCACCACGGTCACAGTCACGGCCGAGAGCGCGGGCACGGGCATGGCCACGACCACGGCATCCGCGAGGCGCCGTGGCCGATCGTCCTCGCCCTGAGCCTGACCGCCGCCGCCACGCTGGGTCTGTTCTTCTGGCCGGACGGCGTACTCGCGCTCGCAACCCTCATGCTTGGACGCTAGAGCGATGGACGACCACTGGCTTGTTCGCCCCGGCACGATCAGGCGGCTCTGGATCCTGTTCGCGGTCATCCTGGCACTGACCGTGCTGGCCGACCTGTTCGTGGACCATCACGCCGTCTTCGGGATCGAGGGCACGTTCGGCTTCGGCGCCTGGTATGGCTTCCTGAGCTGCGTGGCGCTGGTGCTGTTCGCCAAGGCACTGGGCGCCATCCTGAAGCGGCCGGACAGCTACTATGACCGTTAGCCTGCCAATTCCGCCCGGCGCGCTGATGATGCTGGGCGGCCTGGCCCTGCCGCTTCTGCCGCTGCGCGCCCGCCAGACCGTGCTGCTGGGCCTGCCGCCGCTGGTGCTGGCGCTGGTGTGGATGCTGCCCGACGGCGTGTCGCTGCAGACGCATTTCCTGGGCTGGACGCTGGACCTGGTGCGGGCCGACGCGCTGTCGCGCCTGTTCGCCACCGTGTTCCTGCTGATGACCTTCACCGGCGGGCTGTTCGCGCTGAACCAGACCCGTTCGGCTGAACTCGCCGCGGCCCTGGCCTATGCCGGCGGTGCCGTGGGCGTCGTGTTCGCCGGCGACGTGATCAGCGTGTTCATCTTCTGGGAACTGATGGCGCTCGCCTCCACCCTGGTGATCTGCGCCGCCGGGACCACGGCACGCGGCGCCGCCCTGCGCTATGCCGTCATCCACCTGTTCGGCGGCGTTCTGCTGATGGCCGGCATCGCCGGGGAGATCGCCGCCACCGGATCCATCGGCTTCGGCGCCATGGTGCCGGACAGCCCCGCGCGCTGGCTGATCCTGGCGGGGTTCCTGATCAATGCCGGCGCCCCGCCGCTCGCCGCCTGGCTGCCCGACGCCTATCCCGAGAGTTCCTGGAGCGGGATGGTCTTCCTCTCGGCCTTCACCACCAAGACCGCGGTCTATGTGCTGCTGCGCGGCTTTCCGGGGACCGAGGTGCTGATCCCGATCGGCCTGTTCATGGTGTTCTACGGCATCGTCTACGCCATCCTGGAGAACGACGTCCGCCGCATCCTGGCCTATTCGATCGTGAACCAGGTGGGGTTCATGGTCACCGGCATCGGCATCGGGACCGAGGTGGCGCTGAACGGCGTCGCCGCGCACGCCTTCGCGCATATCATCTACAAGGCGCTGCTGCTGATGTCGGCCGGGTCGGTGCTGTTCATGACCGGCAAGCGCAAGTGCACCGATGTCGGCGGCCTGTTCCGCACCATGCCGGTCACCACCGTCTGCGGCATCATCGGCGCGCTGTCGATCTCGGCGTTCCCGCTCACCTCGGGCTTCGTGTCGAAATCCATGATCTCCGACGGCGCGGCCCACGCGCACCTGCCCCTGGTGTGGTTCCTGCTGACCGCGGCCTCGGCCGGCGTGTTCCTGCATGCCGGCATCAAGTTCCCCTGGTTCGTGTTCTTCCAAAGGGATTCCGGCCTGCGCCCGCCCGATCCGCCCTGGAACATGCGGGCCGCCATGGTGCTGTTCTCGGCGATCTGCATCTTCCTCGGGGTCATGCCGGGGCCGCTCTACGCGCTGCTGCCCTACCCCGTGGACTACGCGCCCTACACCGGCAGTCACGTCGTCTCGCAGTTGCAGTTGCTGCTGTTCTCGGGCCTGGCGTTCTTCCTGATGCTGGGCTGGCTGAAGCGCACGCTGACCATCACCCTGGACGTGGACTGGTTCTGGCGCACCGGAGCCTGGTCCGGCGCGGGACGGGCGGCGGATGCGGCCTGGGCCTGGATCGACCGGGCGGCCCGCGCGACCGGCCGCACCGCCATCCTGCTGGCCCGCCGCCATCACGGGCTGGAAGGCGTGATGGCGCGCACCTGGCCCACCGGCGCGATGGCGTTCTGGACCGCGGCGATGCTGGCCGGCTACCTGCTGATTTCCTATCTCTGAAGGAACGCGCCGGCCGCCCGGGTCGACGCGCGCAGGACGGCATGGGCAGGATGGCGCATGGACACCGTATTGGAGCGGCCATGGACCACGGAGGCGTTCCTTGCCTGGGAAGACAGGCAGGAGGCCAAGCATGAGTTCGACGGCCGGCCGCCGCTGCGCGTGGCGTGCAACACCATCGCCCATCAGGATATCGTCTTCCGTCTCACGGTCGCCCTGCGACGATTGTCAGCCGGCAAGCCGGTCCAGGCGATCCACCGTATGCGCCTGCGCATCGGCTCCCGCGTCCGCCACCCCGATGTGCTGGTTGCCGCCGAACCAATCGACCAGGCCACCCGCACATTGACCGACGCCCTGGTGATCTTCGAGGTCCTGTCCGACGACACCGCCACCACCGACCGCATCGACAAGCTGGTCGACTATGCCGCCGTTCCATCCCTGCGCGGCTATGTCCTGCTGGAACAGGCGCGGATCGGCGCCACCCTGTTCCGCCGCGCGCCGGACCGGACCTGGATCGCCAGCGCCCATCCCGAGGGCGTCCTGGACCTGCCGGGCCTTGACGTCGCGCTGCCCCTCGCCCCTCTCTACCAGGGGCTGACCCTGCCGGGATGATCCCAGCAGGGTGATCCCGGCAGGGCGCGCCCGCTTCCCCGATCGTGCTATGGCCGCTTCAGGCGCACATCCTCCAGCGGCGCCGCCCACGGATAGGGCTTGATCAGCAGCAGGCCCGGCTCCTCCACCCGCGGACCGACACCGCTCGCCCAGATATATTCGTAGATCGGCGCGAACCGCCGCCGCTCATGCAGGATCTCCTGCAGCTTGTGCAGCATCGCCTCGCGCTTGGCGGCATCGGTTTCGATCGCCTGCTGCCGGTACAGCGCATCCACATCCGGATACCCCCCATAAGCAAACGCCCCGTCGCTCGGCACCGTCTCGGACAGGCGCGAGGATGCGTTGCCCCATACGGCGTTCACGCACACGCAGAGGCCCTTGAGCTTCTTGGTGCCGAGGGCGGCGTAGAAGGCGGCCCGCTCCATGGTGCGCACCCGCGTGCGGATGCCGATCGCGCCCAGGTAGTTGGTCACGGCCTCGCCGGTCGTGAAATAGGGCGGCCAGGGGTACAGGTCGCCGGCATCGAACCCGTTCGGATATCCGGCCTCGGCCAGCAACTGCTTCGCGCGGGCGGGGTCGTAGGGGTCGGGATCGATCTTCAGGGCATAGTCGAATGCCGTCGGCACCATGCCGCCGGTGGGCGGCGAGGCGCCCAGCGTCTCGGCCTCGCTGATCGCCTTCCGGTCGATCGCCAGACTGGCCGCCAGCCGCACGCGCGGATCGGCCCACGGCGACTTCGGGTCCCACATGTCCAGGAAGTCGAGATAGGTCGTGCCGATGCCGCCGGAAAAGGCGACCTTCAGCTTGGGATTGCGCCGCACCGATTCGGCCAGGGACGCATCCAGCAGATAGGCCACGTCCACCTCGTCGCGCAGCAGCATCGCGACCCGGGTCGTCGCCTCCGGCACGCTCTTGTAGATCAGCCGCTTCACCGTGGGCATCTTCCGCCAGTAACCCTCATAGGCTTCCAGCACGAGTTCGACGCCGGGCGTGTTGCTGACGAACCGGTATGGGCCGAGGCCGATCGGGTGCTTCTTGAACCCGTCGGGTCCCACCTGCTCCATGTAGCGCTTCGGCACGACCCAGGCCGCCCCGCTGGCGAAGGTGCCGAAGAAGGTCATGAAATCGGGCCAGGGTTCGTGCAACACGAACCGTACCCGATGCGGATCGACGACGACCACCTCCTTCACCTTCTGGTGCAGCAGCGCGCCCTTCGAGCGCTTGAAGCTGAAGGCCGCGTCCTCGGCGGTGAACTTGTCGCCGTTGTGGAACGTCAGCCCCTCGCGCAGCTTGAATTCGTAGGCAAGCTGGTCGTCGCTGACCGTCCAGGATTCCGCGAGGCTCGCGCCGATCGCCTTGCCGGGCATCGGCTTCACCAGAGCATCGTGCAGCGCATACATCACCCAGAACGGTGTCAGGACACCGACCACCGACTCGCCCGGATCGAACCAGGCAGGGGCCAGGGTCACGTAGACCGCGTATCGCATTTCCCCTTCGGGCTTCGCCTGGGCCACGGCCGCGGCCGGGGATAGCGCGGTCACGGCACAAGCCCAGACCGCAACGGCAAGTGATTGCCATCGTCTCATTACGAGTCTCCTCCCGCTGCCGGTCGTTCACGGCTGTACGATGGAGATCCCGCGTCATCCGCCGCCGGCTTCGCAAGGAAAGCCTAACGCGCCCATTTGCCGGATGCACGGAAATAGGGCGCGATCCCGGACGGTTTGATGCCCAGGCGGGCCGGTCCGGGCCACGGTTGCGCCGCGAGCAGCGGCGGGACCCGGGGCGGCCGGGTCAGCGCCGGATGATGGTGCCCGGGCCCGCTTCAGTGAACAGCTCCAGCAGGCAGGCATGCGGCACGCGCCCATCCAGGATCACCGCGCCCTTCACCCCCAGGCGCACCGCCTCGACGCAGCATTCCACCTTGGGGATCATGCCGCCGGTGATCGTGCCGTCCTCGATCCGCGCCTGCACATCGGCCAGCGACAGGTCCGGCAGCAGGCGCTTTTCCTTGTCCAGCACGCCCGGCACATCCGTCAGCATCAGCAGGCGCGTGGCCTGCAGCGCGCCGGCCACCGCCGCGGCCACCGTGTCGGCGTTGATATTATAGGTCTGCCCGTCGGCATCCACCCCCACCGGCGCGATCACCGGCACCAGCCCGCCGCCGGTCAGCGCATGGATCACCCGCACATCCACATGCGCCGGCTCGCCCACGAAGCCCAGGTCCAGCACCGTTTCGGCGCCCGTCTCCGGGTCCTTCTTCACCCGCGCCAGTTTCCGGGCGCGAATCATCCCGCCGTCCTTGCCGCAGATGCCCACCGCCAGCGCGCCCGCCCGGGTGATCAGGTTGGAGACGTATTTGTTGACGGTGCCGGCCAGCACCATCTCCACCACCTCCATCGCCGCCGCATCCGTCACCCTGAGCCCGTCCAGGAAGGTGGACTGCACCGCCAGCCGCTTGAGCATGGAATTGATCTGCGGCCCGCCGCCATGCACCACGACCGGGTTGAGGCCCACCTGTTTCAGCAGCGCGATGTCACGCCCGAATTCCTCGGCCAGATGCTCCTCGCCCATCGCATGGCCGCCGTATTTCACGACGACGGTCGCGCCCGCATAGCGGCGCAGATAGGGCAAGGCCTGGGCGAGGACGCGTGCCCGTTCCGTTGCGGCGGGCAGGTCGATGGCGGGGGCGGTTTTGTCGCTCATGCGGCGCGTGTAGGGCGGGGTGGCAGGGGGGTCAAGGCGCGATCCCCCGCGGATGGCGCACGCTGATCCCCCGGTACGTTCCGCAATGACCACGGGCGGTGGCCCTGCCCTTCCGCCCCTGTATAACGCCGCTCGGCCGGCCGCCGCGTCCCGGCCGGGACACAAGCACCACGCGGCATGACCGGCCGAAGTGACCCGCGGGAGCACGCCCATGACAGACACGATCGACGTCCGCACCCTGCCGGTGGACGGGACCTGGCGGAACGATGCCGGGTCGGAACTGGTCCTGCGCCAGGAGGGCGCGCGCCTGACCGGATCCTATCGCACCCGGATCGGCGCCGCCGACACGACCAGGACCTATGAGCTTGCCGGCTGGCGCGACCGCAGATGCCTGGGGTTCACCGTGTCCTGGGCGCCCGAAAGCGAAAGCCTGACGAGTTGGACCGCCCTGCTGCACCTGGCACCGGACGGCGAGACGGTGATGGAAGCAATGTGGCTGCTGGTCAGCGCGACGACCTTCCGCAAGACCGATGCCGGCGTTGTGCCGACCGATACGGGGCCGTGGGAGGCATTCCGCACCCAGGCGGTGAGCTTCCGGCGGGTTGCCGGGCAGGACACCACAGGATCGAAAATCATTACCTGACACGATACGTCCGGCCGGCGCTATTTCACGCATTCTCCGTCCCACACTGACGTACTGCGGTTGTGATTCTGACATCAGAACAATATTCTGTTGCGACCACGACCCTAACAGGAAGAATTCATGTCGATCCGGCCCGCGGCGCTCGCCACCGCCCTCACCCTGATACTGCCCGCCGCCGCCCATGCGGGCGCCGTTGTCGGCTTCAACTTTAACAACGCCACCGGCTACTATGAAGACGTTCTGTATGCGCAGACGGTCGATGCGTCCTATCTCGGCGCCGGTGTCGTATCGGCTGGCTGGCGCACCGGCATCGATGGCGTCACCGACATCTTCCTGAACAGCAGCTTCGAGGGAAATCCCGGCTCCTTCAACTCCACCACGCGCTATTTCGGCATCAACGGCATCTACCCGGCCAACCACCCGTCCCTGACCATGACCACCGATACGCCGACGGTGGTGGACCAGGTGATGTGGCGCGCCAGCTCCAACCACAATTTCCCCAACACCCAGTCCTATCGCATCAGCCTGCAATGGGATTCGGGCACCGCCGGCGCAACCTGGACCACGCTGGGCAGCTATCTCGAAACCGGCGGCGCGCACTCCCTGAGCATGACAGGACCAGGCGCGCTGGATGTCGGAACCTTCATGTTCCGCTGGATCGCCGACAACTTTGCCACCAATCCGCAACACACCAACGCGGATTTCTATGCCATCGACGATGTGCTGCTGGTCCCGGAACCCACGTCCCTGGCGCTGCTGGGGCTGGGACTTGCGGGCGTGATCGGATCGCGCCGCCGGTGGCGATAGCCGCTCCGACCCTTGTGAACCCGGAGCAGCCGGCTTCTGCCGTTCCGGGTTTGCACGCGGGAAAGCACGACGGGCCTTACCGCCGCACCACCGCCGGATCCTGGTCCCAGGGGCCGGGGAACAGGCCGCGGTTCACCACGTCCTCGGCGAAGACCTGCTCCTTTCGCGGCCATTCCGACCGCGGCAGTTCGTAGGACACCTCCAGCCCGTTGCCATCGGGATCGCGGAAATAGATGCCCAGCGAGATGCCATGATCGACGATGGCATCGACCGCCACCCCGTTGTCCTTCAGCCGCTGATAGGCCGCCTTCAGCGCGTCCAGGCTCTCCACCATCCAGGCCATGTGGTTCAGCCCGACCTGGCCGCGCATCGGGCCCGGCGCATCCTCGCCCACCTGCATCAGCGCCACCTCGTGCGACTGGTCGAGGTCGGCCGACATGAACGCCGCGCGTCCCGGCCGGTGGTGATAGGTGTGCAGGCCCAGCACCTTCTCGTACCAGTCCCGCGACCGGTCGGCGTTGCGGACATAGATGTTGACGTGCCCCAGATACATGCCGCGTCCACTCATGGTCCGTTTCTCCCTCTCATGCGTGGTTGTCATCGCGCCCCAGGAAATCCAGCACGCGGTCCGTCACTTCCTTCTTCGGGAAGATCGACGCCAACGCCCGCGCCCGTGTCAGCGGGTCGCTGGCGAAGAAACGTTCATACAGCACCTGCCGGCTGCCGAACGACGAGCACGCGATGTCCCAGGCCAGGTGGAACAGCTTCACGCGGTCCCGCGCGCCGGTGGTGTCGGTGGCGAGATACTGCTCCATCACCGGAGCGAGCGGCGTGCGGAAATCCGCTTCCGTCGGCAGGATCATCAGGCTGGAGGACCCCAGAAGCTGCAGGATCTCCACCATCCGCGGATAGGCCGTCATGAACAGGTTGCGCGTCGTCTCCGCCGGCAAGGGTGCCGGGCACATCACCCCCCATTCATCCAGTGTCGCGTCCGCCTCCGCCGCCCGCATGCAGGCGCGCATGAGTTCGGTGTACATGATCAGCTCGCCGATCCGTTCGTCGGAATGCGGCAAATGCGCATTGCCCAGCGTTTCCGTGACCAGCAGCGCCACGCCCAGCACCAGCTCGCACTTCGCCAGGTTCTTCGCCGCCCCCTGGTGCGAGGTGTGCGCCGAGGAATGCGTCGTTGCCGCGGTCCCGTTCAGCAGCCCGACATCCCCGTGGATGAACACCCTCTCCCACGGCACCAGCACATCGTCGAAGAACACGATGCAGTCCATTTCCTCGAACCGCGAGCCGAGGGGATGGTCGAAATGCGACTTCCCGTAGTCGAAACTGTCGCGGCAGAGGAAGCGCAGGCCGGGCGTGTCGCAGGGCAGCGCGAAACTCAGCGCGAACGGGCTGTGCCGTACGGTGTGCTGTGCCAGGCGCGGGGAATACACCGCGATTTCGTCCGCGAGCGGGCCGAGTGTCGCGAGGACCCGGGCGCCGCGGACCACAATGCCGGCCGAGGTTTCCTTCACCGCCTGCAGGGCCGTGCCTTCCTGCAGGTTGAACATCCCGCTGACGTCGCGCGAGCGCTGCAGATTGATCAGCGAGTGCGTGAGCACCAGGTCGTTGCGGCTGATGTAGTCGTAGTAGCGCCGCATGTTGTCCGCGAATTCCGGCCGCCCGCGCCCGAAATAGTCGGCCGCCGCGTTCCAGGCCGAATAGGTCACATTCATGAAATCCGGCGAGCGGCCCATCATCCCGCAGGTCGTGCGCGCCCAGTTCAGCATCATGACCCGCCGCGCCTCCAGTTCCTCCCGGGTGCGGGGGACGATGAACGACAGGCCCAGCCGCTCCCCGTTCTCGGCGGACACGAAGGTCATCGCGTCCCGGTGCCTGGGGTCGCACTGCATGTCGTAGAGCGCGGCGATCGCCCGGGCCCCGTTCGCCAGGCCGGGATGAGTGGTGACGTCGGTGACCCGCTCGCCACGCAGCCAGACCTCGGTCCTGCGGGCGCGAAGTCCATCCAGGTAGTCCTGGCCCGTGCGTGCCGGCATGATGCGTTTCCTCGCCTTGTATCTTGAAGACGGCGGGCAGTGTTCGGCGGCGTGCCCAGCCGGTCAAGCAGGGAATGCCGC
>JBFXDK010000066.1:26158-30753 GCA_050181195.1 Acetobacteraceae bacterium | reverse complement strand
GACGGCTCAACCGGCTGGGTCGTGTGCCAGAGCAACGGCTGCTCCACCACCAGCGCCTATCTCGGCCCGGAGATGGCGCAGGAGATCTTCGGGCGGCCGGACGGCATCGTCGCCTGGGGGCCGCCCGGTTCCCCCTACGAGGCCACGCCGGTCGAAGGCGGCTACCGCATCACCGGCAAATGGCGGTTCATGAGCGGCAGCCAGAACGCCACCTGGCTCGGCGCGCATCTGCGGGTAAAGGGGACGAAGGAGGTGAAGACCTTCCTCTATCCCAAATCCAGTGCGCGGTTCCACGACATCTGGCACACGATCGGCCTGCGCGGCACCGCCAGCAACGAATATTCCGTCGAAGACCTGTTCATCCCACATGAACGCGCGATCTACCGCGACGATCCGCGCGACCGCCGCACCGCAAGCCCGCTCTATCGTTTCAGCAGCAACCAGCTCTATTCCATCGGCTTCGGCGGCGTGGCATTGGGCATCGCGCGCGGCACGATGGACGCGTTCCTGGAACTGCCGCGCGACAAGACCCGCCGCGGCGCCGGCAAGCCGATGTCGGAAAACAACGTGGTGCAGTCGCACGTTGCGCAGTCCGAGGCACGCTGGCGCTCCGCCCGCTATTTCCTGCACGCCGCGGCGGATGAGGCGCTGGAAACCATCGAGGAATGCGGGCAGATGGACGCCGACCAGCGCGCCAGGCTGCGCCTGGCCTCCACCTGGGCCATCCAGTCATCGCGCGAGATCGTCAATACGCTGTATCACGACTGCGGCTCGATGGCGGTGTTCGAGGAGAACCCGTTCGAGCGCCGGTTGCGCGACATCCACACCGTCGCGCAGCAGGGCCAGGGGCGGATCCTGCACTACGAAACCGTCGGTCAGATCCTGCTGGGCATGCACCCCGAAAACATCTTCTGACACCACGCGGCGAACGCCACGCGGCGAACGCCGAGACAGCCGCCATGCTCCCGGCGCCGCGTACTAGCCTGCCGCCTCGCCGCCGCGACAAAGCCGGACCGGTCAGCCCGCGCGCCGCAACGCCCGGTCAACCACGCCCGCCAAGCCGGAGGCATCAAACGGCTTGCGCAGCAGCCAGGGTTCCGCTTCCAGTGACGTCGGTTCCGCGTAGCCCGTGATGAACACGATCGGTATCCCCGGCCGCAACGCCCGCGCCTGTTCGGCGAACCGGTCGCCGCGCCGGTCGGGCATGGCGTAGTCGATCACCAGCAGGTCGAGCGGCGTGTCCATCTTCCCGACCTCGATCAGTGCAAGGCGCGCGGCGGCGAACGACATCACCGCATAACCCGCTTCGGTCAGCATCGCCGCGATCGTGGTTCGCGCCTGATCATCATCCTCCAGCAGCAGCACATGGCCCTTGCGGGCCCCGGGCGCCGGCCCGGCCGCCTGGGGCAGGTCCGCTGGCGATCCAGGGGCCTGATCGGCCGCGAAACCCTCCGGGATCGCCGGAAGATAGATGCTGATGGTGGTGCCCTGGCCGGGCTGGGAGGTGATGCGCGTCACCCCGCCGGATTGATGCACCAGCCCATAGACCTGGCTCAGGCCCAGGCCAGATCCCTGGCCGATATCCTTTGTGGTGAAGAACGGATCGAAGGCCTGCCGGCGGACCTCCTCCGACATGCCGACGCCGGTATCCGACACCGTGATCAGCACGCTCCGGCCCGTCTGGCCGTCGCTTCCGTGATCGCGGTCGGCGGCGGGCAGCGCCGCATGGGTCGTTGCGATCGTGACCACGCCGCCGTTCGGCATCGCGTCACGTGCGTTCAGCACCAGGTTCAGGATCGCGTGTTCCAGTTGCGCCACGTCCACGAACGCCATCATCGGCGCGCTGTGCAGCGCAAGCTGAAGGCTGGCGTGTCCGCCCAGCGTGGATTCCAGCAGACTGCGCATGTCCCGCAGCATGCGGTTCATGTCCTCCAGCCGCGGCATCAAGGATTGCTTGCGTCCGAAGGCCAGCAACTGACGGGTCAGCGTGGCACCACGTTCAACCGATTGCAGGATCGTCGCCATGCGTGGCCCCTGGACGGGATCGTTGCCCAGGCGGCTGGCGACCAGCCCGGCCGATCCGCCGATCGCCATCAGCAGATTGTCGAAGTCGTGCGCGATGCCGGCCGTAAGCCGGCCGATCGCTTCCAGCTTCTGCGCCTGCTGCAGCTTCGAGGCCGTGGCTTTGTGGCGTGCGATCTCATTCTGCAGGCGTGCATTGATCGCGCCCATTTCCAGGGTCTGGCGGGTGATTTCCAGACGCGCGGCGGTGGTGTCGCGGAACCAGCGGCGGAATTTCAGGCTGGCGACGCACAGCGACAGGGCGAAGATTGCCATCATGATCCCCGAGACGGCCGGCAGCAGCCGGTCCTGGGCGAGGAAATCGGCCGTCAGGGGGGCAATGGCCGGCACGATGAACGCGACGACCGAGGGAAAATGCGCCGCGTGGACGGTGGCGGCCCCGGCACACATGCCGGCGACCACGAACGCCAGGAACAATTGATAGGGATCGTTCATCGGGAACAGCAGGAACGGCGCGAATCCCCATATCATACCCGATACGAAGGCGCCGCCGGCCCCCACCCAGGACCAGCAGCGACTCTGGTTCTGCCCGGTATCGAGGCGCTGATGGACCCGCCACAACCCCAGGCGGAACAGCGACAATCCGCCGATCATCGCAATCCAGGTCAGGATGCGGGATGCGGGCGCCACCGCGGAAAAGACAAGCCCCAGCAGCAGGGCGTTCAGGACCGAAACCGCAAGCGTGAGAGGCAGTTGCTGGTACGACGAACGAACCTGTTCGTCGTGGACGGCACTGGGGGATATCCGCGTGGCGCACAACCGCCTGATCCAGGTCCCCACGGTATGCCTCATGGTTCACACAAAACAGTCGGTCGTGTCAGACGGAGTCATGCGGATGATGTCACGGATAATCTCGCAGGTAGCGATTTTATCATCCGCAATAACTACTGTCCACCGTGCGGCGGATTGTCTTCGTTCTGATACAGTCTTTATTCGTTTCGCATAGCGCAGAACCGGAACCAGGCCGTTCCAGACGCTGTCGGCCCGGTGCCGGCGCCCACCGCCATCGTGGCACGCGGATGCCAAGCGCGTTCGAATGGCAGGAAAACGAGGCGGCGTGCCCGTGCCGCGCCCCCGGACGTCGGGACGGGACGAGGCATCTTCCCATCACTCATCCCACGGTTTGCCCTGACCGCCGCCGGCACTCGGCCGTCGGGTACTGCCGTCAGACCTGCGAGTAACCCGATCCCTTGGTATCCACGCCGCGGCCCTTCGCCGTCTCGATCCAGCCGAATTCCTTCAAGATCTGCTGGCTATAGGTCACGCGGCCATTGATCCTCGAGGCCGGCTCGCTCGCCAGCAGCAGGGCCGCCTTCGCCATCAGGATCGGCGGCTCGCCGCGCGGATCGTCCACGCTCGTTACCAGCTTGTGGTGGATTGTCCCGGGCGTCGGCACCACCTGCGACGGCGACAGCGCCGTCACGCTGATCCCGTCGTATTGCGCCACCTCCTGCGCCAGCCCCTGCGTGAACCGCTCCAGCGCTGCTTTGGTCGCGCCATACATCACGCCGCCGTGCACCACCTTGTCCTCATACGGACCGCGTCCCGGACCGATCGCCGAACCCGAGCTGATGTTCACGATCGCGCCGGACCGGCGGGGGATCATGTCCTTCAGCACCTCCTTCGACAGGATGAACGGCGCGTGCACGTTCACGGCGAAGCAGCGCACCCAGCGATTGGTCGGATAGGTCTCGGTGGGCAGGTAGTAGTTCAGCGCCGCGTTGTTCACGAGGATGTCGACCGTGCCATAGGTCCGGCGGGCAGTCTCGATCAGGGCGATGCAGTCCGCCTCGCTGGACACGTCGGCGGTGCAGGCCGTCGCCTCGCCGCCCGCCTGGCGGATGATCTCCACCGTCCGGGCGAGCGAGCCTTCCAGCATCCGGTGCTCGCCTTCATTCATCGTGCGGGCGGCGCATACCACGCTGGCGCCTTCGGACGCGAACAGCTCCGCGATCTGCTGGCCAATGCCGCGGCTGGCGCCGGTGACGACGGCGACCTTGCCGGTGAGCTTGCCCATCATTCATTCCTCCATTGCTTGCCGCACATTTTCGGAGCGGTGCCGCCGACGTGCAAGCACCTCGCAACCGGGACGCGAATGCCTGCGTTGCTCCGGCACACCCCAAAACGGAGCACGCATCATGCGGATCGCCGGAACCACCATTCTTCTGACCGGGCTGCTGGGCGCAGGCCTGGCCGTCCAGCCGGTTCTCGCCCAGACAGCCGCCACGCCGGGCCGGACCACGACCGCGCCCACGCCAGGGCAGAGCGCCAACACGCAGGCGCAGATGTCGACCGCCGGCAAGACATTCGCCACGCACGCGGCGATGTCCAGCATGGCCGAGATCCAGCTCAGCCAGATGGCGCAGCAGAAGGCGCAGTCGGCCGATGTGAAGCAGTTCGCCCAGCAGATGATCACCGATCATAACAAGGCGAAACAGGATCTGATGACCATCGCCCAGCAGCAGAACATGACGTTGCCCACGACGCTGGATCAGCAGCACCAGGCCGCGGCG
>JBFXDK010000066.1:18431-26058 GCA_050181195.1 Acetobacteraceae bacterium | reverse complement strand
GCGGGTGACCGCGGGATGACTGATTGCGGCGGCATGTTTGCTGATATCGCGAGCCAGTATCGGGGAACAGGAGAAAGCGAGTCCGCCGCCGTGGTCGAGTTCGCCACTGGTTACACTCGTTTGAAGGAAGGATCGTCCATGGGTCACGCATTCACCGGCCAACGTCACGGGTCTGCCGGGATCTCTCCGCCTCTGCCTGATATCGTGCCGCCATCGGCGGACCAGGCATCATCAACGATGCCATCGGCGTCGGATGCAGGTCTTCAGGCGGCAATCCAGCCGGTACCGATACAGCCGTTTCCGATACAGCCGATACCGTTTCCGCCGCTACGGATCCGCAGCGTCCGGTGCGGTTGCTGGTTGCTGAACTACACCCCGACCGGGACGGGGCTGGTCAGCTTCGACGGCACAATGCGGGTGGAATGTCACAGTGCCGGCCGCACCGCCAGCGGTGACCTGTATCAGCGCCGCATCATCTTCCTGTCACCGCCCCACTTTCCACCCC
Organism: Acetobacteraceae bacterium; assembly: GCA_050181195.1. GTDB lineage: Bacteria > Pseudomonadota > Alphaproteobacteria > Acetobacterales > Acetobacteraceae > Rhodopila. The sequence continues at coordinate 25,553 of JBFXDK010000066.1, read as the reverse complement.
GTCCCGTGGTGATGGGCGGCCCCAATCCGGCGAATGGCATCCCGATACTGCCGCGCGGCCAGTATCGCTATTACCTGCGGGTCACGCAGATCCTCGAAAACATAACCATCGGCAACAGTTTCCAGCTCGGCTTTGAGATGTGGCGTTTCACCGCGCCGAATACCTGGAGCAACGAAGGGCTGGTCACGGCGCAGATGAGCTGGATGACAGCGCCCAGCGGCTATCCGTCGACCAACGACTATCTGGAAGGCGACGTCAGGAACGCCTCGGGCAACGTTATCGGACGGTTGAAGATGGGTTGGGTCTCGGCTTATTACCGCAAGGCCACGATCGAAATCGATACCGTCAGCGGCTCGGAACAGCCCCTGGACAGCGGCACGGGCGTGACCTGGAAATCCGTGTTCGACACCGTGGGATGGGATATGTCGGTCCGTCTCAGTGATACCAATGTTGCCGAGCCCAGCGGTGCCGGCTGGTCGGACCCGGAGATGCACGCGTCCATGCTGGCACGTCGCGATGCCGTCAACCTCGATGCGGAATGGCGCTACCACATTCTGGCCGTGAAACAGATCGACGTGACGCCGCGCGGGATCATGTATGACGTGGCGGGCACGGATTCCAACGCGGTGCCGCGAGAGGGTGTCGGCATATCCACCCACTGGATGATCCCGAATACCACGGAATGGGGCCTGGTCAGGAACCAGCGCTTCGGCACCGCCGCCGCGCCGTTCTTCCGCACCGCGGTGCATGAACTGGGTCATGCGCTGGGACTCTTCCACAACACCGTCGATCTCGGCTTCATGAACACGACGGATGTCATCGCGGCGTCGGCGAGCGCGGCCACGCCGTTCCCCACCAATGTCAAATGGAACTTCGCCGAGGACGACCTCAAGCGTTTGCGCCACTATCCCGATGTGTTCGTGCGGCCAGGCGGCACGGCATTCGGCACGGCCTCTTCGACGACACCGCAGATTTCACCGACCGACCTGCAGGTGGACGTTCCCGGGCTGGAGCTGCGTGTCACCCCATTGTTGAACGAAGTGCCGCTCGGCGCACCGGTACGGGTGAAGGTGGAGCTGGTCAATGTGGGACAGACCCCCCAGCGGGTCCCCGACAGGCTGAGCCTCAAGACCGACTTCGTGCGCGGCATGGTATACGATCCGTCGGGCTCCGGGAGAAGCTTCAGCCCGGTGATCCGGTGCATCGAGGACCAGCCCATGCGCGTGCTGCGGCCAAACGAATCGGTTGCCGAGGCGATGACCCTGATGCGCGGCTATGAGGGTGCCCTGTTCCCCACACCCGGCGTGCACACGATCGAGGTCGAGGTGCGGTGGGATGTCGAGCAGGTTGAGGCATCCATCACCGGCCGCACCACTGTCATGGTGACCGGCGTGGTCGATCCGGCGCATGCCGAAGCGGCGCACCGGATCCTGGCGACCCCGGATGCGCATATGGTTCTGGTGATCGGCGGGGATCACCTGACCGAAGGCGTTGCCGCGGTGAAGGATGCGCTGAAGAACGACGTGCTGCGGCCGCACTTCGCCTCGATCGAAGCCAAGCGCCTCATGCAGCGGCAGGGGCGGCGCAAGCCCAACGTCAAGGCCGCGGCCGCGCTGGTTGACGAAGCCACCGTCATGAGCGGTTCGGAAGCCGTGAAACTCGCGAAGCTGGTGAAGGCCGCCGGAACCCGTGCTGATGCCGGCGAGATCGTGCCGACGCTGAAGCGCAAGGCCGCGAGGCTCGATCTGGCGCCGGACGCGCAGGCGGCGCTCGACGCACTTTGATACAACGCCGCACCGCGATCCGCGGCCTGTCCGCCGTCGCGGCTCTATGGTGCTGCAAGCCGATCAGCGGGACCGTCCTGGTCCCGCTGCCTTCCCTGGCACAGGAGCGTCTTGTCATGGCCGAAACAGACATGCTGGTCGGTAGCTGGAAGAAAAGCGACAGCCCGCCCTGTGCCGCGCTCTACCCGGCGGTGCTGTCGTTTCAGGTGAATGGACTTTACCGCGGGCAGCCCGAACCGCCGCGGGAGTTCACCAACTGGGATGTCGGCACCTGGAAACTGGTTGATCCCGGACAGATCGCCATCTCGACCGCGAACGACGCTGTCGTCACGTATGCGTTTACGGTGTCGGGTGACGCACTGCGCTTTACCGACAGGGATGGCTGCCAGTTCGCCTACCGCCGGGACGGATGATGGGGCGGGCGCAACGACGCCCGCGCCCCAGAGGTCATCGATCCCCGCGGAACAACAGGCCGTTGCCTGCCGGCATCAGCCATTCGCTACGCCTTGGCCTTCACGAACGGATTGCGCAGCACGCCAATGCCCGTCAGTTCCACCTCCACCACGTCGCCATCCACCAGGTCGGGTGAGGTGCCGTCGGTGCCCATCCAGATCACGTCGCCCGGATACAGCGTCATGTACTTGGTCATCGTCGCGATGTAGTGCGCGATGCCGAAGATCATGTCGTTCGTCTTGAACCGCAGATCTTCCTTGCCGTTGACACGGACGATGGTTTCCATCGCATCCAGGTCGACATCGGTCTCGATCCACGGCCCCATCGGCTTGAACGTGTCGGTGTTCTTGCCGCGCCAGAACGTGCGGTCGCCGCGCTGCCAGGTGCGCTCGCTCACGTCGTTGCCGATCGTGTAGCCGAACACGCAGGACATCGCGTTCGCCTCGGTCAGGTGCTTGGCCTGCTTGCCGATCACCACGACCAGTTCGCCCTCGTAGTTCACCTTGGGCGGCGCGTGCGCCGGAACCACCACCGCTTCGCCATGCGCGATCAGCGCGTTGTTCGCGCGATAGCCGATATCCGCCTTTTCGGGAAACACCGGCTTCACGCCGCGCTTCTCCGCCATCTCCCGGATATGCGCGGCGTAGTTGATGCCGGCGCAGTAGAAGGTCTTCGGGATGACGGGGATCTCGATCTTCACGTCCGACAGCTTGTAGCTGCGGCCGGTGGGCGTGGCGTCGCCCCACGGCTCGCCCGCGATCTCATTCACCGTCTCGCCCGCGATCGAGCCGTATCCCGTCTTGCCGTCCTTGGAAAAGCGCAGCCAGCGCATGATCGTTTTCCCCCCTTTATTCGCTCAGGCCGCCGCCGCCTCGCGCGCCGGGCGCAGGAAGTCGTCGTTGAACGCCTTGGTCGCCATCACCTGGCAGCGCCGCATCAGTCGGATCTCATCCGGGCGATAATCGGCGATGGCGCGGTGGATCGTGCCCAGGTTGTCCCAGATCAGCAGATCGAACTCGTTCCACTCGTGCGTATAACGGAACCGCTCCTCCAGCTGATGGCGGAACAGGAAGTCCAGGATCTCGTCGCTTTCCTTCTCGGGCAGTTCGTTGATCCGCATCGTGTAGCCGATATTGGTGTACAGCACCTTCTTCCCGGTGATCGGATGGGTCAGGAACACCGGATGCACGACGGGGGGGCGGCGGCGGCGCTGCTCATCGGTCATCGCCGGGCGGCCGCTGTTGTGGTTCTGCCGCATGTTCTCCCAGAACTTCTCGAAATCATGGGTCGCGGTCATGCCGTCCAGCCGGTACTTGAGTTCCTCGGGCAGCGTCTCATAGACGGCGTGCATGTTGGAGAATTCGGTGCCGCCCAGGGCCTTGCCGTCGCGGCGGGGAATCTTCAGGCCGTACAGCACGTTCACGAAGCCCATCACGTCGCGATACGACATGTCCGTGTGCCAGTCCTGCCCGGCATCGGGGCTGCCGATATACTGCCCGTTCTCCTTCACGTTCGACAGGATGCCGACTTCCGGATAGGGGCGGTCGCGGTTGATCTGGCTGATCGGATTGCCCTGGATTTCCCCGAACATCTCCGAGAAGCGCTTGAGGTCGCCGAGCTCCAGCGTCTGCTGCGGGAAGCGCAGCACGCCGAACTGGCCGAGCGCATTGAGGATGCGGCCGAATTCGCGGTCGGGGATCGGCTGGGACAGGTCGATGCCGCGGATCGTGGCGCCGAGGATCTGGCCGGTGGGTTCAACGGTCAGCATCAGGAGGTACCTCCGTTCTGTTGTCCCGACGTTACCCCCCGCCCGTCCGGTCGTCCATCTGTCCGCCCGCCGGTTCGGCCTCCGGCTCCGGCATGAAGTCGCGCAGCCGCCGCCGGCTCAACGGGCGAACCGCCGCGCCGGGCGCCATGGCCTTGATCTCGGCCTGCAGTTCCGCCCGCCTCTCGTGGATCGAGGCGATCACCGGCCCCATGGGGATGCCGATATCCACCAGCACCGCCTCGGCCAGTTGCAGGCTGGCTTCCACCGTTTCCGGCACCGCGTCCGATACGCCGGTCCGGTACAGCAGCGCGGCATGGTGCGCATCGCGGGCGCGGGAGATGATGAACAGGTCCGGCCGTTCGCTGCGCGCCGCCGCGACCAGGCGGTTCGCGACCTCGCTGTCATCCAGCGTAATCACCAGGGCATGCACATGCTCCAGATGCAGCCGGCGCAGCAGGTCCAACTGGGTCAGGTCGCCGTAGTAGATCGGCGTTCCCCGCGCACGGTGCCGCCCGACCAGGTCGGGGTCCAGGTCCAGCGCGACATACGGCACCTTGTGGACCGCCAGCATGGCGGCCAGCATCTGGCCGACCCGCCCGAACCCGACCACGATGACGCGCGGCGCCGCATCCTCCAGGTTCGGCAGCTGCAGATCCGGATCGACCGGCGCCTTGCGGCTGACGCGCGGTGCCAGCGCCTGGCCCGCCCTGGCCAGGAACGGGATCGTGGCCATGGTCAGTGCCGCGATCAGCAGGACGAACTCGGCGGCATTGCGGGCCAGCAGGTCCTTCGAGGCGGCGAGGGCAAGGATCACAAAGCCGAACTCCCCCGCCGGCCCCAGCATCAGGCCGGATTCCAGCGCCGCGGACCAGGAAAAGCCGAACAGGCGCAGCAAGGGGGTGATCAGCAGCAGTTTCAGCGCAACGAGACCAACCGCGGCACCGAGGACCAGGAGCGGATTGTTGAACAGCGCGCCGATATCCAGGCTCATGCCGATGGAAATCAGGAACACGCCGACCAGCAGGCCCTTGAACGGCTCGATGGTGATCTCGACCTGCCGCCGGTATTCGGTTCCCGCAAGCAACAACCCGCCGATCAGCGCGCCGATCGCCATGGATATGCCCGCCGCGGCGGTGGCCAGCGCACTGGCGACGACGATGAACAGGCAGGTGGCGACGAACAACTCGGTGCTGCGGGTGCGCGCGACGGTGCGGAACAGCGGCCGCAGCACCAGCCGCCCCAGCGCCACGATGGCGGCGACGGCCAGCAGCGATTGCAGCAGCGCCATGCCGAATTCCGACGCGCCCGCCGCAGCGGCATCCGGCGCCAGGGCATTCACTGCGAACAGCGCCGGTACCACCGCCAGGTCCTGGAACAGCAGGACAGCGAAGCTGCCGCGTCCGGCCGGCGTGTTCAGGCGCTTCGATTGCGCCAGCACCTGCAGCACGACGGCGGTGGAGGACATCGCCAGCGCCATGCCGATCACCACGGCGGCGTCGGCGGGCAGGCCGGCGACCAGGCCGGCGCCGCTCAGCAGGCCGGCGGTCAGGGTGACCTGAAGCAGGCCCATGCCGAACACCAGCCGGCGCATCAGCCACAACCGCTCGAACGACAGGCCGAGCCCGATCATGAACAGCAACAGCGCGACGCCGAGTTCCGCGATCGGCCGGATGCTTTCGGGCGAGTCGATCATCACCGCCGTCAGCCATGGATAGTGCGCCGCCAGCGAGCCGATGCCGAACGGACAGACCGCCATGCCCACGACGATGAAGCCGAACACCGGATTGATGCGCATCCGGTGAAACACCGGAATGACGACGCCCGCGGTGCCAAGGACGATCAGGATGAGCTTGTGGAATGAGGCGTCATGGGCGGCGTCCATGCACGCAGCATAACCGCTTACGCCGGCCCACCTCTACGCATTCCGATGGTGCGGCGCCGGGTTTGCGGCAAGACGTGCGGACGCTCCGGCGTGCCCCCGGCGTTCGCCCCGCCTCGGCGCCGTTCGGCGCGCACCGGCTCAGCGGCGGAGATAGGCGATGGCGCCGTCCATCGTCGCCAGAAGCGGGTAGTCCGCTTCCGGGATGTCGCGGCCGGTGCGTTCATGCAGGCCGGTCACGAAGTTCAGGAAGTCCATCGAATCGAGGTCGAGCTCGTCCCGCAGCACCGCCTTGCCTGGAAGCGCATCGAAGTCCGCTTCCGGAGCGATATCGGAGAGGACCGAGATGATCAGGGCCCTGGCGTCGGCGTCGTTCATGCATCCTCCATGGCCTGCAGCAGGCGTTCGATCTCGGCCAGCAGCAATCCGCCGCGATGGCCGTCGCTGGCGCGGTGGTCGCCGGCCAGCGTAAAGGTCACGACCGGGCGGGGGCCGATCGCATCGCCCACCACCCAGGGGCGCACGACGACGCGGCCGACGCCGACCATTGCCACCTGCGGCGGGTAGATCACCGGCCAGACCGTCTCCGCGCCGCGATCGCCCAGGCTGGTCACGGTGATGGTCGCGCCGCTCATTTCCGAGCTGCGCAGGCCGGAGGCACGTGCCCGCATCACCAGGTCCCGCATCGCCGCCATCAACTCATCCAGCGACAGGCGGTCGGCGTCGCGGATCGCGGGTGCGACCAGCCCGCCGCCGCGCAGAGCGACGGCCCAGCCGACATGGATCCCGTCGCCGGGACGGAATCGCCCGTCCTCCCAATACCCGTTCAGCTCTGGCGCCTTGCCGACCGCTCGGCTGATGGCGTGCAGGAACAGCGCGGCCGGCAGGATGCGGGCGGTGGGCGGACGGTCCTGGTTCAGCCGCTCCAGCCGAGCGAGCGCGATGGAGACGTCGATGGTTTGGCTGAGATAATAATGCGGGATTTCCCGCTTCGACCGCGACATGGCCGCGGCGATGGCCTGGCGCATGGCCGCCGGGTCGAACCCGGCGCGGCGCTTCGCGGGCGGGGCCTCGGCCCGGGGCGTCTCGGCGCGGGGTGCTGCGGTGCGGGAGGCCTCGACACCCCGTGCAGCCGCCTCGACATCGGCGACGACGATGGCGCCCTCGGGCCCGCTGCCGGTCAGCCGTGACAGATCGATGCCCCGGTCCGCGGCGATGCGGCGCGCGGCCGGCGATGC
>JBFXDK010000066.1:0-18331 GCA_050181195.1 Acetobacteraceae bacterium | reverse complement strand
CGGGACCACGATCTCGCTCACCGTGCCCGCAAGGAAAATCTCGATCTCGATCGCGCCCTTCTGCGTCTCGACCACCGCGACGACGTCACCCCGCTTCACGCTGTCGCCGGGTTTCACCAGCCATTCGACCAGCGTCCCGGCTTCCATGTCGGCGCCGAGGGACGGCATGCGGAAATCGGTCATCGGCCCCTCACGAGGCTCCGCGCCGTCTCCACGATCGTCGCGGCCTGGGGCAGGGCGGCCTGCTCCAGGTGCGCGGCATAGGGGATCGGAACTTCGCGCGTGCAGACGCGGCGGATCGGGGCGTCCAGGTCCCAGAACCCGTCCTCGGCGATCCGTGCGGCGATCTCGCCGGCCAGCGAGCCGGTGCGCCAGCCTTCATCCACCAGCACCACGCGCCTGGTGCGCGCGACGGATCCCAGGATCGTTGGCATGTCCAGCGGCCGCAGCACGCGCAGGTCGATCACCTCGGCCTCGATCCCGTCGCCTCGTAGCGTCTCGGCGGCCTCCAGTGCCTTGAACAGGGAGCCGCCATAGGCGATGAGCGTCACATCCCGTCCGGGCCGGCGGATCGCGGCGCGCTCGATGTCCACCGCCGTCACCGTCGGGTCGAGCACGTCCTCGCGGTTGTACAGCATCACATGCTCGAAGATGAGCACCGGGTTCGGGTCCTCCAGCGCCCTGCGCAGCATGTAGCGCGCGTCCTCGATCGTCGCCGGCGCCAGCACGCGCAGGCCTGGCACATGGGCGTACCAGTTCTCGAAACTGTGGGAGTGCTGCGCGGCAAGCTGCCGCCCCGCGCCCGTCGCCATGCGGATCACCACCGGCACGGCGAACTGCCCGCCCGACATGTGCGGGATGGTGGCGGCGTTGTTGACGATCTGGTCCAGCGCCAGGAGGCTGAAATTCACTGTCATGACCTCGACGATCGGCCGCAGCCCGGCCATCGCCGCGCCGATGCCGGCGCCGACATAGGCGCCTTCCGACAGCGGCGTGTCGCGGATCCGGTCCTCCCCGAGTTCCGCCGCCAGCCCCTTGGTCACGGCGTAGCACCCGCCGTAGCGCGCCACGTCCTCCCCCATCAGGAAAACGCGCGGATCGGCCAGGATCGCCTCGCGGATCGCCTGCTTGCAGGCCTCGCGGTAGGTCATGCGGATTGGTTCGGCGGTCATTGCGGCACCCGGTCCATGACGACGAAGCGTTCCAGTTCGGCGACAGGCTCCCAGGTGCCCGCTTCGGCGAAGGCGACGGCGGCGTCGAGTTCGGCGGCAATGTCGCGCTCGATCGAGTCCACCTCGTCGGGGTGGACCAGCCCGGTCTCCTCCAGCCAGGTGCGCAGGCGCGTGATCGGGTCGCGGGTGCGCCAGGTTTCGATTTCCGGCTTGGTGCGATAGGCCTGCGAGTCGAACATGGAATGGGCGCGGAACCGGTAGGTGCGGCATTCCAGCAGCCAGGGCGCGCCGGTATCCCGCATCCGCTCCAGGGCGCGCCGCGTGGCGGCCTCGACCGCGACGACATCCATCCCGTCCACGCTCTCGCCCGCCATGCGGTAGGCCTCGGCCTTGTGGGCGATCCGCGTCTCCGCCTCGGCGCGGTCGACGGCGGTGCCCATCGAGTAGCCGTTGTTCTCGCACACGAACAGCACCGGCAGCTTCCAGAGCGAGGCAAGGTTCAGGCTTTCGTGGAACGATCCTTCATCCACCGCCCCTTCGCCGAAGAAACAGGCGGTGACGGCGCCCGGCCGCAATGTCCGGTCGGCCAGCGCGATGCCCACGGCCAGCGGCAGCCCGCCGCCCACGATGGCGTTGCCGCCATAGAACCGCGCGCCGGCGTCGAAGATGTGCATCGATCCGCCCCGCCCGCGGCAGCTTCCCTGTTCCTTGCCGTACATCTCGGCCATCAACGGTCCCATCGGGATGCCGCGCGCCAGCGCCTGGCCATGCTCGCGATAGGTGGCGACGATCGCATCCTGGGGACCCAGCGCGGTGATGACGCCCGTGGAGACGGCTTCCTCGCCGTCATACAAATGCATGAAGCCGCGGATCTTCTCGGCCTGGTACAGCTCGAAACATTTCTCCTCGAACAGGCGGATGCGCAGCATCGTGGTCAGCAGCGCGCGGACATGCCCGCGGTCGAGATGCGGCTTGTCGGTCATCGCGTATCACCTTCCAGCGTCGAAAGGTCGCCTTCCGGCAGGCCGAGTTCGCGCGCCTTCAGCAGGCGGCGCATGATCTTGCCGCTGCGCGTGCGCGGCAGGCCCTGGGCAAAGTCGATCTCCTTCGGCGCGACCGCGGCGCCGAGGCGCTTGCGGGCATGTCCCAGCAGGTCGCGGCGCAGCGCGTCGGAAGGGACGAACCCGGGTTTCAGCGCGACGAAGGCCTTGACGATCTCGCCCGCCACCGGATCAGGCTTGCCGATGACGCCAACCTCGGCCACCGCCTGGTGCTCCATCAGCGCGCTCTCGACCTCGAACGGGCCGATCAGGTGGCCCGAGGACTTGATGACGTCGTCCGCCCGCCCGACGAACCAGAAATACCCCTCGGCATCGCGCATCGCGAGGTCGCCGGTCAGGTACCAGTCGCCGGCGAAGCATTTGCGGAAGCGCTCCTCCTCGTGCAGGTAGCCGCGCATCATCGACGGCCAGCCGGTGCGCAGCGCGAGTTCGCCTTCCCGCAGCGGTTCGGTCAGTGGCGTCACCGATCCGTCGGGGGCACGGTCCACCACCGCCGCCTCGATGCCCGGAAGCGGCTTGCCCATCGAGCCGGGCTTCACGTCCATCGCCGCGAAATTGGCGATCATGATCCCGCCGGTTTCGGTCTGCCACCAGTTGTCGTGGAACGGGCGGCCGAACGCCTGCTGGCCCCAGATCACCGCTTCCGGGTTCAGCGGCTCGCCGACGCTGGCCAGGAAGCGCAGCGCGGACAGGTCGAAGCGGCGCACGATCTCCGTGCCCAGCTTCATCATCATGCGAATGGCGGTGGGCGCGGTGTACCAGATGGTGACGCGTTCCTGTTCCAGGATGCGGTACCAGGTCTCGGCGTCGAACTCGGCTTCCGCGACGATGCTTGTCACGCCGTTGGTCAGCGGCGCGATGATGCCGTAGCTGGTGCCGGTCACCCAGCCCGGGTCGGCGGTGCACCAGAAGATGTCGTCGGGATGCAGATCGAGCGCGTAGCGGCCGGTGATGTGGTGCGTCACCACGGCCTGATGGACATGGATGGCGCCTTTCGGCTTGCCCGTCGTGCCGCTGGTGAAGTGCAGCAGCGCCCGGTCCTCGGGATCGGTCGGCGGGATGGTGAAGTCCGGGGGCTGCGCGTCCACAAGCCCGGCCCAGTCAAGCGTGCCTTGCGTGGCCGGCGGCGGCTCGCCGTTTTCGGGGATCAGGATCACGTGTTGCAGGCTGGGTAACCGGTCGCGCAGCGCGGCGACCTTGCGGCGATAGAGTGATTCGGTGGTCACCAGCACCCGGCCTTCGCCGATGGCCAGCCGCGTGGCGATCGGCTCCGGCCCGAAAGCCGAGAACAGCGGCGTGACCACGCACTTCGCCTTCAGCGCGCCGAGGACGGCGATGTAGAGCTCCGGCACCCGGCCGGCGAGGACGAAAACGCCGTCGCCGGCGCCCACCCCAAGAGCGCGCAGCGCATTGGCGAAGCGGTTGGTTTCGGCGCGCAGGTCGCGATAGGTGAGCGTCCGGCGGGCGCCGGTGCGGCCGATCCAGCGCAGCGCGTCCTTCCCGCCGCGTGGGCCGGCGGCGTGGCGATCCACCGCTTCATGCGCGATGTTCAGGCCGGCGCCCGCGGGCAGCCCGTCCAGCAGGGCGCGGGCGGCATCCCAGGTGAAGCCATCGCGCACACGCTGATAGTCATCGAGGTTGGGTGCCTGCCCCGGCGATGCCGGCGACCTGGTGATCCTTGGGTGCTGGTCGATGAGCGGCCTGCGGCCGGTCTCGGTTCCGGACACGTCGGGTCTCCCTCTCCTCTCGCGCCGAGTGTTCGCCGGGACCGCGTAGGACACATTGACCAGGATCAATGGGCGGCTGGTGATGCATGCACCTCGCCACGGCATCGGCACCCACCCCGGTCCGCGTCGCGCCGTCAGGGGTGCGCCCGGCCCGGAACGCCCAGGATCCAGCCCTCGATCTCCGCCGCCTGCCGTTCCTCCGGCGGCAGCGCGGGCCGCATCGCCTGCTGCAGTTCCCCGGACCGGGCGGCAGCGGCCAGCCAGGATGCCACGCACCAGGCGTCATGCTGGTCCGGCGTACGGTCCGCCCGGTCGCAGCTGCGGTTCCACAGCGCCGGATAGACCTCGGCGATCACCGACCGGCCATCCGGCGGCTCCCAGCCGTCGAACGGCCAGACATGCACACGATCGCCCAGGCGCTGGCGGATGAAGCGCAGCCAGGGCAGCCCCGCATGGGTCGATTTCGCGACCGATCCCTGCACATCGAAATGGAACACCGACTTCGCGCCGCCCGACCGCCGGTCGGTCAGGCGGCGCCAGCGCGCACTGCCCCATCGAACCGGGCGGCCCGAGTCCGCGCGCCGGCGGATGTCCTCGACCGAGGTCGCGTCGCCATCGGTCGGCCAGTGGTGCTGGAAATCGTCCAGGAAGCCGGGCCAGTCGCGCGGCAGCCCGTGCTCCTCGAAATAGGCCAGGGGAAAGGAGAACGCGTGATCGATCCCGACCACCGTCGGCCGGTCCCCGGCCAGGGTCGCGACCAGGTATTCGGCGATGCCGCGCCGCGTCCAGTGTCGTCGCCGCGACGGCGGCGGCGGCACCTCGACGGCCGGCGTGTCGCCCTCGGCCAGGTAGACGCGCAGCCCCGGCAGGCCCGTCATCGGCGTGCGCGCGCCCGAGTAGTCGATGCCGATGGCGCGGGAAAATGTCATCGCAGCATCATCATGCGCATCCAAGCCGCCGTCGGACCGACTGCGGCATCCCCCGGCGCGGCGCGGCGGAAAAGCTTGCGGTCGCCGCCGGCCTGAGCCGAGGATACGTCCTGCGTCCAGGCAAGAACCAGCCGAGCGAGGCCCGCATGAGCGACAGCTTCCCTCAATACAAGTCCGGTATTTTCCCCGCGGGGCATCTGCCCCGCAACGCCCGCCCCGATCTGGGCACCATCACCGAACCGGCGCGCGCCGTGCCGGTGTTTCGCGATTGCGACGTGCTGGTGGTGGGTGGCGGACCGTCGGGCACCGCCGCGGCCATCGCCGCCGCCCGGATTGGCGCCGAGGTGGTGCTGGTGGAGCGTGCCAACCACCTGGGCGGCCTGTCGACCGGCGGCCTGGTGATCTGGATCGACCGCATGACCGACTGGTCCGGCGCGCAGGTGATCCAGGGCATCGCCAATGATCTGCTGGACCGGCTGCCCAGGGACGCCGTCGCCGGCCCGCCGCGCCGAACCTGGGGCAGCCGCGACGAGGCCACCGCCGCCTATTGGCGGGAACGCACCGCCGCGTTCCACGGCGTGGTCACCTGGTCGCCGACCGTGGACCCCGAGCACCTGAAATTCGCCTCCCAGGAACTGGTGCTGGAACACGGGGTGCACCTGCTGCTGCACGCCTGGGGCGCGGCGCCGATCCTGCAGGACGGCCGTGTGACCGGCGTCTTCCTGGAAACCAAGGAAGGCCGGATGGCGATCCGTGCCGCGGTGACCATCGACTGTACCGGCGACGGCGACATCTTCCATCGTGCCGGCGCCCCGGGCGCCGATGACATCGACCAGGGCGATATCCACCACTGCATGAACACGTCCTGGCTGTTCGGCGGCGTCGACATGCCGCGCTGGATCGCGTTCAAGACCTCGCGGCCGGACGACTACGCCGCATTCCTGCGCCGTGGCACGGACACCTGTGGCGGAATCTTCGGACGTCCGTCGGTGTCCTGGCGCGACGACGTCGCGGTGTTCATGGGGCCGCGGCTGTCCGGCTATTCGGCCGTGGATGTCGAGGACCAGACCGAGGTCGAAATCCGCTCCCACCGGCTGATGGTTCAGCACCTGGCGGTGTATCGCGAGCACGCGCCCGGGTTCGAGGACGCATTCCTGATGCTGTCGGCGCCGCAGCTGGGTGTGCGCCACGCGCGCCGGCTGGTGGGCGCGGCTGCCGTCACACGCCAGGACTGGCCGGGCGGCATCGCCCGCCACGACGAGATCGGCGTTTCCCCCGCGCTGACTCCGAAATTCCCCAATGTCTCGGTGCCCTACGGATCGCTGGTGCCGGCGGCACTGGACGGGCTGCTGGTGGCGGGGCGGGCGATTTCCTGTGACGCGACCAGCCATTCCTTCCTGCGGGAGATCCCGCAGTGCTGGATGACCGGTCAGGCGGCCGGGGTGGCGGCGGCGCTGGCGGTCGCGCACCGGGTCGCACCCAGGGCCGTGCCGGTCGCGGCCTTGCAGGCCGAGTTGCTGCGGCAGGGGGCGTGGCTGCGGACCCCGGCGGACGCGGTGGCGTGAACCCCGTTCCCTGATCCGCGCCTGCGCCGGGCCCGTCCGTCCGGGGCCGGCAGCCGGGGTGCGGTGCCGCCGGGTTTCTCGCTGCCCGGGTCGAAGCATGCGGCAGTGAAACGCTGACTGTTGCAATGACGCTTGCCTGCACAGTCCGTTACAGACCGGGTGCAAGAACCCCGTTGACGGCGGCGGAAACGCCCGCCTATTAACCCGAATTAATGAAAGGCGCGTCAAGCCGAACCGGCGACGCAGACCGGGGAGGAAGCTCGCGGTGGAAGACGCCGCTCGTCTGTTGCAGTTGTTCGTCAATGGCGCTGCCGCCGGCTGCATCTATGGGCTGATCGCCCTGGGATTCGTGCTGATCTACAAGGCCACCGAGATGGTGAATTTCGCCCAGGGCGAGATCATGATGCTCGGCGCCTTCATCGCCTATGGGCTGATTGCCAAGTGGGGCATCAACTACTGGGCCGGCGGGCTGATCGCGATCGGGATCACCGCGGTTTTCGGCTACATGCTGGACGTGGTGGTGCTGCGGCGGGTGATCGGCCAGCCGCAGTTCGCCGTGGTGATGCTGACATTGGGGCTGGCGTTCATCTTCCGGGCCTCGGCCGGATTCATATGGGGCTACGATCCGGTCGGCATCGAAACGCCCTTCACCAACCGCACGGTCCGGTTCGGGGATATCGTGCTGGGCGCGGACAATGTCTCGATCATCGTCGGCACGGTGATCCTGTGCGCGGTGCTGTACCTGTTCTTCAGCCGCACGCGCGTTGGCATCGCCATGCAGGCGGCCTCGCAGAACCAGCTTGCGGCCTATTACATGGGCATTCCGGTCCGCACGATCTTCTCGCTGATCTGGGCGATCAGCGCCGGGGTGGCCGCCGGCGCCGGGCTGCTTCTGTCACCCGTTTCCGGCATCGACGTGAACATGGGCATCCTGGGCATCAAGGCGTTTGCCGCCGCGGTGCTGGGCGGCTTCGGCTCGATCCCCGGCGCGCTGGTTGGCGGCGTGCTGGTCGGCGTGATGGAACAGTTCGCCGGCTATTACCTGCCGCCCGGATCGCAGGACGTGGCGTCGAATGTCGTGCTGCTCGCCACGCTGATCCTGTGGCCGGCGGGCATCTTCGCGCAAAGCCAGCGCAAGCGGGTCTGAGGCCATCATGCGAACCGTCTTCAAGACCCGCTACGAGCAGGACCTGACCCTCGCGCGCCATGGCGGCGACTATCTCTGGTACGGGCTGCTGCTTTTGCTCCTGCTCGCGGTGCCGCTGCTGATCGGCGAATTCTACGTCAAGGAAATGGCGGGACTGTTCATCTTCGCCATAGCCGGAGTCGGGCTGATGCTGCTGGTGGGCTATGCCGGCCTGATCAGCCTGGGCCACGCCGCCTTCATGGGGATCGGCGCCTATACCAATGCCGTACTGCTGGCGCAGGGCGTGCCGTTCGTGCTGACGCTGCCCGCCGCCGGACTGCTGACTGCGTTCGCCGGCGTCGCGATCGGCATTCCCACACTGCGCATGAGCGGTCTCTACCTGGCGATCGCCACGCTGGCCTTCGGCGGCATCCTGGCCAACGTGTTCGCGAAATGGGAGCATGTGACCGGCGGCTTCGACGGTTTCCCGGTCAAGACGCCGGACATCCTGGGCCTGAAGATCATGGGCGCCAGCGGCATCTACTATCTGGCGCTGGCCGTGCTGATCTTCGTGATCTGGCTGGTCGCGAACATCCTCCGCTCCCCGGTCGGGCGCGCGCTGGTGGCAATCCGGGATTCGGAAATCTCGGCCCAGAGCATGGGCATCAACCTGGCGCGCTACAAGACGATCGCCTTCGCGGTCAGTGCCGGGATCACCGGTCTCGCCGGTGCGCTGTTCGGGCATTACGTGCGCCACCTGGCACCGGATGCGTTCGAGATCCTGCTGTCGATCCAGCTGGTGACGATCGTCTTCGTGGGCGGCCTCGGCTCGGTTCATGGCGCCGTGCTGGGGGCGATCTTCGTCGCCCTGCTGCCGCAGGCCATCGCCATCCTGCGCGACTACCTGCCGTTCGGGATCGGCAACACGCCGGGCCTGGAACCGGCGATGTTCGGCCTGATCCTGGTGCTGTGCATCCTGTTCGCGCCACACGGCATGTATGGCGGCTGGCTGGCGATCAAGGCGTATTTCGCCTCCTTCCCGCTGCACCGGCGCACCAGTTCCCGGCGGCAGCGCACCTACGCCCGGTCGGAGCGTCTGCGATGAACGTCTTCACCGCCGAGGACATCGCCGTCCGCTTTGGCGGCATCCGCGCCGTCGACGGCGTCACGTTCGAGGTGCGGGAAGGCGAGGTGTTCTCCATCATCGGCCCGAACGGCGCCGGCAAGACCACGATCTTCAACCTGATCAGCCGTATCTACAATCCGACCCAGGGCCGGCTGACCTTCCTGGGCCAGGACATCACCCACACGCCGGCGCATGCCGTCGCCGGCCTCGGGATCGCCCGCACCTTCCAGAACATCGAGCTGTTTCCCAACGCCACCGTCCTGCAGAACCTGCTGATCGGGCGGCATTGCCATAGCCGGGTCGGGCTGCTGTCGCAGCTTGCGTTCCTGCCCTCGGTGCGGCGGGCCGAGATCGCGCATCGCGAGAAGGTCGAGGAGGTCATCACCTTCCTGGAACTGCAGCGCTACCGCGACCAGCTGATCGCCAACCTGCCCTATGGCGTGCGCAAGATCATCGAGCTCGGGCGGGCGCTGTGCACCGAACCCAGGCTGCTGCTGCTGGACGAACCCTCCTCGGGCCTGAACACGGAGGAAACCGAGGGGATGGGCCACTGGATCAACGACATCAAGCGCGACCTCGGGATCACCGTGATCATGGTGGAGCACGACATGAGCCTGGTGAGTGCCGTGTCGGATCGCGTCATGGCACTGAACTATGGCCGCGTGCTGGCGCTGGGCACCAGCCAGGACGTGCAGGGCGATCCGGAGGTGATCCGCGCCTATATCGGCGGCGAACCGGACGCCGAGGGCGGAGCGAAGCCATGAGCGATCAGGCGCCGCTGCTGAAGGTCCAGGACATCGAAACCTTCTACGGCCCGATCCAGGCGCTGCGGGGCGTCAGCCTGGAGGTGCGGCCGGGGCAGATCGTGACGGTGCTGGGGGCGAACGGCGCGGGCAAGACCACGATCCTGCGCACCGTCTCGGGCGTGCTGAATGCCGAACGCGGCGCGATCACCTTCGATGGCACCGCGATCGGCGGGCTGACCGCGGACAAGGTGATGCGCCGCGGCATGTGCCACTCGCCCGAGGGGCGGGAGGTGTTTCCCTTTCTGACCGTGCGCGAAAATCTGATGATGGGTGCCTACACCCGTCACGACAAGGACGAGGTCGCGCGCGACCTGGAGATGTGCTTCGGCTACTTCCCGCGCCTGCAGGAACGCCAGGGCCAGCGCGCCGGCCAGCTTTCCGGCGGGGAGCAGCAGATGCTGGCGATCAGCCGCGCCCTGATGGGACGGCCGAAGCTGCTGCTGCTGGATGAGCCGTCGCTGGGCCTGTCGCCGCTGCTGACGTTGCAGATCTTCGACATCGTCCGGCGCATCAACGACGAACGCGGCGTCGCCATCCTGCTGGTGGAGCAGAACGCGCACATGGCGCTGAAGACCGCCGATTACGGCTATGTCCTGGAGGTCGGGCGCATCGTCATGGAAGGACCCTGCGCCAGGCTGATGGAAACCGACGACATCAAAGAATTCTACCTCGGCCAGAAGGACACGGGCGTGCGCGGGCAGCGGCGCTACAGGCGAAAGAAGCAATGGCGATGAGCGGCATGGCGGGGAACGCGGCGACCATGCCGGCGCTGGTCGCGGAACGCGCCAGTTCCGACCCGGCGGGCGTGATCCTGCGGCGCAAGGACCGCGGCATCTGGAAGCCCGTCACCTGGGGTGACCTGGCCCAGCGCATGAACGCCGCCGCCGCGGCCCTGCACGCGGCGGGGATCGGCAGCGGCGACGTGGTTGCGATCCTGTCCGACACCAACCCGGCCTGGGCGACGCTGGACCTGGGGATCCAGGCCGCGGGCGCGATCGCCGCCGGCATCAACCCGGCCGATCCGCCAGCCGAGGTCGCGCGCCTGCTGCGGGAGACGGGCGCGCGCCTGCTGTTCGTCGAAGGCGAGGCGATGCTGGACAAGGCGCTGGAAGCACGCGGCGACTGTCCGGCGCTGACGCGCATCGTCATCATGGACATGAAGGGGCTGCGGGACCTGGCCGATCCGGGCTGCGAAAGCCTGGACGCGTTCCTGGCCCGCGCCGGGTCCGCCGCACCGCCGGGCGTCACGCTCGATCCGGATGCGCCGGCCGTGCTGATCCCGACCTCCGGCACCGCGGGTCCCGCGCGTGCCGTCGCGCTCAGCCACCGCAACATCCAGGCGGCGATCGCCGCCGCGGCCGGACCGCTCGACGTCCGGTCGGCAGACGAACGCCTTGCCTTCCTGCCGATGTGCCATGTCATCGAGCGGGTGCTCGGACTCTATCTCTCGCTATGCGTCGGCGCGATCAGCAACTATGTCGAGGGCGTCGATACCGTCCCGGAAAACCTGCAGGAGTTGCAGCCGACGGTACTGATCGCCCCGCCGCGGTTCTGGCGCCGGCTGCATGCGCGGATCGATGCCGCCAGCGCAGCGGCGACACCGGTGCAGCGCTGGCTGCTGCGGCGCACGCTGGCCGCCGGTCTCGCCCGGTCGCGTGGCACCGCATCGGCGATCGACAGATCGTTCCTGGGGATCGGCCGGCGTCCGATCCTGGCGCCGGTCCGCCGCAGCCTGGGCCTGGGGCGGCTGCGGCGCGCGGTGTTCGCCTTCGGCGGCGTGGCCGAAGCGGTTTCGGACTGGCTGCACGCGGTGGGCATCGAAACCGCGGAGCTGTACGGGCAGACCGAGGCCGGCGGCTTCGGCTTCCTGGTGTCGCAGGCCGCCAGTGACGACGTGCGCCTGGCCGGCGATGGCGAGATCCAGGTACGCGGCACCCGTGTCGCGCTGGGCTACCGCCAGGGCGATGCCCTGGCCCCGCTCGCCACCGCCGACGGCTGGCTGTGCACCGGCGATGCCGGCGAAGGGCGGGGCGGCCGGCTGGCCCCGGCGGGACGCCTGTCGGAAGGCCGGGACATCGCCGCGGTGGAGGCGGCGCTGCGGTCCAGCCCCTATATCAGCGACGCCGTCGCCGTTCCCGCCGGGGGCGGGTTCGCGGCCCTGGTGATGATCGATCCCGACACGGTGGAACCCTGGGCGCAGCGCCACAAGGTGCCGTTCACCGGCTTCGCCAGCCTGGTCCGGGCCGAGGAGGTGAAGGCACTGGTCGCCGAGACCGTGCGATCCGCAAGCCGGAGCGGGGCGGGTGCCATCCGTGCCTTCCGCCTGATCGAGCAGCGATACGAGCCCGGGGACAACGAGCTGTCGCCCGTGTTCGCGCCGCGCCGAGCGCTGCTTCGGGAACGGCATGGGGATCTGATTGCGGCGATGCTGCCCGAGGCCTGAGCCGGCAAGGCGATGCGATACGATCCGCCATACGACACGCAACGACAGGGAGAACGACCAGCATGAAACTGAAACATCTGCTCCTGGCGGCCGCGGCGGCCATCGGTCTTGGGATCGCGCCAGCCAGCGCCCAGAAGGTGCGCGGCGTGACCGACACGGAAATCCTGATCGGCACCTATACCGACCTTTCCGGCGTGACCGTGTCCTGGGGCGTGGGCAACTCCAACGCCTGGCGCATGGCGTTCGATGAGATCAACGCCAAGGGCGGCATCAATGGCCGCAAGATCCGCTACATCGTCGAGGACAGCCAGTATCAGGTGCCGCGCTCGATCCAGGCGGCGAACAAGCTGATCAACCGCGATGGCGTGTTCCTGATGGTGGCCAATGGCGGCACGCCGATGAACAACGCGACCATGCCGGAACAGTTCGAGAAGGGCGTGCCGAACATGTTCCCGCTGACCTCGGCGCGGTCGATGTACGATCCCTATCACCGGCTGAAGTTCGGCCTGGCGGCGTCGTACTATGACCAGATGCGCGCCGGGGTGAAGTATTTCGTCGAGCAGAAGGGCCGCAAGGCGATCTGCGCGATGTACCAGGACACCGATTTCGGCCGCGACGTCATGAACGGCGTGTGGGACCAGATGAAGGCGATGAACACCAAGCTGGTCGCCGAAACCACGCACAAGCCGACGGACAGCGACTTCTCGGCGCCGGTCGCGCGCCTGCGGGACCAGAAATGCGACCTGGTCATCCTGGGCACCATCACGCGCGACACCAACCAGATCGTCGGCGTGATCCGCAAGACCGGCTGGGACGTGGAAGTGCTTGGCAACATCGCCATCTATGACACCGCGGTGTCCGAGGCGCCCGGCAACGTCAATGAAGGTGTCTATGCACTGACCTCGGTGCTGTTCGTCTCGCCCGATGATCCGCGTCAGACGGTGCAGGATTTCCTGAAGAACTACAAGGGACGCTACAACCGCGATCCGAACTTCGCCGCGCAGCTTGGCTATTCCGCGGCCTATCTGCTCGCCGAGGGCCTGACCAAGGCCGGCCGCGACCTGAACGTGGATACGTTCATCAACGGGATGGAGCAGGTCTCTGCCTACAACGACATCTTCGGTTCGCCGACGCTGAGCTACGGGCCGAAGAAGCGCCAGGGTTCGAACGAATCGTTCCTGGTGCAGGTGAAGAACAGCAAGTGGGTGCCGGTGCTGGAGAAGCCGCTCTCGTACTGAGACGGGTCCGTCCTCGTAACCGGGGCACGGGCCAGGCTCGCGCCCCGACCTGCTCATCCTGCGGCCATCAGCCGCGGTCGGCGATCCAGTTCAGTTCCGGAACGCACTTGTAGGGATAGGCGGGTTCGACATAATCCCCGCGGTCCTGCCGCTTCGGCAATTTCACCTTGTCCCGCGGCAGGTCCTGATACGGAATCAGGCCCAGCAGGTGGGTGATCGTGTTCAGGCGCGCGCGCCTCTTGTCGTCCGAGCGCACGACGTACCATGGCGCCCATGGTGTATCGGTGGCCTTGAACATCGCATCCCGCGCATGTGAGTAGTCATACCAACGGCTGTAGGATTTCAGATCCATGGGCGACAGCTTCCAGATCTTCCGCCCGTCGTCGATCCGCGCTTCCAGCCGCCGCGTCTGTTCGGCCTCGCTCACCTCCAGCCAATACTTGATCAGGATGATGCCGGAATCGACGATCGCCCGTTCCACCCCGGGCGCCATGGCGAGGAACCGCTCGACCTGGGCCTCGGAGCAGAAGCCCATCACGCGTTCCACGCCGGCGCGATTGTACCAGCTGCGGTCGAAGATAACCACCTCGCCAGCCGCGGGCAGGTGCGGCACGTAGCGCTGCAGGTACATCTGCGATTTCTCGCGCTCGGTTGGGGCCGGCAGGGCCACGACGCGGAACACACGGGGGCTGACACGTTCCGTGATCGCCTTGATCGTGCCGCCCTTGCCGGCGCCGTCGCGGCCCTCGAACACGACACACACCTTCAGGCCCTTGTGCTGCACCCAAAGCTGCAGCTTCACCAGTTCGGCATGCAGGCGCGCCAGTTCCCGTTCATAGACCTTGCCGGAGAGCCTTCCGTCATCGGTCACGATTGCGTCGATGCCGGCGGCCGTTGCCGCGAGGGCTGCCTGGGCCTCCGCCTTCCTGGCCTTCTTGTGCTTGCCCATTGCACGCCCTCCCCGTTGGTCGCCGGACGATCGTTCCTCGCGGACACAACGTTACCGCAATCTTCGTCGATGCCGGATTGACGTGGATCAAGCCTTCCGCCCGCGGGACGAAGCCGCCGCCCCGCGGCGAGTTCGTCCGTCTCTACCGGTCCGGCAGCCGCAGCACGCGCTTGGCCACGATGTTGCGGTTGATCTCGCTGGTGCCCGCGCCGATCGTCGTCATGCGCGCCAGGTAGAACGGCGCCATCAGGTCGAGCTCGGTGTCGCCCACGGCGAACGGCCCGGCCATCGCGCCCAGCGCGCCGGCCCGTTCCAGGGCGAACTCGGTGGCGCGCTGCATCGCCTCCATGCCGATGATCTTCAGGTAGGACACTTCGTGGCCGAGGAGCTCGCCGCGGCCGACGGCCTGGGCGTAGCGGCTGTACAGCGTGGCATGATCCAGCAGCAGCGTGCGCAGGCGCGTGTAGTCATCGACGAAACCGGCGTCCTCGAACAGCCCGCTCGCGCGCGCCAGCGTCGTCAGGCGGTTGAACGCCATCAGCGGACGGTTGGGGCTGCCGGTGCCCAGGCGTTCGAACCCCAGCACCGCCTTCGCCACCGTCCAGCCCTGGTTCAATTCGCCCACCAGGTTCGCGGCGGGGACACGCACATCGTCCAGGAACACCTGGCAGAACTCCTCATCGCCGGCGATGTTGCGGATCGGCCGCCAGGTGATGCCGGGCGTGTCCATCGGCGCGATGATGAAGCTCAGCCCCTGCTGCTTCGGCCGCGTCGGATCGGTGCGGCACAGGATGTAGATATGCGTGGAATCCATCGCCAGCGAGGTCCAGATCTTCTGGCCGTTGATGACGAACGTATCGCCTTCGCGCACGGCCGATGTCGCTACGCTCGCCAGATCCGATCCCGATCCGGGTTCGGAATAGCCCTGGCACCAGATATGCTCGCAGGACAGGATCTTCGGCAGGTACTCGGCCTTCTGCGCTTCGGTGCCATAGCGCATCAGCACCGGCCCCAGCTGCCGCACGCCCTGGTCGGGCGCGCGTCCGACGCCGGCGCGTTCGAGCTCCTCGACATAGATCAGCTGTTTCGCCGGCGACAGCGCCATGCCGCCGGCCGAACGCGGCCAGGCCGGCGCGATCCAGCCGCGTTCGGCGAGTTTCAGGTTGAAATCCCGCACCTCGTGCCAGCGCACGCGGCGCGGCAGGTGGCGGTACTCGTCGGGATACTCGGTTTCGAAGAAGTCGCGCACCAGCGCGCGGAACTCCGCGTTCGCCAGGCCGTTCCAGTCGGTGTCCCTCGGCAGCGCGCGCAGCTGCGCGCTGACCCGTGCGCGTTCCTGGGCCGTTTCGATCTGAGGCGGGCAGAGGGCAGCGAAGCGGCGGCGGTGATGGTGCGCGGCACCCAGCCAGGCGGACAGCACCAGCACGCGCTTGACGCACAGGCTGAGGTCGAGCTCGTCGGTGAATCCCATGGCGCCGAACATCTGGATGCCCTCGCGCACCACCAGCACGGCCGCATCGCCGCAGCGCGCCTTCGTCCGGCTGGCCAGCGTGGCGCGGGTCGTGGCGTCGGCGCCGCCATCCGCGGCCTCGATCGCCTCGCGCAGCACCGCGCCGGCGATTTCCAGCTGGCCGCCGCAGTCCACGGCGCGGTGCTGCAGCGCCTGGAAGCTGCCGATCGTGGCGCCGAACTGCTTGCGGGTGCGCAGATGCTCCAGCGTCATGTCGAACGCAACCTGTGTCACCGCCAGCAACTCGGCCGCCGCCAGGATCGTCGCGATGTCCAGCGCGCGTGCGAGGTCGTCCGCGCTGGCCGCGATCCGATGCCGGGCGGGGAGGCGGGTGGTGGAGAGAGTTAGGGTTGCGCCGAAGGTGCCATCCACCAGGCGTTCGGTGGTCACGGCCGCGCCCGGTGCATCCCGCGGCACCCACCACAGCGACAGCCCCTCGGCGCCTGTTGCCGTCACCAGGAACCCGTCGGCGCCGGCGCCGCCCTGGATGAACCGCTTGGTGCCGGACAGCGTCGCGTCGCTGCCCTGCATCGCGGCCCGGGTGGCACAACGCTGCGGAGCGATGTCGTTGCCGTCCTCCTGCCAGGCCACCGCGACCAGGGTCTCGCCGGCCAGGATGGCGGGGATCAGCTCGTCTGCGATATCGCTGGACGGCGCCGCCGACAGCAGCAGCAGCGGCAGCACCGCGGCGGCGGTGAAGGGTTCCGGGAACAGCCCGGCCGCCAGCCCGCCGGCCAGGGCCGCCGCTTCGGCGACGCCCAGGCCCATGCCGCCGGCTTCCTCGGGCAGCATCACGCCGAACCAGCCGGCCTCGGCCATTGCGCGCCAGATGTCCCGGGAATGGCCGGGCAGCTGCCCGCGCTGCTCGCGGATACGGCGGAAACTGGACTGCTGGGCGACGAAGCGGCGGACATTGTCGCTGATCGCCTGGGCAGGGCTGTCGCCGTCCGGCGCCGGTGCGGCGTGGGAGTCGTCGGGCATGGTGGTTTCCTCCCCCGCCGGACGGCGCTGCATGGGCTGGTGTCCCGCGCCGGCGGATGGCGGAGCGTGCCGCGTCGGGCGCGGCTTGTCCAATGCCGGCAGCCGCGACGGGTCCCGCGCGGGGGATGGGAGGCGGCGGCTGGCATCGTGCGGCTCTGGCGCGCCGCTATCGCCATGCGGCCGCCGCGGTCGGTCCACCAAAGGCTGCTGGCTGGGCGTCCGGCGCCGTCGACGGTCCGGCGGGACTGTCGGGAGGTTTGACACATTATCACATGTCAAGAAACCTTTCGTTTGCTGATCAGATGCTTACGATGCGGCATGGAATTTGCTTCGATTTCCAGCGCGAATCATGTTCCGGGCGCTGGGGCCTGGCATGCGTCGCGCTCGCATCCCGGTTTGGAATGGAGGTAAGCGCGTCATGTGCGCAGCAATGACCCGGCCTGGCCTGACGTGCACCGTTGCTTCCCGGGTGGATGCTTCGGGAAGGGCGGTGGATGCCCGGGCAGGCCATGTCTGACGCGGGCATGCGCGAGGCTGGCATCCGTGATGGGGAAGGAATGTCCGTGGTAGCCGCCGCCGATAATGTTGCATCCGATATTTCCGCCGCCGTCGCCCAGGCCTGGCGTGCGGTGCTCGACCGGACGTCACTGGCCGACGACCAGCCGTTCGACGTGGCCGGCGGCGACTCCCTGGGGTTCCTTCGTCTGATCCATCTGATCGAGGAGGAACTCGCGCTTGGCGTTCCCCTGACCGCCGTCAGCCTGGCGCACCGGCCGTCCGACCTGGTGGCGGCCATCCGCGCGCTGACCGAGGATGCGCCCGCCGAGACCAGGATCCGCCGCAAGGTCTTCCTGGTGCCGACCGCCGGGGGCACCGGCCCGGGCCAGGCCGCCTTCTGCGCCGGTTGTGCCGGGGACCTGGACATCGAACCGCTGCGATTGCCGCACTGGACCAACATCGTCGATCCGTCGTTCCGCTTCGCCTCGATCTGCACCTGGGTCGCGGAGCAGGTAAAGGCGAAGTGCGGCGACGAGCCGATCCATCTGGTGGGTTATTGCTTCGGCGGTGCGATCGCCAGCGTCGTGGCCCGGATGCTGCATCGCGAGGGATATCGGGTCGCGTTCGTCGGCATCATCGATGGTGACGTGGAGTGGTTCCGCCGGCCCGCCGGACAGCGGCAGGAGCGCACCGCCGTCGATGCCAGCGCCTTGAAGGTCTTCCCGTGGGCCTGGCATCGCCTGGAACGCTTCTACCTGACCTGGCGGCAGGGGCGGGCGACCGAGAATCTGGCCCGCACCGTCGCGGAACTGCTGGAACTGTGTGACCGTCGCCTACTGCGCTGGGCCGTGAACCGGAACCTGCACCGGCGGCTGCCGGAAAAGTTTCATTTCTTCCTGAACCTCTATCTGCAGATGATCCTGCTGCCTCGCCTCGACCGTCCCGCCTTCCGGCAGGCGATGCGGGCCGATCGCCCGGTTCCCGTGCCGATCGCGGTCTTCCGCACGCGGCTGCATCAAGCCGGTCGGCCCGATGATCTCGGCTGGTCGGAGTTGTTTCATCCGGTCAGGGTGTCGGTGGTCGACGGTGATCATGAGAGCGTGTTCACCCCCGCGATGCTGGACGTGCTGTGCCAGGAGTTCGTCCGGGCCATCGGCGACCTGACCGGCACGGACGCGGGCGCGACACGGCGCCAGGAGG
>JBFXDK010000065.1:0-30857 GCA_050181195.1 Acetobacteraceae bacterium | reverse complement strand
GCAAGGGCGCGCTGAACCTGCACGGCCACAGCCACGGGCGCCTGAAGCCGCAGCCCCGGCAGATCGATGTCGGGGTGGATGTATGGGATTTCCGCCCGGTCACGCTCGCCACGCTTCGCGGGGCTCGCCCGCGTGCACCGGCGACACGCGGCCACGATCAACCCGGGAGCCGGCGGAGCTGAGGGCGGATGGCGCTGATCGGTCCCCCAACCCCGAAAGCGCCATGCCTCCCCGTTCGGCTCACCCGCGTTCGCGGAACGTCCATGACTGAAGCCCAGCCCGAAGATCCGTTTGCGCTGTGTGCGCAAGGCCTTGGGCGGGACGGAATCGCTCTCGTCATCACCGGCCGCTCCGGTTCGGGCGAGATAATCCGCATGGTTCGGGGACCACCTCACCCGCTCTGATATTGATGCCGAGACCCAACTATGCTGGTGTTCCATCCCATGGCGGGCAAGAACCCGTACTGGCGGCGCGTCAGATGCCGCGAAGGGAGGTCAAGGTGCTTTCAAGACGCTTCATGATGGGCGGATCGGCGGCAGCCGCCGTCGCCGGGGCCGGTTCGGCCGCGCAGGCGCAGTCCGCGGATAACTGGCCGACCAAGGTCGTCAAAATCATCGTCAATTTCGCGCCCGGCGGCTCCACCGACAACGCCATGCGCCCATTCGCGGACCGGTTGTCGCGCGTCCTCGGTCAGCAATTCATCATCGATAACCGGGGCGGCGCGTCCGGCGCCCTGGGGTTGGAGGCAGCGGTCCGCTCGGCACCCGACGGTTACACGTTCGTTGCGACGCCTTCGCTGACCGTCACGGTGCTGCCAAACCTGCGCAAGCTGCCATTCGATCTGTTCAAGGACCTGAAGCCGGTGTCGCGCTTCACCGATGCGACGCTCCTGTTCGCCGTGCATCCATCGGTCCCCGCCAATACGATCCCCGAGTTCGTGGAGTATGCGAAGAAGAATCCCGGCAAGCTGAGCTGGGGGACCGCGGGCATCGGGTCCCAGGGTCACATGATGTGTGAGGCATTCAAGTCCGCCGCCGGCGTCGACATCCTGCACGTGCCCTACAAGGGCGGCGGGGAGTCGCTTTCCGACTTCCTGGCCGGCGTGCACCAGATTCACGCGGACGCCAATACATTCCCTCATCTGGCGCAGAAGAAAGGGAAGCTGCTGGCGGTGCTGGACCGCCAACGCCATCCCGACTACCCGGACGTGCCGCTGTTGCAGGAATTCTATCCCGAAATCGATTTCTACGCCTGGTTCGGCCTGTACGCGCCTGCCGGCACGCCGGATCCAATCATCGGCAAGCTGGCGGCGACGATGGGCAAGATCGCGCAGGAACCCGACCTGATCGCCCAGTTCCGCAAGCTGGCACTGCGGCCGAACCCGAGCTCACCCGAGGAATTGGCAAAAACCATGCGCTCGGATTACGACCAATACGCAGCACTCGTGAAGAAGCTGAACATGAAGCCGGAATGACACCAGGCAGCGACCGCGTGACCGGACGCGGATCGTCGGCCTGTGCCTGGTTCATGAGACACCACTCCGGCGGGATGGGTTCGTCCGACAGGGCGGGGTCCTTTCAGCCACGCTGACGCGGATCAGCCACGCTGACGCGGACGCGCTGTCCGCGTCTCCGCATCTGTTCCGACCGGGACGCGGCGGTTGGCGGGCGCTTGCCGACGCATATGGCTTTCGCTGGTCCCTCATGCCAGAAAGCGCCATGCTCCTCCGTTCGGCCCTCCCCCGCTTCCGGCTCGCCCATGGCTGAGCCCAGCCCGAAGATCCGCCTTCGCGGTCTGCGCAAGGCCTTCGGCGAGAAGGTCGTGCTGGACGGAATCAACCTCGACGTGATGCCCGGCACCTCTCTCGTCATCATCGGCGGCTCCGGCTCCGGCAAGTCCGTGCTGCTGAAATGCATCCTGGGCCTGATCGAACCCGATGACGGGGTTATCGAGATCGACGGCAAGCCGCTGCGCGCCATGTCGTCAAGGGAGCGCGAGGCGGTACGGTCGGGCATCGGCATGCTGTTCCAGAACGGCGCCCTGTTCGACAGCCTGCAGGTCTGGGAAAACGTGACCTTCAAGCTGCTGGCCGAGAAGAGGATCCGCCGCGGCGAAGCGCCCGCCACCGCCGCGGACTTCCTGGCGCAGGTGGGTCTTGCCGACACGGTCGGCCGCCTCTGGCCCTCGGAACTCTCGGGTGGCATGCAGAAGCGCGTGGCGCTGGCCCGCGCCATCGCCGCCCGGCCCGAGATCCTGTTCTTCGATGAGCCGACCACCGGCCTGGACCCGATCATGGGTGCCATCATCGACGGGCTGATCGTCGACAGCGTACGGCGCCTGGGCAGCACCGCCGTCACCATCACCCACGACATGGCCAGCGCCAGGCGGATCGCCGACCACGCCGCCATGATCCACAAGGGCCACATCATCTGGCATGGCGCGGCCGAGGACCTGATGGACAGCGGCTGCCCGGAAGTGGATCAGTTCACCCACGGCCTGCGCGAAGGCCCGATCCAGATGGAGCTTCGCCGCTAGTGCGCGTCCGCGCTGCGCGCCTGGCGATCCTGTTCCTGCTGGCGGCCATCCCGGATGCCGCGCGTGGCGAACCCGCCGAATCCGCGCGCCAGCTGGCCGGACTGTTCATGCAGTCCTGCTTTCCCTACGCCGGCGACCCGTCCGGGCTGCGCAGCTGGGCGGCCCGCACCGGACTGCCGGTCCTGCCGGAACCCGCCCGTGGCATGTTCCTGAACCGAGCACCCGGCGTCGTCTGGGATGCCTCGCCCGCCGGCCTGAAGCTTGTGCTGGTCTCCGCCGATGACGGGCTGTGCTCCACCATCACCAACCGGGCGCCGGGGCGCGATGTCGCTGACGCCTTGGAAACCGATCTGCGTCAGATTGGCGCCCGCTTCCGCCTGGTGATCGAACGTGACGACCGGCAGGCCGAGGCGTTGCACTTTCGCGAATACCTCGCCACCTGGAACGGGCGAACGTGGCGCATCCTGGCGGCCACGGTGAAAGGATCGCAGCCCGGACACGCGATGCTGACCGCGGGGCCCGGCTGACCGCAGACGGAGACCACATCCCTGGCCAAGCCCACCTCCCGCTATGTCTGCCAGTCCTGCGGCGCCGTCACCCCGAAATGGGCCGGGCGCTGCGAGACCTGCGGCGAATGGAACACCATCGTCGAGGAAGCCGTCACCCCGCGCCCCGGCCCTGCCGGCAAGGCGCCCGTCGGCAAGGGCGTGGCCTTTGTCGGCCTCGCCGGCTCCGCCGCGCCGCCGCCGCGTGCCGTCACGGGCATCGAGGAACTGGACCGGGTGCTGGGCGGCGGACTGGTGCCCGCCTCGGCCGTCCTGGTCGGCGGCGATCCCGGCATCGGCAAGTCCACGCTGCTGCTGCAGGCCGCCGCCAGTCTCTCGCGCACCGGACGGCGCGTGCTGTACGTCTCGGGCGAGGAATCCGCCGAACAGGTGCGGCTGCGCGCCCGCCGCCTGGGCGTGGCGGACACCGCGATCGAATTCGCCGCCGCGATGAACATCCGCGAGATCGTCGCAAGCCTGGAGCAGGCCAAGGATGTCGCGCTGGTGGTGATCGACTCGATCCAGACGATGTGGCTGGACGCGATCGACAGCGCGCCCGGCACGGTGGCACAGGTGCGCGCCTGCTCCTTCGAACTGATCCGCACCGCCAAGTCCGGCTCCTTCGCCCTGGTGCTGGTGGGCCACGTGACGAAGGATGGCGCGCTGGCCGGCCCGCGCGTGCTGGAGCACATGGTCGACGCCGTCCTGTATTTCGAAGGCGATCGCGGCCATCAGTTCCGCATCCTGCGCGCCGTGAAGAACCGGTTCGGCGCCACGGACGAGATCGGCGTGTTCGAAATGACCGAGCACGGCCTGGCCGAGGTCGCCAACCCCTCGGCCCTGTTCCTGGCCGAACGGCGGGGGAACATCGCGGGCAGCGCGGTGTTCGCCGGGCTGGAAGGCACGCGCCCGGTGCTGGTGGAGGTGCAGGCGCTGCTGGCGCCCAATCCCGGCGGTTCGCCGCGCCGGTCCGTTATCGGCTGGGACAGCGGGCGGCTGTCGATGCTGCTGGCGGTGCTGGAAACACGGGCGGGCGTGCGTCTGAACCAGACCGATGTCTACCTGAACATCGCCGGCGGCCTGCGGGTGAACGAACCCGCGGCCGACCTTGCGGTGGCCGCCGCCATCTCCTCGGCCGCGTTCGACCAGCCGACCAGCCCGGGCATGGTGTATTTCGGCGAGATCGGCCTGTCCGGCGAGGTCCGCCAGGTCGCCCACGCCGAACCCCGTCTGAAGGAGGCCGCCAAGCTGGGCTTCGACGCAGCCGCCCTGCCGCGCCGCGTGGCGCATGGCAACCGCCGCCTGGCGGCGCCGGACGGGCTGCATCTGGAGGAGATCGGCCATATCGCCGACCTGGTCGCCCGGTTCGCGCCGGAAATCCGGAAATAGGGACGGCGGCGGCGGGGCCGCACGATGCCCAGGGACGCACTGACATGGCCGTTGACCGGAACCGCCCGGATGCGCGCAGCCAGGCTCGACCGCGGCCGGTCATGTCCGAAGATGTCGCGCTTTGGCGGTCCGTGCAGGAATTCCGCCACACTCACGACCCGAACATCATCATCATACCATGATCCGCCGCTCGTTTCCCGATCCGTGCTTGGAACCGGCGGCCCGACCCGCGATAAAGCCATGGGACCTTTCATGGCGGTTCGATGACCTGGGTCGATCTGGTGGTGTTGGGCATTCTGGTCGTCTCGGCCGCGCTGGCTTTCATGCGCGGCCTGGTGCGGGAGGTCCTGGGGATCGGCGCCTGGGTCGGCGCCGTCGTCATCGCCATCAAGGGCCTGCCCTATGTCCGCCCCCTCGCCCGCGACTGGCTGAGCGAACCGGCCTGGATCGACCCGGTCGCCTTCACGGCCGTCTTCCTGGTCTCGCTCATCATCCTGTCGCTCCTCGCGCGCATGATCGGGCAAACCGTGCGCGGCTCCGCCCTTGGCGGGGTTGACCGCAGCTTGGGTCTGCTATTCGGCCTCGCCCGGGGTGCCGCTCTCGTCATTCTTGCCTATATCCTCGGCGGGATGGCCGTCGCCGTCGAACAATGGCCGGACCCGGTCCTGGAAGCGCGCTTGCTGACGCCCACGTTTGAGGGCGCGAAATGGGCGGTCCGGCAGTTGCCGGACGATTTCCGCCCACATGTGCACGCGCCGCCAGCCGGCCGGCAGGCCACCGCGGATGCTCTGCTGCGCGCGACGCCGCAGGGCACTCCGCTCGGTTCGGCACCAGGACGTGCATCCGGCCCGGGCAGCCGGTAGAAGGCATGCGGCACGAAAAGGAGCGAGGCATGGCGTTCGCGACGCGTTGCAATGAGGACGATACGCTGCATGAGGAATGCGGCGTCTTCGGCGTCTGGAACGTGCCGGACGCCGCCGCCGTCACTGCCCTCGGCCTGCATGCGCTGCAGCATCGAGGCCAGGAATCCACCGGCATCGTCAGCTTCGACGGCACCCGCTTCCACTCCCACCGCGGCATGGGCCTGGTGGGCGACAATTTCGGCGACGCCGCGGTGATGGACACGCTGAAGGGCCGCATCGCGATCGGCCATAACCGCTATGCCACCACCGGCCAGACGATCCTGCGCAACGTCCAGCCGCTCTACGCCGATTTCGAGTTCGGCGGTTTCGCCGTCGCCCATAACGGCAATCTCACCAACGCCCATGTGCTGCGCCGGGCCCTGGTGCGGCGCGGCTGCCTGTTCCAGTCCACCACCGATTCGGAAGTCTTCGTCCACCTGATCGCCATCAGCCTGTATTCCACCGTGGTCGACCGTCTGATCGACGCGCTGAAGCAGGTGGTGGGCGCCTACTCCCTCGTCGCGCTGTCGAACGAGGCGCTGATGGGCGTGCGCGATCCGCTGGGCGTCCGCCCGCTGATCCTGGGCCGCATCGGCGCCGAGGGCACCGGCGGCTGGGTCCTGGCCAGCGAGACCTGCGCGCTGGACATCGTGGGCGCCGACTTCATCCGCGACGTGGAACCGGGTGAGATCGTCGTCATCAACGACCAGGGCGTGCACAGCATCAAGCCATTCGGCCGCGCCCGCGAACGCTTCTGCGTCTTCGAATACATCTATTTCGCGCGTCCCGACTCGGTGATGGAAGGCACGCCCGTGTATGACGCGCGCAAGCGCATCGGCATGGAACTGGCCCGCGAGGCGCATGTGCCCGCCGACGTCATCGTCCCCGTGCCCGATTCCGGCGTCCCCGCCGCGATGGGCTATGCGGCCGAGTCCGGCGTTCCCTTCGAGCTCGGCATCATCCGCAATCACTATGTCGGCCGCACCTTCATCGAGCCGACGGACCATATCCGGCATCTGGGTGTGAAGCTGAAGCACTCGGCCAATCGCCCCGTGCTGGAAGGCAAGCGGGTGATCCTGGTGGACGATTCCATCGTGCGCGGCACCACCAGCAAGAAGATCGTCGAAATGGTCCGCGCCGCCGGCGCGCGGGAGGTGCATATGCGCATCTCCTCGCCGCCCACGACGCATTCCTGCTTCTATGGCATCGACACGCCGGAGCGGAGCAAGCTGCTGGCCGCCAGCCACTCGGTCGAGGAAATGGCGGAGCTGATCGGTGCCGACACCCTGGCGTTCATCTCGATCGACGGGCTGTATCGCGCCTTGGGCAAGCAGGGGCGCGACCCGGCCGCGCCATATTACTGCGATGCGTGCTTCACAGGCGATTATCCGGTGGCCCTGCCGGACCAGGCCGACAACGCCGACCGGCAGCTCAGCCTGCTCGCCGAAAGCCACTGATGCCGGGTTCCCTGTCCGGGACGGTCGCGCTGGTGACCGGTGCCAGCCGCGGGATCGGTGCGGCTGTCGCGGTGGAACTGGCTCGTCTGGGCGCGCACCTGATCCTGGTCGCGCGCACCCAGGGCGGGCTGGAGGAAACCGACGACGCCGTCCGTGAAGCCGGCGGCGGCGCGACGCTGCTGCCGATGGATCTGCGGGAGGGCGAGCGGATCGATGCCATCGGGCCGTCGCTGTATCAGCGCTTCGGGCGGCTGGACGTGCTGGTGCACGCCGCGGGCGTCCTGGGGAAGCTGACACCGGTCGGGCATATCATGCCGGATGACTGGGCGGATGTGGCGGGCGTGAACATGACCGCCGCCTGGCGGCTGATCCGCACCTGTGACCCGCTGCTGCGAAAGGCGCCGGCCGGGCGGGCGGTATTCCTGACCGACATGCGCGCGCGGGAGCCGCGGGCCTACTGGGGACCATACGGCGCGACCAAGGCCGGCATGGAGTATCTGGTGCGCACCTGGGCCGAGGAGGTCCGGCTGACGCCGCTGAAGATCAACCTGTTCGATCCGGGACCGATCCGCACGCGCCTGCGCGCGAATGCGTTTCCCGGCGAGGACAAGAACACCCTGCCCCCGCCGGAGACGGTTGCCTCGGCCATTGCGGCATTGTGCCTGCCGGGGGAAACCCGGAATGGAGAGCTGGTGCGGCGGGAGGGATAGCAGACACGGCGAACGGTTCGGCCATTGCCTCCACCCTACCCTCGGCCGCGCCCCGCCCCTATGCTCCCTCCCAACCAGGGAAGGAGCCATCATGCCGGGACCGCTGCACGGATACCGCGTCGTCGATCTCACCTCGATGATCTCCGGCCCGCTCGCCACCATGATCCTGGCGGACCAGGGCGCCGACGTGATCAAGGTGGAAAACCCTGATGGCGGCGACCACACCCGCGCCGCCAACAACCGGCGCCAGGGCTACTCGGCATCCTTCCTCAACAACAACCGCAACAAGCGATCGCTCGCGCTGGACCTGAAGGATGCGGCCGCGAAGGACGCGCTGCTGCGCCTGATCGCCACCGCCGATGTCTTCGTGCAGAACTTCCGCCCCGGTGTGGCGGAGCGCATGGGCCTGGGCGAGGAAGCACTCCGCGCCATCAAGCCGGACCTGGTCTATGTCTCGATCAGCGGCTTCGGCGAAACCGGCCCCTATGCCGGCAAGCCCGTCTATGACCCGCTGGTGCAGGCGATGTCCGGCCTCGCCACGATCCAGGCCGGCTCGGACAGCGAACGGCCGCGGTTGGTGCGCACCATCATCCCCGACAAGATGACCGCGATCACCGCGTCCCAGGCCATCACCGCCGCCCTGCTGGCGCGCGAGCGCACGGGCCAGGGCCAGCATGTGCGCCTGTCGATGCTGGAAGCGGTGATCGCCTTCCTCTGGGCGTCCGACATGGGCAGCCAGACCTTCGTGGGCGAGGCAATCCCGCAGCAGGAAGCGGCCAGCTTCATCGACCTGATCTACGCGACCGCGACCGGCCATATCAGTGCCGCGGTGCAGACCAACAAGGAATGGACGGCGCTGACCCGCGCGCTGGACAAGCCGGAATGGCTCGACGACCCGCGCTTCCGGACGCCCGCGCTGCGGCAGAAGAACATCAACGACCGCCTGTCCATGACGCAGCAGGTCCTGCTGACCCGCTCGGCCGAGGAATGGCTGGAACGCCTGACCGCCGAGGGCGTCCCCTGCGCGCCTGTCCTGACCCGCACCGACATGATCGACAACCCGCAAGTGCAGGCGATCGGCATCGTCGTGGAAACCGATCACCCCGAAGCCGGGCGCATCCGCCAGGCCCGCCCCGCCGCCCGCTTTTCCGCGACGCCGGCCACGATCCGCCACGGCGGCCCCGCGCTGGGCCAGCACAACGAGGAGATCCTGGCGGAACTCGGCTACGCGCCGGGCGACATTGCCGCGCTGTCGGTGAAGGAACTCAGCGCATGATCGCCGTCAGCCGGTCCCGGACAGCCCATCCTCTGCGGAGTGTCGCGCCATGATCACCGCCATCGAAGGCCCGATCGCCTGGAAGGGATCGGAGATGGACTACCGGACCGACGGGATGCATGTCCTGTCCGCCGCCGAAATAGCCGAAGTCGATGAGGCCCTGCGCCACCTGCGCAGCCTGGGCGAGCTCGATTTCCCGGCGATCACGCCCGCCGCGTTCCCCCTGCCGCGGTTCAGCGCCCGGCTTGCCGCGTTCGGCGACGCGCTGCGCGACGGGCGCGGCTTCTTGCTGCTGCGCGGCCTGCCGCGGGAGCGCTACAGCACCGACGACATGGCGCGTATCTACGCGGGTATAGGCTCTCATCTGGGCCGAGCGGTGCCGCAGTCGTGGCAGGGAGAGCTGCTGGGGCATGTGATCGATGTCAGCGATATCGAGTCCGACGCCCGCGGCTACCACGCCGGCGGCGCGCAGCGGTTCCACACCGATACCTGCGACATCGTGTCGCTGATGTGCGTGCAGGCGGCGAAATCGGGCGGGGTCAGCCGCATCGCCAGCGCCGCCGCCGTGCACAACCGGATGCTGGAGACAAGGCCCGACCTGCTGGAGACGCTCTACAGCGAATACGTCTTCCGCCGGATGGAAGCGGACGCCAGCCACGGCACCGGCAAGCTGGTGCGGCGGGTTGTGATCTTCTCGCGTCAGACCGGGAAGCTGACGTGCAACATCTCCGGTTCGTACCCCAACCGCGCGGTGGAGTTCGGCGACGCCGTGATGACCCAGCGCCAGCGCGACGCGCTGGACGAGCTGGAACGGCTGGCCGCCTCGCCCGAGTTCTACCTGGACATGAGCATCGGTGAAGGCGACATCCAGTTCCTGAACAACCGCGCCCTGCTGCATGGCCGCACGCATTACGAGGACTGGCCCGAAATCGCCCGCCGCCGCCATCTGATGCGGTTGTGGCTGTACGTGCCGGACTGGCCGGACCTGCCCGCCAACCAGGGGATGCACGAGCCGGCGGACCATCCCGGCTGGCTGCGGCAGCGCACGCCCTTCATGGAGGTTCCGTCGCGTTACCTGGCGACCATGACCCAGCGCAAGGCGGCCCTGGCGGCCTGACACCCGGGGGAGAAGGCGGCATGGTGAAGGTCATCGTGATCGGGGCGGGCGTGGTGGGCGCCTCGGTTGCCTACCGGCTGGCGCAGGCCGGCGCCGATGTGCTGGTGCTGGAAGCGGGGCGAATCGGCGGCGGCACCTCCGGCATCAGCTTCGCCTGGACCAATGCGCACAAGAAGCCGCCGCGCGCCTATCACGACCTGAACCGCAATGGCATGCGCGCGCACGCGGCGTTGCGCGAGGAGTTCGGCGCCACGCCCTGGCTGCATGCGGGCGGGCACCTGGAATGGGTCACGCCGGAGGAACGGCAGGACCAGGCGGAGAACGTCGCGCAGTTGCGGGAATGGGGCTACGCGGCGGAATGGCTGACCGCGGCGCAGGTCCTGGAACTGGAGCCGGACATCGACCCGGCCACGATCGGTGACGCGCCGGTCGCGTTCTTCCCCGACGAGGGCTGGCTCGACCCCGTGCCCTATATCCATGCGATGCTCTCGGCTGCCCAGCGGCGCCATGGCGCGCGCGTGCTCACCGGCGCGCGGGTCGCGGATCTGGTGCAGCGGGCGGACCGCGTCGCCGGCGTGCGCCTGTCGGACGGCACGGTGCACGAGGCCGACATGGTGGTGAACTGCGCCGGCCGCTGGGTGAACGAGGCGGTGGCCGAAGCAGGACTGCATTTGCCGCTGGCCCCCACGGTCGGGTTCCTGGTGTTCACGCCGCCGGTCGCCTGCGGTCTTTCCCGCGTCGTGCGAACGCCGGTGATCGACACGCGCCCCGACGGTGCCGGGCGGCTGATCCTGCACTGGAACCCCACCGACGCGACGCTTGCGCCAGACAGCCGGATCAGCCCGGACATGGCGCAGGCGCGCGACATGGTGGCCCGCGCGCGCCGGCTGCTGCCCTCGATCGGCCCGGTCGAAGCCGAGGCCGTCCGGCTCGCGATCCGCCCGATTCCTGGCGACCGGCTGTCGGCCATCGGCACGGTGCC
This sequence comes from Acetobacteraceae bacterium, assembly GCA_050181195.1. Lineage (GTDB taxonomy): Bacteria > Pseudomonadota > Alphaproteobacteria > Acetobacterales > Acetobacteraceae > Rhodopila. The sequence goes on along the minus strand of JBFXDK010000065.1, from coordinate 19,944 downwards.
GCGCGTGTCCGGCTACTACCTCGCCATCAGCCACAGTGCGGTGACGATGTCGGCGTTCATCGGCATCGCGGTCGCCGATGAGATCGTCAACAATGTTGAACGTCCGGAACTCGCGTCCTTCCGGCCGGCGCGGTTCTTCAACTGACGCGCCTGGCGCCTGTCGCGATCCGGATGGTGACGGTTCGGCAGATCGTGACGTTGCGCGATGGTCTGAAAGACCTGGAGCGGATCCGGGAAAAGTTCCACATCAGATCCACCATGCCAGGGCCGGCGCGGCGGCTGCGCGCAAATCAAGATGATACCAGCCGATCGCCCTGCATCGCGTGGTTCAATGCGTCAGGCGGCTGATGTCAGGCGAACGCCAGCAGCACCACCCCGGCGCAGATCAGCCCGAGGGCGCCGAGCTTGCTGGGGTTGAGGGCTTCCTGGAAGGCGAAATGGCCGATCAGAGCGGCGGCGACGTAGGAAATCGCGGTGCACGGAAGTGCCACCGACATGGGAATGCGGCGCAGCGCGACGATGTACAGCACCGCCGCACCACCATAGAGGACGAAGCCGACCAGTGTCCGCGCATCAAGCAGCTGCGCGACGAAATCCGGCGCGCCGGCGCCGGCCTTCAACAGCGTCTGGCCAACCATGCTGGTACTGATCGCAAGCACCAGCGCGCCCCAGTAGAGGCTCACTGGCCGGCCCGCACCGACGCATGATTGGTCTCGATTCCACGCACCGTACCCTGCGGCTTGCCGTTGGCCGAGAGGAAGGTGCGGCCGACATATTCGCCCAGGATTCCCAGGATCATCGACTGCACGCCACCGACCAGCAGAACGACCACCATGATGGAAGCCCAGCCGGATGGCGTGTCCCGCCGCATCAGCGCCTCAATGATGGTCAGGATCGCGCCGATCGCTCCCGCAAGCCCCATCACCGCGCCGGCGAACACGGCAAGGCGGAGCGGCGCCAGCGAAAAGCTGGTGGCCAGGTTCAGCCACAGCCGCACCAGCCGGCGCACCGTGTAGTTGGACCGGCCCTCCATGCGCGGCAGGTGCCTGACCTGGATGCTGTCGATGCGCTGCGTCACCTGCATGACCAGCCCGTCGACATAGGGATACGGCCCCTGGTAGCGGGTGACCGAACGGACAACGAGCGCCGACATGCAGCGGAAGGATGACAGGTACAGCCCTTTCGGCTTGTCCAGCAGCTGGTCGGCGACCCGGTTGGCGAAGTAGCTGCCCAGGTTGCGCCAGCCCTCGTGCTGCTTCACCGCGTAATACGTGTAAACGACGTCCCAGCCGCCCAGGCGTGCATGATCGTACAGGCGCACGACCTCCTCGGGCGGATTCTGCAGGTCGTCGTCCATGGTGATGACATAGGCGCCGCGGGCATGGCGCAGGCCGGTCATGACCGCGTTGTGCTCACCATAGTTGCGGGCATGCTCGATATAGGTCAGCGGCACGGTGGCGGTGGCGAGCAGCGCCTGGCACACCTCGGCGGAATTGTCCGGGCTGCCGTCGTTGACCAGGACCACTTCCAGCCCGCCCTCGGGCCGCAGCGCCGACAGCGCCTCCACCAGTTTCCCTACCGTGGCGGCGCCGCGATAGACCGGCACGACGATGGACAGCCCGACTCCCTCCTCACCGGGACGGGAAAGGGCAATGGTGTCGATGGCCTCGACAGGTCTCAACTCGTTCATGGTCGCTCCGCGATCGCCATGACCGATCCGCCCATGGGCAGGGCGAAGGGCAGCGACCGTTCCAGGGATGTCATGCCATGGAACATCACATTCAGCCATGGCGGAAACGGGGCAACATCGGACGCCGCGTCGCCCCGGGCCAGCAGCTTACGATGCACGACCATGATGGGGAACAGCAGGGAGTTCCAGTAGCGGGCGCGCACCTCCATGAAGCCGGCGTCCTGCAGCATGGCGATCGTCTGACCGGCGGTCTGGCGACGGGTACTGTGCACGCGCACATCATGCGCCGACATCATCCAGGCATAGGCGGGCATGTTGATCACCAGTTTCCCGCCCGGGCGCAGCACCCGGCGCAATTCCGCCAGCGCCCGCTCCGGCTCGACCGCGCCGTGGCACAGCACGTCCGCGAGCACCGCGGCATCGCAACTGCCGGTCGCCAGGGGCAGTTCGTTCGCACTGCCGCGGGCCACAGGCACCCCGGCCTTGCGGCAGGCTCGGCGCGCGGCGACGTCGTGCCATTCGACCCCAATCGCATCCAGATCGGGTCGCGCCGCGCGCAACCTGGCCAGAAAGCCACCCGTGCCGCAGCCCACGTCGACCACGCGCCCGCTGGTCCCGACAAGCGCATCCACCAGGCGCGCGTGCAGGGCGCGATACCACCACATGCGGTCCTCGACCGCGTCCATAAGTTCGTACTCGGGCTGATCCATGAGACGTCGATATCCCCCGCGCCATGGTGCCGGCGGAGTGCGTCGGCAAAAAGGCGAAACATGGTGATCACCGGTGCGGACTGGCCGGCGCTCCTCTGGCGGGATACCAAGGCGGACGGAGTCCAAATTCCTGCCGCAAGGACACGCCATGCGCCGTTCAGCCTCGTCCATCCGGACGAGTCCCGTCCGTGCCGTCCTGACCGACAATGCGGCGGATACGGTCCGCGGCATCGGCTTTGCCGCCCTGGCCTACCTGATATGGACCCTGGGGGACACCGCGGCGAAATGGGTCCTGCCGGTCGCCGGGGTGGCGCTGGCGATGTTGTGGCGCGGCGTGTTCGGCGCCGTCACCGTGGCCGCGGTCGCCTACACCCGGGAAGGGGTGGAGGGATGGCGGCGGATCCGTCCGGTGCGCTGGCAGCTGGTGCTGCTGCGCAGCGCGCTGTCATCGACCGTGTCGATCTGCTGGTACGTCGCCTGGACGGAAATGAGCCTGATCGACACCTATGCCGTGGGGTTCACCGCGCCGCTGATCATGACCGTGCTGGCCATTCCAATGTTGGGCGAGCGGATCCGCTGGCGACGGGCAGTGTCGACCATCGTGGGGTTCGCCGGCGTGCTGGTGATGCTGCGGCCTGGCGGCGACCTGTGGACGCCCATGGTGCTGGTGCTGCTGTTCGGCATCGTCCTGATGTCGGTCACCCGCATCATGACGCGGCAACTGTCGGTCACCGAGTCGCCGGAGTGCCAGGCCTTCTGGCTGATGCTCTCACACGTGGCCTCGGGGGTTCTGATCCTGGGCGTGTTCCCGCCCGTCGCGGACCTGGACGCGATGACCTGGGGCCTTCTGGTGCTGCTGGGCATCTCCAGCGGCCTTGCGCATTGCGTCTACACCCGCGCCTATGGGCTGGCACCCGTCTCGGCGCTGGCGCCCTATGAATACACGATGCTGCTGTGGGGCGGGGTGGCCGGGTTCGTGGTGTTCGGCGAGGTGCCGTCCTGGATGACACTGCTGGGTGCGGCGATCATCGCCGGCTCGGGCCTCTACAACCTGCACCGCGAACGCGTGCGGGCAAAAGCCGAACGATAGGCCGTTGTATCAACCGGGCGTTCGGCCGAGCGGTATCAGGTGTCATTCGGCCTGAGGAAATGGGATTCGGGACCGGGGATGGGCGGGTTTCAGCCCCGCCGCGCCCCCCGATGCCGGGCAGAGGTCAGAACCAGTCGAGCAGCGGCCCAAGGATTCCCCGGTTCTTCGGCTTGATCGTGGCGGTCTCGCCCACCGTGGGCGACTCGCCCAGCGCGGCATTCTGCCGCAGGCGCTGGCTTTCCTTGGTCGGGTCGACCATGACGTTCTGCGTCTCGGGCTTGCGCCAGTAGAGCACCTTGTCGAGGAAGCTCTCGTCCGCCTGGGCGAGCTTGGCGTCCATGTCGACCTGCCGGCGGATATTCGCCGGTGCCGGCGGGCCGGCCGCCTGCACCAGTGCCGCCTGACCCGCCGTGGCCGGCCCCTGGACCGGGCCCGTCAGAGCCATCTGCGGCACCAGCGCTTCCTCGGCCTGCCGGCTTTCGGACGTCTGCTGCGGACGCGGCACGCCGGGACGGGGCGGGCGCAGGTTGAAGTCCGGCGGCATCGACAGCGGCGCCTGCGTCGTCACGGTGAACTCGTCGGGCGCATCCCGGGTCAGGCCGAAGGTGCGGGAGAGATTGCTGGATCCGCATCCGGCCGTGGTCGTGGCCAGGCCGACGGCCAGAAGCAGGGACCAGGGAACATGTCGGTTTCTGTTCACGCGCATGGCATCCCATAACCGTTGACCGGGCCGCGCCGCAAGAGAGCGCTCGCCCGATGCCCAGGACGTATCACGCGCCGATCGAAACCGAGAGCTTCGGCGGGGTCTTCAGCGTCTGCAGGATCACGCAGTAGCGCTCCGTGGTCTGGATCATCCGCTCCAGCTTCGCCGGGTCGGCATCGCAGTCGATGTCGAACTTCATGCTGATCTCGGTCAGACCGACCGGGGTGTTGCGATCGACCCCGAGCGTGCCGCGCGCGTCCCACTTGCCCTCGGCGATGATGCGGCCGCTGCGGATGGTCACACCCATGGCGGTGGCAACCGCGCGGAAGGTGACGCCGGCGCAGGCGACCATCGCTTCCAGCAGCATGTCGGCCGAACAGGCGAGCTCACCCGAGCCGCCGCCCGCCTTGTGCAGGCCGGCCGTCACCTCACCGTGCCAGGAGCGGACGGTGCAGGCGATATCGTCATGCGGGTCCAGGATGCCCTCGGCACGCGCCGGGATGCAGGCCGCCTCGGGGTTCTCCCGGTACAGTTGCTTCAGCGGCGCCTGTCTGGCGCGGAGTTCCTCGGCGTTCATGCTGCCTCCTTGGTTGTGTCAGCGCCGCACGCGCGCCGCCGGGTGCGTGGCCGGCAGGCGCGCGCGTCCCGCGCCGTAGAGTTTCTCCCTGAGCGTCCCCGGTGCGTAGTCGCGCTTGTAGACCCCGCGTGCCTGCAACTCGGGAATCACGAGATCGACGATGTCGGTGAAGGTTTCCGGCGTCAGCGCATAGGCCAGGTTGAACCCGTCGATCCCCGTCTCGTCCACCCAGTCCTGGAACGCGTCGGCGACGTCGGTGTACGAGCCGACGATCACCGGCCCGCGCCCGCCGATCGCGGCGTGGCGCGCGATCTCCCGCACCGTCCAGGTGCGGTCCGGATCCGCCGTCGTGAACGCCTCCAGCGCCGAGGTCATGGCATTGCGCTGGGTAAACCGCACCGGCTCATCCGGCGGCAGGGACGCGAAATCGAGACCGGTCCAGCCGGACATCAGCGCCAAAGCCGCCTCCTCGCTGACGTAACCGAGGTAATCGCGATACTTGTCCTCGGCTTCCTGGCGCGTGCGGCCGGTGATCACGGTCATCATGGTGAAGATCACCAGGTCCGCCGGATCGCGCCCCGCCGCCGCCGCGCGCCGGCGCAGGTCGGAGGCGATGCCGCCGATGATCTTCTTCGACGGGCCGTTGATGAACACGCATTCCGCGTGATCGGCGGCGAACTGCCGGCCGCGGGTGGACGCGCCGGCCTGGTACAGCACGGGCGTGCGCTGCGGCGACGGTTCGCACAGATGGATCGCATCCAGCCGGACATGCGGTCCCTCATGGCGCACGCGGTGGATCTTCGACGCATCGGCGAAGCGGCGGGCGGCGCGGTCGCGCAGCACCGAGCCGTCCTCCCAGCTTGCCTCCCACAGCTTGTAGACCGCCTGCATGTAGTCCTCGGCGACCTCATATCGGCCGTCATGGTCCACCTGCTGGTCCAGGCCCATGCCGCGGGCGGCGCTTTCCAGATAGCCGGTGACGATGTTCCAGCCGATGCGGCCCTTGGTCAGGTGGTCGAGCGTGCTCATGCGCCGGGCGAACGGGTACGGGTGTTCGTAGGACAGGGCGCAGGTCACGCCGAAGCCCAGATGCTGCGTCGCATAGGCCATGGCAGGGATGACCATCAGCGGGTCGTTCACCGGCACCTGCACGGCGTGTTCCAGCGCGGTCTCCGGCCCGCCCCGGTAGACGTCGTAGATGCCCAGGACGTCGGCGAGGAAGATCGCGTCGAACTTGCCGCGCTCCAGCGTGCGGGCGAGATCCACCCAGTAATCCAGCGTATTGTAGGTGTCGGCGCGGTCGCGCGGATGGGTCCAAAGGCCGGGCGACTGGTGGCCTATGCAGTTCATGTCAAAGGCGTTGAGGCGGATCTGCTTCGGCATGCGTGCGGGATACGGCAGGACGGGCGGCAAGGGAAGAGCGGGGCTTCCGCCCCGGACCCCGACCAGGAGGCGCTGCCTCCTGGACCTCCGCAAAGGGGCACAGCCCCTTTGATCCCAACTCGTTCGTTGGAATGGGGACAGGGGGCCGACTGAGACCGGGAGAGGTCCGCGTCGGCCCCCTGTCCCCATTCCAACCAAATGAATCGCGTTCCAAGGGCCGTCGCCCTTGGCGGGAGGGTCCAGGGAGGGCAGGGCCCTCCCTGGCGGAGCGCGAGGCAGAGCCTCGCCGTTCCCTACCGCTCCGCCAGCGTCTCGAACACGTCCCCCGCCGGCGGCAGGCCCAGAATGTGCCTCCGGTGCCACAGCGCGTAGAACAGCAGTTTCCAGCACGCAAAGCCGTGCCGCCAGCGGCGGATGTCGCGGAACAGCGCCTCCACCTTGTCGGGATGCGCGATCTCGGCCACGCCGGGCTGCGCCGCCACCAGCGGGCCGAGGCGCGTGCCCTGCTTCTTGATCCAGGCGCCCACCGGCACGGTAAAGCCCTGCTTCGGCGCGAACGGACGCGCCACCGGCAGGTTCTTTTCCAGCCATTTGCGCAGGATCCACTTGCCCATGCCGTCGCGCAGCTTCAGCGCATCGGGCAAGCGGAACGCCGCCTCGGCCACGCCGCGGTCCAGGAACGGGGTCCGCCCTTCCACGGCGTGCGCCATCAGGCAGCGATCGAGTTTCAGCAGCAGGTCGTGCGGCAGCCAGTCCACCATGTCGATCCACTGCGCGGCGGCCAGGCGGCTCCGCCCGCCCTCGCCGGCCACCGCCTCGGCCGCGGCGATGCCGTCGCGCCAGGTGGACGGGCGGACACGCAGGACGTTGACCTTGTCGAAGCTGCCATGCGCCCACATGGTGCGCCCGCCCAGCCACCACGGGCGCATGGCGCTACGGTAACGGTTGTAGCCGGCGAAGATCTCGTCCCCGCCTTCGCCGCTGAGCACCACCTTCACGTCCTGCCGGGCACGGCGCGCCAGGAACCAGGTGGGGATGATCGCGTAATCGGCGGCGGGATCGTCCATCGCGGCCACGATCTCCGGCAAGTGCTGCCAGACCATCGCCTCGTTCACCTCGATCGGCTCGTGATGCGCGCCCACCGCCTTGGCGACCGCCGCGGCATGGTCGCGTTCGTCCGCGGCGTCGGGCGCATCGAAGCCAGCGGTGAAGGCCAGCACGGGTTGGTCGTTCAGGCGCGCCATCAGGGCGATCAGCGCGGAGGAATCGATGCCGCCCGAGAGGAACATGCCATAGGGCACGTCGCTGCGCTGATGCAGGTCGACGCTTTCCATCAGCGCGCGGTCGAGCCTGGCAAGCGCGGCGTCCTCGTCGATCGTCTCCGGCCCGCCTTCGGGGATGAAGGAGATGCGGCGGCGGTCGAGCACGTGACCCTCGGCGACGGTCAGCGTCTCGCCTGGCAGCAGGCGCTGGATGCCCTCGAAGATCGTGTCGGATCCGGTGGTGAACTGCAGCTGCAGCAGCTCCTCCCGCGCCGCGGGGCGCACGGCGCGTTGCACCAGCCCGGCATCCAGCAGCGCCTGCGGCTCGGATGCGAAGGCGAGGCCGCCTTCCACCTGGGCGATGTAGAGCGGCTTGATGCCGAACGGGTCGCGGGTCAGGGTGACCGAGCGCTGCGCGCGTTCATGGATGGCGATCGCGTACATGCCGCGCAGCTGGCTTGCGTAGTCAGGCCCGTCGCGCAGCCACAGGTGCAGCGGCGGCTCGCAGTCGCTGGCGGTGGCAAAGGTCACGCCGGGCATCGCGTCGCGCAGTTCGCGGTAGTTGTAGACCTCGCCGTTCGCGACCAGGGTGGCGGCGCCGGCAAAGAACGGCTGATCCCCGGTCACCAGGTCGATGATCGACAGCCGGTTGTGCAGCAGGGCGACGCGGCCCAGCACCGCGTGGCCGTTGCCGTCCGGACCGCGGTGACGCAGCGCGTGGATCAGCTTCGACAGCGTTGCGGGATCCGGGGGCGGCGCGCCGGACGACAGGATCAGGCCGGCGATGCCGCACATCAGGCTTTCTCCACGGAGCCGAGGAAGTCGCGCCAGCACGCCACCACCGGCGCCTCGGCGAAGGCGGTTTCGTAGCGAACCCGTCCGGCTTCTGCCAATGCCAGGGCGAGCGGCCGGTCGGCCAGCACGCGCTGGATCGCTTGGGCGAGCGCGCCCGGATCCTCCTTCGCCACCAGGATCCCGTCGGCGCCATCGGTGATCAGTTCCACCGGGCCCTGCGCGGCGGCGGCGATCACGGGGCGGCGGGCGGACCACGCCTCGATGACGACGTTGCCGAGGGGTTCGTGGCGGGAGGGGCAGATGAAGACGTCGCAGGCGGCGAGCAGCGCCGCGGTGTCGCCGCGCCAGCCCAGGACATGCACGCGGTCCGCGACCCCTTCGCGCCGCGCCAGGTCGGACAGGGCGCCGCGTTCCGGGCCTTCCCCCGCGATGACGGCATGCACCGCCGGCAGAGCGGGCAAGGCGCGGATCAGCACGTCGAACGCCTTGTTGCGATGCAGCCGGCCAAGGGCGAGCAGCACGGGCGCGCCGGCGGGGACATCGAGCGCCGCGGGCGGCGTATCCCCCATGTCGGGCACGAAATTCGGCAGGTAGTGCGCTCGGCGGGCGGGCCAGCCCTGGCTGACGATCCAGTCGACGATGCCCCGCGTGTTGCCGACAAGGTGATCGCACAGCCGATAATAGCCGACGTCGTAGAAACCGCCCTGGCGGCCGACCAGCACCCAGTCGCCCGCCGGGGTGAACCGCGCGGCCCGGTTCATCCAGGCCACCGTGACCTTGGGCGCGAATTGCCGCAGCGCTGACGCAAGGCGCGTCCGGGTCATCAGGTCCAGCGGCCCGCCGAACCGCAGCTCGACCGGCGACACCCCCTCGGCCCGCAGCCGGCTGGCGCGTGCGGGATCACGGCGGATGACCGGCAGCACCTCCTCCCCCGCGCGATGCAGCGCGGCGGTCAGGCGTTCGTAGAACAGCTCTGCCCCGCCGGCGGGCGCGCCGGCCATGACCTGTGCGATTCTCATGTCTTGAATGCGGGACCCATGCGAACAGCGCCATAGCACTTCTTGCGGCCGCCCGCGCAAACCCTACCTTCCGTATATGACACGTTTGGCGACCTTGCCCGGACGGGGCGTGATCTTTGTGGAGGGGGAGGATCGGGTCACCTTCCTCCAGGGACTTGTTTCCAATGATGTGGAGCAGGTCGCACCCGGGCGCACGGTGTGGGCGGCGCTGCTGACGCCGCAGGGGAAGTGGCTGTCGGACTTCTTCGTTTTCGCCGATGAAGACCGGCTGCTGCTGGATTGCGAGCGTGCGCACCAGCCCCTGCTGTTGCAGCGTCTCTCCCGCTTCCGCCTGCGCTCGAAAGTGACACTGGGCACGATCGACGCGCTGCACGTGCATGTCGCCTGGGACGGCGAACCGGCGCTCGACGCGATCATCGCCGCCGATCCGCGCCTGCCCGAGGCCGGATGGCGCGTGATCTCGGATGGCGCGCTGCCGACCACGGCGTTCGAGGCCGATTGGGACCGGCATCGCCTGGCGCTGGGCCTGCCCGAGGGATCACGCGACCTGGAGTCCGAGAAGACCGTGCTGCTGGAAGCCGGGTTCGACGAGTTGAACGGCGTGTCCTGGTCCAAGGGCTGCTACATGGGCCAGGAATTGACGGCGCGGACGAAGTATCGCGGGCTGGTGAAGCGCCGGCTGGTGCCGGTGGACATCGACGGCGCCCTGCCCGCCCCCGGCACGCCGGTGCTGCGCGAGGGCGCCGAGGTGGGAACGATGCGATCCGGCCGGGACCAGCGGGGCCTTGCGGTGCTGCGGCTGGACGCCTTGGAGGCACACCTGTCCTGCGGCGACGCGGTGCTGACGCCGCGCGTGCCTGGCTGGATGCGCCTGCCGACCACCGCGGGGTGATCCCCGCCCGCCGCTGATCTGACGAAAATCAACAATTGTATGGGTTTACTGCCGTCTATTTGCGACAGGCGCGAGAAAAATCGCGACCACACACGATTTGGGTTTGTCACGACCGGCGTCCCTGTTCTCTCCTGCTTGGACAGGACTGATCGCGCACTTGATTCAATGAGTGCGCCGTGGGCCGCGGGGAAGGGTTCTGATGGACCGGCTGACCAGTATGACGGTGTTTGCCCGCGTCGTGGCGACGCGAAGCTTCTCGGCGGCCGCGCGGGACCTGGGCATGTCCCAGGCCACGGCCAGCAAGCATGTTCAGATGCTGGAGACGTGGATCGGCGCGCGCCTGCTGCACCGCACCACGCGTCGCGTCAGCCTGACCGAGACCGGCGAGAATTTCTACGCCCAATGCATCCGCATCCTGGAGGACATGGAGGCCGCGAGGCAGGTGGGCACACCCGACGCGCGCCTGCGCGGCAACCTGCGGATCAGCGCGCCGGTCGCCTTCGGCAGCACGCGCCTGGGCGCGCTGGTCGTCGGCTTCATGCAGCAGAACACCGACCTGTCGCTGAGCGTGATCCTGAGCGACCGTCCCGTCGATGTGATCGAGGAAGGCTACGACCTTGCCATCCGCATCGGGCATGAGGGCGACGAGCCGGAGACCCATGCCGGGCTGGTGGCGCAGTCGCTGGCGCCGGTCGGCTTCCTGGTCTGTGCCGCCCCGAGCTATTTGGCGCAGCACGGCACGCCGTCCATGCCATCGGACCTGGCGCGCCACACCTGCCTGACGGACACGCGCCATCCCGGCGATATCTGGCGCTTCGCCGGTCCGCACGGACCGGTGGAGGTTTCGGTGACCGGTCACCTGAAGACCGACAACGGCCTGCTGCGGCGCAGTGCCGCGCGCGCCGGCGCCGGCATCCTGCTGGCCCCGGCTTTCCTGGTGGAGGAGGACATCGCGAACGGCCGCCTGGTGCCGCTGCTGTCCGAGTTTCACCCCCCGCGTGCGACGCTGGACGTGGTGTGCCCGGCGCATCGGGCCGCCTCGCCCAAGGTGCGCGCGCTGATCGCCTTCCTGTCCAGCGAGCTCGCGCCCTCCGCGCCGCCGGTCTGAGGCGAGCACGACGCATCTGGTTGCGCCTGGACTTTCCAGGCCGGGGGCATAGGCTGGCACATCTGAACTGTTTCGGTCCCGCCCTCTGCGCCGCCGCCACGTCCGGCTCCGGTCTGTTCCGGGAGCAGGGGCGCGCGGGCCAGGAGGGTGGAGCGGGTGATTCGCGGGATGTATGCACTGCCATGACCACACATGTCGTGATCATCGGCGCCGGGATCGTCGGCGCCGCCTCGGCCATCGAGCTGCTGCGCGACGGGCACCAGGTGACGATCGTCGAGCCGGGCGCGCCGGGCGGTGAGCAGGCGGCGAGCTACGGCAACGGCACGCTGCTGAACCCGAGCTCGGTCATTCCGATGTCCTCGCCCGGGATCTGGAAGAAGGTGCCGGGCTATCTGGCCGATCCGCTGGGACCGCTGGCGATCCGCTGGCGCTATCTGCCGAAGCTGCTGCCCTGGCTGCGCCGCTTCATCGCCGCCGGCGCGACCGAGGCGAAGGTCGCCGCCACCGCGCACGCCCTGGCACCGCTGCTGGCGGATGCGCCGGCGCATCACCGGCGCCTGGCCGAGGAAGCGGGCGTCGCCGACCTGATCACGCGGCAGGGTGTGCTGTTCGCCTTTCCCGATCGCGCCGCGTTCCAGGCCGAGGGCCTGTCGTGGCGCCTGCGCCGCGAAACCGGCACGCGCTGGCTGGAACTGGATGAGGACGAGTTGCGCCAGCGCGAACCGGCGCTGGACCGGCGATACAGGTTCGCGATCCTGGTCGAGGAGAACGGGCAGTGCCGCGACCCCGGCCTGTATGTCGCCGCGCTGGCGCGCCATGCCGTCGACATGGGCGCGGCGCACCGGCGGGCGCACGCCACCGGATTCCGCATCGAGGCGGGTCGGCTGCGCGCGGTGATCACCGATACGGGGGAGATCGCCTGCGACCGGGCGGTGATCGCGGCCGGCGCACGGTCCCGCACCCTGGCTGCGGCGGCGGGCGATGACGTGCCGCTGGAAACCGAGCGCGGCTACCACGCCGTGATCACCGATCCCGGCATCGCCCCGCGCTATCCGATGATGCCGAGCGATGGGAAGATGGCGTTTGCCATGACGCCGGCGGGGTTGCGGATCGGCGGACAGGTGGAACTCGCGGGGCTGGAGGCGGCGCCGAACTGGCAACGCGCCGAGGTGCTGCTGAAATTTGCCCGCACCGCCTATCCCGGTCTGCCCGCCGACCTGCCGCCCGAGCGGGTGAAGCTGTGGATGGGGCACCGGCCATCCACTCCGGACGGGCTGCCGTGCCTGGGGCCGGCGAGCGGCTGCGCGGATGTGGTGCATGCCTTCGGCCACGGGCATGTCGGGCTGACCGCCGGGGCCATGACCGGGAAGGTGGTGGCGGAGATCATTGGCGGGCGGGCGCCGTCGGTGAAGCTGGCGCCGTTCTCGGCGGCGCGGTTCCGGTAAAACGGGGGCGGTATTCCAGTATTCCTTTCGCTTGGCTTGGCGTTTGTCAAGCAGCCAGCGATTTCTTGAACAGTCGAGATGCTTGATCACCGCGTCGTGGGATGCGGCCGGCGGTTCGCCATGTTTTAGTTTTCGGACGGACAGATCGTCGTCCGGATGGTCGTGGATCGGGGAGCCGGACCGTTGTCTCATTACCAAGCCTATACTGTCAGCCCGACTGGAAACTACACCCTGAAGGCGAGCCTGACCGCGGATTCGGACCATGAGGCTGTGGAGTCCGCGCGGAGACTGTTGCGTTACGAGACCCGGGTCGTGGTCTGGCGCGGTCCGATCCTGGTGGAGACGATCTGGCGCGACCAGCCGCCGCACCCGGCCTGGATGGACTGGCATGCGAAGGCCGCCATGTCCGTGCGCCGCTGCGTCGCCGCGGTGGCGAGTGAGCCGCTGCTGTCCCATACGCTGTTCAACTGAGGGCGCTGCCGCCGGTCCTGGTTCGGCTGGGGCCGGGCCAAGGCTGGTTCTGGACATCGTTTCATGGCTGCGCTGACATGGCGTGATGTCGGAGCGCGGGGACACGCAGACGGGGGAACGGCCGGACGGCTGGGACGGGGTGGTCCGGTCTGACCCGGTCGCACCTGCGGCAAAGCCGGTGCCGGCGATCGTTGCTGACGCCGCCGATCTGAAGGCGTTGCGCAGCGCCGTCGTGGACGCCGCGAGCGTCGGGGCGGGGCTGTGGGTCAGCTATCTGTTCGCACTGTTCTATTTGCTGGTGGCCGCGGGGGCGGTGACGCATCGGGACCTGTTCTTCGAAAGTCCGGTGCGGCTGCCTTTCCTGGGCGTCGATCTGCCGCTGAAGGGCTTCTTCATCCTGGGGCCGGCGCTGTTCCTGATCGTGCATGCCTATGTGCTGCTGCACTTCGCGATGCTGTCCGGGAAGGTGCGGGCGTTTGATGTGGCGCTGCGGGAGCAGATCGAGGATGCCGGTGTGCGCACCGACCTGCGGCGGCAACTGCCGAGCAACATCTTCGTGCAGTACCTGGCCGGGCCGGGGGAGATCCGGAACGGGTTCATGGGCTTCTGCCTGTGGCTGATTGCCCTGATCAGCCTGGTGGTCGGGCCGGTCTTGCTGCTGATGTTCTTCGAACTGCAGTTCCTGCCATACCACCACCAGGGGATCACATGGTGGCAGCGGATCGCCGTGGGGATCGACCTGGGGCTGATGTGGCTGTTCTGGCGCCGGATTGCCCTGTTGGACGGGCGCACGGACACGCCGGACGGCGGCAATCGGCCGATGGCGGTGGCGGAGCGTGTGCTGACGGCCGGCGCGATGTGGGGCCCGACCGGCGTGGCGGGTCTGATGATGCTGGTCTTCGCGACCTTCCCTGGCGAGCCGATCGATACGCTGTGGTGGAAGTCGTCCGAGCAGATGTCGGCGTGGATGTCGGGGCGCCTGCCGTTGTTCGCCCGGTTCCCCGGGGAGCGGATTGATCCGCGCTGGGCGGAGTTGGCGGAGTCGCCGGCGCCCTCGCCCTTCGGTGGGGTCCGCGCGGCGCTGATCGCCGGCGAGGTGAACCCCGCATCGCGCGTCCCGGAGAGCGTGTGGTCCAACCGGCTGGTGCTGCCGGGCCTGAACGTCGTCACGCATCTGAAACTGGACAGCGAGGACAAGATCGCCTTCCTGCCCGAAACCGTCTCACTGCGGGAACGCAACCTGGATGCCGCGGTGCTGTCCGGGGCGGTCCTGCGGAAGGCGGATTTCACCGGGGCCTCAATGAAAGGGGCGCTGCTGGAAGGGGTTGATCTGCGGCAGGCACGCTTGACCTGCACGGATTGGGACGGGGGAGGTCGCGATCCGATCTGCACCCAACTCCAGGGCGCCTCGCTCTACAACGCCCAACTCCAGGGCGCCTCGCTTGACGGCGCCCAACTCCAGGGCGCTTGGCTCAACATCGCGCAACTCCAGGGCGCCTCGCTCAACGAAGCCCAACTCCAGGGCGCCTCGCTCAACAGCGCCCAACTCCAGGGTGCCTCGCTACGCTCCGTTTTCGCATGGCGAGCCGACGCGCTGACGTCCGACACACGGAATTCGTGGATCGACGCGGTTCGCCCCCACCGTTCTGAAGCCTGCGGCGATCGGGCAAGCAATTACACTTGTGACTTCACGACGGAATCCTTTCAGAAGCTCCGGGCAGCCGTCGCAGCCGCGATACCCGAAGAACGGCGCAGGGACTCGGTGCTGCGGACGATTGATGAACGGCTCGACCCATCCCCCGATAAACAGCTTGCTAGGGATGAGATGCTGGCCACATGGTGGAGCAGCCGAAACACGCTGCGCGCGGCCTGGGCGGACCACGAGGCCGAAATGGCAAAGCACTGGCTAGCGGCCGCTTGCGCGCCCGAGGGTGCACCACACGTCGTCTCGGCCCTGGTCGCGCGATTGCTTGCCGGCGCAAATCCCTTCTCAGACGACAGCCCGCATCCCGCGGATCTCGCCCGCGACTTCCTGTCGGACACCTGCGAAGGCGCCAAGGGGCTTTCCGACGACGACAAAGCCCGCCTGCGCCGCTTCGCCGCTACAGACCGGGCGAAACCCACTCCGCCGCCACGCCCCCCGCCCCCGTAGCCGCTTCCCCCGGCCCATCCACGTCACTGCGCCGTCGAGGTTATGCACCGCGGTCGGCGCCGCGGCCCGGCCAATGCACGCGTCCGTCTCGGGCATTCGAGCGGTCCAGTCACGCACCCATCCCACGAGCTGCCGCGGCCGGCCCGTACTCCAGCGGCATGCGCCGTGACGCTCACGGGGACAGCCCTCCCCCACGCAGTGGCCCGAGGCGGACGAACCGCGCCCGTCCCTCCCGCCGGCGGCGCCAGCAGCATGCCCCAAATCCGCCTGGGACACGTGAACCGCCTCGGTACGCGCGTTCAATGTACCTCTCCGGCGCGGGCGAATCCCCGCTGTCCACCCCCGCCCCTACGCCGCCTTGCCTATGTGGGCGGCAATTTTCCGGGGCCGCAAACCGTCTGCACACCGAAACATCACGCACGGAATTGCAACGATACCCCCGGAGATATACATGGAAACGTAATGAATACCCGCATGTCCCACACGATTCTGCAACGATCTCGCTCCGCGCAACCCGGAACCCGCCGAAAGCACGAAATCCCGCATCTCCCAGGCAGACCAATAGGGTCCACGTCGATGCTGCCATGGCGCGTGAAATCAGCGGCGCGGGGAAATCATTCCGCTCAGGCGCCGGATGAAAATCGCGCCAGCCCTGCCCAACATCCAGGCAAACCCCGATCCCGACCGCCCGACCATGCGCCATCGCCCCTCTCCAGGCCGCCGGATGACCGTTTCCCCTTGCCTCTCCCACCCCCGAAACCTAGGACAAAAAGAGAACAATTTCACGGACCTGCTCCGATGGTCAGCGCCTTTTCCGTCCCCCTCCCCAGCCCGCGAGAGTCCGGTCCGGCCCGCCGTACCCGGCCCACACCCCGCGTCCTCCACCGGAAAACCCAGTTTTCGCACATGCGTGTGCGAAAATGCCCCGTCCAAGCCGCTTCAACCCTCCGCCCAGACCACCCGCCCCCCCCGCCACAACCGCACACCCGTCCCACACGCGCGGCACCCTCACGCGAACCCGCACGCCGAACCCGGCACCCCAATCCAGATTCGGGCACCAAGCTCGCATATATTGCTTACCGGTGATCAACAGCCCCATTTTCCCGGGCAGACGACACGGCCAGGAGCTTCCCATGCCGCAACGCCTCACACGCCAGGAATTTGTTGACTGGGCCGAAAGCCAGACAGCTCGGTATGAACGGCTCAATGGTGAACCGATCGCGATGTCGCCGGAGCGAGTTGAACATGCCCGGATAAAAGCCCGCGTCTGGGCTGCTCTCGATAGAGCCATTCAGCGCGCCGGTCTGGACTGCGAAGCACTGCCCGACGGCATCACCGTCGAGATTGACGACGACACGGACTACGAACCCGATGCGGTGGTGAACTGCGGCCCCCGGCTGCCGTCTGATGCGATGGCCGCCTCGAATCCCGTGATGGTGGTGGAAGTCCTGTCACCGTCCACGCAGTCCATCGACAGCAACGCGAAACTTGCCGACTACTTTCGGGTTCCGTCCATCCATCACTATCTGATTGTGCAGACCCGCAAGCGAGAGGTCATCCACTACACGCGCGCTGGCAGCGACATCAGCGCCCGCATCATGCATCTCGGCCCCATCACCCTCGACCCGCCTGGCATCACCATCGACCTCGCCGACATCTACCCCCCTCCCCCGGACGCACCCGTCCCGCCGGAATCCACCCCTTGACCGGTCCCCGCATTCCGGGACACTCCGGCCAACCACCCGAGGGAGCGCCCCGATGACCGACCTCGCCGACTTCCGCGCCGAAACCCGCGCCTGGCTGGAAGAAAACTGCCCGCCCGCCATGCGCACCTGGATGCCCGAGGAGGAACAGGTCGCCGGCGGCAAACGCGCCCAATGGGTGCGCCCAGAACAGAAGATCTGGCTGGACCGCATGGCGGAAAAAGGCTGGACCGCCCCCACCTGGCCGAAAAAATACGGCGGCGGCGGCCTGTCCAACGAAGAGGCCATCATCTTGGAGGAGGAAATGCAGGCCCTCGGCTGCCGCGTCCCCCTTCGCGGCATGGGCCTCTCGATGCTCGGCCCGACGCTGCTGGAATACGGCACGGAAGAACAGCGCCAGACGCACATCCCCAAGATCGTGTCAGGCGAAATCCGCTGGTGCCAGGGCTACAGCGAACCCGGCTCGGGCTCCGACCTCGCCAGCCTCTCCACCCGCGCCGTGCTGCAGGGCGAGCACTTCCTGGTCAACGGCCACAAGATCTGGACGTCGAACGCGCATCTGTCGGACTGGATCTTCTGCCTGGTGCGCACCGATCCCACGGTGAAGAAGCACGAAGGCATCAGCTTCCTGCTGATCGACATGGATGATCCCGGCGTCCGCCCGCGCCCGATCCGGCTGATCAGCGGCAAATCCGTGTTCTGCGAAACGTTCTTCGAGAATGTCCAGGTGCCCAAGGACAACCTGGTTGGACAGCTCAACAAGGGCTGGACCATCGCCAAGCGCCTGCTGGAACACGAACGCAAGGGCATCGGCGGCATCGGTGCCCGCCAGGCCGCGAAGTTCGAAGTCCCGCCGGAAGCAGTGGCGAAGAAATACGCCGGGGAGGAGAACGGCCGCATCGCCGACCCCGCACTGCGCGACAGTATCGCCAAGTATTCCATGGACGCGCACGCGTTCCAGCTCACGCGGCGGCGGGCAGCCGAGGAAGCGGAAGCCGGCGCGCCCCCCGGCCCGATGTCGGCGATGTTCAAATACTACGCGACGGAACTGAACAAGACCCGCTACGAGATGCTGATCGCGGCCGAGGGCTTCCAGGCGCTGGGCTGGGAAGGCGACGGTTTCACCGATGACGAGATCCGCATCACGCGCGAGTGGTTGCGCTCGAAAGCGAACTCGATCGAGGGCGGGACATCGGAGATCCAGTTGAACATCATCGCCAAGCGCGTTCTGGCCCTGCCGGACTAGCCCCAGGCCATACGATCAGCAGGACAGACGCATATGCCCCTTATCCTCTCTTCCGAAGCCCATATGGTGCGGGATACCGCGCTGGAATTCTTCCGCGAGAAGAGCCCGGTCACCGCCCTGCGCAAGCTGCGGGACGACAACGACCCCGTGGGCTTCTCCCGTCCGCTCTGGCAGCAGATGGCGGAACTCGGCTGGACCGGGTTCCTGGTGTCTGAAGACCATGGCGGCACCGGCTTCGGCCTGATGGGCTTGGCGCAGGTGATGGAGGCCGCGGGCCGCACGCTGGCCGCGACCCCGCTGCTCTCGACCGCGCTGATCGGCGCCAGCCTGATCGACCTGGGCGGGACCGAGGACCAGAAAGCGGACCACCTGCCCGCGCTGGTGGGCGGGGAGCGGATCTTCGCCCTGGCGCTGGAGGAAACCTCTCGCCACGCGCCCGCCCGCATCGCCACCACGGCCACCGCCATCACCGGCGGGCATGTGCTGAACGGACGGAAATGCTTCGTACTGGACGGGCACGTTGCGGATGTATTGATCGTGGTGGCGCGCACGTCGGGCGAGCGCGATGACCGCCAGGGGATCACGCTGTTCCTGGTCCCCGCCGACGCGCCCGGTGTCACGCGCACCCGCACCATCATGGTCGACAGCCGCAATGCCGCGCTGGTGACGCTGGAGAATGTGCAGGTCCCGGCCGATGCCGTCCTGGGCACGGTGGGCAGCGGGGCCGATCTGCTGGATCCGGTGCTGGACCGCGCCCGGGCCGCTCTGGCCGCCGAGATGCTGGGATCCGCGTCGGAAGCGTTCGAGCGCACCGTGCAATACCTGAAGGACCGCCGGCAGTTCGGCGTCGC
This sequence comes from Acetobacteraceae bacterium, assembly GCA_050181195.1. GTDB lineage: Bacteria > Pseudomonadota > Alphaproteobacteria > Acetobacterales > Acetobacteraceae > Rhodopila. The sequence goes on along the minus strand of JBFXDK010000065.1, from coordinate 847 downwards.
CATCGGCAGCTTTCAGGCGCTGAAGCACCGCGCGGCGCAGATGTTCTGCGAGGTGGAGGTCACCCGGTCCGCAGTCACCGCCGCCTGTTCGGCGCTGGATGACCGCGCGAACGACGCGGCCGCGCTGTGCAGCCTGGCGAAGGCCAAGGCGAACGACACCTTGTACTTATGTGGCAACGAGGGCGTGCAGATGCATGGCGGCATCGGCATGACCGATGAGCACGAGATCGGCTTCTTCATGAAGCGCGCCCGGGTTGCGCAGATGACGTTCGGCGACGCCGCCTTCCACCGCGACCGCTATGCGGCATTGATGGGGTACTGAAGACGCAGAGAAGAGCACAACGGATGTCAGGCACAGGCATCCGGCGCCGATGACGGTTGGTCCGGGACGGCGGACGCCCCGCCTCTCACCCCTTCCCGCCGGCCGCCACCTTCGCCCAGGTATCGCGCAGCCCGACGGTGCGGTTGAACACCGGCCGTTCCACGGTGCCGTCTTGGTCGGCGCAGAAATAGCCCAGGCGTTCGAACTGCACGGCCTCGGCCGGCGCCGCTTCGGCCAGCGCCGGCTCCACCAGGCAGCCGGTCAGCACCTCCAGCGAGGCCGGGTTCAGATCCGCCATCACCTCGCCATCCGCCCCGGGATCGGGGCGCCCAAACAACGGGTTGTACAGCCGCACCTCGGCCGGCACCGCATCCGCCGCCGACACCCAATGCAGGGTCGCCTGCACCTTCCGCCCGTCCGGCGCATTGCCCCCGCGGGAGGCAGGGTCATAGGTGCAGCGCAGTTCCACCACGCGGCCGTCGGCATCCTTCACCACCGACTGGCACGTCACGAAATACCCGTAGC